>NZ_CAKLDI010000001.1:0-718956 GCF_921293875.1 Vibrio stylophorae
ATATGCCACTGCGTGTGGATCGCCTAAAAACGGGGACCCCACCACGTATTGACGCGCGCACTGTCGATTTTTCTCAGCTGCAAGCACAGCCGGGTGATGATCCATGCCCTGTTTTCTCATTTATGGGTAAGCGCGAAATGCATCCGCGCCAAATCTCTTGTTATATCACCCATACCAATGAGCAAACCCATGATGTGATTCGTAATAACTTGGATCGCAGCCCAATGTATGCCGGTGTGATTGAGGGCATTGGCCCACGTTACTGCCCATCCATTGAAGATAAAGTGATGCGTTTTGCTGATCGCAACTCGCACCAAATCTTTATTGAACCAGAAGGTTTGACCACCAACGAACTCTATCCAAATGGTATCTCCACCAGCTTGCCATTTGATGTACAGGTGCAAATTGTGCGCTCAATGGAAGGTTTTGCGAATGCTGAGATCATTCGTCCAGGTTACGCCATTGAGTATGATTTCTTTGATCCGCGCGATCTCAAACCAACCTTAGAAACCAAGTGCATTGAAGGTCTATTCTTTGCTGGTCAAATCAACGGCACCACTGGCTACGAAGAAGCGGCGGCGCAAGGTTTGATAGCTGGTTTGAACGCAGCGCGCTTAGCGCAAGGCAAAGAGGGCTGGAGCCCACGTCGTGATCAAGCCTATATGGGCGTGATGATTGATGACTTGGCGACCATTGGTACCAAAGAACCGTACCGCATGTTTACCTCTCGTGCTGAATACCGTCTGTTACTACGTGAAGACAACGCTGATCTACGTTTGACCGAAGCGGGTCGTGAACTGGGCTTGGTTGATGACACGCGTTGGCAGCGTTTCAATGAAAAATTGGAAAATATGGCGCAAGAGCAGCAGCGTCTACGCAGTCTTTGGGTACAACCAACGGGTGCGGTATCTGAGCAGCTCAACCCGCTGTTGAAAACGCCAATGTCTCGCGAAGCCAGCGGTGAAGATCTACTGTGTCGCCCAGAGCTACGTTACGATCAGTTGATGGCGATCGATGGGATCGGTCCGGGTATTGATGATCTTGAAGCAGCTGAACAAGTGGAAATTCAAGTGAAATACCAAGGTTATATCGAGCGTCAACAAAGAGAAATCGAAAAAACCATGCGCCATGAGAACACTGAAATTCCATCAACCTTTGATTACGATGGTGTTTCTGGTTTGTCCAACGAAGTGCGCCTCAAACTCAAAGATGCCAAGCCTGCGACCATTGGTACTGCATCGCGCATTTCTGGGATCACCCCAGCGGCAATCTCCATCTTGTTGGTTCATTTGAAAAAACAAGGTTTGCTGAAAAAAGGAGAGATTGAATGAGTTTGGCGCCACGCTTAGACCAATTAATCGCTAAAACTGACCTTGAAGTGACTTTAGAGCAGCGTCAGCAGCTGCTCGGTCTGGTCGGTCAACTGGATAAATGGAATAAAGCCTACAATTTAACGTCAGTTCGTGACCCTGCCGATATGTTAGTGAAGCACATTCTTGATAGTATTGTGGTTTCGCCTTATCTCAGTGGTTGCCAGCGAATCATTGATGTTGGGACAGGGCCGGGGTTACCGGGCTTGCCATTGGCGATTATGAATCCTGATAAAGAGTTCGTTCTTCTGGATAGTTTAGGGAAACGAATCCGTTTTATACGTCAGGTTTTACACACGCTGGGCATCAAAAATGTGACTGCTATTCAAAGTCGGGTCGAAGAGTATCAACCAGAGGTGAAATTTGATGGCGTATTAAGCCGTGCCTTTGCTTCAATAACCGACATGTTGAATTGGTGTCATCACCTACCAGCCGAGCATGGCGTGTTTTTCGCGCTGAAAGGCTTATATCCAGAAGAGGAGCTCAATCAGCTACCTGACTGGGCAAAAGTTCAGACAATTCACCGTCTACAAGTGCCTGAACTGGAAGGAGAGCGACATCTGGTTGTGTTAACCAAATAGGGAAAAGTGAGGTTCGTTGTGGGTAAAGTCATTGCAGTTGCCAACCAAAAGGGTGGCGTTGGAAAAACCACCACCTGTGTCAATTTGGCTGCATCATTGGCTGCGACTAAGCGTAAAGTGCTGGTGATCGACCTCGATCCTCAGGGTAACGCAACCATGGCCAGTGGTGTTGATAAGTATCAAGTACCCGCAACAGCCTACGAACTTTTAGTTGAGGAAGCGCCCATCGCAGAGGTGGTGATTTCTCAAACAGCAGGGAAGTATCACCTTGTTGCTGCCAATAGCGATGTAACGGCAGCAGAGATCAAACTCATGGAAGTGATCGCGCGTGAAACACGCTTACGCAATGCCTTAGCGCCGATCCGTGACAAATACGATTTCATTTTTATCGATTGTCCTCCTTCACTAAACCTTCTTACGATCAATGCGATGACTGCGGCTGATTCTGTTTTGGTGCCCATGCAGTGCGAATATTTTGCCCTAGAGGGCCTCACTGCCTTGGTGGATACCATCAGTAAGCTCAGCGCTGTCGTCAATGGCGATCTGAAGATTGAAGGTTTGCTGCGGACCATGTATGACCCACGTAATCGCTTGGCGATGGAAGTCTCTGATCAGCTGAAAAAGCATTTTGGCGACAAAGTCTATCGCACTGTGATCCCACGTAACGTCCGCCTCGCAGAAGCACCAAGCCATGGCTGCCCTGCAATGTATTACGACAAAAATTCCAGTGGTGCGAAGGCCTATTTAGCTCTTGCCGGTGAGATGATTCGCCGTGAAGATGAATTCAAGCAGCAAGCCACTGCTACCAGCGCTTAAGGGGATTGAATGAACGCCGCCAAAAGAGGCCTAGGAAAAGGTCTTGACGCTCTTCTAGCTACCAGCTCAATGGCCCAATCGTCACAACAGACGAGCGCCGTGAGCAAACCTGCCGATGGCCAACTATGTGAGTTGGCCATTGATCGATTACAGCCTGGCAAGTATCAACCTCGCCAAGATGTGGCACCCGATGCCCTTCAAGAACTTACCGATTCTATTCATGCGCAAGGGGTGATCCAACCGCTTGTGGTTCGCCAAATCGCCACTGACAAATATGAGATCATTGCTGGTGAGCGTCGTTGGCGCGCGGCACGTCAAGCTGGGCTTCAGCAAGTGCCTTGTATTGTTAGACAAGTACACGACAGAGCCGCTGTGGCGATGGCGCTGATTGAAAATATTCAGCGTGAAGACCTCAATGCCATTGAGGAAGCCCAAGCATTAGCGCGTTTGCTGCAAGAGTTTTCATTAACCCATCAGCAAGCAGCAGAAGCGGTTGGTAAGTCTCGCGCCGCCGTGTCGAACTTACTGCGTTTGAACAATTTGAATGATGATGTCAAAAAGATGGTTGCCCACGGCAAGTTGGATATGGGACATGCCCGTGCCCTACTCGCTACTGAAGGTGAGCTGCAATCTGAATTGGCACAAATTGTAACCAAGAAACAGTTGACCGTTCGTGATACGGAAAAACTGGTGCGTAAAGCATTAAACCCTGAACCTTCGAAAAAACCGCTAAATCCTATCGGTGAAAACGTTGATTACCAGTTGAAAATGCTGAGTGAAAAGGTTGGCGTTCAGGTAAAATTGGTTCGAAAAACAGAAGACAGTGGCAAACTTGTGATCGACTACAAAAACTTTGACGAATTAAATGTCATACTAACGACGATTAAGTGATTTCCTACACGTTGTTTTTGTTCGTTTTTGTTTGCAAAACAAGGTTCGATTGTATAGTTTTTCACAGCAGAATTTACCATTGTGTTATTTTTGTTAAATAACCACAAAGGTAATGTGACAATAAGGTTAAAAGGAGCGGGGTGATATGCGCAGGGAGCTAACTCTGGTTTATATCACCTTTACGATTCAGGTGATCTTATTGTTAGTGTCAGGTGGGTTATGGGCTTGGGCCTATGATCCAGACACAGGCTATTCCGCCATAGTTGGAGGCGGTGCTCACTGTATCCCGTATCTAGTCGCGAGTTTAGTGATGTTGGTGCATCGCGCTGACCAATCGTCTGCCGCGCAGTTAGCCACGGATGTATACATAGGTATCGGCGTGAAATGGGGACTAACAGCCATTTTATTGGTGTTAGTCTTTGTTTTTTATGAAATCCATTTATTGGTTTTTTACGCTGGGTACGTTTTGTCACTGCTGGTGCAGTGGGCAGTGTCATTTACTTTTAACAACCGTTACTAGGAAAACTAATGGCTGCTACAGGAGCGCCCGGAACACCGCAAGAGTATATCAAACACCACTTAAGCCATTTGAATTTAGAACATGTGGGTTTAGTGGAAAACGGTGGTTTCTGGAATATTAACCTCGACTCCATGTTTTTTAGCGTGTTGTGCGGGTTTGTGTTTATCTGGTTGTTTGCCAGTGTTGCGAAAAAAGCAACGCCTGGTGTCCCAGGTAAATTGCAGTGCTTCGTAGAGATGATCATTGAGTTTGTTGATGGTTCTGTGAAAGACATCTTTCATGGTCGCAGTGCGGTCGTCGCACCGTTGGCCTTGACTGTATTTGTCTGGATCTTCCTGATGAACTTAATGGATCTGATTCCAGTCGACTTTATTCCTTATGCGGCGCAGTTAATGGGAATTCCATACTTACGTGTGGTACCGACCGCTGACGTTAACATCACGATGTCAATGTCCTTGGGCGTGTTCTTCCTCATTATCTTCTTCAGCATCAAAATTAAAGGAATAAAAGGGTTTGCCAAGGAACTAACGCTTCAACCGTTTAATCACTGGGCATTTATGCCAATTAACTTGATTTTGGAACTGGTCACTTTGATTTCAAAGCCGGTTTCACTCGGTCTTCGTTTGTTCGGTAACCTATACGCTGGTGAATTGATCTTTATTCTGATTGCTGGTCTATTGCCTTTTGCTTATCAGTGGCTCCTTTCGGTGCCATGGGCGCTATTCCACATTCTGATCATCTTCTTACAAGCATTTATTTTTATGATTCTTACCATTGTGTATCTCGCACAAGCGGCTGAAGATCATTAATTGTTATCAATGTTGTTTCATTTAAACAGTATATAAATCGGAGTTTTAGTATGGAAATGCTATACATTGCTGCTGCAATTATGTTGGGTTTGGCATCAATTGGTGCGGCCATCGGTATTGCAATGTTGGGTGGTAAGTTCCTTGAAGGTGCTGCACGTCAACCTGATTTGATTCCTCTTCTTCGTACTCAGTTCTTCATCGTAATGGGTCTTATTGATGCGATTCCGATGATCACTGTAGGTATCAGCTTGTACGTAATCTTTGCAGTAGCAGGTTAATTTAGCCTGTTTAAGTCGTACATTTCTTGAACCATTAACAAGAGGAATTGCGCTTTGGATATGAACGCAACTCTGCTTGGCCAAGCGATCTCTTTTGTCATTTTCGTGGTGCTTTGCATGAAATATGTATGGCCACCATTGAACGCAGCGATTGAGCAACGTCAGAAAAATATTGCTGACGGTTTGGCAGCGTCTGAACGCGCTGGCAAAGATTTAAAATTGGCACAAGCAAACGCCTCTGATCAATTGAAAGAGGCCAAACGCGCAGCTGCTGAAATCGTTGAGCAGGCCAATAAGCGTAAGGCTCAGATTATCGATGAAGCCCGTGATGAAGCGCTAGCTGAGCGAGACAGAATTCTTGCTCAAGGGCGCGCGGAACTTGAAGCTGAGCAAAACCGAGCTCGTGATGAACTTCGCAAGCAGGTGGCGACGCTGGCAGTTATGGGGGCAGAGAAAATTATTGCGCGCAGTATCGATGAGAATGCGCACAAAGATATTCTCGACCAAGTAACTGCACAGTTGTGATAAGGGGGGCTAGATATGTCTGATATGACAACGATAGCACGCCCATACGCCAAGGCTGCGTTTGATTTTGCAGTGGCTCATAACAGTGTTGATCAATGGGCAGAAATGCTCAGCTTTGCTGGCGCTGTGGCAGCGGATGCGCAAATGCAAGATGCATTAAGCGGCTCCATGTCACCAGCAAGTCTTGCCGAGTTATTTATCAGCGTTTGTGGTGAGCAAGTTGACGAATATGGCCAGAACTTGATTCGAGTGATGGCTGAAAATGGACGTTTGACTGCACTGCCTGAAATTTGTGCACAGTTTTTGGCGCTTCGCCAAGAGCAACAAAAAGTGATTGAAGCGCATGTCGTTTCAGCGATCGCTTTGGATGCTGCGCAGCAGGCTGCAATTCAAGACAAGTTGAGCAAACGTCTCGATCGTCAAGTGCAACTCAATTGCAGTGTAGATAGCACCCTGATTGCTGGGTTAATTATTCGAGCGGGAGATCTAGTCATCGATAACTCAGTTCAAGGTCAAATTGACAAGCTGAGCGATGCGCTAGCGTCTTGATGCGGGGATTAGAGCATGCAACTAAATTCCACGGAAATTAGCGATCTGATCAAACAGCGCATTGAAAAATTCAATGTGGTGAGTGAAGCTCGCAACGAAGGTACCATTATCTCGGTCAGCGACGGTATCATTCGTATCCATGGCCTTGCAGACGTAATGCAAGGTGAAATGATCGAACTGCCAGGCGGCCGTTTCGCACTAGCGCTTAACCTTGAGCGTGACAGTGTGGGTGCGGTTGTTATGGGTCCTTATCTTGATCTTCAAGAAGGGATGAAAGTCACCGGTACTGGCCGTATTTTGGAAGTACCTGTGGGTCGTGGCCTATTGGGTCGTGTGGTCAACACGCTAGGTGAGCCAATCGATGGTAAAGGCGCTATCGACAATGATGGTTTTGCACCTGTTGAAGTGATTGCCCCAGGTGTAATCGATCGTAAATCGGTCGACCAGCCTGTTCAAACTGGCTATAAGTCAGTGGACTCAATGATTCCAATCGGTCGTGGTCAGCGTGAATTGATCATCGGTGACCGTCAAACTGGTAAAACAGCTTTGGCCATCGATGCGATTATCAACCAGAAGAACTCTGGCATTAAGTGTATCTATGTTGCGATCGGCCAAAAAGCGTCGACTATTGCTAACGTAGTACGCAAGCTAGAAGAGCACGGCGCGCTAGAAAACACCGTTGTTGTTGTAGCATCTGCATCAGAAGCTGCGGCACTACAATACTTGGCGCCATACTCTGGCTGTACCATGGGTGAGTACTTCCGCGATCGCGGTGAAGATGCACTGATTGTTTATGATGATCTATCAAAACAAGCGGTTGCTTATCGTCAAATCTCACTACTACTTCGCCGCCCACCAGGCCGTGAAGCATTCCCTGGTGACGTTTTCTACCTCCACTCTCGTCTTCTCGAGCGTGCAGCGCGTGTAAACGAAGCTTATGTTGAGCGTTTCACCAACGGTGAAGTGAAAGGCCAAACTGGCTCTTTGACTGCCCTACCGATTATCGAAACCCAAGCGGGTGACGTTTCTGCATTCGTACCAACCAACGTAATCTCCATCACCGATGGTCAGATTTTCTTGCAAACTGAACTGTTTAACTCAGGTATTCGTCCTGCGGTTGACCCAGGTATTTCAGTTTCTCGTGTAGGTGGTGCTGCGCAAACCAAGATCATGAAGAAATTGTCAGGTGGTATTCGTACCGCGCTTGCACAATACCGCGAATTGGCGGCATTTGCGCAGTTCTCTTCTGACCTTGATGAAGCGACCAAGAAGCAATTGAGCCACGGTCAAAAAGTAACCGAGCTCATGAAGCAGAAACAATACGCGCCAATGTCTGTATTTGATCAAGCACTGGTCATCTATGCTGCTGAAAAAGGCTACCTCACCGATGTTGCTATCGAGAAGCTAGCTGATTTTGAAGCCGCACTACTCTCTTATGCAAAAGCGCATCATGCTGCTTTGGTTGCAGAGATTGACCAAACTGGCGCTTACAGCGACGAAATCGACGCACAGCTTGCTAAGCTGCTTGAAGATTTCAAAGCAAACCAGACTTGGTAAATCTGTGGGTAGCTTAGCTACCTAATAACGGAGAGTAACGATGGCCGGCGCAAAAGAGATTCGTAACAAGATTGGAAGCGTTAAAAACACGCAGAAAATCACTAAAGCCATGGAGATGGTGGCAGCCTCGAAGATGCGTAAAACGCAAGACGCGATGGAAGCTTCTCGTCCCTATGCAACGACCATGCGCAAGGTGATCGGTCATGTCGCAAGTGCCAACCTCGAGTATAAGCATCCTTATCTCGAAGAGCGCGAAGCGAAACGTATTGGTTATATCGTAGTTTCAACCGATCGCGGTTTGTGTGGTGGCTTGAACATTAACTTGTTCAAAAAAGCGATCACCGATATGCAAGCTCAGCAAGAAGCTGGTGCTGAAATCGATTTGGCAGTTATTGGCTCCAAAGCAACCGCATTCTTCAACGCTAACGGCGGTCGTGTCGTCGCGCAAACCTCTGGCTTGGGCGATAACCCAAGCTTGGCCGATTTGATCGGCTCGGTGGGCGTGATGTTGAAGAAATACGATGACGGTGAACTCGATCGTCTGTACTTGGTGTACAACCAGTTTGTGAACACCATGGTACAGCAACCGATGATCGATCAATTGCTACCTTTGCCTAAGTCTGATGAAGAAGAGATGGCACAGCGCTCCCATTGTTGGGACTACCTGTATGAGCCAGAGCCACAAGCTCTGCTCGATACCCTATTGGTTCGTTATGTTGAATCACAGGTGTATCAAGGCGTGGTGGAAAACCTCGCTTGTGAACAGGCAGCCCGTATGGTGGCGATGAAGTCAGCAACCGACAACGCGATCAGTCTCATTGATGATCTGCAATTGGTGTATAACAAAGCCCGTCAGGCTGCGATTACCCAAGAGCTGACCGAGATTGTATCCGGTGCTGCCGCTGTTTAGTGCAAAGGTTAACGAACTAGTTTAGAGGATTAACGATGGCTACAGGTAAGATCGTCCAGATCATTGGTGCGGTAGTCGACGTAGAGTTCCCACAGGACTCTGTACCCCAGGTATACGATGCCCTACACGTTGATGCGAAAGAAGCAGGTACGCTAGTACTTGAAGTTCAGCAGCAATTGGGTGGTGGTGTTGTTCGTGGTATCGCCATGGGTACATCTGATGGTTTACGTCGTGGTTTGACCGTAGAAAATACCGGTCGACCAATTGAGGTTCCAGTTGGTACTGCCACTTTGGGCCGTATCATGAACGTACTGGGTCAGCCAATTGACGAGTGTGGTGAGATTCCGACTGAAGAGCGTTATGCGATTCACCGCGAAGCACCGAGCTACGAAGATCAAGCAAACGCAACTGAGCTGCTTGAGACTGGCGTAAAAGTCATTGACTTGATTTGTCCATTCGCTAAGGGTGGTAAAATCGGTCTATTCGGTGGTGCCGGTGTTGGTAAAACCGTAAACATGATGGAACTGATCAACAACATCGCGATTCAGCACTCAGGTTTGTCTGTATTCGCTGGTGTTGGTGAGCGTACACGTGAAGGTAACGACTTCTACTTTGAGATGCAGGAAGCGGGTGTTGTAAACATCGAAAAACCTGAAGAATCAAAAGTAGCGATGGTTTATGGTCAGATGAACGAGCCACCGGGCAACCGTCTACGCGTTGCGTTGACTGGCTTGACCATGGCTGAGAAGTTCCGTGACGAAGGTCGTGACGTACTGCTATTCATCGATAACATCTACCGTTATACCCTAGCGGGGACTGAGGTATCGGCACTATTGGGTCGTATGCCTTCTGCGGTAGGTTATCAGCCAACATTGGCTGAAGAGATGGGTGTGCTGCAAGAACGTATCACATCAACCAAGCACGGTTCGATCACCTCAATTCAAGCGGTATACGTACCTGCCGATGACTTGACGGATCCATCACCAGCAACCACATTTGCTCACTTGGATGCGACCATCGTATTGTCACGTAACATCGCGGCACTTGGTCTATATCCAGCGATCGACCCATTGGATTCAACCTCTCGTCAGCTTGATCCATTGGTGATTGGTCAAGAGCACTATGATGTGGCTCGTGGCGTGCAATCCGTTCTTCAGCGCTATAAAGAGCTGAAAGACATCATTGCAATCCTGGGTATGGATGAGCTTTCAGAAAACGACAAACTGACCGTTGCGCGTGCACGTAAGATTGAACGTTTCTTGACTCAGCCTTATCACGTTGCGGAAGTATTCACCGGTAAACCAGGTGTATACGTGTCTCTAAAAGACACCATTCGCAGTTTCCAAGGCCTGCTTGCAGGTGAGTTCGATGATATTCCAGAACAAGCATTCTTGTACTGCGGCACCATCGAAGACGTATTGGAAAAAGCGAAGTCGCTCTAAGACTGAGTAGGAGGCAAAATGGCAACAGTACCTTACCATCTGGACGTGGTCAGCGCTGAGAAAATGCTTTTCTCTGGCATGGTCCAATCGATTCAGGTTACAGGTAGTGAGGGTGAATTGGGTATCTATGGTAACCATACACCTCTACTCACCGCCATTAAGCCCGGCATGGTTCGAATTGTAAAACTGCACGGAGAGGAAGAGATTATCTACCTTTCTGGTGGTGTTCTTGAGGTGCAACCTTCAATGGTGACCATTCTCTCGGATACTGCGATTCGCGGTGAAGATTTGGATAGCGCCAAGGCGGAAGAAGCCAAGCGTCAAGCTGAAGAGAAGATTCTCAATAAGCATGACGACATCGACTTCACTCAGGCGGCAAGTGATCTTGCAAAAGCGATCGCTCAGCTTAAAGTTATCGAGCTCACTAAAAAAGCGCGATAATTAGCAAAATAGCGAAATCAAAAGGCAGCCTTTAGGCTGCCTTTTTGTTAGATCTCTCTTTTTTTGCAATCATTTCGCACAGCTATTTCTTATCAAACGAAACAATCGCTACAATATTCAGATTATGCATCAACAGACAAAAGGAAAACCCATGGGGTTTAGTGCCGTTATTCTTGCTGCGGGTAAGGGAACCCGCATGTATTCAAACATGCCTAAAGTCCTTCACCAGGTGGCGGGTAAAGCCATGGTGAAACACGTGATTGATACCTGTGTGGCAACGGGTGCTGAGCATATTCACCTGATCTATGGCCATGGTGGCGATCAAATGAAAGCTTATCTTGCAGACGAACCCGTCAATTGGGTGCTTCAGCAAGAGCAGCTTGGTACAGGGCATGCCGTCAATCAAGCGATGCCACATATCGCTGATGATGAAAAAGTCATGGTGTTGTTTGGTGATGTTCCGCTGATTAGTGCGGAAACCTTGGAAAACCTATTGGATGCTCAACCAGCTGGTGGTATTGCACTACTGACTGTGCTGCTTGACGATCCAACCGGTTATGGTCGTATTTTGCGTAAACACGGCCCTGTGGTTGGTGTGGTTGAGCACAAAGATGCCAGCGAAGAGCAAAAGCGCATTAACGAAGTAAATACCGGGGTGCTGGTGGCATCAGCGGTGGATTTACGTCGCTGGCTTGGTTCGGTGAAAAATGAAAATGCACAGGGCGAATATTATCTGCCGGATATTATTGCCATGGCGCATCAAGAAGGCCGCGGTATTGAGGCGGTTCATCCGGAAAATGCCATTGAAGTGGAAGGCGTGAATTCCCGCTCACAATTGGCACGCCTGGAGCGAGCATTTCAGCACAAACAAGCCGAAGATCTACTCAACAGCGGTGTTACGTTGCGCGATCCAAGCCGTTTTGACCTACGTGGTGAATTGCAGTTTGGTGAAGACTGTGAAATTGACGTCAATGTGATCATTGAAGGCTCTGTGACCCTCGGCAACAACGTGGTGATCGGCGCAGGTTGTATTTTACGGGATTGTGAAATTGACGATAGCTCAGTGATTGCGCCTTACACCATCATTGATGGCGCAACCTTAGGTGAGCAATGTACGGCTGGTCCTTTTGCGCGTTTACGTCCTGGCTCTGAGCTGAAAGCAAAAGCCCACGTCGGCAACTTTGTTGAGATGAAAAACGCCTCTTTGGGTGAAGGCAGTAAAGCCGGTCATCTCACTTATTTAGGCGATGCCACATTGGGCGCACGAGTGAATGTGGGTGCGGGTACCATTACCTGCAATTATGATGGTGCCAATAAGCATCACACCGAGATTGGCGATGATGTATTTGTTGGTTCGAATACTGAAATTGTTGCGCCAGTGACCATTGCCAATGGTGCGACCATTGGTGCGGGCACTACCCTCACCCGCAATGTTGAAGCGCAAGCTTTGGTGATCACCCGCTCTCGAGCGAAATCTGTATCCCCATGGCAACGTCCTGAAAAACAAAAGTAATTTTATTTCGTGCAAAAAAGCCGCAGTCGCGGCTTTTTTTATGGTTAGCAATTGATTATTAAGTTTCAGTTTGCTATTTTTATCTTTCGATTCGTAAGTTAATCATTATGTCTAAGCGTAATACACAACAAAGAAGACATTGGATTGTCCAGCAAGTCAATCAGTTAGGTGAAGTCGCTGTGGAGGCGCTTGCCAAGGCTTTGAATACTTCTGAGGTCACCATTCGTAAAGATCTCACTGTGTTAGAAAACAGTGGCTTATTGCTTCGTCGCTATGGTGGTGCGGTGGCGCTACCACAAGAATTTCTGGAATCGCCTGAGCAAAAAGTTTCGGTTCGTAAGTTGTCAATTGTCGCTCGCGCAGCGCAGTTGATTGCCGATCATAACCGAATTGTGATCGATAGTGGCTCGACTACTGCCGCCTTGATTGAACAGCTGAATCATCACCGAGGTTTGGTGATCATGACCAATGCGCTCAATATTGCGACTAAAATTAATGAATTGGATGGTGACCCAACCCTACTGATGACAGGTGGTACTTGGGACTCCAATTCAGAAGCCTTTCAAGGCCAAGTGGCTGAGCGTGTATTGCGGAGTTACGACTTTGACCAGTTATTTATCGGTGCTGATGGCATCGATGTTGCGCGTGGTACAACGACCTTTAATGAACTGACCGGGCTATCTCAGGTGATGGCTGAGGTCGCCCGAGAGGTCATTGTGCTGGTGGAATCAGATAAATTTGGACGTAAGATCCCCAATTGCGAGCTGTCATGGGCACAAATTACCCATGTGGTGACTGATGATGGTGTTTCACCAGAAATGGTCGCCGCCCTTGAAGCGCAGCAAGTAAAGGTGGTGATCGCGTCAACACAATAAAATAGAAGAGGTCACTATGTGTGGAATTGTTGCTGCCGTTGCTCAGCGTGATTGCGCTGAAATTTTAATTGAAGGACTCCGTCGACTGGAATATCGCGGTTATGACTCAGCTGGAATCACCGTGGTTGAGCGAGCTGGTGAAATGTGTCGACATCGCCAAGTCGGCAAAGTTGAAATGTTAGCAAGTGCTTTGGCGGCAGCCCCACTTCACGGCGGTACTGGGATTGCCCATACCCGCTGGGCCACACATGGTGAACCTTCCGAAGCGAACGCTCACCCACATCACTCAAGTCATATTGCTGTGGTACATAACGGGATTATCGAGAATCATGAGCAATTGCGCGAAGAGCTACAAGCTAAGGGCTACCACTTTGTGTCACAAACCGACACGGAAGTGATTGCCCACTTAATTGCCGATCTGCACCCACAAAGTGACTCTTTAACACAAGCCGTTCAGCAGGCTGTGGCGCGTTTGCAAGGTGCCTATGGCATGGTGGTGCTTGATGCTAAAAATCCTGATGAAATTGTCGTGGCTCGCTCCGGCAGTCCGATTGTTATTGGCTTAGGTCTGGGTGAAAACTTTGTTGCCTCTGATCAGCTGGCTTTGCTGCCGGTCACACGTCGCTTTATCTATCTTGAAGAGGGTGATATTGCCACTATCAATCGCCGAGATATCACCATTTATGATCAGCAAGGCGCGGTAATTACGCGTGATGAGGTGGAAGCTAGCGGTCAAACTGATAGCGCTGATAAAGGTGGATTTCGCCACTACATGGAAAAAGAGATCCATGAGCAACCAGAAGCCGTAGCGAATACGCTCGCAGGTCGATTAGATGCCAACCACATTGGTTTGGATACGCTCTCTCCTGATGCGAAAAAAGCGCTATTGGCCGCTGAGCATATTCAGATCATCGCTTGCGGTACTTCCTATAACGCAGGTTTGGTGGCGCGCTATTGGTTTGAAAGCATTGCGGGTGTGAGCTGTGATGTGGAGATCGCTTCAGAGTTTCGCTATCGTGATTTTGTGGTGCGTCCTAATAGCTTGTTGATCACTCTTTCTCAGTCTGGCGAAACTGCCGATACCTTAGCGGCGCTGCGATTAGCCAAAGCCAAGGGCTATATGGCTGCACTGTCAATTTGCAATGTTCCTGGCTCGTCCTTAGTGCGTGAGTCAGATATGCATTTGATGACGCGTGCTGGCGCAGAGATTGGTGTGGCATCAACCAAAGCCTTTACCACTCAGCTTGCCCTGCTGTTGCTATTAGTAACCTTGGTGGCGCGTGATAAAGCGCGTTTATCACCAGCGCAAGAACAGCAATTGGTTGAGCAGCTACACCGTTTACCGGAATTGTTGAAACAAGTGCTTGCGATTGCGCCACAAATCACCGCATTGGCACCTGATTTTGCAGATAAACATCATGCCCTGTTCTTGGGCCGCGGTGAGTTTTATCCCATTGCGGTAGAAGCCGCGCTTAAGCTCAAAGAGATCTCTTATATTCATGCTGAAGCTTATGCCGCTGGTGAGCTCAAACATGGGCCGCTGGCGTTGGTTGATAGTGATATGCCGGTGATTGTGATCGCGCCGAATAATGAGCTATTGGAAAAGCTTAAATCCAATATTGAAGAGGTACGTGCGCGTGGCGGTCAGCTCTATGTATTTGCCAATGAAAGTGCTGGATTTGTATCAGATGAAGGGATGACGGTGGTAACCCTACCTGATTGTGACGCCATGCTCGCACCGCTAGTTTACACCCTTCCTATGCAGCTACTGGCCTATGATGTTGCCTTGATTAAGGGAACCGATGTGGATCAGCCAAGAAACCTAGCAAAATCAGTGACGGTTGAGTAAGGATTGTTATTCATTGCTGGCAAGGTGCTCATATTATGGGGTGCCTTGCCTTTTATATACGCCGTGTCTGCTTCTTTCATCGCGAATTGGCTGTGAAATACAGCGATATTGCGATGTCTCGTTATGATCGAGTTCTCTCTTTAGTTTTGTTGTTACAAGTCATATCAAATAATTATTTCATTATGTTAGCCAATTGTGTTTCACTGCGTGGTGAATATTATTGAGTGTATTCTCAATAATGAAACATACATTTGTTACATTGTTTTTGTGATCTCTGTTATCTTTTTGTGCAAGACGGTTGTCAGAAAAAGCTGACCTTGTGCCTGAGAACACAGAATTTCCCAAGGATTGGTGAAATTAAAATCGAAATTTCACTGTGTAAATCAAGTTGGACAAACAAAAAAGCTCCTGCACACCTGCCTAGGCATACATGATTATGCATCACAGATTGGTTTCTACGCACTCGCAGATGCATACGCTATAGGCATAATTGCGTGTCGGAAAAAAACAACGTTTAAGCGATGATCGCGGAGATGTTGAAACTGTCGCTGTAGGCCTGCTTTTAACATTCAGCTGTCTTGAAAAATAGGCTTTATAACTTAATTAATTCGGTGAATGACATAGCCATGACAGATCCAAAAACACAGCTGGCCTCAAGGATTCGTGAGGCGAGAGAGTGGAAAGGAATCACTCAAGTACATATGGCCAAGCAGCTTGAAGTTGCGCGTCAAACTTATCTTGATCTTGAATCAGGTAAGACTGAGCCACGCATTTCAACCTTGCTCACCATTGCAAACTTAACCGATCGTCCATTGACTTGGTTTGTCTATGGCGATGATTCTCCGCATGCGTTTATCACCGATAATCAGGATGCTCTGAATACCTTGCTCAGCTTGAGTACACAGGTACCTGAGAACCTTCGTCAAACATTGCTTGAGCAAAACATTCGCTTACTCAGCAGCTTTATTGATGCCAATAAGTAGCCATTGGTATTTGATCGACGATTGCCACGAAAGACTTGGAAAGCAAAGATTCGCAATAAAAAGCCAGCAACTTGCTGGCTTTTTTGTGTCTTTTCCGTCGATTATCGCTGAGCGAGGAAGAATCGATAGGCTGGATTTTCCGTTTCATCTTTGTAGGGATAACCCAATTCACGCAGATGGCTGGAAAAAGCCAATAGATCCTTATCATCAAGTTCAAAACCGCAAAGTACGCGCCCATAGTCGGCACCATGGTTACGATAGTTGAACAAGCTGATATTCCAATGCGTTCCCAGCGTATTGAGAAAACGCACCAGCGCTCCCGGATATTCTGGAAACTCAAAGCTATAGAGTCGCTCTTGTAGTGGCTGTTTGGGTTTGCCACCAATCATATAGCGCACATGTAGCTTAGCCATCTCATCATCACTGAGATCGATCACTGGATAACCACCCTGACGAAGATCTTGAATGATGCTATCTAGCTCAGTTTGTCCCTGAAGTAAGCGGACCCCGACAAAGATATTGGCCAGATTGCTATCGCCATAACGGTAGTTAAACTCAGTGACTGCACGACCACCAAGAATCTCGCAGAAGTTTAAAAATGCCCCCTGCTGTTCTGGAATGGTCACGGCCAGCAGCCCTTCACGTTTTTCACCGAGCTCACAGCGCTCAGAGACATAACGTAGGCCGTGGAAGTTGAGATTCGCCCCCGACAAAATTGACGCAACGTTTTGATCAGCCAGTTGATGCTGTTCGAGATACTTTTTCGCACCCGCCAAAGACAGCGCCCCTGAAGGCTCAGCAATGGCGCGAATATCTTCAAAAATATCTTTTACAGCCGCACAGATTTCGTCGCTGGTCACGGTAATCACATCATCTAAATATTGCTGACACAGACGGAAGGTCTCTTCACCAATACGTTTTACCGCTACACCATCAGCAAACATCCCCACCTGATCCAGTACCACAGGTTCGCCAGCATCCAGCGCCGCTTTGAGACAAGCGGAGTCTTCTGCTTCAACACCAATGATTTTGATTTCAGGCATCAGTTGTTTGATCAGGGTGGCAACGCCAGCGGCTAAACCACCGCCGCCAACGGGTAAAAAGATATAATCGAGGTGGCTGTTTTGCTGCAATAGTTCCATGCCCATGGTGCCCTGTCCGGCGATTACCTTAGGGTGATCAAAGGGCGGGATCATGGTATAGCCATACTGGTCAGCAAGACTTTGTGCCTGCGCTTTGGCTTCATCGAAATTGGCGCCATGAAGCACCACATGACCACCAAGATCGCGTACCGCAGAGACTTTGATATCTGGCGTGGTACGTGGCATGACGATGGTGGTTTTGACGCCCAATTTGCTACCTGATAACGCAATGCCTTGAGCGTGGTTGCCTGCTGAAGCGGCAATCGCCCCAGCTTGCTTTTGCACTTCATTGAGCTGCGCCATCATGTTGTAGGCACCGCGAAGTTTGAAAGAGTGCACCGGCTGCAGATCTTCTCGCTTAATAAACAGCTGATTGTTGCAGCGACGCGACAATTTCTTCAGTGCTTGTAATGGGGTGACTTCCGCCACCTCATAAACTGGCGCTTTAAGCACCTCGCGCAGGTAGTCTGCACCACTGGGTTTGACCGAAGGGACTGGCACCAGTGGGGTGAGCACATTCATATCAATCCTCCAATAGCGCTTTGTTACGAACCGCGCCTTTGTCTGCGCTCGTGGCCATGCTGGCATAAGCTTTGAGCGCAAAAGAAACTTGGCGCTGACGTGATGCCGGCTTGTAACCTAGCTGCGCTTGTTTGGCGCGGCGTGTTTCTAGCTCTGCATCACTGACCATCAGAGCCATGCGACGATTTGGAATATCAATCTCGATGCGATCGCCTTGCTCAACCAATGCGATTAAACCGCCATTGGCCGCTTCTGGAGAGACGTGACCAATGGATAAGCCACTGGTACCGCCCGAGAAGCGACCGTCGGTGATCAATGCGCATTTAGTACCCAATCCCATAGATTTGAGATAGGTGGTTGGATACAACATCTCTTGCATACCCGGGCCGCCTTTTGGACCTTCGTAGCGAATCACCACCACATCACCCGCTTTGACTGAGCCATCCAAAATACCGGTCACGGCATCTTCTTGGCTTTCAAAGACGTGGGCAGGACCAGCAAAGACGAGGTTTTCTTGCGCCACGCCTGCGGTTTTTACGATACAGCCATCTTGCGCCAAATTACCAAATAGCACCGCAAGGCCGCCATCTTGGCTATAGGCGTGCGCTTTTTCACGAATACAGCCTGCTTGGCGATCGTTATCCACGCTATCCCAACGACAATCTTGTGAGAACGCCTTGGTGGTGCGAATACCCGCAGGACCCGCGCGATAGAAGCTGAGGTTATCATCGCTTGGGTTGCTGATGATGTCGTATTGCGCCAGCACATCGCGCATCGACAAACCAAGCACTGTTTGAGTGTCCGTATGCAGTAAGCCTGCGCGATCAAGCTCCGCCAAAATACCAATCACACCACCAGCGCGGTGCACATCTTCCATATGATATTTTTGCGTTGATGGCGCCACTTTACATAGATGTGGCACTTGGCGAGATAAGCGATCGATGTCTGCCATGGTGAAATCCACGTCCCCTTCCTGAGCTGCGGCCAACAAGTGAAGTACAGTGTTGGTTGAGCCGCCCATGGCGATATCCAAGGTCATGGCGTTTTCAAACGCTTGCTTGGTGGCGATACCGCGTGGTGTGGCGCTGATATCATCTTGTTCATAGTAGCGTTTGGTGAGCTCAACGATGCGACGACCTGCATTGAGGAACAGTTGCTCACGATCGGCATGAGTTGCCAGCATTGAGCCGTTGCCTGGTTGCGATAGACCCAAAGCTTCCGTTAGACAGTTCATGGAGTTGGCGGTAAACATGCCCGAGCAAGAACCACAGGTTGGGCAAGCAGAGCGTTCAATTTGCTCACTTTGCGCATCGGACACCTTTGGATCGGCGCCTTGAATCATGGCATCAACCAAGTCCAGCTTGATCAATTGATCAGAAAGCTTGGTTTTGCCCGCTTCCATTGGGCCACCCGATACAAAGATGGTTGGAATATTGAGGCGCAGCGACGCCATCATCATTCCCGGGGTGATCTTGTCGCAGTTGGAGATACACACCATGGCATCGGCGCAGTGCGCATTGACCATGTACTCCACAGAATCTGCGATCAGCTCACGTGAAGGCAGTGAGTACAACATCCCACCATGACCCATGGCGATGCCATCATCGACAGCAATGGTGTTGAACTCTTTAGCAATGCCGCCTGCTTTTTCGATTTCAGCGGCAACCAATTGGCCCATGTCTTTGAGGTGCACATGGCCCGGAACAAATTGAGTAAAGGAGTTTACAACCGCGATAATCGGCTTGCCAAAATCCTCATCTTTGACGCCAGTGGCGCGCCATAATGCGCGCGCACCCGCCATATTTCGTCCGTGAGTGGTGGTCGCAGAACGATAGATTGGCATAACAAACTCCTTATTGATTCACTGGGTCAAGCCAGCCCCATTTATCTTCGGTGCTGCCATCAAACAGACCAAAGAAGGCGCTTTGTAGTTGCTCTGTGATTGGGCCGCGCTTGCCCTCACCCACAGTGATTTGATCGACGCTACGCACAGGAACGATTTCTGCTGCGGTACCAGTCATAAAGATCTCATCGGCTAAGTAAAGCGCTTCACGTGCCACGGTTTCTTCGCGCACTTCAAGACCAGCTTCTTTAGCAAGGGTGATGATTGAGTCGCGGGTGATCCCTGGCAAAATTGCTGCGGTTGATGGTGGGGTGTAGATCACGCCATTTTTGATCACAAAGATGTTCTCGCCCGCACCTTCAGATAGGTAGCCGCGTACATCCAATGCGATCCCTTCGGCATAGCCGTGACGACGCGCTTCACCACCGATTTGCAATGAAGATAGGTAGTTACCACCTGCTTTTGCACCCGTTGGAATGGTATTTGGTGCCAAGCGATTCCAGCTTGAGATCATCGCATCGATACCATTGGCTAGCGCCTCTTCACCTAGATAGGCATTCCAAGGGAAAGCGGCGATCATCAGTTCCATCTCGCTGCCAGCTGGTGGGCAGATACCCAAACCCACGTTACCGATAAAGGCCAATGGACGAATGTAGCCAGCTTCTAGCTTGTTTGCTTTGAGCGTGTCACGGGTGGCTTGCATCAGCTCGTCAACACTGTAATTCAGTGGTAGACGGTAGATTTTTGCAGAGTCTTTTAGGCGTTGCATATGCTCGCGGTGACGGAATACCGCAGGACCTTTGTGGGTGTTGTAGCAACGAATACCTTCAAACACTGAGGTGCCGTAGTGCATTGCATGGGTAAAGACGTGAACTTTAGCGTCTTGCCAAGGAACAAGATCACCATTGAACCAGATAAAATCAGCAGTATTTGCCATGGGTAAAAATCCTTCTTAATTTTTTATCGATGCATTCGACAAAGGCATATCGTTATGCGCTAAGTGAGTGCGGCTGCGAATCTTGAAGTTGAACCTGACTCACATCCCAAAGTTTTTCGATTTGAGCATACAGGGCGCTGATTGGGCGCTGGCTGGTGACGGTTACTGCAATATCCATTGTGTTATGTTTGTTTTGCGCCATTTCAAAGCGCTCGACATGAAATCCGCGGTGGCGAGTGACGCGTAAAATGCGCTCTAGCATCTCAGGGCGATCCGCCGCTTGAATGATTAGGGTGTGCTCGTTCATGCTTCACTCTCCAACATGTGATGGTTGGCGGCGCCCGGTGGCACCAATGGCCAAACGTTCTCTTCCTCTGAGATCGCGACGTGTAATAGGTAAGGTCCTTCGCTTTGCAGCATGGTATTGAGCGCTTGTGGCACTTGCGACTTATTGGTGATGGTTTGTCCATCAATGCCAAATGCGCTGGCCATGGTGACAAAGTCAGGGTTGTCCGTGAGATAGGTTTCGCTATAACGGGCATCAAAGAATAGCTGCTGCCACTGGCGCACCATGCCAAGACGCTGGTTATCAATGAGGACGATTTTGACCGGTAGCTGGCAGCGACGAATGGTGCCAAGCTCTTGTACATTCATCATAAAAGAGCCATCGCCGGAAACCAGTACCACAGGATCGGTGCCGCGACTGATTTTTGCGCCAATCGCTGCTGGCAAACCAAAGCCCATGGTGCCAAGGCCTGCTGAGGTCAAAAAGTTTTCAGGACGACTTGGGCGCATATGTTGAGCCGCCCACATTTGGTGTTGGCCCACATCGGTGGCAACCACGGCATTATTCGGTAGTAGGTCGGACAATTGCTTGAGCAATAGCGGCGCATAAATAGGCTCACCTGGGTGATCGTAACGCCAAGCGTATTGCTGTTTCATCGCCATCACTTGCTGTTGCCACTCAGGTTGTGGCTTGGCGTTTAGTTGCGGCAAAAACACATTGATTTCACCTTTGAGTGCAGCGTTCGCACGGCGCAATTTATCAAGCTCAGCAGCATCAATGTCTAAGTGGATTACTTTGGCTTTGGGCGCGAACTCATCCAATTTACCGGTGACGCGATCATCAAAACGGGCGCCAATGGCAAAGAGAAGATCGCACTGCTGCACGGCGTGGTTAGCCGCTTGGTTGCCATGCATGCCGACCATGCCCAGCGCGTAAGGGTAACCTTTTGGCGCCACTCCCAAACCTTTCAGGGTGCTCACCACGGGCATTTGGCTTTGAATCAAAAATTCACGCACGCTATCCGTGGCATTGCCAAGTAGCACCCCACCACCGACGTAAAGCATGGGTTGGCTACTGCTATCAAGTAGTTGCTGCGCGGCGTTTAGGGCGTTGGCATCAAATTCATTCTGAATCGGTAACGCGATTGGCTGTGCTGGCTCACCGACAGCAGGCATCATCTGCACATCTTTGGCGATATCGACTAACACTGGGCCTGGACGACCGGATTTCGCGACATAAAAGGCTTCGGCTAAGGTTGGCGCCAAGTCTTCAGCGCGGGTCACCAAATAACTGTGTTTGGTGCAGGCTAGCGAGAGGCCAAGGACATCAATTTCTTGGAAAGCATCGGTACCGATTAAAGGGCTGGCAACCTGACCTGTGATTGCGACTACAGGCACTGAGTCTAGGAGCGCATCGGCAAGGCCGGTGATCAAGTTGGTCGCGCCGGGGCCAGAGGTGGCAATACATACGGCGACAGATTGGGTGGCACGGGCACGGCCAATGGCACCCATGGCTGCACCTTGCTCATTACGAAACAGGATATGTTCAACGCCACCATCATAAAGTGCATCGTAAACCGGCATGATGGCACCACCTGGGTAGCCAAATACCGTATCGATACCATGGGTTTTTAGGCTGGCCACTACGAGTTCTGCACCTGTCATAGCTGACCTCGCTGTGCTTGGCGTCGCGTTGCACTTTCCTGTGCTGCGGCATGCTGTCCTTGTCTCATCCTTGCTTCCCTAGCATTTTGTGAGTGATAAAAAAAACCCCCGGCCTGTGGCTCGGGGGTTGATGTTTGTTGTGTTTGCTACTTTACGCACACTCCCCCGCTTCGCGCTGAATAATAATCACCACGAGGACGTTGATAATGAGCAGGATTGCGTGATTCAAGTAGTTCATATTGACCTAAAGTCTATTTATTGTGTGTTGCTATGACCTTAGTGGTATCACAGACTCGTCCTGCCTGACAAGCAAAAAGCTTAAATTTTTTTTCAGTTCCACTGCATAAACAGCGCAAGTGCATAATAATTGGTTTAGCTTAAATAATCATCAAGCAATTTCAAATGGAGATTGAAGCCTATGCCCTTAGCTGTGGTGCACAGTCGTGCTTGCGTTGGAATTGATGCGCAACCTGTAACCATCGAAGTACATTTAAGTAACGGTTTGCCCGCCTTCAACCTTGTGGGTTTGCCTGAGGCGAGTGTCAAAGAATCACGAGATCGGGTGCGCAGTGCGATCATCAATGCAAACTATGAATTCCCAAATCGACGCATTACGGTGAACCTTGCGCCCGCAGATCTGCCGAAAGAAGGCGGCCGCTTTGATTTACCCATCGCCTTGGGTATTTTGGCCGCCTCAGGTCAAATTTCAACCGACACCTTAGCGCAGCATGAATTTGTCGCCGAATTGGCGCTTTCTGGTGAGTTACGAAGTGTAAAAGGTGTGTTACCAACCGCTTTGGCGGCAAAACGTTCAAAGCGTTGTTTGGTGGTCGCCAGCGCCGATGCTGAGCAAGCAGCATTGGTGGATGCTGGGGGGCATAAAGCCGCAGATCATCTGTTGGATGTTTCTGCATACTTATGCAAACAGAAGCAGCTATCGCTACCCTTTTTTGATAATAAAGAAAATACCATCAGGTTATCCCGAGATTTGCAGGATATTATCGGGCAACAGCAAGGAAAGAGAGCATTAGAAATTGCTGCTGCCGGACACCATAATTTGTTACTAGTGGGTCCTCCTGGTACAGGGAAAACCATGTTGGCATCTCGGTTACTGGATCTACTGCCAGAGTTGGACGACGATCAGGCATTGGAAACCGCATCCATTCGCTCTCTTTCCGAAGGTCAAATTCATCACCACAGTTGGCGCAAGCGTCCCTTTCGTGCGCCGCATCATTCTGCGTCCATGGCAGCTTTAGTCGGTGGCGGCTCGGTCCCTAAACCGGGTGAAATCTCTTTGGCCCATCACGGCGTTCTATTTTTAGATGAGATGCCGGAGTTTGAGCGCAAAGTGCTTGATGCTTTGCGTGAGCCTTTGGAGTCAGGTGAAGTGGTGATCTCGCGGGTCAATGGTAAAACCCGTTTTCCCGCTCAATTTCAGCTGGTGGGCGCGCTCAATCCCAGCCCTTCTGGACAGTTTGAATTAGGCTCGGTGCGTCATCAGCCGCAAGCGGCACTGCGCTATTTAAGCCGTTTATCGGGACCATTATTAGATCGCTTTGATCTCTCCATTGATATTCCGGCGCTACCCAAAGGCGTGCTGGCTAGTGGTGGTGGCGATCGCGGAGATAGCACCGACACTGTAGCTAAACGCGTGTCACGGGTTCGCCAACTCAGCCAGCAACGACAGGGCTGCGCCAATGCACTTTTATCGGTGCGTGAAATTGAGAAGCACTGTGTTTTGCTGCCAGCCGATAGCCAATTTTTAGAAAATGCGCTGCACCAATTGGGATTATCGATTCGCGCCTATCATAAAATTATTAAGGTGGCGCGCACCATTGCTGATCTTGCTGAGAGTCCACGCATTGAACGACCCCATTTAGCCGAAGCTTTAGGCTATCGCGCTATGGATCGCCTGCTTCGGCAGCTCAATCAGGTAGTGCAATAGCGTCCCTATGGCATTTTGGTTATCATGTGCGCAATTTGAAGTTGCCGAGTCTAGATAAACGCTTATGCCATGGATTTTGACGCCATTTGTTTTTGTGATGAGTTCACTGTTTGTGTTGCTGAATACCAGTTTGTGGTCAGCGCTGATCATTGTGGTCGCGCTGTTTAAATTGTGTGTTCCTTGGCAGCCTTGGCGCCGCGTCACAACACAAATCGCGAATCGTCTGATGTGGTGTTGGTGTGCATGTCAGGCTTTCTATTTTCGCTTGATCAATGGTGGTCAATGGCGGTTGCAAGGTGGTGAGCAATTAACGCCGCAGCAATCCTATTTGATGATCGCCAATCATCGTAGCTGGAGCGATATTGTGGTGATCTGTTCACTGTTTTATCGCCGTATGCCGATGACCAAATTCTTTATGAAGCAGCAACTGCTCTATATTCCGTTTATGGGATTGGCGTGCTGGGCCTTAGATATGCCTTTTATGCGCCGCTATTCCCGCGAAACCTTAATTCGTAAGCCGCATTTACGTGGTCGTGATCTGCAAACCACGCGCAAGTCCTGCGCTAAATTTAAAGGTGTGCCCACCACTGTGGTGAACTTTGTTGAAGGGACGCGCGCGACGCCAGATAAACTGAAACGCTCCTCTTATCGACACCTTTTAGCGCCGAAATCTGCCGGCATTGCTTATACCTTGGCGGCGATGGGTGAGCAGTTTTCAGCGATTGTGGATGTCACTTTGCTTTATCCTCGCGGCCAATCTAAGTTGTTTCTTGCGATGCTGGCCGGTCGTTTAAATCGAGTCACTGTGGTTGCGAAAACCCTACCAGTCGATGCGCAAGTGATTGGTGATTACTTTAATGACAAACCATTTAAACGTGATTTTCAGTTGTGGCTCAGTGATCGCTGGCAGCAAAAAGATCAGCAGATGGATGACTTTTACCATAGTGAGTCTAAGTCGGATTGATGCCGGTGATACCCATAAAAAAACGCGCTCAATGAGCGCGTTTTTTGTATTCAATAGGCGGTATTATTTTTTAAGCAGCGCATTGACGATATCAATGTAGTCTTGCGGTGTTTTTACCGTATCAAGAAGCACAAGGTATCGACCATTGACTACGGTGCTTGGTACGCCGCTTAGCTCCGCTTTGCGAGCATCGTTATCAGCACGAACCACTTGTGAGTTGATCACAAAGCTATTGAAGTAGGCATTAAAGTCCGCTTCGCTGACGCCGTTTTTAATGAATACATCGCGAATTTTGGCTTCGGTCAGTGGTAGTTTTAGGCTCTTTTCTACGTGGTAATCGTGAAAGAACACATCATTGAGGTCTGGGCGATTCAGCGCTTGCGCGGTGAATGCTGCTTTACTCAAGAGCTTACCTGACTCTCCGCCCATAAAGCTAAGGTGGCGTTTTTCAAAGCGCACATCAGCAGGAAGTTGGGCGACCATGGCTTTCACTGTTGGCTCTTGGCCAAAACAAGCAGGGCACATGTAAGAGAAGTACTCAGTGACTGTGGGGCTGCTGGTCATCGGTGTGGATAGGGTTTTGTATTGCACCCCTTCTTGCAGCACCATGGCATTGGCTGAAATTGAAAATAGAAGCGCCGTGAGGGCAAGTATGAGCTTTTTCATCAATCTTCCTTCTTTTTTATTGTGTTTACCATTGTGGTGATAGGCTCAAAGGTGGCTCTTGCAGTGCGGCCAGTTGTTCTTTGATCGCCAAAATCTGTCCTTCCCAATATTTATGATCGCTAAACCATGGAAATGCCAGTGGAAAGGCGGGATCGGACCAACGCTTGGCTAGCCATCCCATATAGTGTACCAGTCTCAGACCACGAAGCGGCTCGATCAGTTGCAACTGCTTTGTATCAAATTGTGCAAATTCTTCATAACCTTCCAGCAAAATATCAAGCTGCATCAGCTGATCCTGGCGTTCGCCATGTAGCAGCATCCAGATATCCTGCACTGCAGGGCCATTACGCGCATCGTCAAGGTCGACAAAAAGCGGTCCATCACGCCATAGAATATTGCTGGGATGACAATCACCATGCAGGCGTTGTTGCTGTATTTGTGCAGGCCAGCGCTGCTTGAGTTCGGTACTGAGTTGGTCGAGATCGTGGAAAAAGGTGCCTTCAATGGCGCTGGGAACCAAGCTGGATTGCTGCAAAATGGCCATTGGCTGATCTAAATACTCATCACAGCCCATGGAGGGGCGAGCTTGAAATAGTCGGCTTTGACCCACCTGATGAATACGCCCTAAATAGCGGCCTACTTGCTCAAGTTGCTCTAAGTTATCCACTTCAAAACTGCGACCGCCAAGGCTCGCAAAGATCGCAAAAGCAAAGCCTTGATAGTCAAATAAGCTTTGGCCATCGCGCAGAATGGGTGTGGCCATGGGTACTTCGGCGGCCACCAGCTCAGCAGCAAAATAATGCTCTTCCTGAATTTGCGCCGCGCTCCAACGCTCAGGACGATAGAACTTCACCACATAACGGCGATTATCTTCGTTGACGAACTGGTACACGCGGTTTTCGTAGCTGTTAAGCGCCAACAAGCCGGAGTTAGGGTAAAAACCCACACTGGCGAGCGCATCAAGCATTAAATCTGGGGTGAGGTTTTGAAAATGAAAGCCTTGGGACATTGTTTTGCCTACTTGCATGGTCGCCATTGAAACTGGCCGAGCGGCAAGCCTACCTCAAGCCCGAATAAAAGTCAGGCGATGGCTTACTCTTGATAATCGCTAATAAAACGGCTGTGGTGCGTGACTTGCTGATCCGCTTGCTGCAGCACAAAGGTAATGGG
Source organism: Vibrio stylophorae (assembly GCF_921293875.1). Lineage (NCBI taxonomy): Bacteria > Pseudomonadati > Pseudomonadota > Gammaproteobacteria > Vibrionales > Vibrionaceae > Vibrio > Vibrio stylophorae. Next base: position 27,049 of record NZ_CAKLDI010000001.1, read on the forward strand.
ATAGATTTGCTGATTCAAGGTTTCAGGGTCAGCCGCTAAGGTGATCAGTATGCTGCGCCTTGCATTGGCTTCAACCTTGAGTGTTTTCGGTCCTTGCCAAATCCAAGCGGTGTTATCCATCAGGGATAACTGATAGGTGTGTGTCTGCTGTGTTTTGTTTGATATCACCAATTGATAGCTGTTTTCCAATAATCCCTGGTTATTATATTGGTAGAGCTGCTGGCGATCGCGTATGACCGTTAGGGTCATGGTGGTGCGCGCGTTAATCATTAGGCTAAATATCAGCAGCGCAATCAGCGTGATCAGCGCATAACCCAGTAATTTTGGGCGAGCGGCGAGCTTTTGCTTTGATTCGGCATGGTAGCCAATGAGATTAGGCGCTTTGCCAAAGCGTTGCATGGTGTGATTACAGGCATCAACACAGGCACCGCAGTCAATGCACTCATATTGTAAGCCCTGACGAATATCGATACGGGGTGGGCAGACTTCGACGCAGAGATTGCAATCGACGCAGTCGCCAAGATTGTTTTGCTCGCCTTTACGCTGTTTTCCTCTTGGCTCGCCGCGCTGTTGGTCATAACTCACCGTGATGGTGGCATCGTCATACATTACAGATTGAAAGCGTGCATAGGGGCACATATGAGTGCACATGATGCTGCGCATCCAACCGGCATTGCCATAGGTACAGACCGCAAAAAACAGCACCCAGCCACCGCGACTATCCCACAAATTTAGCGTGATCAGATCGTAAAACAGCGAATGAATTGGCACAAAGTAGCCAATAAAGGTGGCGCCTGTGAGCAGTGAAATCAGCCACCAAGCCATATGTTTGAGCGTTTTTCGTGCATAGAGTGCTAGTGACCAAGGTAAGCCATCTTGTCTTTTTCGTTTATTAGCAGGCCCTTCTAATTTTTCTTCAAACCATAAAAAGATAAAGGTCCAGACGGTTTGTGGGCAGGTAAAGCCGCACCATACCCGCCCTAGCCAAGTGGTGATCGCAAAGAGCGCAAAAGCGGCGATGGCAAAGAGCAGCGCCAGTAAAATAAAGTCTTGCGGCCATAGGGTGATGGAAAAAAGGTGAAATTGGCGCTCAGAAAAGGAGAGTAAAATGGCTTGCCTACCCTGCCAGCTGAGCCAAGGCAGCAGAACAAAAAGGGCGATTAATCCACCGCCTAAATAGCGACGAAGGCGTTGAAAATGACCTGAACTGGCACGCACATAGGGCGGATGTTGTCGCGTCACGAATGAACCAACCTTGGTTTGAAATCCTCTTTTTAGTGTATGTGCTGAAAATAAAAATGCTCACCGAGGTGAGCATTTTTCAAAACCCTGAGCAAAGGTTTGGCTGAGCGCTTATTTTGGCTCAATACCACGCGCGCGAAGGATCGCGGTTTTAAAATCTTCTTCGTAGTCTTTTTTGATGCCAGGAATCACATCTGTTTTTGCGCAATCGCGCATTTTTAGATGATAGATCAGCACATCATCGGTGAGGTCAGCCAACTCACCTTTGTAACCTGCTTCCTGCGCTAATTGTGCAAGGAGGGCCAATAGGTTGGTGTCAGATTGTTTTTCCCAAACCGGTTTGAGCAGTTCTAGAACTTCATTGAGGCGATGGCATTGCATGACTTTCTCCTTAAAGGGGATCTCTATTTTTAATTATTGGGTGCAAATTATCAGATTCTGAATTTGATGATAAGCCTTGGGGATAGATTTGTGCGACAAAATAGCGCATGATTCAAACAACAAAAATTTAACGAATGCAAAGCATTCAGGTAGTTACTTTTCAGCTTTAGCCTTTTCAGACTTAGGCGCTATCCAATAAAACGACAACAGAGAGAAGCCTATGGATCGCTCATCCACCCCTTCAAATCGAAACCTATCGCATCAAATTGCGCGCTCCCTTGGCCGTGAAATTCTTGCGGGTGTGTTTGCGCCTAATGATATTTTGCCCGGCGAGGTAGAGTTAGGTATTCGTTACAAAGTCAGCCGCACTGCGATTCGTGAAGCCATTAAAATGTTGGCTGCCAAAGGGATGGTTTACCCTCGCCCACGCATTGGCACGCGCGTGATGCCAAAGCGCAACTGGAACTATCTCGATCAAGATTTGCTCTCTTGGATTGAATTTAAGCAAGATGATGCGCTGGTCGCTGAGTTTCAAGCGATGCGCCGTGTGATGGAGCCGGAAGCGGCGGCACTGTGCGCGGTCAATGCCAGTGCTGAAGACAAAGCTGAATTGGTAGGCCTGATGGCACAAATGCGCGCGCTACAAAATAACTTTGATAGCGATACTTGGGTGCGAATCGATACCGATTTTCATCAATTGATCTATTTTGCCTCGGGTAACCACTTTGTTAGCCCTATCGGTAACCTATTTAAGACAGTGTTTGAAAACTACTTCCGCTTAATCACCACAGATCATGTGCTCAAATTAGATATTCATCAGCGTATTGTCGATGCCATCGTGATCGGCGACGCGCAAAGTGCGCGAGTGGCGACTCAAGAGCTATTATCTGATTAAAAAATGCGCGAAAAAAATCGATCAAAAAGCCGCGCTTCGCGCGGCTTTGTTCTATGGAGAATCAACCAATGTTGATTACTTCATTTGTGGTTAGAAATAGTATCTCACCCCAGCAGTTAGACCATGAGTCACCATTTTTTGGTCAAAGCTAAATTTGGAGTAAAGCACGCGATAACCAACAGAAACATCAAATTGATTGGCTTGGTAACCGATCTCTAAACCTGCTTGATAAGCAGTATGGCTATCAGAGATAGATTGAGCGCCATTATTTTCATCCGTAGAGAGCGAACCTAAACCCACCAGAAATCCAGAATACAGTGGATTGCTTCGATCGGGATCTGTGAGCTTGCCACGTAAATTAATAAAATACGCATCACCGTCAATGTTGTGTGATGGTGAGAAATCAACAGTATTTATTTTTCGAAATTCCCCTTCAACACCCAAATCAAAGCTTCGATTAATAGGCATGTGATAACCTAAATAGATGTTTGCACCTAAATCATTTTGTTCTTCGATGGCATTTGACAGTTTGGTGTTATTTGCAATCGCAGCATCAACCCCTGCGTAAAAGTGATTATCATTTGTATGAGCTTGGGCTGTACAGGAAAGCAGTCCGCATAGTGCGATAAGCTTAATTTTATGGTTCATTTGACGTCCTATGGAGAACAATGCGCTGTTACGCGAAATGGTGAATAAGTACACAGTGATATTGATATAAGAGTCAAGATGATGGTGTGCGGTGTGGTGTATTGCTAAGTGATTGATGTGAAAACTTATCTTTCCAATATTCTGTTATACGTCCGGTATGAGCGTGTTCGTTTCAAAAGACATCTGTTGGTTTTTTTTGACTGAAATATTAGGCTACAACTTTCGGCGCTAGCGCCGAAAGTTGTAAAAGGATATTTGAAGATCAAGCGCCGTAGTATGCGCGGCGATAGATCTCTTTTACATCTGCAACGCTTGGTGTGCCTGGGTTGGTAAGGGTGCATGGATCGTCAAAGGCGTTTTGGCTCATGCGATCTAGAACCTCCAAAAACTGCGCTTCAGGCATATCCACTTCAGTGACGTCTTTAAAGGTCAGTGGAATATCTAGTTTTTGGTTCAGTGCGCGCAGCTCAGTTTCAATATTGCTAAAGCCTAAGTATCTTTCTACTTCTGCGTATTTCTCAGTGGCTTGTTTGTTGTACTCAATGATGTATGGCATCAAGATCGCATTGGCAAGACCGTGGGTCACGCCAAACTCACCACCAATTTTGTGTGCCAATGAGTGTACCAAGCCTAAAGAAACGTTGGAGAAAGCCATACCAGCAAGGGTTGAGGCGTTGTGCATATTGTCACGTGCGCTCATATCATCGCCTTGCTTATAGGCTGTTTCGATATTTTCAAAGACCAATTTAATCGCGCGAATCGCCAATGGATCGGTGTAATCGTTGGCGACTTTTGAAACCAAAGCTTCAAGGGCGTGTGCCATCACATCCATACCGGTATTGGCAGTGATGTGTGCGGGCATTTTTGCTGGCAATGCTGGGTCGATGATGGCGACATCAGGCACGATATGTGCGGAGACGATTGGATACTTGATATGGTTTTCCAAATCAGTAATCACTGAGAACGCGGTGATCTCAGACGCTGTGCCACTGGTGGATGGAATGGCCACAAATTTTGCTTTATTGCGCAGCGCTGGCATGGAGCCAACAGGAATAATATCTTCAAAGGTCAGGCTTGGGTGCTCGTAGAAACACCACATGATTTTTGCTGCATCAAGCGCTGAACCACCACCAATGGCGATAATCCAATCTGGCCCGAAATCGAGCATTGCCTGTGCGCCTTTTTGTACGGTTTGTACTGATGGGTTTGGCTCGACGCCATCAAATACGATGGACTCAATTCCCGCCTCGGCTAGATACTTTTGGGTTTGCTCAATAAAACCAAATTTTTTCATTGAGCTACCGCCTGTGACAATCACAGCTTTTTGGCCACTGAGACTTTTCAGTGCATCCATTGCGTTTTCGCCAAAGTAGATACTTTCAGGAATCTTAAAACTATTCATCGGTGCCATCCTTATGACTTAATTACATAAACTGACATCGATGATAGGCCTTTTATCTCTAAAAAAAGGGGGGAGGCTCACACTCCGAGCGGGCGTTTTGAAACAAAGTGCAAGAATGGCGAGCGATCGTCATTTCCTCTTTCTTTATTGTAAAAGGCAGCCGATTTTTGTGCGCTATTGACGGTGAAGGGTCACAAAATGCTATAAAAAAGCCGCGCGAAAGCGCGGCAAAGAAATGAAAGAGAGGAAGTTATATTGGTTATTAGAATCTGGTTATCGGCGAATCGCTTTAAAGGATTCAGTGGTCGCTTTTAGCGCGATTTCTGATGGCAAGCGCTCCATGGAGCTAGCGCCATAGAAACCATGACAATCAGGGCAGCGATCAAGAATATATTGCGCGTCTTCAGGTGTTGCGATGGGGCCGCCATGGCAAAGGACAATCACTTGCTCATTGACCGCCTTGGCTGCTTTGGCCCAATCTTGAATCTGCGCCACGCAATCATCTAAGGTGACTGCTGTATCAGCGCCAATATTGCCGCCTGTTGTCAGTCCCATATGTGGCACGATGATATCAGCGCCTGCTTTGGCCATGGCCATGGCATCTTCTCGGCTAAACACATAGGGCGTCGTCAACAGACCCTTTTGATGCGCTTTGGCGATCATCTCCACTTCAAGGGCATAGCCCATGCCGGTCTCTTCCAAGTTGGCGCGGAATTTCCCATCGATTAACCCGACGGTTGGAAAGTTTTGCACGCCTGAAAAGCCCAAGGTGATCAGCTGGTCTAAAAAGCTATCCATATGGCAGAAAGGATCGGTGCCATTCACCCCTGCCAGTACTGGGGTGTGATTGACCACAGGAATCACCTCTTTGGCCATATCAACCACGATTTCATTGGCATTGCCGTAAGCGAGTAAACCCGCGAGTGAACCGCGGCCAGCCATGCGATAGCGGCCAGAGTTGTAGATCACGATTAAATCGATGCCGCCTGCTTCTTCACATTTGGCAGATAGACCCGTGCCAGCCCCGCCACCAATGATCGGCTCACCGCGGGCGATCATTTCCTTAAATTGCTTGAGTAGCTGTTCTCGTGTTTGATGAATCGACATAAAAGACTCCTAATACAAAGATTGAATTTGGTGAAATTGAGCGACTACGGCCTCAGCGAACTCAGGATCATTGATGTGATAAGGCAGGCGAATCAGTTGTCGTGATGGGGTTTGCGCAAGGTGCGCTTCGAGCGCATCAAATAGGGCTTGGTCCGCTTCAGGATTCCAAAATAGCTGGCCCTGTTGATCGAGCGCAGAGAGTCCTTTTTCAGGAATTAAGAATCGCACTTCGCCTTGGCATTGGTTGAGCTTTTGCGCGATCCATTGACCCAGCTGCGCACACTCTTTGGCATTGGTACGCATCAGGGTGACTTGCGCATTGTGCTGATAGAACAGGCGATCTTGATAGGCGGCTGGAATGGTATCGGGCGCGCCAAAGTTGATCATATCCAATGCCCCGCAACTACCGACATAGGGCAGCTGAGTTTCAATCACCGCATCAAGACGGCGCTCATCGCAAGCTAAGACGCCATCAAACAAGTGATCGCAGATCTCCGTGGTGGTGAGATCAAGCATGCCGTGAATCAATTGATTTTGCGCCAGCTGTTCCATGGCTTTGCCGCCATTGCCCGTAGCATGGAAAATCAAGCAGTCGTAATCCTCATCGAGCCGAGTTTTGATTTGCTCCACGCAAGGCGTGGTCACACCAAACATGGTCATACCCAGCGCTGGTTTGTCTGGATTGCGTGGGCTGTTATCGCTGGCGTGAGCAAATTTCACCTGACCAGCAATGGCATGAGCGGCATTGCTTAGCACCACTCGAGAAATGGTATTGATGCCTGCAATATCGGTGATGGGATAGAGCATGGCGATATCACTGCAGCCCACATACCCTGCCGTGTTGCCAGATGCCATGGTAGAGACCATCAATTTAGGTAAACCAATGGGCAGATCCTGCATCGCAGGCGTAATAATGGCACTGCCGCCAGAGCCGCCCAAACCAATGAGCGCTGCGATATCTTGGCTTTGTTTTAAGAAATATTGAAAGGCGAGGGACATGGCTGCAATTGCAGTGCCGCGATCCGCAGAGAAAACCGCAGCAGCACCGTCAGGGTGGAAGCTCGCAACGGTGGCATTTGAGATGTCCGCTCGCACAGAATGAGTGTGTTGACGGGTTGAAAGATCAACGGTTTTGGTGGATAGCTTTTGAGCATCTAGATGTTGCTCAATAAAATAAACCTCCTCAGCCTTGGTATCAAAGGTTGAGGCAATGTAAATACATTTTGGTGTCATCGCTTACCCTCATGTTTCACTGATGTGGTACATCCAGCGGGAAATCCTGTGTATTTCAGTTCGTCAACAGCTGCTGTGCTGATAGAATAATCAGAATGAGACATGAGTATCACGGAGTTTTTGAGATTTATGTATAAAAATGAGACTGCGATCTCTTCTGGGGCGAAGGAACCGCTTTCAGGGGTACGGGCGCGTACCCATAAATTATTAATTGAAACCGCATTGCATTTACTTGAGGGCGGGTGGTTTCCATCGGTGTCTGAATTAGCCAAAGCCGCTGATGTGTCACGTGCGACGGCTTATCGCTATTTTCCAACGCAAAGTGATTTAATGGCGGCGGTGATGGATGCTGTGCTGGTGCAAGTGCAGCAGTGGCAGCCGCTCAGTGATGATGATGCGGTATTGCGAATGCAGGAACTGCTTGCTTTTGCCTACCCACAAATGATGACCCATGAAGGGGCGCTGCGAGCGGCGATTCAAGTGTCCTTAAGTCAGTGGGCGGCGCAGCGTGCTGAACCTTCTGCAGCGGCTGAGCATCTGGTTCGAGGCAATCGAAAAGAGCTAGTGGCGCGCGCTGTCTCGCCCTTACAGTCGAGTTTATCTGAGCCTGCTTATCAGCGTTTGATGCAAGCGCTCTCCATGGTTTATGGCTCAGAGCCGATTGTGGTGCTGAAAGATATTTGGCAGTTGGAATCAGCTGAAATTACAGAGGTCACGCAGTGGATGGCCAAGGCCCTGATTCGCCAAGCGCAGGAAGATGCGAAAGCGGATTCAGCGGAAAAATAAAAAAAGCGGCTAAGGCCGCTTTTTTACTGCGTGTGAGGCGATGAGCCATTGAGGACATCGCGCATTATGCCGTATGTTTTTTCGCGGCCACCCCTTTTGACATAAAGAAGGTTGGCAATGGTAGAAGTATCATCAAAATGAAAGGGATGAGCGCGTCGTACTGTTTAAAGTCCAGCGCCACTCTGATGTTCATTAGACCAATGCTGTAGGTGGCATAGCCAGCCACGGCGATGGCAAGTAGGCGTGCAATCCACACTGTATTCTTGAGTAGAATAAAAGGTACAAGCGCGATCATGCCCCAGAAAATTGGCGAGAAACTGATCGCGATTTCGCCATGGAATGTCAGAATGCGAGTGAGTGTTGTCGCCCATGCGACTTGGCTGTTCCATTGATAAAAGACAATCGCGAGTAGTGCTAGTGCTGCGATACGTGCAATTAGCGAGCGAATTGGATGAGTCATGGTTGATTCCAAGAGTGATAGAGGCTGATTTTATACGCCTGTTGCGCTTGTATACCAAGTTTTATGTGTGACAAAAAAGCGACCCTTAGGTCGCTTTTCACTGTGATGCGATGACTGCTTTGATTGCATGCTTAACGCATGGTCACGAACTCTTCAGAGCCAGTTGGGTGAATCGCTACCACGCTATCAAAATCTGCTTTGGTTGCGCCCATTTTAATTGCCACCGCAAAGCCTTGAATCATCTCATCGACGGTAAAACCAATGCCGTGCAAGCCAACGATTTTTTCCTCTTCACCCACACAAACCAGCTTCATTTTGCAAGGTTGGCGATGCTGCGTGACCGCAGTGTACATGGCGGTAAAGCTTGAGGTGTATACCTTGACATTGGCTTCGCCATATTTGGCTTTGGCGTCAGGTTCGGTTAAACCAATGGTGCCAATCGGCGGGTGGCTAAAGACCACGGTAGGTACCAGGTCGTAATCCATTTTGGCATTGGGCTTATTGTTAAAGAGGCGCTCGGAGAGCTGGCGACCTGCTTTCACTGCCACCGGCGTAAGCTCAATGCCGCCTTCCATAATATCGCCGACGCAATAGATACCAGCGGCATTAGTTTGCTGGAATTCATCAACCTTAATATAGCCTTGCTCATTGGTGGCAACGCCTGTGACGCCAAGATTAATGGCATCGGTTGCTGGATGACGGCCGATCGCCCAGATCAGGCAATCCACTGTGTGTTTGCCGCCATTTTCGAGTTCAAGCGTAAGGCTACCATCGTCGTTTTTGTGTACCGCTTTTGGTGTTGATTGGGTGTGCAGGGTTGGCCCTTCGGTCGCCATCACTTCGGTGAGGGTGTCGATGATCATCGGGTCAAAGCTGCGTAGCGGCGATTCTTTGCGCACGAAAAGATGGGTTTCTGTGCCCAAGGCATGGAGCACGCCAGCAATTTCCACCGCGATATAACCCGCACCAACGACGGCAACGCGTTTTGGCTGCGACTTGAGTTCAAAGAAGCCGTTGGAATCGATGCCGTGCTCTGCTCCTGGAATATTTGGAATGGTTGGACGGCCACCGACTGCGATCAAAATATGTTTGGCGCTGTAGTGCTGGCCATTGACCTCAACGGTGTTGGCATCGACAAATTTGGCAAAGCCGCGAATCACGGTCACTTTGTTGTTATCCAGTACCCGATCATAGGATTGATGAATGCGACCAATATAGGCTTGGCGGCTTTCAACTAACTTGTCCCAAGAAAAGCCCTTTGGCTCTACCTCAAAGCCATAGTCTTTGGCATAGAGATGGATCGCTTCGGCGATTTGCGCGCCATGCCACATCACTTTTTTCGGTACACAGCCCACATTGACACAGGTGCCGCCGAGATCTTGCGCTTCAATCAACGCCACTTTCGCGCCGTACATGGCAGCACGGTTTGCAGAGGCGATGCCACCGCTGCCGCCACCGATACAGATATAATCAAATTCTGTGGTCATGACTTTTCCATCCGTTTGTTGTTTGCGCTTATCGGTTTGAGACTTCAACCGATCACGCTTGTTTTATAGGTATTTATTTTAGCCACAGTGTAGCGAGCAATGAGATTTGGTGAAAGCGATGCACTTCACCGATTGACTTTTTATGACCTGAAATTGTGCGCATAAAAAAACGCGCAAGTTGCGCGTTTTTAAGAGGCAAACAGGGATTACTCAGGCACGATCCATTCCACCACATGGTGGCCATCTGAGGGGGCGATCTGCGCCTGTAGCCAAGGCAGCAAGGCTTGCATTTGGCTTTCCAATTTCCACGGTGGGTTAATCACGATCATCCCCGATGCAGTCATGCCGCGCTCTTCACTATCAGGGGCAACGCCCAATTCAATTTTTAGAATCTTGCGAATACCGCTTTGTTCAAAGGCTTTGCACATGCGATCAATGGTGGCGCGCTGCACCACGGGATACCAAATGGTGTAAATCCCCGTTGCCCAGCGGCGATGCGCTTTGATCACCGCATCGGTGACATCTTTATATTCGCTTTTGAGCTCATAAGGGGGATCGATCATCACCATGCCACGGCGCTCTTTTGGCGGCATGCAAGCGATCAGTTTTTCTAAGCCTTCATGTTGGTCGATGCGCACTTGGCGATCGCGATGAAACTCTTGCTTTAGCAATGCAAAATCGGCTGGATGCAGCTCAGTGAGTTGCATGCGGTCTTGGTCGCGAATCATGGCGCGAGCGACGCGCGGAGAGCCCGGGTAATAGCGCATAGGTTCACCCGCTTTGGCACCCTGATTGACAGCGCTGATGGTAGCAAAATAATGGGCAAGATCGGCTGGCGCACCCGCCTGCCAAATGCGGCCAATCCCCTCTTTGTATTCACCGGTTTTTTCTGACCACTCATGGCTGAGGTCGTAGCGTCCTGCACCAGAATGAGTGTCGTGATAAACAAATGGTTTGTCCTTTTGTTTTAGGGCATCGAGGATCAGAGTTTGTACCAAATGTTTCACCACATCGGCATGGTTACCGGCGTGAAAGCTGTGACGATAGCTAAGCATTGAAAGGGTCCAATGTTGAATGAGCGATGACGCGCGCAAATAGAAGCCGTTGGATATCGACATTTTGCCGCTTGAGTTGCTGGCTATTATGGCGAAAACTGTGGCACGCTGCATAAATATTTCAGAGCAAATTCAACCAAGACGTTGAAAATAAGAATAAGTGTCATCATCTACACTATATAACGCTTATCTAGCGCTCATTTTGCTAAGGATTGAATCATGTCAAACCCATTGCTCAGCTTTACTGACCTGCCTCCATTTTCACAAATTAAACCCGAGCATGTGGTGCCGGCGGTGGAGCAAGCCATCGCAGATTGTCGCGCCAATGTGGAGCGAGTGCTTGCCAGCGACCAGCAACCAAGCTGGGATAGCATCTGCGCGCCTTTGACTGAGACCGACGATCGATTGAGCCGTATTTGGTCACCGGTGAGTCATATGAATAGCGTGGTCAATAGCAAAGAACTGCGTGAAGCCTATGAGCAGTGCCTGCCTATGCTGTCTGAATATGGTACTTGGGTTGGCCAGCACAAAGGTTTGTTTCAAGCCTATGAAGCCATTGCCAACCGTCCAGATTTTAAAGAGCTCAGCATTGCCAAACAAAAAGCAGTGACCGATGCGCTGCGCGATTTCCAACTATCAGGGATCGCACTGCCATCCGATCAGCAATATCGCTATGGCGAAATTAGCAAGCGTCTATCAGAGCTAAGCTCGCGCTTTAGCAACAATGTGTTGGACGCCACCATGGGCTGGCAAAAGCAAATTGACAATGAAGCTGAGCTTGCAGGCATGCCTGAATCAGCCATTGCAGCGGCCAAAGCGGCGGCTGAAGCCAAGGGCTTATCGGGTTATTTACTCACCCTTGAGTTTCCTTCTTATTTGCCCGTGATGACCTACTGTGACAATCGTGAATTACGCGAAGAGATGTATACCGCCTTTGTTACGCGTGCATCGGATCGCGGCCCGCAAGCGGGTCAATGGGACAATACCGAGATCATGGCGGAAACGCTTAAGCTGCGTTTTGAGATCGCCCGTCTACTTGGCTTTAGCACCTTTAGCGAAAAATCACTGGCCACCAAAATGGCGAAAGAGCCAGCGCAGGTACTGAATTTCCTCAATGATTTGGCGAATCGCGCTAAGCCTCAGGGCGAGCGTGAAATTGCTGAGCTCACGGAGTTTGCCAAAGCGCAATTCCAAGTGACGGAACTTGCGCCTTGGGATATCTCTTACTACGCCGAGAAATACAAACAGCACCTGTTCTCTATTTCTGATGAAGAGTTGCGCCCTTACTTTCCAGAGCAAACTGTGGTGAATGGCTTGTTTGAAGTACTTAACCGTGTGTTTGGCATGCGTGTTGAGCCACGTGAAGGAATGGATGTGTGGCATGACTCGGTGCGTTTCTACGATATCTTTGATGCCGATAATAACTTGCGCGGTAGCTTCTATTTGGATCTCTATGCTCGCGAGCACAAACGTGGCGGCGCATGGATGGATGAGTGCCGCGTGCGCCGTGCATTGCCTGATGGCAGCATGCAAACACCAGTGGCTTACCTCACCTGTAACTTCAACAAACCCGTGGGTGATAAACCTGCGCTGTTTACCCATGATGAAGTCACCACCCTATTCCACGAATTTGGCCATGGTATTCATCATATGCTGACTCAAATTGATGTTAGTGCGGTCTCTGGGATCAATGGCGTGCCTTGGGATGCGGTTGAGCTGCCAAGTCAATTTCTTGAAAACTGGTGCTGGCAAGAGGAAGCGCTGAGCTTTATCTCCGGTCATTATCAAACCGGTGAGCCACTGCCGACTGAGATGCTTGAGAAAATGCTTGCGGCTAAGAACTTCCAATCAGCGATGATGATTCTGCGCCAGCTAGAATTTGGTTTGTTTGATTTTGAGTTGCACACCCAATATGACCCAGAGCTGGGCGCGCAAATTTTGCCGACTTTGCAATCGGTGAAAGATCGCGTCTCTGTGGTGCCAAGTTTGGAGTGGAACCGTTTCCCACATGCCTTTAGCCATATCTTTGCCGGTGGTTATAGCGCCGGTTACTACAGCTACTTGTGGGCCGAACTGCTTTCTTGTGATGCATTCTCACGCTTTGCCAAAGAAGGTATTTTCAACACCCAAACAGGTCAGGATTTCTTGGATTGCATTTTGACCCGCGGCGGTAGTGAAGAGCCAATGACCCTCTTTACGCGCTTTATGGGCCGTGAACCACAGATTGATGCGCTACTTGTGGACCGTGGTATTGCCTAATATTGCGAAAAGCGCATAAAAATCGATCAAAAAAAGCCATCCTTCGGATGGCTTTTTTATTTCTGTTTCCAGATTTGATGCTTCCCTTTCGAGGTGAGTCCCGAATATCAATTTTGCTGAGGTTTTACTGCCCTGACCCCTTCGATAATTTGCAATATCAGCGCTGATGCTTGAAGGCACAAGCAATTGGGGCTTTGCTAGAAGGAAGCTGCTTAGTTAGCGGCTTCTGCTTTGCGCTTAATCCAGGTTTCATTGAGCCAGAGTGAGGCGAGGATCAGTGCTCCGCCTGCAAGTAGACGCGGCACATCAACACTGTGCTGCCAAATGGTGAGATTGACTAGCAATCCCGCGGGTACCAAGGCGTTATTCATCACCGCGAGTGCGCCAGCGTTGACCTGCGTTGCACCTTTATTCCAGAGAAAGTAACCAATCCCTGAAGCAATGGTGCCAAGGTAGATCAAAATACCCCACTGGCTGATAGTGGTTGGCAGTTTAATCGGCATAGGCAGGGTTAGCGCATGCAACGCAAAGACACTGCCAGCAACCAGTACCGCACCGATATAGAACCAGCCAAAAATAGTGTGTTGCGGCAGTTCACGCGCTTCTTTTTCCAGCAATTTTTTATAGGCGACCTGACCAATGGCAAAGCAAAGGTTGGCCCCCTGCACCACCAAAAATCCCTGAATAAATTGGCTGTTCACTGGCGTCATTTTGATCACCACAGCACCCGCGACGGCGAGTACGGCGCTGAGTAGATACCAAGGGCAAAAGCGCCCTTCGAGAAAATCATAAATCAAGGTGACATAAATTGGCGTGAGTACAGTAAAGAGCAGCACTTCTGGCACAGTAAGGAGCTCAAAGGATTTAAAGTAGAACACATACATTAAACCCAATTGGCAGCCACCAATGGCCATCATTTTCAAGGCGATTTTTGTTGCCACGCGGTGGCGAACCAAGACCGGAATAAAAACTAGTGCCGCCAGCGCAACGCGGAAGAAAGCGGAGAACCAACTATCGACGCGGCCAGCAAGAAATTCACTAATCAGGCTAAATGAAAATGCCCACAGAACCGTGGTAGCAATGAGGTAATTCATGGCGTCCTTTCGCTTATAGACGGAAAAGACGCCAGTGTAGCGAGATTCGCTAAATTGGGAAATTAACTTTCCAGTGGTACAACCAAGAGGTTCACAGGCACCACGCCAAGCAGTTGCTTGGTGGATGACATCAATTTACTCCAGAAGTCCTGATGGTAGCCAGTGACCACCAAATCGATGTTCCATTCTTTAATTGCATTGATGATTTCATGGCTGAGATCGCCACTGCCCACTAAAGTATGAGAGACCGGATAGTCAGCATGATCAGCCAATGCTTGTAGCTGATTTTGCGCATCTTCCAGCATGTGGTGCTGCGCTTCGGCAAAGTTGATATCGATGAGTCCGGTATAAAGTTCGGCGTAGTTAATATCGATATGGATGATCGATAGTTTTGCACCCAACGGCTTAGCCAGTTCCGCAGCGCGGCGAACCAAAAGTTGGCTCTCTTCAGTTAAATCGACTGCCACTAAAATATGTTGATATGCCATGGGGTTACACTCCAATGATTGGGACATGAATTTATCCTAGCACCGAGATTTGTAAAAAAACCTCGAATTGATCGCACTGCCGTTGCGCTATAGGATGAGTAAAAAAGCATCTATCACACTTTGACGCGAAGATTCTTTTCGCCGCAGAACAGAGTGAATCTGAAACATAAGACACAGGAGCGCCGCTCCCCTTGCTATAAAGGAATAAAGTGATGTTAGCAGCAGCCATGATCGACAAGTTAAACGAACAAATTAACCTCGAGTTTTTCTCTTCCAACCTCTATTTGCAGATGAGTGCGTGGTGTGAAGACAAAGGCTTTGAAGGGGCCGCTTTGTTTATGCGAGAGCACGCCAAAGAAGAGATGCTGCATATGCAAAAACTGTTCACCTATGTCAGTGAAACTGGCGCAATGCCACTGCTTGGTACCATAGAAGCGCCGCGCGCTGATTATGGCTCACTGGGTGACCTGTTTCGTGAAACTTATCAGCATGAACAGTTGGTGACTAAAAAAATCAATGAGCTGGCACACGTCGCTTTTACCGCTCAGGACTACTCCACCTTTAACTTTTTGCAGTGGTACGTGGCGGAGCAGCATGAGGAAGAGAAACTGTTTAAAAGCATTCTCGATAAAATTGAATTGGTCGGAGAAGACGGTAAGGCACTATTCTTTATAGATAAGGACCTTGCCGAGCTAGCCAAAATTGGCACGGCCACGGCGATGGATAGTCCGCTGTAAGGGGAGAAAGGCGTTACCCTGACCACAGCGGCACTGAACAAGCAGTGAGGAAACGTTATGGTTCAAGGTGACGCACTTTTTTTAGCCCTTCTTTTGATCGCAGTGCTTAATGGCGTACGCTGCATCTCCAGTTTGAAGTCACTGCTGGTGGTGATGCGCGATGCACACCCCATGCTCTACCTACAAGTGGATGGCCGTGGCTTTTTCTCAACCCATGCTAATTATGGAAAACAGGTTCGGTTGGTGGGGTATTTGATTTCTCGCCAATATCAGGGACACCATGACAGCTGTTTTGTCACCAAATGCGATAAGGTTCGCCAGCTTTTTCTGATCACCATCGCGATGTTTACCTTTATGTTGTTTGGCATTCCGCTTTTATCCTGGATAGGGCTGTAATTGCTCACTAAATTTGTTTAGATGACAGCGACCGAGTATGGTCGCTGTTTTTTTGCAAATAGGAGAACGATATGGAGCGCCTGCAGCATTGGTGGCAGAGCTTGTCACAGGGGCAAAATGCCGACTGGATACAAAATATCGCGTTACTGTTAGCGTTAAGCTTGGTGGTGTGGGGAATTTGGTTGCTGGTGTGCCAGCGTTTAGAGCATGTCGCGGATAAAACCAAAATGCGTTGGGATAACGCGTTCATTCATGCTGTTCAGCGTCCAGTCTCTTTTCTTATTTGGGCTTGGCCCATTCTCTTTGCGCTGCAAATTCTGGTGGAAAACATCACCCACTACGATGGCTCATTTTTGCAAGGTGTGCGTGAAATCGTCTTGGTCTTTGGTGTGGTGTGGAGCATTCTGCGCCTGATTGCTCAGGTGGAAGCGCAGCTCATTGAAACGGGCCGTGATTACACCACCATCAATGCCATTGCCAAGGTACTTCGCTTGCTGGTTTGTGTGATGGGTGGTTTGGCCCTGATGCAGCAATTGGGGCTCAGCCTATCGGGTATTTTAACCTTTGGTGGTGTCGGCGGTTTGATTGTCGGTATGGCGGCCAAAGATCTGCTGGCAAACTTCTTTGGCGGTTTAATGATCTACCTTGACCGTCCCTTTAAAGTGGGCGATTGGATTCGCTCGCCCGATCGTCAAATTGAAGGCACCGTTGAGCGCATTGGTTTTCGAATGACGGTGATTCGAACCTTTGATAAGCGTCCCCTGTATGTGCCTAATATGGTGTTTAGTACTGTGGTGGTGGAGAACCCATCGCGTATGCTCAATCGTCGCATCTATGAAACCATTGGCCTGCGCTATGACGATGCAGCTGTGGTGGATCCGATTCTCGCGGAAGTCAAAGCCATGCTGCAGAGCCATGTTGAGATTGATAATAAGCAAACCCTGATGGTGAACTTTAATCAGTTTGGTAATTCATCACTGAACTTCTTTATCTATGCCTTTACCAAAACCACGGATTGGGTGCGCTTTCATCAAATCAAACAGACGATTTTGCTCGAGGTCTATCAGATCATTCAGCGTCATGGCGCCGATATCGCCTTCCCAACGCAAACGCTGCAGATTCAGCACGATGGCCCAGAGCCAAGCTTTGTCTCAGTAGCTGATGCAAAGCAATCCTAAAGAAACATGGTGATCGCGAGGGGCACGCCCTCGCCTTCTCTCACGGTATTAGCACTTGAAACTCAATCGAGCATTTGATTTTCAAGTGCTTTTTTATTGCGCCTCTTTTATTGATAGGGCGATCAGCAAAGTCGCCTGTTCTTCACCACTTTCTTTGATATGAAATCAGTGGGTATTTTTTCACGCACTTTCAAACTCGCCTGCTACTTTTAAATAAATCAATAGCGCGAACCACGCGCAGCACCTGGTGTGAGGTGAGTATGTCGAACGAAGTTGAATCCTGTGAAAAATCAACCAAGTGTCGCGAATGGGGCACTTTTTTATTGATCACTGTGGTGGTGATTCCCATTTTGACTGTGGGGTTAATTGGTGCCTATGGCTTTGTGGTGTGGATGCTGCAATTGATTTATGGACCGCCGGGACACGGCATGTAACGGGTTCCTTGTTGAGTCTTTCACCATGAGGTAAGGATATGTGGCGTCGCATCAAATGCATTTGGCAAACTCTTTCTCGCCCAGCCAAGCACATCAGTCTGGGCGTTCTTTCTATCGGCGGTTTTCTCGCTGGGGTCATTTTCTGGGGCGGTTTTAACACGGCACTGGAAGCTACCAACACCGAAGCTTTTTGTATTAGCTGTCATGAAATGCGTGACAACGTGTATCAAGAGCTTCAGGGCACCATTCACTGGACCAATCGTTCTGGCGTGCGCGCCACTTGTCCTGATTGTCACGTACCGCACAATTGGACGGACAAAATCGCGCGAAAAATGCAGGCCAGTAAAGAAGTCTGGGGAGCGATTTTTGGCACCATTGAGACCCGCGAAAAATTCCTCGATAAACGTTTGGAGCTTGCTAGTCATGAATGGGATCGCTTCAACGCCAACGGTTCCTTGGAATGTAAAAATTGTCACAGCTACGCCAGTATGAATTTCGAGGTGATGTCTGAGCGTGCGCAAGTGCAGATGCGCCAAGCCGCAGAGCGCGATCAAAGCTGCATCGATTGTCATAAAGGGATCGCCCACCATCTTCCTGAAAACATGCACCAAGGCTCGGGCTTATTGGCAGGACTTGAGCAAAAAGCGCAAGGGGTTTCCTATAAAAAAGGGATGACTTACTACAGTGTGCGTCAGCAGCCGCTCTATTTGGATGAAGCGCTAACGCAAGGCGCAGGTGATTTGATTTCTGCAACGGGCGTGACGGTTTTAGAGGTCACAGATAAGGCGCTGAAGGTTGAGATTCAAGGTTGGCGTAAAGCCAAGGGCTTTGGCCGTGTAATTGATGAGGCTTTTGGGCAAAACATCAAAGAAGCCGTGCTCACCAAAGAAGCTGCGCAAAATGAGGCCGTGGTACAGACCTTTGAGAAAAAAGATGATGACCTGACAGGTTTGCCATGGCAGCGCGTCACGGTCACGGTCTGGATGAAACCGCAATCCCTATTGGCTGATCGCCAAGTGCTGTGGGATGAGGCCAATCAGATCTACACCAAGGCTTGTAGTGTCTGTCACTCACAACCAGATCCGGCACACTTTGATGCCAACACATGGCCAGGTATGTATGCCGGTATGCTCTCTTTCGTCAACTTTGATGGTGATACCCAAGAGCTGGTATTGAAATACCTACAAAAACATTCATCTGACTACAGCGATGGACATCATTAAGGAGCGGTTATGAGCATTTCACGACGCGGCTTTTTAAAAGGGCTGATGGCTTCAAGCGCTTCGGCGTTGATTGGTCCCAGCTTGCTAACCGCAACCAAGGCTTTTGCAGCCAACCCTATTGGTGATACTTGGAAAATCAGTGGCTCTCACTGGGGTGCTTTTCGCGCCAAGATTCATGCTGGTGTGGTTGAAAAAATCGAGCCCTTTGGCTTTGATAAAAACCCCACGGACATGCTGAAAGGGATTCGCGGCATCATCTACAGTTCATCGCGGGTTCGCTACCCCATGGTGCGATACGCTTGGTATCGCGATTACCTCAAAGCCGATCCCGCAACCCGAGGGGACAATCGCTTTATTCGTGTGACTTGGGAGCAAGCGCTCGATCTGTTCTATGTCGAGCTTGAGCGGATTCAAAATGAATATGGTCCTTGGGCGCTATACGCAGGACACACAGGCTGGCGACAAACGGGCCAAGTGCACAGCTGTAATAACCATATGCAGCGTGCGGTGGGGATGCATGGCTACTTTGTGAAAAAGGTTGGCGATTATTCAACCGGTGCGGGGCAAACCATTATGCCCTATGTGCTGGGCTCCACTGAGGTTTATGCGCAGGGCACATCATGGCCACTGATTTTAGACAACAGTAAGGTGATTGTGCTGTGGGCAACCGATCTACATAAAAATCTACAGGTGGGTTGGAATTGTGAAACCCATGAGTCCTATGCCTATCTTGATCAGCTCAAAGCCAAGATTGATGCCGGCGAAATTCGCGTGATTAGCGTTGATCCCGTGGTTACCAAAAGCCAGCAAAAATTGGGCTGTGAGCATCAATATATCAACCCGCAAACCGATGTGCCCATGATGCTGGCCATGGCATACACCCTGTATCAAGACAAAAAGCACGACCAAGCCTTTTTAGATACCTACACCTTGGGCTTTGATAAGTTTCTCCCCTACCTTACCGGTGAAGGTGAAGGCGGCGATGGTATCGCCAAAACCCCAGAATGGGCGGAGCAAATTTGTGGTGTTCCAGCGAAAACCATTCGCGAATTGGCACATCTTTTTGCCGATAATCGCACGCAGCTGATTTTTGGTTGGGGTATTCAGCGTCAGCAACATGGTGAGCAGCCCTATTGGATGGGCGCGGTACTGGCTTCAATGTTGGGCCAAATTGGCTTGCCTGGCGGCGGTATTAGTTATGCCCACCACTATAGCTCCATTGGGGTGCCAGATAGTGGCGCAGCAGGTCCGGGCTCTTTCCCGCTTAATCCCGATGACAACAAAAAACGAATTCACCAAAACCAAGACTTTAACGGTTACAGCAGCACCATTCCGGTAGCGCGTTGGGTGGATTGTTTACTGGAGCCGGGTAAAAAAGTGGCTTACAACGGCAAAACCGTCACTCTGCCTGAATTTAAGATGATGGTCTTTTCAGGCAACAATCCTTGGCATCATCATCAAGATCGTAACCGTATGAAACGTGCCTTTGAAGCCGTGCAGACCGTGGTTTCCATTGATTTTACTTGGACTGCCACCTGTCGTTTTGCAGATATTGTGTTGCCCGCTTGTACGCAGTTTGAGCGCAATGATCTCGATCTCTATGGTTCCTACTCTGCGCGTGGCGTGCTGGCGATGCACAAGCTGGTGGATCCACTCTTTCAGTCGCGCACCGACTTCGACATCATGGCCGATCTTTGTGATCGCTTTGGTCAGAAGAAAGCCTATTTGCGCGGTATGGGCGAGATGGAGTGGCTGGAAAGCCTGTATGAAGAGTGCCGCACTAGCAATGGCGATAAATATCCGATGCCTCCTTTTGCTGAGTTTTGGCAAAAGGGTTCAGTGATCTTTAATCAACAGCAAACCTTTGTGCGTCACGCCGCATTTCGTGAGGATCCCGAGCTGAATCCCTTGGGCACACCCTCTGGTTTTATTGAAATCTTTAGCCGGAAAATCGCCAGCTTTAACTATGATAATTGCCCCGGTCATCCTGTGTGGATGGAAAAGAGCGAGCGTTCCCATGGTGGCCCCGGTTCGAAAAAGCACCCTTTCTGGTTGCAATCTTGTCACCCTGATCAACGCTTGCACTCACAGATGTGTGATTCCACCGAATACCGTGAAACCTATGCGGTAAAAGGGCGTGAGCCTGTGTATATCAATCCTAAGGATGCCAAAAAGCATGGTATTCGCGATGGTGATTTGGTGCGGGTCTACAATGATCGCGGCCAATTGGTGGCCGGGGCGCGAGTCAGCGACTTTTATCCGCAGGGTGTGGTGCGTATTTATGAGGGGGCATGGTATGGCCCAATTGGCCCTGAAATTGGTAGTTTGGATACCTATGGTGACCCCAATACCCTGACCCAAGATATCGGCACCTCTAAGTTGGCGCAGGCAACCAGTGCAAACACTTGCTTAGTCAGTATTGAGAAATTCGTCGATAAAGCACCGAAAGTGACTGCATTTGGTGGACCCACAGAGGTGAAATAGATCGTATTCATGCAATTTTTTGATAATAAATAAGGTTATTTCGTAACCGCCCCCGTATTCTTACGACCAATAAAATAAATCGGGGGTGGTATGACCGAAGAGAGTGAAGTAATTCAAACGCTGCGCCAACAGATGAAAATTCGCGCCAATCTATATTGGTGGTTTGCCAATCTGTTGGGAGGTGAGCTAACCGTGGAGCAGCTAAGTGAGCTCTCATCAGAATATGGTCAGAATGTATTGGCAACCTTGGCTGAGCAACCATGCTTAGCACCGCATGTGCAACGCTTACGCGATGCGCTTACCCTGCTCAATAGCTTTCCCTATCCAGAATTAGAGTTAGCATCGGATTATGCTGACCTTTTCCTCGCTGATGTGCGCGTGGGCGCGCCGCCTTATGCCTCGCTTTACTATGGTGAGGTGTCGATGTTGTATCAAGCGCCGCATCAAATGATGCTTGAGTTATTGCAGCAACATGGCTTGGCATCAGAGCAATTTGAACAGCCCGCTGATCACTTGGCCATTGAGCTGGACTTGATGGGCAACTTGGCATTGAAAGCTGCGAATACGCCTGCGCTATTTGAAGCCTGTGTGGATCAACAAGGGGTGCTTGGTGAGCAGTTGCGATGGTGGGTACAGGCTTGGTGTGATGCCTGTCAGCGATTCGAAGGCAATGATTTTTACCCAGCCTTGAGCCAGTTATTGGTCGATTTCTTGAATTTTGAAAGCCAATGGTTAGGGGATGTGGTTGACGCGTTGCGACCACGTTAATTGCCTTTGATGCCGTATCTTCATCAGGTACGGCGAACAAGCACTTTCACAAAGTGCGCTTTGAAGGCGTTTCACAAAGTTCCCCTTACGCCGTGCGTTGCGATCTTTGCTCATCAGTGGCGTTGAGCCAGTGCGTAGATCAAGAGCGCTGATGCCGTAAATTCCTATCGATGTGATCTTACTGGCTGTTTTATGAACAGCTGGTGAGATTGCGTTTTATAATTTTCGTGCGCGCTGCACTTTGTGGATCGATACCTTCTTTTTGCTCAAAAAAAGCGCAATCTGTCCTTTGTACCCTAACGTGAACAAAGGAATGGCGATGAAAAAAATAACACTAGCCAGTCTGATTGCCGCTGCTGTCCTTGCGACAGGCTGCAACTCAAAGACTGAGACTGTGGCGGAAGCGCCGCAAAAGAAAGGTCCAGAACACAACTATGTGGTCGCAGGTTACTTTGCTGATTGGCAATACGACAATAAGCAAAACCCCTACACAGTCAAAGATATTCCCGCGCAAGATCTCACCCATGTGATTTACGCCTTTTTGAGTATGTGCGGCCCTCATACAGGTGCTTCAGAGACGGTACAAGGACAAATTGCAGCTGCCTGTGAAAACCAAGCGCCCTTTACTGCGGTGGTGGTGGATCAAGAATCAGCCTTAGAAATTGATTTTGGACCGGTCAATGTGGATGTGGATTACAAAGGCCATTTTGCTCAGCTTAAGCAGATGAAAGCAGACAATCCACATATCAAAATTTTGCCATCCTTTGGCGGCTGGACTATGTCTGAGCCCTTCCATGCCATGGCAAAAGATGAAGCTGCAATCAATCAATTTGCTAAAACGGCAGTAGCTTTGATTGCCAAATATGACTTTTTTGATGGCATCGACTTGGATTGGGAGTATCCAGGTGGCGGCGGTTTAACCACCTCACCATGGAATGAAGCCACCAAACTGACTGATGAGCAAAAAGCGCAAGAGAAAAAAGCATTTACGCTTTTGGTGAAAGCCTTGCGCCAAGAGTTGGATGCGTTAAGCGCGCAAACAGGCCGTCAGTACGAGTTGTCTACCGCGGTTGGCGTTGGCTTTAAAGCGGAAGGGATTGATTGGGCTTCTGCTGCGCCCTATCTCACCAACATGTTTGCCATGACCTATGACTATTTGGGCGGCTGGGGACCTCAAACGGGTCACTTGACTAACTTGCATGCTACGGAGCGTAGTTGGTGGGGGATGGGCTCTGATGTTTTCCTCAACCAAATGATTGCGCTGGGCATTCCAAAAGAGAAACTGGTGTTAGGCGCCGCCTTCTATGGCCGTGCTTGGGAAGGTACACCAGCCTTTGAAGGGCATCCAAATGGTGAGCTTACCTCAAAAGGTGGCGCAACCTTTGGTACCGATCCCGAAGAGCCTGCTTATCTGATGTATTGGGATATCAAGCGCAATTATAACGCCGATACAGGCTTCATTTATCACTACGATGAAGACGCGCAAGCCCCTTACCTCTATAACCCAGAGAAACAAGCCTTTATCAGCTTTGATGATGTTCGTTCTGTGCAGGCAAAATCAAGCTATGTGAAATCACAAGGCTTGGCTGGGGTATTTAGCTGGGAGTTGACGGGCGATCCTGAGGCTGAGCTGGTTAAAGCGATGAATCAAACGCTGCTCAGCCAACCCGCGCAAGCTAATTAAAAGGAGATTGCGCGAAAACGCTCGTTGAGATTAAGCAGACAAGGCCGCTTTGACATAAACGTCAAAGCGGTTTTTTTTGGTTTCCATGCGCAGTGTGGGTGCGATGTGATTTAAATCGGGCGCGTAATCTGGGCGTTTGACCACCACGCGCTTGGTCGCTAAGGCCAGCGCAGGGGTCAGTAGATCGTCAGCATCTAAATCGCTGCCCACTAAGGTTTGAAACACTCGCATCTCTTTTTTAACGAGCGCGGATTTTTTCTTATGTGGAAACATTGGGTCAAGATAGACCACATCAATAGCTGGAAGCTCAGGGTCTTGCGCTCGTGCAAGTAGTGCTTGATGGCTGCTATCGTGATGCAGGGTCATGCGTTGCTGCATCCAAGGTCCAATTTCTGGATCTTGGTAGGCGCGTTGTAGACCATCTTCGAGCAGCGCTGCGACCACGGGGTGGCGCTCAACTAATTCGACACAACAACCCAAGCTTGCCAGCACAAAGGCATCGCGGCCAAGACCTGCGGTAGCATCGAGTACGCGTGGTGTTTCACCTGACTTTAAGCCGATGGCTTTGGCAATGGCTTGTCCCTTACCACCACCAAATTTGCGGCGATGGGCCACTGCGCCCGCAGTAAAATCTACCATCACGGCGCCCTGTTTTGGCTCACTTTTGAGTTGCAAGCTGAGGCGCTGCTGATCGTCATAGCTTAAAACAAAATCACTTTGTTCATCGATGGCGATGTGCCAGCGCAGAGCAAGTTGTTGAAGTTGTTCTAATTGGTCTGGGGTGCCCGTAAGCGTGACAGCCATGGCGATCTCTTTGCGTCGAAATGGAAAGCGGCGAGTATAGCATCGCCGCTTTTTTTCTGCCTAGTGTGCGTGCGCTTTCTCGCTTCGCTCAATCAGTTGGCGCAGTGGCTCGGGACGTCCAAGGTGATAGCCTTGGGCATAATCGACGCCAATTTCGGCCAGTTTCTCTAGGCCTGCTTGGTTTTCCACAAATTCTGCAATGGTCATCTTACCGAGCTCACGTGCCAGCTGGTGGATCGCTTTGACCATCGCAAAGTCCGCTTGGCTTTCGGCGATATCGCGTACAAACATGCCATCAATCTTGATGATATCCACGGGTAGCTGCTTAAGGTAACCAAAGGAAGACAAGCCTGAGCCAAAGTCATCTAGCGCAATGCGACAGCCTAAATTGTGCAGCTCAGTAAAGAGGTGAATGGCGTTGTCGAGGTTATCGATGGCTGCGGTTTCAGTGATCTCCAAACTAAACAGTTGGTTGGCAACGCTGCTGTTATTGATGGATTCAATGAGCTCATCAATCAAATCGCGGTGACTCAAAGATTGGCCTGAGAGGTTGAGTGAAATACCACCCATTTGCGCCACCCACTGCGGGTATTGCTCAAGCAGATCGATGGTACTTTGAATCACAAAACGGTCGATCTCATGAGCCATGCTGTAGCGCTCAGCGATGGGAATAAATAGTCCGGGCGAGATCATCTGGCCATTGGCATCAAACATGCGCAGCAAAATTTCATAGCGCGTCTTGGCTTGTGGATCATTGATTGCGCAAATTGGTTGTGCGTAAAGCTCAAAGCATTCATTGAGTAAGGCGTGGCGAATTTGCGAAATCACCTCAAGCTCTTTTTCATGACGTTTGAGCTCTTCATCTTCACCGTGATAGATGTGAATGCGGTTGCGCCCCTCGCGCTTGGCGATATGACAGGCGGTGTCGGCGTGTGCGTGAACTTGCTGAGCCGAAACGCAGCGCTCATCGATCATTCGAATGCCGATGGAGCAGCCAACTTTGAATGGATTATCGTGCCAGTAGAATGGGTTTTCACTGAGCGCCGCAATAATTTTGTTGCCTAAATTGATCGCATCTTGCGCCGTGCATTGACGCAAAATAATTGCAAACTCATCGCCACTGAGTCGCGCGAGCAGTGCATTGGGTGGTGCTTGTTGTGACATCACACTGGCCGCTTGTTTGAGGGCCTGATCGCCTGCATTGTGGCCGGCTAGCTCGTTAATCATCTTAAATTGATCAAGGTCGATATAGAGCAAGGCAAATAACTGCTGGTTGCGCCGCGCATTATCTAAGGTCAGGCTCAGCTGTTGTTCAAAGTGGTTGCGATTAAATAAGCCGGTCAGCGGGTCATGATGGGCATGACGAATCAGCTGCTCGGTGAGATTTTTATGCGCGGTGATATCCTCACCGACCAACAAATATTGCTGGTTATTTTCATCAAATCGCGCATTTTCACTAACCCAAACTGAGGTGCCGTGCGCGCTTTGGAAACGCACTTGGCGTTTGTCGCTGACGCCATTTTTGGCGGTGCGCTGAAAAAATTGCTCAATGGTTTGATGGTCATTGAGGTAAAAATCGGTGATATCTTTGCCGACCAACTCATGGGGTTGGTAGCCTAAGCGTGATGCGGCATATTGGTTGATCGAAACAATAAGGCTGTTGCGATCTAAGGTCATCAGCATGACGGGCTGTTGATCGTAGAGCATGCGGTAGTTGGCTTCGCTTTGACGAATGCGCGACTCCATATGGCGACGGGTGCTGACATCGCGCGCTTCAACCATATAGAAAGGTGGCTCGTTTTCCACTGGTGGTAGCTGGCGAATCCCAAGCTCAATGACGCACTCTCCACGGTGTGGGTGATAGGCGAGAATTTCGCAATAACCGCTGTTTTGGTCTTGGGCAAAGTGGAATTGCGCCAAAATTTGTCGTTGTGCGTTGGCCGGCCACAGGGTGAGATCCCAAAATAGTGGCTTACCGTTGACTTGGAAAAAGTGCTGACTGGCGGTGTTGTAGGACTCAATCCGCCCCTCTTTGTCCAAGATTAAAATAAACTGAAAACTCTGCTCAAAGATGCCGTTAAATAAGGCTTTATTGTGTTTGAGTTTTTGTTGGCTGGTTTTGAGCCGAGTGACCATGGTCACTAGAACGGCAATTACAATACTAAAAAGAGCCACTAGAATAAGGGCAACAATGATTTCACTTTGGTAGCGTTGCAGCATAGATTGGTTTGGTTTGGCAGTTAATGGCGAATCAAATGAAATAACCGGTTCTACTTTTGTCTGTGAACGATGAAAAGTAGGATAAAATTGGAATTGTGTTGAATTGGCAGGGTGACCTTTGCGGGTAAGATTATTAAAATCGAGTATTCCGTGAACTCGATCGCTCTCCTCAAATAAATTGCGCGAAAAAACCTTGGTCCATTCGAATGCTTGATGATATGAATGGCCGAGCATCACTTCTTGAGCTGACGCAATACTGGTTACAAAAATTGCGACGCAGGAAAGCAGAACGCGCATATACATCCTATGGCATATCACTAAGGGTTGAGGTGAGATCACACTTTGCCAAGCCGTAGATTAGAGCGATAAATAAAATACGGTCAACTGCTTATTCTGAATATTGAGTCGGCCATAATAAATTCACCAAACGATTGCGTTAAAAACATGAAACAACAAGCAAAAATCGATGATTTAGATCGCGCCATTTTGGCGGCATTAATGGATGACGCAAAGACGCCTTATGCTGAATTAGGTAAGCGTTTTAATGTCAGTCCGGCCACGGTTCATGTGCGCGTAGAAAAAATGCGTACCAGTGGTTTGATCGCAGGTACCGAAGTGGTGGTCAACAGTAAGATGTTGGGCTACGACGTTTGCTGTTTTATCGGCATTAACCTCAATGCTGCGCGTGATTATCAGTCTGCTCTGGATAAGCTCAACGCACTTGATGAAGTGGTAGAAGCCTATTACACCACCGGTGCTTACAATATTTTCGTGAAATTGATGTGCCGAAATATTGATGAGTTGCAGCATGTGCTGATCAATAAGCTGCAAGCGATTGACGAAGTGCAATCCACAGAGACACTGATTTCACTGCAAAATCCAATCAAACGTAATGTGATCCCCTAACCGGATGACGATGTTGGTCGCCCTCGGTGACGCAATAAAAAAGCACGCCTTGGCGTGCTTTTTTGCTTTGCTTTTGTTTTGCATGAGCGAATTAATCGGCGCTGGTGCAAATACTGAGCGGCCAGCCCATATCACTGTGACGCACCGCTTCTTGCTGTAATTCAAAGGCGATGAGCGGATGCTGATTGAGCCAAGTTTGGGCGATGGTCAGCTGCCAGTTGCCTTGCTCACAGCATAACTGTGCAGGCACGCTTTGCGGATAGGTGCGACGCTGCCCCAAAATTACTGACAGACGCAGTAGGCGTAAACAAAAAATCGCTTGTTGTGGCGGTAGCGCATGCTGGCAATCGAGCGGCTGCAACGGCTCATGACAGCGTGCTAAAAGCTGTGCTAGAAAGTCTTGCTGTGAGCGGCTAAAGCCGGGCATATCGCTGTGGCGAATAATGTAAGCGCCGTGCTGATTCGCCCCTTTGAAATTAATGGTCATGCCAATTTCATGTACGCGTGCGGCGCTCGTTAACAGCGGTGCAATGGCTTGCTGATCAGCTTCAGACAATGCATGTAGTAGCTGACTAGCAACGCCAGCGACATGGTTGGCATGAGCGTTATCAAGACAATAGTGGGTCATCAGCTGATGAATGGTGCGCTCACAGTTGTCTTCGTTTTGCGGTTTGGCATCGGGCAACATGCCGTAGATTAAACCTTCACGCAGCGCGCCACCCGCTAGGGTCATGCTGTGAATGGCAAAGCGCTCAAAAATCGCGATTAAAATGGCTAATCCACTTGGAAAGACCAGTGCGCGCTCTAGCGTCAAGCCATCAATATCCAACTCTTCTAAGCGGCCGTTTTCAATCGCCAGTTGTTTGAGGCGATAAAGCTTATCGAGGGTGATCTGCTCATCCATCCCCTGCGCCATCATAATCTCTTGCAGCGCTTGTACCGTACCACTGGCACCGACGCAGAGATCCCAACCTAAATTGAGATAATCGGCTTCTACAGGGGCGAGCATGGTTTTGGCGGCGGCAATGGCGGTATCAAAATTGCTGGCGTTGAGGCAGCGATCGCTAAAGTAGCGCTCAAGCCAAGTCACGCAGCCCATTTTTAGGCTATTGAGTAGTTTGGCTTGGGTTTGTTCACCAATGATCAGTTCAGTGCTGGCACCGCCGATATCCACCACGAGGCGTTTCCCATGACCACTGGTGGTATAGGCAACGCCTTGATAGATGGTGGCTGCTTCTTGTTCACCATCGATCACTTGAATGTCGTGGCCAAGCACCTGCTTGGCCCGCACAAGGAAGTCGGCCGCATTGACTGCGACCCGCAACGTTGCGGTGCCCACCACACGAATATGCTCGGTGGGGATGTCTTGTAAGCGCTCAGCGAACAGAGCTAAGCACGCCAATCCGCGTTCGATGGCGGCTTCACTAAGCACATTATTTTGGTCTAAACCGCTGGCTAAACGCACTTTGCGTTTAATTTTTGCCACGGTTTGTACCCGACCTGCAACGTGGCGTACTAGCCACATATGAAAGCTATTTGAGCCTAAATCGATGGCTGCATAGAGAGACGATGACGCCATAAACTTCCTTGCTTTCCTGTGCGCAACTTAGTTGCTGCGACGACCGCGATGATTACGGTTGTTGTTGCCACCACGATTGTTATTACCACCGCTACGGCGATTGTTGCCACCAGTTTGTGGGCGACGTGGTAAATGCAATGCTTTTGGCAAATCGGTGAGCAGCGCGCTGCGATCATATTCAGACACTGGAATGGAGTGTTCGATATAGGTTTCAATCGCTGGCAAGTTAATCGCAAAGCGTTCACAAGCAAAGCTGATGGAGTAACCGCTGGCACCTGCACGACCAGTACGACCGATACGGTGTACATAGTCCTCACAATCATCCGGCAGATCGTAGTTAAATACATGGGTCACGGAAGGAATGTGCAAACCACGCGCGGCAACATCGGTTGCCACCAAAATGTCGAGCTCGCCTTGGGTAAATTCTTCCAAAATACGCACGCGTTTTTTCTGCGGAACATCACCTGTGAGTAGACCAACACGCAGTTCGTCAGCTGCAAGGTGACACCAAATTTGCTCACAGGCAGACTTGGTATTGGCAAAAATAATCGCACGCTCTGGCCACTCTTCTTCAATCAAAGTTTGCAGCAGTGGCATTTTGTCTTCGTTGGACGGGTAGAACAGCTCTTCAGTGATGCGATGACCGGTTTTTTGGGTCGGTTCGACTTCCACATATTCAGCATCGTTCATATGCTCAAAGGCCAACTCGCGTACGCGATGTGACAAAGTCGCGGAGAACATCAGGTTCAAGCGCTCTGCAGTTTTTGGCATTTGGCGGAACAAGTAGTAAATATCTTTAATAAAACCAAGGTCGAACATGCGATCGGCTTCATCAAGCACCACCACTTGAATCGCGCCTAGGCTAATGGTGCGCTTCTTAGCAAAATCGATCACACGTCCACAGGTGCCGATCAGCACATCAACACCATTTTCTAGCGTCGCTTGTTGCTTATCATAGCCCTCACCACCGTAGGCAAGACCTGCAGTGAGACCCGTTGATTCAATGAGCGGTGCCGCATCTTTGTGAATTTGAATCGCTAATTCACGAGTTGGGGCTAAAATAATCGCACGCGGTTGATTTTGTTTGCGTGTCTCTGCCGCTGGGTGAGTCAACAGGTGGTTAAAAGTGGCAGTCAAAAAGGCCAGGGTTTTCCCGGTACCTGTTTGCGCTTGACCTGCGATATCTCGGCCGGAGAGCACCACCGGCAACGCCAAAGCTTGAATGGGAGTACAAAAGTTAAACCCTTTTTGTTCCAAACCCTTTAAAACGCTAGGCTCCAAGCCTAGGTCGGCGAATTTTTGCTCTGTCATATGTGTATTTTTCATTCGCATAGAATATCAGCTAAGGGTTGCAATACGAAACGGATTCAATTCAAATAGGGCAACATTTGTCAATCTCGTGTCAATTTGGCAACAGATGGACAGAAAAAATAAACAATTGGAGTAGAAGATGAGCGATAAGATTGTTCAGCTTAGTGATGACAGCTTTGAAGCAGATGTACTAAAAGCTGAGGCCCCAGTTCTGGTTGACTTTTGGGCAGAATGGTGTGGTCCTTGTAAAATGATCGCCCCAATTCTTGACGAGATTGCTGACGAGTACGACGGCAAACTTAAAGTATGCAAACTCAATATCGACAACAATGCGGCAACCCCGCCGAAGTTCGGTATTCGTGGTATCCCTACCCTGTTGCTATTTAAAGACGGCGCAGTCGCTGCAACCAAGGTAGGCGCTCTTTCTAAAACTCAACTGAAAGAGTTCCTAGACGCCAATCTATAATTGCGATGGCGTTCACTATCCGTGTGTAACCCCGTGTTGCACACGGTTTTTATTGGTTGTTTACTAGACGATATCAACTTTTGGTGCTAAGTTTAGCGCACTTAAGCAATTCAGCATCAATGCTGCTTGACTCCGACTTTCAACCCATCCTCAGGGTTGTTCAATTTCCCTAACTCAACACGAATCCTCGATTGTGACAAACAAGAAACCCACCACAATGAACTTAACTGAATTGAAGAAACTGCAAGTCTCCGACCTGGTTACGCTAGGCGAAGAGATGGGGCTAGAAAACCTCGCTCGAATGAGAAAGCAAGATATGATCTTCGCCATTCTGAAGCAGCACGCGAAGAGCGGTGAAGACATTTTCGGTGACGGTGTTCTCGAAATTCTTCAAGATGGTTTTGGTTTCCTCCGCAGCGCTGACAGTTCTTACCTCGCTGGTCCTGACGACATCTACGTCTCTCCTAGTCAAATTCGCCGTTTCAACCTTCGCACTGGTGACAGTATTTCAGGCAAGATTCGCCCACCGAAAGATGGCGAGCGCTATTTTGCGTTGTTGAAAGTAAACCAAGTGAACTTTGACCGACCAGAGAACGCGCGCAATAAGATTCTGTTTGAGAACTTGACGCCACTGCACGCCAACGAGCGTATGGTGATGGAGCGTGGTAATGGTTCAACTGAGGATATCACTGCACGTGTGTTGGATTTGGCTTCGCCAATCGGTAAGGGTCAACGTGGTCTGATTGTGGCACCGCCAAAAGCGGGTAAAACCATGTTGCTACAAAACATCGCACAGAGCATTACCTACAACCACCCTGAGTGTGAGTTGATGGTTCTGCTGATTGATGAGCGTCCTGAGGAAGTGACTGAGATGCAACGCCTAGTCAAAGGTGAAGTGGTTGCATCAACCTTTGATGAGCCAGCAAGCCGTCACGTACAGGTTGCTGAAATGGTGATTGAGAAGGCCAAGCGTCTGGTTGAACACAAAAAAGACGTGGTGATTCTACTCGACTCCATTACCCGTTTGGCACGTGCTTACAACACAGTGGTACCAAGCTCAGGCAAGGTATTGACTGGTGGTGTGGATGCCAATGCCCTACATCGTCCAAAACGTTTCTTTGGTGCGGCGCGTAATGTTGAGGAAGGTGGTAGCTTGACCATCATCGCAACCGCATTGGTGGATACGGGTTCGAAGATGGATGAAGTGATCTACGAAGAGTTCAAGGGTACCGGTAACATGGAACTGCACTTGTCTCGTAAGATTGCTGAAAAACGCGTATTCCCAGCGATTGATTTCAACCGCTCAGGCACCCGTCGTGAAGAGCTGTTGACCAAGCCTGATGAACTTCAGAAGATGTGGATTCTTCGTAAGATTGTTCATCCAATGGGCGAAACTGAAAGCATGGAATTCCTCATCGATAAATTGGCCATGACCAAAACCAATGATGAATTCTTTGACGCAATGCGCCGCTCTTAAGTTGCCATTGCGATAGAATAAAAAGACGCCAATTTGGCGTCTTTTTATTATTTTTGCTGATTGTAAAAGATTCAATCAGCGCAGTGACCTTATCTGCAGGGAGGTGGATAAGAATGCATCGGCTGATTTGCCTATGCTGTTGCTGTTTATTGTGGTGGCCGCGGGTATGGGCCTATCAGCTGGATGAGGTTCAGCTGAACCACTATCAGCAACAAGCTCAAATGGCCTTCGCGCCTTTAAAATCCTTACTACAGGATCATGATTTTGATCGCTTAGAGCATCGTCTGCGCGGTTTTGACCGGCCGACAGAAGAGGCTCTGCGCCTGTCTTTGGTGCAAAGTATTCAGCCTGAACAGTTGAATGCAGCCTTGGTTACTTGGCTGGCTAATCAGCCCAATGTGCAGGTGATGGTGAGCGAGCAAGGTGATGGTTACGTGTTGCGTCATTTGGCATTTGACTATGCCGCGCCGCGACAATATTTATTGTCGCTGTGGTTTAAAAATGGCCAGCAGCAGCGGTTATACCAAGATATCGAAAATAACGGCCTCAGTTTATCGCTCTTTCTGATGGATGTGGAACGACGTCATTATCAGCAGCGTCGCGATAACTTGATTGCGGTAATTCCCAGCCTGTCACATCTCGCGATTCAACATTTCCGCCAGCAGTTTCTCGACCAAGGTAGCCTTATTTGGCTGCCGGATAATGGCGTGCTGTCTGCGTTGGCGCAGCGCACCGGCGATCCGGCACTCTATCATCTATTGTGGCGTCGCCGCGCCGATCATTACAGTTTAGCGGCGCTCAATGCGCTGGCGCAGCAATCCAATCAGCAATGGCAAATTCAGCAGTTATTGGTCGCCGCTGAAAATCAGGGACTGAGAAAAGCCGCGATTATGCAGCTGGCTCAGTTACAACATTTGGCACCCGCATCGACCGCGCAGTTGTTATCACAGATTAGTACCGCGCATGGTGAAGACGTCGCGGTGCTGATGCAGCAAGCGGGCCATCAGCAGTGGTTGGCTGAGCAACTGACCAAAAGTCAGGGGATGGCGCGTAAACATCTACTGAATGCATTGAATCACCCTATTCCCTGAGGGTGTTCTTACACGGTTCGGTGGTTATAATGATTGTCATTCCCTCAGCAATGGACGCCTTTTATGGTATTTACCGACCTGCGCGATTTTATCCAATACCTTGAACAGCAAGGTGAGTTGGTGCGTGTCACCACCCCTGTCGATCCCCATTTAATGATCACTGAAATTTGCGATCGCACGCTGCGCGCGCAAGGGCCGGCATTGCTTTTTGAAAATCCCATCGGCTATGAGATGCCGATTTTGGCCAACCTCTATGGCACACCAAAGCGTGTGGCTTTGGGCATGGGACAAACAGAGGTCTCAGCGCTGCGCCAAGTGGGTGAATGGCTGTCGTATTTGAAAGAGCCTGAGCCGCCACGCGGTTTAAAAGATGCTTTTGAAAAATTGCCGCTGCTGAAACAAGTACTCAATATGCCGGTGAAAAAAGTGCGCAAGCCGGCCTGCCAAGAGGTGGTTTTAACTGGTGATGCGGTTGATCTCGATAAAATTCCAGTGATGAAGTGCTGGCCCGACGATGTCGCCCCCTTGCTTACTTGGGGTTTAACCATTACCCGTGGGCCACTGAAAAAACGCCAGAACTTGGGGATCTACCGCCAGCAAAAACTGGGTAAAAATAAGATCATTATGCGCTGGTTGGCACACCGCGGCGGTGCCATTGATCTGCGTGAGTGGATGGAAGCGCATCCCGGTGAGAAATTCCCTGTGGTGGTGGCTTTTGGCGCAGATCCAGCCACCATTCTTGGTGCGGTTACGCCAGTGCCTGATTCGCTTTCTGAATATGCCTTTGCAGGCTTACTTCGTGGCGAACGTTCTCGCGTGGGTAAGGCGTTATCTTGCGATCTCGATGTACCCGCCAATGCTGAGATTGTGCTGGAGGGTTATATCGATCCGGCCGAGTTTGCCAATGAAGGTCCCTATGGCGACCATACCGGTTATTACAACGAGGTGGAATCGCACCATGTGATGACCATTACCCATATCACGCATCGCCGCGATCCCATTTATCACAGCACCTATACCGGTCGTCCGCCCGATGAGCCCGCGATTTTAGGGGTGGCACTTAATGAGGTGTTTGTGCCGATTTTGCGTAAGCAATTTCCTGAAATCGTTGATTTCTATTTGCCGCCAGAAGGTTGCTCCTACCGCATGGCTGTGGTCACCATGAAGAAGCGTTACCCAGGCCATGCCAAGCGTGTGATGATGGGGGTTTGGTCCTTCCTACGCCAGTTTATGTATACCAAGTTTATTATCGTGCTTGATGATGATGTGGATGCGCGTAACTGGGAGGATGTGATTTGGGCAATTACCACGCGCATGGACCCAAGTCGTGATACGGTGCTGATCGACAACACCCCCATTGATTCTCTGGATTTTGCTTCACCGCAGGTGGGGTTAGGTTCAAAAATGGGGCTGGATGCTACCAACAAATGGCCGGGTGAAACTGATCGTGAATGGGGGCGTCCGATAGTCAAAGATCCAGAAGTTGTGGCGCAAGTGGATGCAATCTGGGATAGTTTGGGAATCAACCTAAATCCAACAAAACAATAACAAAAAAATCGCGCAAAAGAGGAAGTTTATGACCATTGAGTGTCAGGTAAAAGCCATTGAATCTGTGGCCGCACATACCTATCAAATTACCTTATCACCTTTGGCACCCGTACCATTTTTAGCGGGTCAATATGCCATGGCTGTGATGGGTGAAAAGGATAAGCGTCCCTTTTCCATTGCCAGTGCGCCAGCCAATGCAGATGTGATTGAATTGCACATTGGTGCAGCGCAGGAAAACGCCTATGCCCTCGATGTAGTGCGTGCTATGGAAACTGCGCTTGCTTCGCAAGAGACGGTGATGCTCGACCTGCCACATGGCGAAGCTTGGCTGCGTGAAGATCAAGATAAACCTATTTTGCTGATTGCAGGTGGTACGGGTTTCTCTTATGTCTACAGCATTTTGCAGCGTCAACTGGCGCGTCAAAGTGAGCAGCCGGTTTATCTCTATTGGGGATGTCGCGATCAGTCTCAGCTCTATTACCATGACCAACTGCAAGCACTCGCAGAGCAATATCCACAGCTGCATTACCGTCCAGTGGTTGAGCATGTTGAGGGTGACTGGCAAGGGCGTCAGGGGATGGTGTTAGATGCCGTAATGCATGACTTTGATGCTATGGGCGATCTCGATATTTATATCGCCGGTCGCTTTGAAATGGCAGCCACCGCACGTGATTGGTTTAGCAGTGAAAAAGGTGCAGAGCGCGGCCGTATGTTTGCCGATGCTTACGCTTTTATTTAAACCGTCTTACTGATGAGAAAAGCCGCATCTTGCTGGGCTAGTACGCCAGCGCTATGATGCGGCTTTATTTTTATCCCATATATACTCAAACACTGTCATGTCGCACATGTCAGCAATAAGGAGTCCTCATGAATTCTGCCATTACCCTTGCGTTTGTGGCCAGTGGTGGCGCGATTGGTGCCTGTTTTCGCTTTCTCATCTCTGAGTGGTGCGTCTTGGTGTTTGGCCGTGGTTTTCCCTACGGCACGCTTACTGTGAACGTGTTGGGTTCACTGATTATGGGCTTTTTGATGGCAGCGATTGAATTAGGTTTGGTTGCCGCAGCGCCTTGGCGTCATTTGGTGGGCCTAGGTTTACTTGGCGCATTGACCACCTTCTCCAGCTTTTCCATGGAGAACGTGACCCTGCTCAATCAAGGTGAGTTTGTCAAAATGGGTCTGCATATCGTGTTGAACGTGACCCTGTGTATTTTTGCTACTTGGGCAAGTTACACCTTGATGCGTACCATTCACGGTTAATTGCGTTGCATTAATATGCACAATATTGCGCAATGACAGGTGATATGTCTGATTAAGCGCTTCACTATAAAGTCGTGTCTTTTGATGCGACTTTGTTGTTTTTGGCATCTGGATTTTGAGCGGCAATGTAGCTGAGCTGAGTGCTTAGATGGCCTCTTTTAAGACTCGGCATGGTGACTGCTTGTTTTTAGAGCGGTTGTTGTTGGCCAGTGAATTCTCTATACTGGCTGCCAACTTGTCGGAGTGCCATTGGCTGAGACCGCGCTTTTAGCGGGATCCGTTGAACCTGAAGAGGTTAATACCTACGCAGGGAACAAGATCAATAGGACGCAGTATTTATACGCAGCGCGCGTGTATCTTATGAATTGATCCGCATTCTTCCGATAAGCATTTTCCCATTCATTCAAACAAGGAAATGCGATGTCGAGCCGAAAACAAAACCGTTTAGCTGCCAAGCAGTTTATCGATTCTCTTCAAACCCAAGCTTACCCCAATTCACAAAAAGTCTATGTCGAAGGCTCTCGTCCCGATATTCGTGTGGCGATGCGTGAAATCAGTTTATCGCCATCTTTGGTGGGCGGTGATGCTGAAAATCCGCAATTTGAGGCCAATGAACCGATTCGTGTCTATGACACCTCGGGGATGTATACCGATCCCGCGCACCAGCTGGATATCTATCAAGGATTACCTCGTATTCGCCATGCTTGGATTCTTGAACGTGATGATTGTGAACAGCTGGCAGGTGCTAACTCCAGTTACACCCAAGAGCGCTTGGCTGATCGCAGCTTAGATGAATTACGCTTTGCTGATTTGCCGCCTGTACGCCGGGCCAAAACTGGCAAGCGCGTGACCCAGTTGCACTACGCGCGCCGTGGCATCATTACACCTGAGATGGAATATATTGCGCTGCGCGAAAATATGGGGCGTCAAAAAATGGCCGATGCCAGCCTCAATCAGCAGCATCCTGGGCAAAGCTTTGGTGCGCATTTGCCCGATCAAATCACCCCTGAATTTGTGCGCAAAGAGGTGGCGGAAGGGCGTGCGATCATTCCGTGTAATATTAACCACCCTGAATCAGAGCCGATGATCATCGGCCGCAATTTCTTGGTCAAAGTAAACGCCAATATTGGTAACTCTTCGGTGAGCTCCTCCATTGAAGAGGAAGTGGAAAAGCTGGTGTGGTCGACCCGTTGGGGCGGCGATACCGTAATGGACCTGTCCACTGGTCGCAATATTCATGAAACCCGCGAATGGATTCTGCGCAACAGCCCTGTACCGATCGGCACTGTGCCTATGTATCAGGCGCTAGAAAAGGTCAATGGCATTGCTGAGAACCTCACTTGGGAAGTGGTGCGCGATACCCTGATTGAGCAAGCTGAGCAAGGGGTGGATTACTTCACCATTCACGCCGGTGTGCTGCTGCGTTATGTACCGATGACAGCCAAGCGAATGACAGGCATTGTCTCTCGTGGTGGCTCGATTATGGCTAAGTGGTGCCTCTCTCATCACCAAGAAAACTTCCTCTACACCTATTTTCGTGAGATTTGTGAAATCTGCGCCGCCTATGATGTGGCGCTGTCGCTGGGTGATGGTTTGCGCCCCGGCTCCATTGCTGATGCCAACGATCAGGCGCAATTTAGTGAGCTTCACACCCTTGGCGAGCTGACCAAAATCGCTTGGCAATATGATGTGCAGGTGATGATTGAAGGCCCAGGACATGTGCCGATGCAGATGATCAAAGCCAATATGGATGAGCAGCTGAAACACTGCGATGAAGCGCCTTTCTACACATTGGGTCCACTAACCACAGATATTGCCCCTGGTTATGACCACATTACCTCGGGCATTGGGGCGGCGATGATCGGTTGGTTTGGCTGCGCCATGCTCTGTTATGTGACGCCGAAGGAACATTTAGGACTGCCCAACAAAGAAGATGTGAAAACAGGCCTCATCACCTATAAGTTATGTGCACATGCTGCGGATTTGGCCAAGGGACACCCGGGCGCGCAAATTCGTGACAATGCGCTGTCAAAAGCGCGTTTTGAATTCCGCTGGGAAGACCAATTTAACTTGGGGCTCGATCCGGATACAGCACGTGCGTTTCATGACGAAACCCTGCCGCAGGAATCGGGTAAAGTGGCTCATTTTTGCTCCATGTGTGGTCCTAAGTTCTGCTCCATGAAGATCACCCAAGAGGTGCGCGAGTACGCCGCTCAGCAGGAAGCTGTCGGCGATATCGAAGTACAAATGCTGGCTGACCCATTGGAAGGGATGCGAGCAAAAGCCGATGAATTTAATGCCATGGGGGGCGAACTCTATCATCGAGCCGATGCCCTTCAGGAACATTAAGATCGCATTGAATTGAGTATTGAGATGCAAACTGATTATCGAACGGGCGGCTTTGCCGCCATTGATCCGGCAAAGTTTTCGCTTTATCCGGTGGTGGACGACCTGTTGTGGATTCGCCGTTTATTGGCGGCTGGGGTGAAAACTATTCAGCTGCGAATTAAAAATCCCATGCAAACCGATCTTGAGCAGCAGATCATTGATGCTATTGCGCTGGGCCGTCGTTATGACGCTCAGCTCTTTATCAATGATCACTGGGCGCTGGCGATTCGTCATGGCGCCTATGGTGTGCATTTGGGGCAAGAGGATTTGGCGCACGCTGATCTAAACGCAATTCGTGATGCGGGTTTGCGTTTGGGATTGTCATCGCGCACCCAAGCTGAGCGTGAGCGCGCAGAAGCCATTGCTCCTAGTTATATCGCGCTCGGGCATATCTTCCCCACCACCACTAAGGTGATGCCGACTGCGCCGCAAGGTGTGGCGACCTTAGCGCAGCATCAAGCGGAAATCGGTTCGCGTTTTCCCACCGTAGCCATTGGTGGCATCGATTTAGAGACGGTGGATGCTGTGTGGGCCACTGGCGTGACGGGGATTGCTGTGGTGCGCGCGATCACTGAAGCGGCGGATCCGGAAGCGGCGGTGCGTGCATTTTATGCCAAGCTTGCTGCGCCGCAGCCGATTGCGTATCTTGCTCCGCAATTAAGCCCATTCGCATAACTGATGTTGCCTGCGAACTCTTGCCTGACGATATAAACGGCAAGACTCATTGATAGGAGTATACCCATGGCCCTCACTGACCAAGAATTTGCCCGCTATAGCCGTCAAATTATGGTGCCTGAATTTGCTGTTGCAGGCCAAGAGGCCCTCGGCAAAGCGCATGTTTTGGTGGTTGGTGCTGGTGGCTTAGGTGCTGCTGCACTGCCCTATTTAGCTGCGGCAGGTGTGGGGCATTTGGTGATTGCTGATCATGATGTGGTGGATGCATCCAATCTACAGCGTCAGGTTATTTACCGCGATCATCAGCAGGGTGAGTCCAAGGTGAAAAGTGCGCAGGCCAATCTCAAAGCGCTGAATCCGCATATTCAAATTCGTGCGGTGGAAGCCAAGTTAGCGGATCAACGTTTATCGCTGGAAGTGAGCATGGCTGATGTGGTGCTGGATTGTAGCGACAATCTCGCCACCCGCCATCAGATTAATGCCGCCTGTGTTGCCCATGGTAAAACGCTGATCTCTGGCGCAGCCATTGGTTGGCATGGGCAATTGATGTGTTTTGTGCGTGACCAATCGGGCAGTGATGCCGGTTGCTATCACTGTTTGTTCCCGCAAGTCGCGGGGCAAAACAATGAGCCGCGCAATTGCGCACAATCCGGTGTGATTGGGCCTGTGGTGGGCACCATGGGCACCATGCAGGCGCTTGAAGCGATCAAATATTTAGCGGGTTTGCCTTTATCGGCAGCCGGTTTTTCACAGTTTGATGGGTTGCAATGCCAGTGGCATCAGTTTGCCATTGCCAAAGATCCGCATTGCCCCGTTTGTGGTCAGGCCAAGGAGGCCTCATGCAAGTCTACGTCAATGACCAAGCCGTAGAGCTGGCGTTAGCCAGTACCCTGCAGCAGTTAATTGAACAGCTTTCAGTACCCGCGCATGCAACTGCTGCTGCCTGTAATGGCAGTATCGTACCGCGTTCGCAGTGGTCTGAAACAATTTTAAATGATGGCGATCAGATCGCCCTATT
The DNA here is from genome assembly GCF_921293875.1 of Vibrio stylophorae. Lineage (NCBI taxonomy): Bacteria > Pseudomonadati > Pseudomonadota > Gammaproteobacteria > Vibrionales > Vibrionaceae > Vibrio > Vibrio stylophorae. The sequence goes on from NZ_CAKLDI010000001.1 coordinate 67,230, forward strand.
CCAAGCGATTGCTGGGGGTTAAGTTATGACATTGACGATTGCTGATCGCCATTTTTCATCGCGTTTATTTACGGGAACCGGTAAATTCTCAGATCGCCAAGTGATGGCGCAGGCCATTTTGGCGTCCAAATCAGAATTGGTCACCATGGCGCTCAAGCGGGTGGATATTCACCAGCCTGATGACGATATTCTTGCGCCGCTGATCGATGCCAGCGTGAATCTATTGCCCAACACCTCAGGTGCCAAAACGGCGCAAGAAGCGGTGCTCGCCGCTGAGCTTGCCCGTGAAGCGCTGGGTACCAACTGGTTAAAGCTTGAGATTCATCCTGATCCTAAGTACTTAATGCCCGACCCGATTGAAACCCTGAAAGCCGCAGAAATTTTGGTGCAAAAGGGCTTTATCGTGCTGCCCTATTGCCATGCCGATCCTGTGTTGTGCAAGCGTCTTGAGGAAGTGGGCTGCGCGGCTGTGATGCCTTTGGGCGCGCCTATTGGTTCCAATAAAGGCGTGGTGTCGCGTGATTTTCTTGAAATCATTATCGACCAAGCGCGAGTGCCAGTGGTGGTGGATGCGGGTATTGGCGCGCCATCTCATGCGGCGTTGGCCATGGAACTGGGCGCTGATGCGGTGTTGGTGAATACGGCCATTGCGGCGGCAGCTGATCCTGTGGCCATGGCGCGCGCTTTTGCCATGGCCGTTGAGGCGGGTCGCATCGCTTATGAGTCCGGTCTTGCCAGTCAAGGTCAGGTGGCCAGTGCATCCAGTCCACTGACCGATTTTTTGGCGACGCTGTCTTAAGCGTCCATCAAGGAAGCGATGATGAGTAGTTTTCGTGAGGTTTGGCAGCAGCTCGATTGGGATGAGGTGAAGCTGTCGATTTACAGTAAAACCACTGCTGATGTAGAGCGCGCACTGGCAAAATCCAAACGTAATTTGGAAGATTTTAAAGCTCTGATCTCTCCAGCTGCAGAAGCTTATTTGCCGCAAATGGCCACACTGAGTGCGCAGCTTACTCGCCAACGTTTTGGCAAGGTGGTGAGTTTTTATATTCCGCTTTATCTTTCCAATCTGTGCTCCAATGCATGTACCTATTGCGGCTTTTCCATGGAAAACCGGATTAAACGTCATACCCTCAATGAGGATGAGTTGGACGCGGAGCTAGCAGCGATTAAAGCGATGCACTTTGATAGCTTGCTGCTGGTGACCGGTGAGCATCAAACCAAGGTGGGCATGGATTATTTCCGTCAAGTGCTGCCCAAGGCCAAGGCGCAATTTAATTATTTAGCCATGGAAGTGCAGCCGCTTGAGCAAGCACAATATGCAGAGCTGAAAACCCTAGGTTTGGATGCGGTGATGGTTTATCAGGAAACCTATCATCCCAGCACCTACGCGCAGCATCATTTGCGCGGCAAAAAGCAGGATTTTTTCTATCGTTTGGAAACCGCTGATCGCTTGGGTCAGGCTGGTATCGATAAGATTGGCTTGGGCTCACTGATTGGCCTTGAAGAGTGGCGCACTGATTGCTTCTATGTTGCGGCGCATCTGGATTATCTACAGCGGACCTACTGGCGAAGCCGTTACTCCATCTCTTTTCCTCGTTTGCGTCCCTGCGAAGGTGGCGTGCAGCCCAAATCGGTGATGAGTGATAAGCAATTGGTGCAGCTGATCTGCGCCTATCGTTTGCTCAATGGTGAAGTGGAGTTATCGCTGTCGACGCGCGAGTCCGCCTATTTTCGCGATCATGTCTTACCATTGGGGATCACCACGCTGTCAGCGGCCTCAAAAACTCAGCCCGGCGGTTATGCCAATGATACCCCTGAGCTAGAGCAGTTTAGTGTGCATGATGATCGCAGCGCGCAAGCGGTGCGCCAAGCGGTGAAACAGGCTGGCTTTGAAGTGGTATGGAAAGACTGGGATCGCGCCTATTCAAGTGTGGATATGAGCATATAGGTATTTGATGCCATGCCTTAAAAAATAAAAAACCGTCGCAAGCGACGGTTTTTTGTTTCAAGTCATAGGGCCAATTTATTCCGCAGTGGCGGTTGGCTCAGTGCTCAATTCACTATCTTGTGCGTTATCAAGCAATACAGCGCCTGCGGCCAAGGTGCCTGCAACTGCTGGCGCTTCTGCGCTTTGGTTGAGGGCTGACATCTGCTGCGCGGCTTCAAGATCTTTTTCGTTTTGTGCCAAAGATACAGTGTTGCTGCGGCTACCCAAGAATTGCTGAATGTTGTTCAGTACTTGCTGGGCTGAGCTGCCATCTTCAGTGATATCCAAAATAGTACGTGGCGAACGAAGACCACGACCATAAAGGTTCACAAAGCTGGTGCTTTGAATCTTCGCGCACCAGAGCCAAGCAGTCATACTACAGCGCGTGATGATGTTCTCTGTCTGATGGGTATCGGTGATCTTGTTACCGCTACGCTGATGTGTGCGTGTTGCCGTACCATTCATCTCAAAGCTGATTAGGCGAGACTGCCAGCGTACTTCAGCAACGAAAGGCAGCAAAATTTTACGCATCGCGCTGGAGAGCGAAAAGGTCAGCCAAGCCAAAAGAACCCAGTTCAAGACACCAAAGCCAAAGTTACCAATATAGGTCGCAGCTTCATAATCGCTGATGCGCTGATGGCTAATAAAGATGATCTCGTCAGTGATTTCAGCCACAAATTGCATCCCTTGATACAGCATAACTGCGCCAGCAACACCCAGAATGGTGTAAAGCACAGCACTGATGATACGAAGCAGGCGGTACTGGCCGCTGGCTTCTACAGGGACCACTTGCGGTTGTGACTCAAGGATTTGGCCATATTCAAATTTACCTTCTTGCTCAGATTGCCAATCAATCTTATTGCTATTGTGGTAAACGCGGTTGGGCACGCTTTCTTCGCGATAATCGTTCCATACCAAGGCATCCATATTGTTGATCAGATCCTGTGGATGGAAGTTTTGTTGGGTGTTTTCAACACGCTCTGTCACTTTCACGCGGCAAGGGCTCTTATCGCGAGAGGCAAGCATCTGCATCGCCAGTACAGTGGCCACAGCAGCGAAAATCACGATGCCAATTAGCATTACACCGCTATACATTTGCGCGTCAAAGCCCGACGTGAGGCCATGTGCAAATGCGGGGTCGTTTTGAATTGGTCTTGAAAACGCGGCATAAACCAAAGACAAAGCCACAGGCAGAACCAACGATAAACCTAAGGTGATGGCGATGGAGCGCGTTGAAGATAGGCGGTCATCAAAGCCAATGCGGCGCCATACGAAGCTCAAGTAAGCCACTGCCGCAATGATTGCGCCGTTTTGCACAAATCCAGCCGCATCACCGACAAGACCTGCGGTGCATACAAACCACACGATCGCCAAAATGATCATGCTTAGGAGTGTTTTCGCAAGTGCAGTAAATACCCCCAAGATTACGCCGCGCACTGGACGTGGATGCACAATATAGGCTGGGTAAAGAGAGGCGATCAGGCTTGCCATCCAGCCTTGTGGCTCTTGAAAACTACTGTTAACGCCTTTTTTCAACTGCTCATGCAGAATTTGCGCACCATAGGCAAGATAGGGTTTTTCAAAGCTTTGGTCCGTGACTGAGGAGTCTGCCAAATTGCGAGCTAGTGAAATTGGCAGCGTGCGGCCAATAAACAGGCGAAAAGAGTGACGCAGACCCATGGCGATATCAAAAATACCGACACCCATCAGGCCAAAGCCAATAATGGTTGCGGTCAGGCCAAGCCAGGTTTGAATAGCTAGAAAAGGAGATACTTTAAGTAAAATGAGAGCAGCGAGAACGGTCAAAATGACTCCGCGAAGTGCCTGCATAGCACCAAGAAAGCGCATTGGGTTGGCAATGCGTGGAGCATTCTGACTGTGGTCATAAAGGCCGTCAGTCATGAATAGATTCCTAATAGGTATTGTGGTTTGTAAAAGTGGAATTATATGACACTGATTTTGCGAGTGAATATAAATATATAAAGAGTGTGACGGATTAATCGCGTTGTTATGGACGGGCTACATCCATGTCATGGAATCGTTGAGATGAAGAGTGTTTTATCAACAGTGTTCATGTGGGTATAAAAAACCACGGACAATGCCGTGGTTTTGTTTGTGCCGCGGAAATTGTACGCGTGGCTAGATGGCTTGGGTTGCCTGTGCCAACCAATCGCGGTCAGCTGCATCGTCTAGTAATGGCGACAATGTGTGCCAAACGGTTTTGTGATAATCGTTGAGCCAAGCGATTTCAGCATCGGTCATTAGTTCGCGTGCGATTAAGCGAGAGTCAATCGGCGCGCGGGTCAGGCTGCTAAAACCAAGTGTTGGGCGATCGCCATCAACATGAACCGGCACCACCACTTCAAGGTTCTCAATACGAATGCCAAAACCATTGCTGCGGTAGTAACCCGGCTCATTGGAGATCACCATGCCCGCTTTAAGCTCGGCTGTGCCCGCTTTGCTGATGCGTTGTGGGCCTTCGTGAACCCCGAGACGGTGGCCCACGCCATGACCTGTACCATGGTCAAAGTCCATGCCGTTGGCCCATAGGAATTGGCGCGCGAGTGGATCAAGCTGAGCGCCTGTGAGTCCTTGCGGGAAACGAGCGGTAGCAATCGCAATATGGCCTTTGAGCACTAAGGTAAAGGCGCGCTTCACTTGCGCGTCACATTCGCCAATGGCAACCGTGCGGGTAATGTCTGTGGTGCCATCGATGTATTGGGCGCCAGAGTCCACCAAATAGACCTCACCTTGCTGCAAGGTGGCAGGTTGGTCGCTGTTGTTGTGGTTGTAATGGCACATCGCGGCATTGCTGCCCGCAGCGGAAATGGTGTCAAAGCTTGGCTCTAGGCAGCTGTTATCGAGCTGGCGAATTTGCCATAGCTGATCGCTTAGCAGCGCTTCGTTTAGCTCAACGCCGTCGGCCACTTGGCGATCAAGTTGATGCAGGAATTTCACCATGGCCACACCATCGCGGACATGACAATCACGCATGCCTGTTAATTCCACTTCATTTTTACAGGCTTTTGGCAGCACGCATGGATCGCCATAATCCACCAACTGCGCGCCTGCGGCTTGCAGATGCTGTTGACACCAAGCGTTGCTTTGTTGCGGATCAAAGCCAATGACTTGGCCGCTCAGTTGCGCTAATTGCTCGGCCAGCTGTTCAGGTGCAAAACACTGCACACCCTCACCCACGTGTTGTTGCCAATCTTCGGGAAGGCGGCTTGGGTCAATAAACCAGCTTACTTCACCGGCTCGATTAATCAATGCATGGGAAAGCGCCACAGGTACGCAAGGGATATCACGGCCACGGATATTGAGTAGCCAAGCGATGCTGTCTGCTTGGGTCAGTAGTACGGCATCCAATTTGCTTTGTTGGAGTTGCGCCCCAATTTGCTGACGCTTGCTCAGGCTGCTTTGGCCGGTATAGCGCTCAGCAAAGCATTCCACCGCGCTTAAATTTGCGGCTGGGCGGTCATGCCAAAGTTGATCAATTGGGTTTTGCGCAAGGCTTTGCCATTCAAATTGGCTGAGCTTTTGCGCTTGCTCAAGCCAGTTGGCGCTATGCAAGCGCGGATCGATGGCAATTCGCCCTTGAGCTAGGTGCTCACTGAGCCAAGTGAGTGGTGGTGTTTCAATCAGATGGTGCTGATGACATGCTGGAGATTGCGCTTGTGCTTGCAGCGTATAACGACCATCAACAAAGAGATGCATGCCGTCCGCGGCAAGAATGGCAACACCGGCAGAGCCAGTAAAACCTGTAGCCCAAGCTAGGCGCGCTTGATCGTCGCCAGTGTACTCACCAAGATATTCATCTTCATGAGGAATAAAAAAGGCATCAAATTGATGTTCGTTCAGCCACTGTTGTAGCTGAGAAATTGCAGAAGCAGATAACATATGCGTTCCTTTCGCAAAGGACGAGAATGGCATTAACCTAGCGCTTTTTGCGCAACCCTGCAATTGTGTGCAGCTTGGTCATTCCCAGAATCGGTTGTATAGTTAATTCGAGCGCGCCCAATGTGAAGCGCAATAAGCACAATAAGATGGATTCACAGACCCTATGTCACACCCTGAAGCAGAACTTGCTCGCCTATTAAAAAATCTAGATCAATCAAAATCTTCTTCCACAACATCAAGCACTGGCCCAGACAAAATGCGTTTTAGCCAAGTGTTGATTGAGCTGGGTAAACAAAGCGACACGCGCATTCGTAGCGCAGCGCGCCAAGTGCCACTAGAAACTTTAAGCGAGCTGATTTATCAGTTTCAAACCGTACTGCGTGATCGTAAAGGTGAGCGTTTAGATCAAATTCGCCAACAACTCATCGATGACGGTATCTCTCCTGAAGAACTTAAGGCGTTCATGAACCAAGATCGCTAACCGCGCTTTTATCGCAAGCTTGTGCTGGGGCCAACCGCCGCGCGTTAGCCCACTGCTGAATCAGTAATCCACAAATGATCAATCCTAGTCCGAACAGCGTACTGGGATGGATGGTTTCGCCGATCACAAAGTGCAGCAAAATAAGCGAAATAAAAGGGGAGAGAAAAATAAGCTGGCTGAGTCGTGCCGTCTGTTGGGTCAGCTTGAGCGCGCTTAACCAAAAGACAAAGGTGATCCCCATTTCAAAAAGCCCGATATAACTCACCGCGAGCCATCCTTGCCAGCTCGCCTGTGGCCACTGGCCATCTTGCATCCAAGTCAAAAGTGCCGCAAAAGGCAGTGCCAGCATAAAATTGAGGCTCAGCCCTACCACGGCATCTTGCTGCTGTTTAGTATTGAGAATCCAATAGCCAGCCCACAACAATGTGGACAGTAGCGCCAGCATCACGCCATCCCAAGCCATGCCTTCCCATTGTAGTCCCTGTCCTTGACTGGCGATCGCCACCACCCCGCCATAGCCCAGTAAACAAGCAAGCCAATCGCTGCGTCGCATGGGTTGCTTGAGTACCAGTGCCGCCAAAACCGCGAGCGTAATCGCCCAGCTGTAGTTGATGGGCTGCGCAATACTGGCCGGCAGTTTGTCATAAGCGGCAAAGAGTACCCAGTAGTAGCACACCGGGTTAATGAGTCCGAGCATCAACGCCTGTTTTTTCTGAGTACGCAGCGCTTGTATCAATGTCGCGCATTTCCCCTGCCATGCGACGATCAACAGTAAGATAACCGTGGCAACGGCGCTGGCAAAAAATACCATTTGGCTGGGAGAGAAATCGCGCAAGGTGAGTTTAAAGGCGGTGGCGACCGTGGACCAAAGTAGGACAGCTACAAGCGCAAAGCTTAAGGCGCGAGATTCTTGATTCATCGATGAATACTCATAAAAAAATGACGCAGCGTCACTGCTGCCAAAGAAGTTTAAATGGCGCAGGAATGACTCGCTAAACTGGACATTTATCCAGTGCTTGGTTAGCCTTAAATCGCTGATTTTTACTGCGCAACATAGGAAATATTCAATGCATTTTGGTTCATTGCATTTGCTGCTGATGGTTCTTTCGAGTGTGCTCGTGACCGCTGCGATCGCCGGCCTTTTTTCTCGTCGTCGTTTACAGCAGGCCGAAGCGATGTGGCAGTCACACCATGAATTGGCACTTGCCCAACTGCAAAGCCAGTGTGAGGCTCAAAGCAAAGAGCTCGATGAAATGGATGATGCGCGAGATGCACTGTATGCCGAGCAGCGTGATAACGCTGCGATGATTGCCAGCTTGCAGGAAAAAACGCGCCAGCTTGAAGTTTATAAGCCGCAATTGGAACAGCAGCAGCAAGCCTATCAGCAGCTACAGAAGCAGTATCATCAAAGTATCACTTTGTTGCGCGAGCAGCAGGCGCGACAACAGGAGCAGCAGCGCAGTTATGAAGAGAAAATTGCACTGCTTGAAAGCGCCGAGCAGCGTTTAAGTTTGCAATTTGAGCAGCTCGCCAATCGCCTGTTTGATGATAAAAGTGCGCAGGCAAAAAATCAGCAACAGCAACAACTTGAAACCATGCTTGCGCCCTTTAAAGCGCAGTTGGAAAGTTTTCAGCAGCGCGTGGTGGAAGGCTTTGGTGAGCAAACTAAATCACGCCATCAACTGCTTCATCATATTGAAACGCTGCAAACGCTTAATGAGCGCATGGCGCAAGATGCGCTTAATTTGACCCAGGCGCTCAAGGGCGACAATAAACAGCAAGGTAACTGGGGCGAAGTGATTCTTGGCCGCGTACTGGAAGAGTCTGGTTTGCGCGAGGGCCATGAATATTTTACTCAGGTGAGCTTGAGTGATGCGCAGGGTAAGCGTTATCAGCCTGATGTGATTGTGAAATTACCGCAAAACAAAGATGTGGTGATTGACGCCAAAATGACCCTGATTGCCTATGAGCGCTACTATCATAGTGAGGATAAGGCGCAGCAAGAGCGAGCGCTTGCCGAACATGTGGCGGCTGTGCGCCAACATATCAAAGGGCTCAGCCGTAAGGATTATCACCAGCTGCATGGTATTGAAACGCTCGATTATGTGCTGATGTTCATTCCCGTCGAGCCTGCATTTCAGGCAGCTATTGGCGCAGATCCGACGCTGCTAAAAAATGCCATGGACAACAATATCATGTTGGTGAGTCCCACCACCTTGTTGGTGGCGCTGCGAACCATTCATCATCTCTGGCGGGTGGAGCGCCAGCATAGTAATGCCAAGGAGATCGCCGATCGCGCTGCGAAGTTGTATGACAAGCTGCGCCTCTTTGTTGAAGAGATGGATGGCATGGGGGTGGCGCTTGATAAAGCGCAGCAGCATTACCAAGGTGCGATGAACAAGCTGGCCTCAGGGCGCGGTAATATTCTCAGTCAGGTTCAGCGTTTTCAGCAGCTCGGTGTGGAAGTGAAAAAGCCAATCCAAAGCGGTTATTTGCCCGTGGATATGGGTGATGAATATCAAGATGAGCAAGCATCAGTAGGCGTACAGCCGATGCTGAATGAATCTCGCCCGTCCTTAGCGCAAGCGGCGGATCACGATGCATTTGAGTGAATCATGCGATTGCCATTGAGAAATTGTGATGTCGCTAGAGCCGAGTCGCAACATGCAGTACACTAGCGCTGCGTGATAGAGGATGAACAGCAATGAAATTGAGCTCAGCGGCGACTACGGATATGACCCCACAAACCAATCAAAACATCAACCAAGACACCACTCACTTCGGCTATCAAACTGTGGCTAAAGATGACAAAGTGGCAAAAGTTGCGGAGGTGTTTCATTCCGTTGCCAGCAAATATGACCTAATGAACGACTTGATGTCATTGGGCATTCACCGTCTGTGGAAGCGTTTTACCATCGACTGTAGCGGCGTTCGCCGTGGCCACAAAGTGTTAGATTTGGCCGGTGGTACGGGCGATTTAACCGCGAAATTTTCACGCCTTGTAGGCGATCAAGGTGAAGTAGTATTGGCTGACATTAACAGCTCAATGCTAAAAATGGGACGCAGCAAACTGCGTGATAAGGGCATTATTGGTAATGTCAGTTATGTGCAGGCAAATGCTGAAGCGCTCCCCTTCCCTGATGACTACTTTGATTGCATCACCATTGGTTTTGGTCTGCGTAATGTGACGGACAAAGATAAAGCGCTGCGTTCTATGTTTCGCGTGCTGAAACCAGGTGGTCGCCTATTGGTCTTGGAGTTTTCAACGCCAACCTCTAAAGCTTTGGCTAGCATTTATGATAAATATTCGTTTCATCTGTTGCCGAAAATGGGCAAACTAGTTGCAAATGATAGTGAAAGCTACCAATACCTCGCAGAATCCATTCGCATGCATCCGGATCAAGAGACCTTGAAAGGGATGATGAATGCAGCGGGTTTTGAGCAAACCCACTACCACAACTTAACGGGTGGGATTGTGGCACTACATCGAGGGTACAAATTCTAGAGGAGCACTATGCTGCTGGATGCCTTGGTTACCGCTGTAACCGAAACAGCGATCAACGGTTTGACGGCGCGTCAGCATCAAGCGCCGCAACGTTTACTCCCCTTGGCCGGCAGGCTGATTGAATTGCGTTTGCCCGAGCTTGGCAAACGTTTGCTTTTCTCTTTTTGTCCACAGCATGTCACTGTGTTGGCGGAGACTGAAGATACGCCTGATGTCCGCTTAACGCTGACCAGTAAGGCATTTACTCAGCTTCGCCAAGGTCACTCTCTGACTCAGCTGATCAAGCAAGATGCACTGGATATGGAAGGTGACCTACAGGTGGCGCAAGAGTTCGCCGCCTATTTACTGACCTTAAAGCCTGATCCAGAGCATCTTCTCGCGCAATATATTGGTGATGTGCCTGCGCACTTAATTCATCGTCAAAGCAAATCCCTTTGGTCATGGCTCAGTAGCCACGGACAAACCACGCAGCGCCATTTGCGAGAAGCTGTGGTGGAAGAGTGGCGTTTAGTGCCTAATCCACTTGAGATCGCCTATTTCGCCGATCAAGTCAGCGAACTTGCGGAGCAAGGCCAAGCGCTGACGCTGCGTGTCGAAGCCCTTCTCGCGCGCGCTGGGCAAGGAAAATAACCCATGAGACCCACAGAGATGCGCCGTTTTTATCAGATTATTCGTGTCTTTTTACGCTATGGTCTCGACCAAATTGAACCCAGTTGGCAACATCAAAAATTGCATCGCCCACTGGCTGCACGCCGCCTACTCTTTTGGCTGCGTAATCAACATGACGATAAGCCCTACGGTGTCCGGCTACGTCTCGCCTTGCAAGAGTTAGGGCCAGTTTGGATTAAGCTTGGCCAGATGCTCTCTACCCGCCGCGATCTGTTCCCGCCAGCAATTGCTGATGAACTTGCTTATCTGCAAGATAAAGTTGCGCCCTTTGATGGCGTGCAGGCGAAAGCGATCATTGAGCAATCATTGGGTGGCTCGATCGAAACTTGGTTCGATGATTTTGATATCGAGCCATTAGCCTCGGCCTCAATTGCTCAAGTACATACCGCAACTTTGAAATCCAATGGTAAAGCGGTGGTCCTGAAAGTGATTCGCCCCGATATATTGCCGCAGATTCGCGCCGATATAGGATTGATGTACCGCTTTGCTAAAATTCTACGTCGCATCGCGCCGGAAGCGCGCCGTTTGCGCCCTGTTGAAGTGGTGCGCGAATATGAAAAAACGCTGCTCGATGAGCTTAATCTGATGCGTGAAGCGGCCAATGCCATTCAACTTCGCCGCAATTTTGAAAATAGTCCCGCGCTTTATGTGCCTGAGGTCTATAGCGACTATTGCCGCGAAAATGTGATGGTGATGGAGCGCATCTATGGCATTCAGGTATCCGATATCGCGGGCCTGAAAGCCAATGGTACTAACATGAAATTGTTGGCTGAACGCGGTGTTGAGGTGTTTTTTACCCAAGTATTTCGCGACAGCTTTTTCCATGCGGATATGCATCCGGGCAATGTGTTTGTCAGCTATGATCATCCAGAGAACCCGCAATGGATTGGCTTAGATTGTGGTATTGTCGGCACGCTCAATCGCGATGATAAACGTTATTTAGCTGAAAACTTCCTCGCCTTCTTTAATCGCGATTATCGTAAAGTGGCACAGCTGCATGTGGACTCTGGCTGGGTACCTGCGTACACCAAAGTGGATGAGTTCGAATTTGCGATTCGCACGGTGTGCGAGCCGATTTTTGAAAAGCCGCTGTGTGAAATCTCTTTCGGCCATGTGTTGGTGAATCTATTCAATACCGCGCGTCGCTTTGAAATGGAAGTGCAGCCGCAATTGGTGTTACTGCAAAAAACGCTGCTTTATGTAGAAGGTTTGGGACGTCAGTTATATCCACAACTTGATTTGTGGGATACCGCTAAACCATTTTTAGAAGATTGGATGGCACGCCAAATTGGACCGCGTGCTTTCTTTGATGCGGTGCGTGAACGCGCCCCATTTTGGGCTGAAAAGCTGCCTGAATTGCCAGAGCTTATTTACGATAGTTTGCAGCAAGGTAAGGTGCTTAATCAGCGTGTGGACACGTTGTTCCAACAGATGTTGCAACAGCGCCAGCAGCAAGGCCGGGCAAAAATTATGTTTGGTATGGGCGCCACGTTCATGGTGTGTGCCGCCATACTGTTCAATCAATCTCAAGGGTGGCCAAGTGGCGTGCTTGCGGGTAGTGGCGTTTTATCTTGGCTACTAGCGTGGCGTGCATATCGTGGTTAGCCCTTTGTTTATGGTGATTTGAGGTTCTTATGGGTAGCTTTGGCATTAAAGAGTTGTTGTTGATCGCAGTGATCGTATTGTTGGTGTTTGGTACCAAAAAATTGCGCACCATGGGTGGAGATTTGGGCACCGCGATCAAAGGGTTCAAAAAGGCGATGAGTGAAGACGACAAGTCAGAAACCAAGCCTGATGAACTAGAAAAGAAAGATGCTGACTTTAACAAAGACAGCGTGAAAGACGCCGATAAAACCAAGCAAGACTAAGAGGCGCGCCAATGTTTGATATTGGCTTTTGGGAACTGCTACTGATTGCCATTATTGGCTTGGTAGTTCTTGGCCCGCAACGCTTACCGATTGCGCTTCATACTGTCGCGCGCTGGGTGGGCGCGGTGCGTCGTACCATTGATACGGTAAAAGATGAGCTCGACCAAGAGCTCAAGCTTGAAAAGCTCCGCCAAGATTTAAAAGAGGCGGAAGAGCGCGGGTTGAAAAATCTATCACCGGATCTGCAAACGTCGCTCGATGAGCTAAAAGCCGCAGCCAAAGCAGTGCAGCAGCCATTTAGCGATGCCGATGAAGCAGTGAAGCGTGAATCACAAGCAATGAATGATGAATTGCAGAGTGTGACGCGTGAGTCCGCGCCGACGAGTGTGGAGAGCAAATCATCCGCAGTGAAATCTGAATCAGTCGACAGCAAAGGTGAGCGTCATGAGTGATCATTCTGATTCCCCTTTGATTAGCCATTTACTGGAGCTGCGTACTCGCTTAATGCGCGCCGTCGCTGCGGTACTTGTGGTGTTTTTGGCACTCATCTATTTTGCCAATGATATCTATAGCTTGCTGGCTCAGCCACTGATTGAGAAGATGCCGGAAGGGGCGACGATGATCGCCACAGATGTGGCCTCGCCGCTACTCACACCGATGAAGTTAACCATGGTGTTGTCGGTGATGATCGCAATTCCAGTGATTCTTTATCAGGTGTGGGCTTTTATTGCGCCAGGGCTTTATCGCCACGAGCGACGCTTGGTGCTACCGCTGTTGGTTTCTAGTTCATTACTCTTTTATCTGGGTGTGGCCTTTGCCTATTTCGTGGTCTTTCCGCTGATTTTTGGCTTTTTCACCACCATTGCTCCTACCGGCGTGCAAGTGGCGACAGATATCGCCAGTTATCTCGATTTTGTGCTCGCGCTATTTATGGCCTTTGGCATCGCCTTTGAAGTGCCTATTGCGATCATTTTGCTTTGCTGGACGGGTGCGACATCTGTGGATAGCTTGCGTGAAAAGCGTCCCTATATTTTGGTGCTCGCCTTTGTGATTGGTATGGTTCTGACGCCGCCGGATGTGGTGTCACAAACCTTGCTAGCGGTGCCCATGTATCTGCTCTTTGAAGCGGGTTTGTGGTGCGCGCAGTTATATAGCAAAGCGCCAACACGCGCCGATGTGGATGCCGAGCAATCCTCTGATGAATAAATAAGGGCGCCAGTGTCATGCTGGCGTACATATGAAATGCTGATTGATACCCACGCACATATCTATGCTGACGCCTTTGCCAGCGATTTAGATGACACCATTTCACGCGCCAAACAAGCCGGATTAACTGCGCTGCTGATGCCCAATGTTGATGCAGAAAGTATCGAACCTATGCTCGCCGTTGAGGCCGCTTATCCTGATTATTGCTTTGCCATGATGGGATTGCACCCGACATCGGTGACTGCTGATGTGGACCAGCAGCTGGCGCAGATGCAAGCACTATGGGCGCAACGTGATTTTATTGCAGTAGGTGAAATCGGCATTGATCTTTACTGGGATGACACCTTTATTGAGCAGCAAAAGCATGCTTTTGTCACTCAAGTTGCTTGGGCCAAAGCCAAACAAAAACCAGTGGTGATCCATACTCGAGATTCCACCGATTTGGTGATTGAGCTTTTAGCGCCGCTACAAGATGGCAGCCTACGTGGCGTCTTCCATTGCTTTGGTGGCACCTTGGCACAAGCGCAGGGGATTATTGCGCTTGGCTTTCATCTGGGCATTGGTGGCGTTTCCACCTTTAAAAATGGCGGTCTGGATCAGGTGCTGCCGCATCTGGATTTGCAGCATTTGATCATCGAGACCGATTGTCCCTATTTGGCCCCTGTGCCACATCGCGGTAAACGCAATGAACCGGCGTATTGCCAGTTAGTTGCTGCGCGCATTGCTGAGCTGATGTCAGTGAATGTTGAAACCGTGGCGCAGCAGACCACCCATAATGCACAGCAGCTTTTTGTGCTTGTGCCGTGACAAAAAAGGAACTGAATGTGACTGTAACCTCATCATTTCCGGCGCGCCGTATGCGTCGTCTGCGCAAACATGCTTTTAGTCGTCGTTTGGTGGCAGAAAACAAACTGAGCGTGGATGATTTGATCTATCCCATGTTCGTGTTGATGGGTAAAAACCGTCGCGAGCCTGTGGCATCGATGCCTGGTGTTGAACGTTTTTCCATTGATTTGCTGCTGCAAGAAGCAGAAGAGCTGGTCAAATTGGGCGTGCCGATGATCGCGCTGTTCCCTGTGGTCTCGCAAGATGCCAAAAGCCTTTGCGCTTCAGAAGCACACAACCCAGAGGGTTTGGTACAACGTGCCGTGCGTGTGCTAAAAGAGCATTGCCCAGAGCTTGGCATTATGACAGACGTCGCGCTCGACCCATACACCATTCATGGCCAAGATGGCATCATCGATGAAGAAGGTTATGTGCTAAATGATGTCACCACCGAGGCTTTGATTAAGCAGGCGCTTTCTCACGCTGAAGCAGGTGCAGATATTGTGGCGCCATCAGATATGATGGATGGTCGTATTGGCGCGATTCGTGAGGCCTTGGAAGACGCGGGTTATATCAACACCCAGATCATGGCTTACTCGGCTAAATATGCATCGAACTACTATGGTCCTTTCCGTGATGCGGTCGGCTCTTCTAGCAACCTAAAAGGCGGCGACAAGAAAACCTACCAAATGGATCCGGCCAATAGCGATGAAGCGATTCACGAAGTGGCGATGGATATTCAAGAAGGTGCGGATATGGTGATGGTGAAACCTGGTCTGCCCTATTTGGATGTGGTGCGCCGAGTGAAAACTGAGCTGCAAGTGCCGACTTTTGCTTATCAGGTGTCTGGTGAATACGCCATGCATATGGCCGCAATTGCCAATGGTTGGCTTGCTGAAAAGCCAGTCATTATGGAATCGCTGCTTTGCTTTAAGCGTGCCGGTGCAGATGGCATTTTGACCTACCATGCTAAGCAAGTGGCACAGTGGCTTGCTGAAGAGGCGCAAAACTAAGGCCTGAAAATCGGCAAAGTTTGACTCATTTGAAAAGGCGCGTGATGCGCCTTTTTTAATGTCCGCAAATTTGCATTGTGTCTTGGATGTACCTTTTTTATGGCGTAGAAAAAATGAGCGTTGTTACAATTTTCAGCTAACACATGTGCGCTAAAGGTGTCATACTGAACGCCAAATTGAGCTTGAAGGAATCAAGATGTCCAATACAGCAGTGCAACCCGGATACAGCCGAGGAGAAGAGATCGCCAATAGTATCAGCCATGGGGCTGGGGTGATTTTTGCTATTGTGGGCTTGGTGTTGCTTCTGGTTGATGCGGTACATTCCGGTGCGGATACCCTGTCGATCACTAGCTTTGCCATTTATGGCAGCAGCATGATTTTGCTTTATTTGGCATCGACGCTTTATCACGCCATCCCATTTGAGCGTGCCAAGCGCGCATTAAAGACCTTTGATCATTGTGCGATTTACCTACTCATTGCTGGTACCTATACGCCTTTTCTATTGATTAGCTTACGTACGCCCTTGGCGATTACCTTAATGGCGGTGATCTGGTGTATTGCCTTGATTGGTGTGGTGCTGAAGGTGGCCTTTGTTTATCGCTTTAAAAAGCTTTCGCTAGCGATCTACCTTGCCATGGGCTGGCTTTCATTGATTGCGGTTTATCAGTTGGCTCAGGCTTTGGCATGGCCGGGAATGCTACTGCTTGCCTTGGGCGGTGTGGTCTATTCGCTAGGTGTGATTTTTTACGTGTGTAAGCGTATTCCCTACAACCATGCGATTTGGCACGGCTTTGTTTTGGGCGGCACGCTGTGCCATTTCTTTGCGATTTATCTTTATGTCGTACCGGTTTAGCCTGATTTCACTGAATATAGCCATTTGAAAAGTGCTGAAAAAAACACCTCTTGAAAACCGCGATGATTCGCGGTTTTTTCATGGAAAGTTGAGAGCGAGTGATTTGTTTTTGCTGTCTCAACGGCATGCGGCTTGTTTCAATATAAGCATGATAATATTATCTAATTAATTGATTTATATTATTTATATTATTTATATTATTTATATTATTTATATTATTTATATTTGCTTTGTTGCGAGTCATGGAATGACCGAATGAAAAATAGATGCTATCTACTGGCACTGCTACCTGTGGTGGCTTTGGCAACACAGTCTCCAGACCCCTACCTCATTACCACGAAAGCGATCAGTAAGACTGAGTTTGATGGTTATATTGCGCAGACGAAGCAGCAAAAGCCACATCAGCTGCAGTTGATATTGAATGAGCAGAAAGCCTATCAAATGATTGGCTCGCGGATGGCGGTGGTCTATGACAACCAATATGAGCAGAATAACCCCATGCGCTCGCTGACGTTGTTTGATGCTAAGGGCCAACAAATTTATCACAATGAGCAGATGTTTGAGTGCGGCTTTGATGCTTATCTACCGCAGCTGGATGTGCTGGCTCTGATTTGTGGGCATGAATCGGATTATATTTTGGATCTAAAGACAGGCCAGCAGCTGGATTATAACCCGCGTTATTTGCGTTACGCACCGAACGGTCAATGGCGTATTGCAACATGGGAAAATGGCCAATATACGGAGTTTGCGCTGCATCGACAGCTTGAGGGTGTTTGGCAGTCGGTGAATTATCGCAATGCCAAAGGGAAATATCAGTGTATGGCTGCGCCCACCACAGATGATTCGGGTGAGTCCACGCACTGTGCAGGTATGGGATTAACCCAATGGGTGAGCAATGACGCTTGGGTGTTTTATGACTGGGTCAGCGATGGTTATTTCTACAGTCAGTTGAGCGAAAAATAGCGATAGATAGGATTGATAGAAACCGCGTGATACGCGGTTTTTTCTTGTTGGCTTAGTTTATCGTGAGCTTTTGACCTATGGTGATCCAAAAGCTCAAAAGGCTGTACGTAAAGGGTGTGCTAGAAAGAAAAAGGGAGGCGAAGCCTCCCTTTTTTATTTTTAAAATCAGTGATTAATTCTTCCAAAATGCCGGGAAGAACACCACCAATACAGTCAAAATTTCCAAACGTCCCATCAACATGCCAAGGCTGAGTATCCACTTGGCGAGATCAGGCAGGCCGGCAAAATTACCAGTTGGACCGATAAACTCACCCATCCCCGGACCGACGTTGGCCACTGCGGTGATCGATGCGGTGATACTGGTGACCGGATCGATATTCATACAGGCCAGCGCTGCAGCGATAAAGATGATGGTTAAAATGTAGGTTAAACAGAACGCCAACACTGAGCGCACAATGGTATCGGTCACTGGACGGCGGTTGTAGCGCTGGACAAAGGTCGCCGATGGATGAATCAGCTGCATCATCTGTTTGCGCCACATGGAGATGGCTACTTGAATACGAAACAGCTTCAAGCCACCTGCCGTTGAACCAGAGCAAGCACCAATCAGCAAAACAACGGCAAAAATGACCGAAGGCAGTGCGCCCCAAGCAGTAAAGTCATCCAAACCAAAGCCGGTGGTGGTGATCACTGAGACCAAGTTAAACATGCTGACGCGAATCGCATCATCAATGGCATAGCCGCGTTCAACCACCAGCCAAGTACTGACGATAATGGTGGTCCAAATAACCAATTTAAAGAAGCCACGAACCTGAGCATCTTTGGTCAGCAAGCGCAATTTGCGATGGCGTAGTGCTTGCACAAAGAGCAAAAATGGCAAACCACCAGCAAACATAAAGATGGTGCCAACCCAGTGCGCACCTTCTGAAAACTTGTTCATTGAGCTATCAGAGGTAGAGAAACCACCGGTGGAGAGCGTGGTAAAGGCGTGGTTAATCGCCTCAAACCCAGTCATCCCTGTCAGCATATAACCGATGATACAAAGCAGGGTGAGCACCAAATAGACCGCCATAATGCTTTTGGCGACGGTTTTGGTGCGCGGTGAGCTTTTATCCGACCAATCTGAGGATTCAGTTTGGAATAGGCGCATACCACCCACCCCAAGCATGGGCAAAATCGCTACCCCCATGACGATAAAGCCAATACCACCAAGCCATTGCAAAATGGATCGCCAGAGCAGAATACTGGGCGCCATCTCATCAAGGCCACTGAGCACGGTTGAACCCGTGGTGGTGATCCCTGACATGGTCTCAAAGTAAGCGTTGGTAAAACTGATATGGTTGATAAAGACAAAGGGTAGCGCGGCAAAGGCGCTGGCGATGGTCCACACCAGCGTGGTGAGCAGGAACATATCGCGCACCCCCAGTGTGAATTTAGCACCACGGCCCCAAGTGAGCATTGCAAGCGCAGCGCAGTGGGTGATGATCACCGATTTACCGAAATCAATAAACCCCGGGGTACCGGTGGCTAGCGCCAGTACCGTCGGGATATACATAAATAGGGCGATCTTAGACAGCACCAAGCCTAATACAAAGGCGATTGAGCGGGCATTGACCATAACGAACTCTTATAGGAAGAAAGGACTCGGCTGGAATAGGCGCTCGACATCCGGCACATATTTTTTATCGACGAGGAACATCACCACATGGTCATTTTGTTCGATCACTGTGCGATCGTTAGCAATAATGACCGACTCACCGCGCACAATAGCGCCGATGGTGGTACCCGGTGGAAGCTTGATATCGCCAATGGCGCGTCCCACCACTTTTGAGTTGGCGCTGTCGCCATGGGCGATTGCTTCAATGGCTTCTGCTGCGCCGCGGCGAAGCGAAGACACACTGACGATATCACCACGACGAACATGGGTTAGTAGCGCCGAGATCGTGGCTTGTTGCGGTGAAATGGCGATATCAATATTGCCACCTTGCACCAAATCCACATAAGCACCACGTTGAATCAGCACCATCACTTTCTTGGCGCCCATGCGCTTGGCCAGCATCGCTGACATGATGTTGGATTCATCTTCATTGGTGACGGCGATAAACACATCCACTTGCTCAATGTTTTCTTCACTGAGTAACTCTTGATCTGCGGCATCACCACAAAAGACGATGGTGTTTTGTAGTTTCTCTGAGAGATATTCGGCGCGCGCTAAATTACGTTCAATGAGCTTCACGCTGTAATCAATTTCAAGCTGCTTAGCAAGACCGGCACCAATGTTACCGCCGCCAACAATCATGATGCGTTTGTATGGCTTTTCAAGGCGTTGCAGCTCACTCATCACATCACGAATATGACCGCTGGCAGCGACGAAGAAGACTTCATCATCAGCTTCAATCACCGTCGTGCCCTTTGGACGAATCGGTTGACCTTGACGGAAAATCGCAGCGACACGGGTGTCGATGTGCGGCATATGCTCGCGCAGTGTAGACAGTGCATTGCCCACCAGAGGGCCGCCATAATAGGCTTTAACCGCAACCAGACTGACTTTGTCTTCAGCAAAGGTCACTACTTGTAGCGCGCCAGGGTAGGCAATTAAGCGTTTGATGTAAGAGGTCACCAGCTCTTCTGGTGCAATTAAATGATCGACAGGCACTGCATCAGATAAAAACAGACGCTGTTTGGCGCGAAGATATTCTGGAGAACGAATGCGAGCAACGCGATTGGGCGTATTGAAAAGCGTAAAAGCGACTTGGCAGGCGATCATATTGGTTTCATCGGAGTTGGTGACTGCCACCAACATGTCGGCGTCGCCAGCGCCGGCTTCTTCAAGAGTTCTAGGGTGGCTGGCATAACCATTGACCACCCGTAAATCATACTTATCTTGTAACTCGCGAAGTCGTTCAGGATCTTTATCGACAATGGTGATGTCGTTATTTTCACCGACGAGGTTTTCAGCTAGGGTGCCGCCCACTTGGCCTGCACCTAAGATAATGATTTTCATGTCAACGCTCTCATAAAATGCGAAGTTGCGTGCGTGAAATTAATGCGCTTCTTTGACCAACACGGCGTAGTAGAAGCCATCCATGTTTTCTTCCCCGGGCACAATTTGTCGGCCGGGTTGACACGGATCACCGAGGGTGAGGCGTGCATCGGCGTGGCTTTGCAAAAAGCGAGCAACCTGTAAATGGTTCTCTTGAGCCATCACCGAACAAGTGGCGTAAACCAAGGTGCCACCGGGTTTGAGTTGTTGCCACATGGCGTCAAAAATAGCCTGTTGTAGCTCAGCCAGAGCGTCGATATCTTCGCCGCGACGCAGCCATTTTATATCAGGATGGCGGCGAATCACACCTGTTGCCGAGCAAGGCGCGTCTAGCAAAATGCGATCAAACTGCGGGCCATGGTGCCAAGCCGCAGGATTGCTGGCGTCAGCATGAATCACTTCGGCGTTCAGTTGAAGGCGATTTAAGTTTTCAAAAACGCGCTTTAAGCGGTTTTCATCGGCATCAATGGCGACAACTTTGGCTTCAGGCGCGCGCTCTAAAATATGGCAAGTTTTACCGCCAGGTGCGGCGCAGGCATCCAAAATATACTCGCCATTTTGTGGCTCAAGATAGTTTACGGCCAGCTGTGCTGCGGCATCTTGTACTGACACCCAGCCCTGCGCAAATCCCGGTAGCGTTTGTACATCGCAAGGCTTACTCAGCATCAAAGCATCATCTGCCTGTGAATGCGGTGTTGCTTCAATACCTTCAGCTTGCAATAGCGCTAAATATTGCGCACGACTATGGTGCTGGCGATTCACTCGCAGCCACATCGGTGCTTTGGTGTTGTTGGCTGCGACGATTTGCTGCCATTGCTCAGGATAGGTGTGCTGCAATCCTTTAAGAAGCCAGCCCGGATGACCATAACGGCCACTGTCGCGACTATCAGCTTGCGCTTCTAGCTCGGCTTGTTGGCGCTGGAAATTGCGTAGCACTGCGTTGATCAGTCCTTTGAGGCGCGGCGCTTTGAGCGCTTGCGCGGCAGCAACGGTTTCTGCAACGGCGGCATGCGCTGGAATGCGCATTTGGCTGAGCTGATAGAGCCCCACCAAAATCAGATGGTGCAATACGCGCTGCTTACCCTTCAGTGGCTTATCCATCAACTGATTGGCAATGGCCTCAAAGCGCGGTAACCAGCGAAGAACGCCATAGCAGATCTCTTGAAGCAAGGCTTGGTCACGCGGAGCGACCTGTTGTTGCGCTTGTGGCAAGGCTTGTGACAGTGATTGACCTTGGTCCACCACTTGATAGATCACTTGTGCGGCGACGGCTCGAATATTGCGACTCATAATTTTCTCGTTGGATATTGGTTTGACCGCAGCGATTGATGCTGGTGAAGCGGCTGCGGTCAATGGGGCAAAAGGGCAATGGCTTAGTTGAGGGTTTTACCAGGTTCAAACCACTCCTTGCGCGCATTGAGTAGATCGGCGCAGGACATTGCTTTTTTACCTGGAATTTGTAGCGATTGTAGCTGCAGTGCGCTGCCCTCACCACAGGCGATGGTGATGCCTTGCTTATTGGCGCTGAGCACTGTGCCTGGTACTTGGCTGTGCTGCTGATCGCTCACTTGCGCTTGCCAAACCTTAATATCTTGCTCTTGGCAGGCGAAATAACTGATCGGCCATGGGTTAAAAGCACGAATACAGCGTTCAATAAAGTCAGCTGGTTGCTGCCAATCGATTTTCGCTTCCTCTTTGCTCAACTTTTTCGCGTAGTTGGCCAATGCGTCATCTTGTTTGATGGCCGTGATTGGGCCTTGCGCCATTTGATCAAGGGTTTCCACCAGTGCCACAGGACCCAGTTCCGCTAGTTTGTGGTACAGGCTAGCGCTGGTATCAGTGGCTTCAATTGGTAGCTTGGCGATGGTGATCATATCGCCGGTATCTAGACCTACATCCATCTGCATAATGGTCACGCCCGTTTCGCTATCACCCGCCCAGAGTGAGCGTTGAATCGGTGCAGCGCCACGCCAGCGAGGCAAAATCGAGCCATGCACGTTGATGCAGCCTAAGCGTGGTGTATCAAGCACCACTTTAGGCAGTAGCATGCCATAGGCCACAACCACCATAATATCGGCATCAATGGCAGCGAGTTCTTGCTGCGCGGCTTCATCTTTTAGGCTTTGTGGCTGATAAACCGGAATTTGGTGCTGTTCAGCGAGTACTTTGACTGCGCTTGGGGTGAGCTTTTTACCGCGACCGGCTGGGCGGTCAGGGTTGGTGTAAACGGCCACAACTTGGTGCTGTGAAGACAATAACGCCGCCAAATGGTCGGCGGCGAACTCCGGTGTACCGGCAAAAATAATTTTCAAGGGAGTCATAAAAGCCTCTTAAGCACGCGCCTGTGCACGTTTCAATTTTTCTAGTTTTTGCATAATGCGTTGGCGCTTTAGTGGCGATAGGTAATCAATGAAGAGCTTACCTTCAAGGTGATCAAGCTCATGTTGAATGCAGATCGCCAACAAATCATCTGCATCTAAAGTAAAAGGTTGGCCGTTGCGATCCAGTGCTTTAATCGACACTTGCTCTGCGCGGGGAACCAATGCGCGCGCCTCTGGCACAGAGAGGCAACCTTCTTCAATTCCCGTTTCGCCGGATTGATCGGTGATTTCTGGGTTGATCAGTACTAAGGGTTGATCGCCCTCTTCCGAGACATCAATCACCACAATGCGCTGATGAATGTCGACTTGCGTCGCAGCAAGACCAATCCCCTGTTCGTGATACATGGTTTCGAGCATATCGTCGACCATGGTCTGAATTTCGGGTGTGACCTCTGCAACAGGTTGCGCGATAGTGCGAAGTCGCTCATCTGGTAGTGTTAATACTTGCAATAATGACATAATAACTCGAAAAATGTTGAACTGTGCCGAAACAAAGGAACCACTAATTCGCTCAATTCTAGACATTTTATGGTTGAAATGACAGCATCGACAAGTTATACGCGCGTACTGTAAGGGAAAAACTGTCATGCGATTCGCTCGAGTCATTTTATTTAGTTGTTTGTTTTTTCTCCCATTCATGGGCTCAGCGATTGAGCTCAAGTCGGGCCATCCTGAAAAATACACGGTCAAAAAAGGTGATACCCTTTGGGATATCGCTGGAACCTTCCTGAATGAGCCTTGGTTATGGCCAAAGCTTTGGCATGCCAACCCAGATATCGTCAACCCGCACCTCATTTATCCTGGTGATGTGATCACTTTGATTTGGGTCGATGGCAAGCCATCATTGCAAGTGAACCAAAAACCGAATGCGAGCCAAAAAGAGAGCGCTGTGCCTTCTGTGGATACGCAAGCGGTTGAACCTTACTTCCGTAAAGAACGTTTGATTGAACAAGGTATGCTCGATACCTCAGCCAAGATTGTTGGTACCAATGAAGAAAGTATCGGTTGGTATGATGATTCTATGGTGCTTTACAGCGACAAAGTGCTGCATACGGAAAACGTGGCCATCTATCGTATTGGTGAGCCTGTGACCCGTGAGCTTGAAGACGGCGAGACCGTGACAGCTTATCGCGCGATTAAAGTGGCTACGGCAACGCAAACACCAATCGACAATGGTATGGCGCAGCTGAACATTACTCAGATTCGCCAAGAGATCACCCAAAACGATATCGTGCTGCCCTATGAGAGCGTCAATACTCTCCCTGTGTATTTCCAGCTGAACCCTGCACCAAAAGGTTTGAAAGCAACATCACTAGGCGGTACTGATGCACGTCGTTACTTGGCGACAAACCAAGTGACCCTGCTTGATGTGGGTGCCAAAGATGGTGTGGAAGCGGGCGATATCATGCAAATCGCATTGCCAGGTAATGGTCTGAAGAAGAAAGACGAAGAATATTCATTCACCAAGAAAGACAAAGCACCTTTGGTATTGCCAAACAAGGTGATTGGTGAAGCGATGATCTTCAAAACCTACGACTACTTTAGCTATGCGATCATCACCAAGAGCACTGAGCCTGTGACCAGCAAATCATTGTTCGTTGCACCGCCACAGCCGAAAAAGCCAGTTGCTGACGCAGCAACAGAGCAAGCAGCCGATCAAACAGCTGCAGATAAGAAAGCCGCTCAAGCAAAAGTTGTTGATGTTGAAGCGGGTGCCGACCTTGCCGCAGCGCCTTAATGGCTGATCTGACTGCTTGGTTAACCCTATACACTGCGCCGAGAATCGGCGCAGTGTCGTTTCATCGGCTGCTTGAAAAGCATTCACCTGAATTTTGGTGTCTGCAATCCGATGATTTCCTTGCGCAAGCTGGACTTACTCAGCCGCAAATTCAAGCCATTCGACAGCCCAATAAGGCGCTGATTGATGCCTGCTTGCATTGGGCTGCGCAGCCTCACTGTCATCTACTACACTACGACCACCCACTTTACCCAGCCCTATTAAAAGAAACCGTGGCCGCGCCGCCACTGCTATTTGTTCAAGGCGATCCTCAAATTTTAGCGCTGCCACAGATTGCCATTGTTGGTAGCCGCAGCGCATCGGCAGATGGCCGTGCTCAGGCCTTTCATTTTGCCCAAGGCTTAGCGGAGCAAGGGATTGTGGTGACCAGTGGTTTAGCGCTGGGTGTGGATGGTCAAGCGCATCGCGGCGCGCTGGCCGCCAATGGATTAACTGTGGCGGTGATGGGGACAGGCTTGAACCAAATTTATCCTGCCAGACACCGCAGCTTGGCGGCCGAGATCATCGAAAGTGGTGCTTTGGTTTCTGAATTTCTACCCAACCAAGCGCCGGTAGCGCATAATTTTCCACGTCGAAATCGGGTGATCTCAGGGTTAAGTCGTGGCGTACTCGTTTTAGAAGCGGCAGCGCGAAGTGGCTCGCTGATTACTGCGCGATATGCTCTAGAGCAAAATCGTGATGTTTTTGCGGTGCCTGGCCATATTCATAATCCACTCAGTCAGGGCCCCAATCAGCTGATCAAACAAGGTGCTTATTTGGTTGAGCATGTGGATGATATTGTTCAACAAATGTCCAATCTTGTAGTGCCTGATCTGCATCGAAATTCACCCGCACCTCAGGCGCAAGGTGGGGGGATTATTTGCACAGCAAAGCCTGCGGAGCTCTTGCCATTTGCCAAGCTGTTGGATACTTTAGGCGATACAGCGACCCCTGTGGATCAAATTGCAGAACGAAGTGGTCTGCCGGTTCACGAGGTCATGGGCCAACTCCTTGAATTGGAGCTCCTTGGCGCCGTTTCAATGTTAGATGGTGGTTATATCCTCACGAGGAGTTGCAAGTCATGATGGATATTCTGATGTACCTGTTTGAAGCCTATATTCACAGCGATGTGGAGCTCTTGGTGGATCAGGATGAGTTGGCTGACGAGTTGTCGGAAGCGGGCTTTCATCACAACGATATTTTAAAAGCACTGGCTTGGTTAGAAAAACTTGGCGCGCTACAAGATGCCGAGCAGCAGCCAATGCTTGCCCAAACTGCGCAGCGCGCACAGCGCATCTATACTGAGCAAGAGTGCTATCGCATGGACTCGGAATGTCGCGGCTTTTTAATGTTCCTTGAGCAGATTCAGGTGCTTGATCCGGAAACGCGTGAATTGGTGATTGAGCGTGTGATGGAGCTGGAAACCAATGAGTTTAATCTCGATGATTTGAAGTGGATTATTCTGTTGGTGCTGTTCAATATGCCGGGTAAAGAAGGGGCTTACCAAGAGATGGAAGATCTTCTTTATGAGGAGCCTGAAGAGTGGCTGCATTAATTTTTGCTTGAGACCCATGTTCTAAGATCTATGTCAGACGATTCCCTTTTTTCCCATCACGAACACGCCCTTGAACAGCGCTGCCCTCAATGTGGCGGCGCTTTGCAATTTCGACAGAGCAAACATGGCCCATTTTTAGGCTGTGAGCATTATCCGCAGTGTGATTATATTCAGCCGCTGCACGGACAAGATGGGCAAATCATCAAAGAGCTAGATGTCCCCTGCCCCGCTTGCGCGCATCCTTTGGTCTTGCGTCGTGGCCGCTATGGCATGTTTATTGGTTGCAGTCAGTTCCCTGAGTGTCAGCACATTGAACCTATTGATAAGCCCGATGAAACTCATTTGGCCTGCCCTGAGTGTGGTCGCGGTGAATTGTTGCAACGGAAATCACGTCATGGCAAAGCTTTTTATGCCTGCAATCAGTATCCGAAATGCCGCTTTGCAGTGAATCAAAAGCCAGTGGCGGGTCGTTGTCAGCAGTGTGGTTTTGGCTTATTGGTTGAGAAAAAAACAGCAGCAGGTATCAAATTAGTGTGTGCCGAGCGCCGTTGTGGTGCGCTGCAAACCGATGCCAGCTAGCTTTTCCGAGCGCATATCAAAACGAACAAAAAACGAATATAAAAAAGCCGCGATCATTCGCGGCTTTTTCGTCTTTGCCTGCAGTGCACCGATTAATCGACGGCGTAGGCCATCTCTCTTGGCAGTGCTGGGAAGGCTTGTGCGTCAAGGTGACGACCGATGATCGCCAGTGCTTGTTCAAGATGCGCGGCACTTTCCGCAGAGACATTGATATGCCCCATCTTGCGACCGGCGCGGCGCTCTTTGCCATACCAATGCACATGGCAATTGGTTTGCGCATAGACCGCATCTGCTAGGGAATCTTCACCAAGAATGTTGATCATTGCCGTTGGGCGAATCAACTGGGTACTGCCTAGTGGCAGACCGCAAACCGCGCGCAGATGATTTTCAAATTGGCAGGTATCTGCGCCTTGCTGAGTCCAGTGACCTGAGTTATGAACGCGCGGTGCGATCTCATTGACCAGCAGATTGCCTGCGACATCAAAGAATTCAATGGCCAGCACGCCGACATAGTTCAAGCTGTTGGCGATGGCGGCAAACATATCACGCGCTTGCTGCTGCACCGCTTCATTGCCCATGACGGCTGTAGATAGGTTGAGCACACCGTTGACATGTACGTTTTCAGTAATGGGATAGACCGCCACATTGCCTTCTACATCGCGCGCACCAATGAGTGAGACTTCGCGATCAAAGGGAACGAATTCCTCCGCGACAATGGCTTGGTTCGGTGTCGCAGTGAGAAATTCTGCCATTTCATCCCAAATCGCATCGGCTTGTTCGGCGGTTTTGAGGCGCCACTGGCCTTTGCCGTCGTAACCGCCAAGGGCACTTTTCAGTACCATGGGTAGGCCAACATGGTTGATCGCTTGCTCTAAATCTTGGCGCGAAGCCACTAATTGGTATTTGGCATTGGCAACACCAGCGCGATCCAGCAGGGCTTTTTCTAAGCGGCGATCGCCGCCGGCTTTGATGGCTTCCGGATTAGGTTGGAATTTGCCACTGGCAGCGCACAGGTCGAGCACGTCATAGGGAATATGTTCAAATTCAGCCGTGATCACCTGCACCTGAGCGATGGCATCACCAAGGGTGAGGTCGTAATACGCTTGGGTGAGCGGATGGACCACACGATCTGTGGTGACATCATAGGCAATCACATCGATATTGAGCGGCGCACCGGCAAGTGCCATCATGCGTGCCAATTGGCCTGAGCCTAAAATCAGCACTTGCATCTTAGGCATCCTCAGCAGGATTTGGGTTGGCCAGCACCATATCGGTTTGCTCTTTTCTAAAGGCATCGATCTGTGTCATGAGCTCAGGGGTGTGGGTCGCAATGATTTGCGCGGCAAGTAGGCCCGCATTGGCTGCGCCAGCTTCACCGATCGCAAGGGTGCCCACGGCGACACCTTTTGGCATTTGCACGATGGAAAGCAGTGAGTCCATCCCTTTGAGTGCGCGAGATTGCACGGGCACACCAAGCACTGGCAAGCTGGTAAATGCTGCGGTCATGCCCGGCAGGTGCGCTGCACCGCCTGCGCCCGCGATGATCACCTTTATGCCACGGCTGGCAGCGCTTTCGGCATATTCTGCCAGTAAATGAGGGGTGCGATGCGCTGACACCACCTTGGTTTCGTAAGGAATATTGAAACGATCCAACATCTCTGCGGCATGCTGCATCGTTGGCCAATCCGACTTTGACCCCATGATAATTCCAACTTTCATTCCGAACTCCTTTACGCGAAACACTGGGCGATTGAACAAGAATTTGCCGCATTATACGGAAGTTCATCAGCAAGGAAAACGTTTGCGTGATGGTTGTTTCACCTCATCTGACAAGGCATATGCGTCTACATTCTGTCACATCCTAGGCATGGTGTCTGACCCCTGAAACCGCTACACT
Organism: Vibrio stylophorae; assembly: GCF_921293875.1. Classification (NCBI taxonomy): domain Bacteria; kingdom Pseudomonadati; phylum Pseudomonadota; class Gammaproteobacteria; order Vibrionales; family Vibrionaceae; genus Vibrio; species Vibrio stylophorae. The sequence goes on from NZ_CAKLDI010000001.1 coordinate 95,735, forward strand.
AACCCATCTTATTTGTAACCATGTGAACCAGACAATGCACAGCCACTTGATGAATCTTTCGCAAGCCGTCGACGCACTCAACGCCGATCAAGTCATTGCCTATCCAACCGAAGCTGTCTTTGGCGTGGGTTGTAACCCAGATAGTGAAGTTGCGGTGCAACGGTTACTCGCACTTAAGCAGCGTCCCGTAGAAAAGGGACTGATTTTGATTGCTGCCGATTATGCGCAGCTTGCCAATTATGTCGATGATAGCCAGCTGACTGATGCCCAGCGCCAGCAAATTTTTGCTACATGGCCTGGCCCTGTCACTTGGGTGATGCCGGCGAAACCAAGCGTGCCCGCTTTTTTAACCGGTCAGTTTGATACCATCGCGGTACGCGTGAGTCAGCATCCTTTGGTGCAAGCACTTTGCCAGCAATATGGTAAGCCGATTACCTCAACTAGTGCCAATTTGACCGGCCAGCCGGCTTGCCGTAGCGTCGAAGAGGTAAAAGCACAGCTGGGTGCCGATTTTTGTATTGTCGAAGGCGACACCGGAGCGCGCGCTAATCCCAGTGAAATTCGCGACGCCAAAACAGGACAAGTACTACGCCAAGGATAAGGCGGGTCTTTTTGATCAGATAAACAAGGAATGAAATGATGGATCAATATGCGGTCTTTGGCCATCCCATTAGCCACTCGAAATCGCCTTATATTCACACCCTATTTGCGCAGCAAACGCAGCAGCAAATGGCTTACCAAGCCATGGATCCGCATCCACAATCTTTTGAGCAGGCGGCCCGCGAGTTTTTTGCGGCTGGCGGTAAGGGTTGTAATGTCACCCTGCCCTATAAAGAAGCGGCGTTTGCTTTTGCCGATCGATTGACTGAGCGTGCGCAATTGGCCGGCGCAGTCAACACGCTAAAAAAACTCGATGATGGGGGCATTTTAGGGGACAACACCGATGGTGCTGGGTTGGTGGCCGATTTGCTTGCCCAAGGCGCACCATTAAATGGTGGTCGTATTTTATTACTCGGTGCGGGCGGCGCAGCGCGTGGTGCCCTACTTCCGCTATTGGCGGAAAAGCCAGCACAATTGGTGATTGCCAATCGCACCCATGAAAAAGCACAGCAGCTTGCGCAGCAATTTTCCCCATGGGGCCCTATTGAGGCGCTCTCTTTTGCGCAGGTGATGGGGCCATTTGATTGCATCATCAATTCAACCTCAGCCAGTATTCAAGGTGAAGTACCGCCGATTGCCTCATCAACTGTGGCTGAGCACACCCTTTGCTACGATATGATGTATGGCAAAGAAACGGCATTTATTGCTTGGGCGAAGTTGCACGGTGCTCAGCGCTGCTTTGATGGTCTTGGTATGCTGGTGGGACAAGCGGCGGAAAGTTTTATGCTATGGCGCGGATTACGCCCTGGCAGCAAGCAAGTGTTGCGTGAATTACGCAAGGCATTGGTAGTTTAATCTTGAACCACGTGCGCCCATTGAACGGCCATGATTGAAGGTATGGTTCAAGATAAGGAGACGATATGAATCAAGCGATCCTCTTTCCTGATCGTGAACAGTGGCACGAAGCTCGTCAAATGGTGATCTTTCCAGTGCAAGTTAATGGCGCCTTGTTTGAATGTCACCTTAGCGCGGCATGGTTGAATCAACAAAGTGGCCAAAGCATTGATGAGGGAAATGCCATCACTATTTTTCAGCAGCATCGATTTAGTGCTGAAGAGCTCGCAGAAGAAGCAATTGAAGATGATGCCATCGATGATGACGGCATCATTTATCTTGGCTAATTACAATTAGCTATTCATGAATGGCTTCTTTTAGATATTGTGCTTTAAGCGCCACATAGTTATCAGCTGAGCGTTGCAGCCAAGCAAGTTCGTCTTCAGTCAGGGGGCGAACTTGTTTCACCGGGCGACCCACATAAAGGTAGCCAGAGACGAGACGCTTATGCGGTGGCACTAAACTGCCGGCACCGATCAGTACTTGCGACTCAATATACGCGCCATCTAACACCACACTACTCATGCCCACTAATACTTGGTTTTCAATCGTGCAGCCATGCAGCATCGCCTGATGGCCAACTGTCACATCATCACCAATCAATAATGGATGGCCTTCAGGGTTCTCTGCATTCTTATGAGTGACATGTAGCACCGTACCATCTTGAATGTTGCTGCGCGCGCCAATACGAATATGGTTTACGTCCCCTCTTGCAGCGACCAAGGGCCAAATGCTGGCATCAGCACCAATATGAATATCGCCAACCAAAACGGCGCTGCTATCTATATAGACACGCTCACCAAGGGTGGGATAAATGGATTGAAATGAACGTAAAGAAGCATGCATTTAAAATCTCCAATAGTCGATGCGCCGCTAAAATTGGCCAAATGGGTTCGAGATGCGGTGTGGCACGGGATTTTCTGTAGTATTTATGGCTAAATAAGCACCATTTTAGCGTGATAAAATAGCGAAAATTGGCTTTTTGGGCGATTTGAGCGTCAAACACAAAAAAAAGCGGATTTTTTTCACAAAAAGGGTTGCCAAAGAAAATCGTCGCCCTATAATGCGACCCCACTGACACGGCGGACGCAAACAAAGCACGAAGCCAGAGCCAGTAAGGCTTGAAGCTGAAAAAGAAAATTCAAAAAAGTGTTTGACACTGACTTTCTTCTCAGTAGAATGGCCGCCTCGCTTAAGGGTGATGCGAATCACTAAAAAGCGAAGTCAACAAGATGTTTTTGATTTCGAGAGTGACTCGAAAATAAATTGAAAATTTCTTCTTGACTTCAAGTTAGGAAAGCGTAAGATACGCCTCCCTGACAAATCAGCGAAGCTGCTGAGTCAACGCTCTTTAACAATGTAACCAATCAATCTGTGTGGGCACTCGTTATTGATAGTCGAAAGATTTAAATCAATGAGCTGAGTGACCAAACAAATCGAAAGATTTGGCACAGTCAATTCACATTACGATAGTAATGTAATCAGTATTCATTGAGTCGGTCGAAAGACCAAAAAAACTTTTAATTGAAGAGTTTGATCATGGCTCAGATTGAACGCTGGCGGCAGGCCTAACACATGCAAGTCGAGCGGCAGCGACATAAACAATCCTTCGGGTGCGTTTATGGGCGGCGAGCGGCGGACGGGTGAGTAATGCCTAGGAAGTTGCCCAGTAGAGGGGGATAACCATTGGAAACGATGGCTAATACCGCATAATCTCTTTGGAGCAAAGCAGGGGACCTTCGGGCCTTGTGCTACTGGATACGCCTAGGTGGGATTAGCTAGTTGGTGAGGTAAAGGCTCACCAAGGCGACGATCCCTAGCTGGTCTGAGAGGATGATCAGCCACACTGGAACTGAGACACGGTCCAGACTCCTACGGGAGGCAGCAGTGGGGAATATTGCACAATGGGCGCAAGCCTGATGCAGCCATGCCGCGTGTGTGAAGAAGGCCTTCGGGTTGTAAAGCACTTTCAGCAGTGAGGAAGGTGGTAAGATTAATACTCTTGCCATTTGACGTTAGCTGCAGAAGAAGCACCGGCTAACTCCGTGCCAGCAGCCGCGGTAATACGGAGGGTGCGAGCGTTAATCGGAATTACTGGGCGTAAAGCGCATGCAGGCGGATGATTAAGCCAGATGTGAAAGCCCCGGGCTTAACCTGGGAATAGCATTTGGAACTGGTCATCTAGAGTCTTGTAGAGGGGGGTAGAATTTCAGGTGTAGCGGTGAAATGCGTAGAGATCTGAAGGAATACCGGTGGCGAAGGCGGCCCCCTGGACAAAGACTGACGCTCAGATGCGAAAGCGTGGGTAGCAAACAGGATTAGATACCCTGGTAGTCCACGCCGTAAACGATGTCTACTTGGAGGTTGTTCCCTTGAGGAGTGGCTTTCGGAGCTAACGCGTTAAGTAGACCGCCTGGGGAGTACGGTCGCAAGATTAAAACTCAAATGAATTGACGGGGGCCCGCACAAGCGGTGGAGCATGTGGTTTAATTCGATGCAACGCGAAGAACCTTACCTACTCTTGACATCCATAGAACTTAGCAGAGATGCTTTGGTGCCTTCGGGAACTATGAGACAGGTGCTGCATGGCTGTCGTCAGCTCGTGTTGTGAAATGTTGGGTTAAGTCCCGCAACGAGCGCAACCCTTATCCTTGTTTGCCAGCACGTAATGGTGGGAACTCCAGGGAGACTGCCGGTGATAAACCGGAGGAAGGTGGGGACGACGTCAAGTCATCATGGCCCTTACGAGTAGGGCTACACACGTGCTACAATGGCGTATACAGAGGGCGGCGAACCAGCGATGGTAAGCGAATCCCAAAAAGTACGTCGTAGTCCGGATTGGAGTCTGCAACTCGACTCCATGAAGTCGGAATCGCTAGTAATCGTGGATCAGAATGCCACGGTGAATACGTTCCCGGGCCTTGTACACACCGCCCGTCACACCATGGGAGTGGGCTGCAAAAGAAGTGGGTAGTTTAACCTTCGGGAGGACGCTCACCACTTTGTGGTTCATGACTGGGGTGAAGTCGTAACAAGGTAGCCCTAGGGGAACCTGGGGCTGGATCACCTCCTTACCTAAAGACTACTGACAAGTGTCCACACAGATTGATTTGGTTATAAAGTACGAGCAACGCTTATTGGGTCTGTAGCTCAGGTGGTTAGAGCGCACCCCTGATAAGGGTGAGGTCGGTGGTTCAAGTCCACTCAGACCCACCAATTCTTCTCCAGAAAGAATTGGATGTAAGCGAAATATTTGGGGCTATAGCTCAGCTGGGAGAGCGCTTGATTTGCATTCAAGAGGTCTGCGGTTCGATCCCGCATAGCTCCACCATCTTTAAACGCATTTGCTTAAGTGCTTTTAAAAATGGTTTCGAAAGAAACACATGCTCTTTAAAAATTTGGAAAGCTGACTAGTAAATTCATTTGAATGTAAGTTCAATGAATAACTAAAAATGTTTATTCATATACCCATATGAATAAACGAGTTCTCAAAAACACAATCAAGTGTCTTGAGTACGGCGAAAACTAGAAATCTTGGTGACTGTTCATATAGCCCTCTTCGGGTTGTATGGTTAAGTGACTAAGCGTATACGGTGGATGCCTTGGCAATCAGAGGCGATGAAGGACGTACTAACCTGCGATAAGCCATGAGGAGACGGTAAGAGTCATTACTACTCATGGATTTCCGAATGGGGAAACCCACTTGCATAAGCAAGTATCTTGCAGTGAATACATAGCTGTAAGAGGCGAACCGGGAGAACTGAAACATCTAAGTACCCCGAGGAAAAGAAATCAACCGAGATTCCGAAAGTAGCGGCGAGCGAAATCGGACCAGCCCTTAAGTTTTTAGTGTGCTAAGCGAACGTTCCTGGAAAGGACGGCGATACAGGGTGATAGCCCCGTAGCTGAAAGTGCACTTTGAATGAAATCGAGTAGGACGGGACACGTGGTATCCTGTCTGAATATGGGGGGACCATCCTCCAAGGCTAAATACTCCTGATTGACCGATAGTGAACCAGTACCGTGAGGGAAAGGCGAAAAGAACCCCTGTGAGGGGAGTGAAATAGAACCTGAAACCGTATACGTACAAGCAGTGGGAGCACCTTCGTGGTGTGACTGCGTACCTTTTGTATAATGGGTCAGCGACTTATATTCAGTGGCGAGGTTAACCGATTAGGGGAGCCGTAGCGAAAGCGAGTGTTAACTGCGCGTTTAGTCTCTGGATATAGACCCGAAACCGAGTGATCTAGCCATGGGCAGGTTGAAGGTTGAGTAACATCAACTGGAGGACCGAACCGACTAATGTTGAAAAATTAGCGGATGACTTGTGGCTAGGGGTGAAAGGCCAATCAAACTCGGAGATAGCTGGTTCTCCCCGAAAGCTATTTAGGTAGCGCCTCGGACGAATACTACTGGGGGTAGAGCACTGTTAAGGCTAGGGGGTCATCCCGACTTACCAACCCTTTGCAAACTCCGAATACCAGTAAGTACTATCCGGGAGACACACGGCGGGTGCTAACGTCCGTCGTGGAGAGGGAAACAACCCAGACCGCCAGCTAAGGTCCCAAAGTATTGCTAAGTGGGAAACGATGTGGGAAGGCTCAGACAGCCAGGATGTTGGCTTAGAAGCAGCCATCATTTAAAGAAAGCGTAATAGCTCACTGGTCGAGTCGGCCTGCGCGGAAGATGTAACGGGGCTAAGCAATACACCGAAGCTGCGGCAATGTACTTTAGTATATTGGGTAGGGGAGCGTTCTGTAAGCTGTTGAAGGTGAACTGAGAAGTTTGCTGGAGGTATCAGAAGTGCGAATGCTGACATGAGTAACGACAAAGGGAGTGAAAAACTCCCTCGCCGGAAGACCAAGGGTTCCTGTCCAACGTTAATCGGGGCAGGGTGAGTCGGCCCCTAAGGCGAGGCTGAAAAGCGTAGTCGATGGGAAACGGGTTAATATTCCCGTACTGCTGATAACTGCGATGGGGGGACGGAGAAGGCTAGGTGGGCCAGGCGACGGTTGTCCTGGTTCAAGGGTGTAGGTTGAGTGTTTAGGCAAATCCGGACACTTAAGACTGAGACCTGATGTCGAAGCCACTACGGTGGTGAAGTCATTGATGCCATGCTTCCAGGAAAAGCCTCTAAGCTTCAGGTTATCAGGAACCGTACCCCAAACCGACACAGGTGGTCGGGTAGAGAATACCAAGGCGCTTGAGAGAACTCGGGTGAAGGAACTAGGCAAAATGGTACCGTAACTTCGGGAGAAGGTACGCTCTTGATGGTGAAGTCCCTTGCGGATGGAGCTGCTGAGAGTCGCAGATACCAGGTGGCTGCAACTGTTTATTAAAAACACAGCACTGTGCAAATTCGAAAGAAGACGTATACGGTGTGACGCCTGCCCGGTGCCGGAAGGTTAATTGATGGGGTTAGAGGTAACTCGAAGCTCTTGATCGAAGCCCCGGTAAACGGCGGCCGTAACTATAACGGTCCTAAGGTAGCGAAATTCCTTGTCGGGTAAGTTCCGACCTGCACGAATGGCGTAATGATGGCCACGCTGTCTCCACCCGAGACTCAGTGAAATTGAAATCGCTGTGAAGATGCAGTGTACCCGCGGCTAGACGGAAAGACCCCGTGAACCTTTACTACAGCTTGGCACTGAACATTGAGCCTACATGTGTAGGATAGGTGGGAGGCTTTGAAGCAGAGACGCTAGTTTCTGTGGAGCCGACCTTGAAATACCACCCTTGTATGTTTGATGTTCTAACTTGGCCCCATTATCTGGGGTGAGGACAGTGCCTGGTGGGTAGTTTGACTGGGGCGGTCTCCTCCCAAAGAGTAACGGAGGAGCACGAAGGTGGGCTAATCACGGTCGGACATCGTGAGGTTAGTGTAATGGCATAAGCCCGCTTGACTGCGAGAATGACGGTTCGAGCAGGTGCGAAAGCAGGTCATAGTGATCCGGTGGTTCTGAATGGAAGGGCCATCGCTCAACGGATAAAAGGTACTCCGGGGATAACAGGCTGATACCGCCCAAGAGTTCATATCGACGGCGGTGTTTGGCACCTCGATGTCGGCTCATCACATCCTGGGGCTGAAGTCGGTCCCAAGGGTATGGCTGTTCGCCATTTAAAGTGGTACGCGAGCTGGGTTTAGAACGTCGTGAGACAGTTCGGTCCCTATCTGCCGTGGGCGTTGGAAGATTGAGAGGGGCTGCTCCTAGTACGAGAGGACCGGAGTGGACGAACCTCTGGTGTTCGGGTTGTCACGCCAGTGGCATTGCCCGGTAGCTAAGTTCGGAATCGATAACCGCTGAAAGCATCTAAGCGGGAAGCGAGCCTCAAGATGAGTCTTCCCTGAGACTTTAAGTCTCCTAAAGGGTTGTTCGAGACTAGAACGTTGATAGGCAGGGTGTGTAAGCGTTGTGAGACGTTGAGCTAACCTGTACTAATCGCCCGTGAGGCTTAACCATACAACACCCAAGAGGGTTTTACGTACACAAGCTTGATTGTGTTGAGAACGAAGCAAGAACTAGTCGAATAAAGCTTTCCAGATTTAACAAATTTGCTTGGCGGCCATAGCGCTGTGGACCCACCTGATTCCATGCCGAACTCAGAAGTGAAACGCAGCTGCGCCGATGGTAGTGTGGGGCTTCCCCATGTGAGAGTAGGTCACCGCCAGGCTTCAAATTCGAAAAAGCCCTTCACGAAAGTGAAGGGCTTTTTTTCGTCTTCGATTTCTGCTCGCATCGTAATATGCGTCGTGGTTTTACTTTTCATCCTCTATTTTTATCTAGATTTGTGTTTTTTGAAGGAAATTGATGTTTCAAACATTCAGCGGATGCGTGATTTGTATCACTTTCTGAAGGATTGGCGATCATGATTTCAGTGATTGAATTCGCTAAACTGACAGCGGCTAATTTCTTTGGGCCCAAGTTAATTTGAGGACGTCATGTATAAAATTATCGCATCTGATCTCGATGGCACCTTGTTAAATCAAGACCGCATCATTGCCCCATTCACTAAATCTGTTCTATCAGAGCTCGTTGCTGCGGGTAAGATTTTTGTGTTTGCAACTGGGCGTCATTATGTTGATGTTGCGAATTTCCGCAGAGAGCTGGGCTTGCCTGCATATATGATTACCTCAAATGGTGCGCGAGTGCATGGCCCTGATGATGAGGTGGTCAAGCAGCATGACTTACTACCGCAGCAGGTTGAGCCTGTGGTTGCAATTGCTGATGGCGATGACAATATCCATATTCATATCTATACCGATCAGGGTTGGTTGATCAGTGAAGATGACCCTGAGTTACGTCACTTCCATGATGATAGTGGCTTCTATTATGAAGTGTTTGATCGTCACAACTTGCCGACCGAATCCGTATGCAAAATCTTCTTTATCAGTAAAGATCGCAGTCATGAAGCACTGCTAGATCTTGAAAAACGTTTGTTAGCGACTTTTGGTGATGATTTGGCGATCTGTTTTTCAACGCCAAATTGCCTTGAAGTGAACGCCAAAGGTGTGTCTAAAGGTAGTGCATTGGCTGAGGTAGCCGCGCGCCATGGTTGTACGCTTGCGGATTGCATTGCCTTTGGCGATGGGATGAATGACGAAGTGATGCTCGCGAGCACCGGTAAGGGGCTGATTATGGCTGACGCGCATGATCGCTTAAAAGCTGCATTACCCAATCATGAAGTGATTGGTAGCAACAAAGAGGAAGGCGTTGCCCAATATCTACAGGCACATTTTCTGAAATAATTGCTTGGTTTTGGTGCAATAAAAAAGGCGCATAGGCGCCTTTTTTGTTGCTCTAAATTGATGCTTATCGATTATATCGCTTATTGCGAAAGGGCTCGTTTGGCTTTACGCATCCGTTTATGCTGGCGCAGTGCATCCAGACTAAAGACCAGCAATGCAGCCCAAATAAAGACAAAGGTGAAGCCCTTAGAAAGCGAAAAAGGTTCGTTGTAGACCAAAATGGCTAGCATAAACATCAAGCTTGGACCGATATATTGGAAAAATCCTAAGGTCGAAAGCGGCAGTCGAGTCGCAGCTGCGGTAAAGCAAAGCAGTGGCAGCATGGTGATTAAGCCGGCACTGAGTAGTAATAGGTTCAGCGTCCAGCTGTTTTGACTCAGATCGCTGGTCGGGCTATTGGCAAAGAGCGCGAGATAGCCCAGCGCCACTGGAAAGAGCACTAAGGTTTCGATAAATAGACCACTTTGCGCGCCTAAATTGACCTTTTTACGTAACAAACCATAGATGCCAAAGCTGCAGGCAAGTACCAAAGCAACCCAAGGAAGGGAACCAAATTGATAGAGCTCGAGACTCACCCCAGTTGCAGCAAGTGCTACGGCACCCCACTGCCAAGGCCGCAAGCGTTCGCCAAGAAATAGCATCCCTAGCACCACATTAACCAGCGGGTTGATAAAATAGCCTAGGCTGGCATCTATCATATGACCATGGTTGACCGCCCAAATAAAGACCAGCCAGTTGACGCCGATAATACAGGCACTCACAAAGAGAATCGCCATCTGCTTGGGTTGGCGGAGTAATTGGCGAATATAGCCCCAATTGCGTCCGCAGCTGATCAGCACAATTAACAGAATGAGTGACCAAATGATGCGGTGGCTCACCACTTCAAGGGCGGGGACTTGTTCCAGAGCGCGAAAATAGATGGGCGCAATACCCCACATGGTATAAGCCGCTAATGCCAGTAGCACGCCTTGTCGCGTGGATGCTTCTTGTGTCATAGAAAATGTTATAAAAACAGGGATTAGATTCTATTTTGCACCAATTGGGGTGATTTGCCTTTATATATCGTATAGTGCTCGGCAGAAAAAATGCACAGCTGTTGGTTGGAGCCAGCGACGATGCTCGCTACAATACGCCGCTGCAATCTCAATCAATGGCTCTCATGTTCTGCGAAACCCCAATCGATACCACGCCTGATCTCAGTGCTGCTCAGCATGCTCTCTCCCAAGTATTTGGTTATGACGTATTTCGTCCTGGCCAAGTGGAGGCGATCTCGGCGGTGCAATCAGGACAGGATTGTCTGGTGATTATGCCCACTGGCGGCGGTAAATCGCTGTGCTACCAAATTCCAGCCTTGATTCGTGATGGTTTGACCTTGGTGATTTCACCGCTGATTTCACTGATGAAAGATCAGGTAGATCAGCTTCTGGCCAATGGCGTGGAAGCGGCCTGTTTAAACTCATCGATGACGGCTGAAGCGGTACAGCAGACCTATCGTCAAATTAATCAGGGCAGTTTAAAGCTACTTTATATCTCACCTGAGCGCGCGCTGAGTCGCGATTTTCAAGAACGTATTCCTTATCTGCCCATTAGTTTAATTGCCATTGATGAAGCGCACTGTATTTCCCAGTGGGGACATGATTTTCGTCCTGAATATGCGGCGCTGGGCAGCTTGAAATCATGGATTCCTGATGCGCCGGTGATGGCGCTGACAGCAACGGCTGATGATGCCACTCGCCAAGATATTATTGCTCGTTTAGAACTTAATGTGCCGCAGCAATATGTGGGCAGCTTTGATCGTCCCAATATTCGCTACACCTTGGTGGAAAAGCACAAACCCATGGGGCAGTTGATTCGTTATATCAAAGACAATCCGGGTCAATCTGGCATTGTTTACTGTAACAGTCGCAAGCGAGTGGAGCAGATCAGCGAAAAATTACGTGATAACGGTTTTTCTGCCGCTGGCTATCATGCAGGCATGGAAACTGATGCCCGCGCCTTTGTGCAAGAAGCTTTTCAACGTGATGATATTCAAATCGTCGTAGCGACAGTTGCCTTTGGTATGGGGATCAACAAGCCCAATGTGCGTTTTGTCGTGCACTTTGATGTGCCGCGAAATATAGAGTCCTACTATCAGGAAACGGGTCGTGCCGGACGTGATGGGGTGCCAGCAGAAGCACGTTTACTTTTTGACCCCGCCGATATGGCCTGGCTGCGTCGCTGTTTAGATGAAAAGCCAGAAGGGCCACAAAAGGCAGTGGAACAGCATAAGTTGCAGGCCATGAGTGCTTTTGCTGAAGCGCAAACCTGCCGCCGACAAGTGCTATTGAACTACTTTGGCGAGTATCGCGAAAAGCCCTGCGGTAACTGTGATATTTGTTTGGATCCACCACGTCATTTTGATGCCACAGAGCAGGCACAAAAAGCACTCTCTTGTGTGTATCGCTTAGGTCAAACCTTTGGTATTGGTTACGTGGTGGAGATTTTGCGTGGAATGCAAAACCCAAGGGTGCGTGAATATGGTCATGACCAGCTATCAACCTATGGCATCGGCCGTGAATATAGCCATGAATATTGGGTCAGTATTTTGCGCCAACTCATCCACCGCGGTTATTTGATTCAAAATATCACGCGTAATTCCACCTTGCAGCTTACCGAAATGGCGCGACCTTTATTGCGTGGCGAGCAGCGTTTGGAGTTAGCGGTACCACGATTGGACATTCAAACGCGCAGTGGTCGCGCAGAAAAAGTGTCGCCGAAAAATTATGATCGCCAGCTATTTGCAAAATTGCGTCAGCTACGCAAAGAGCTGGCCGATGAAGCAGATATTCCACCTTATGTGGTGTTTAACGATGCCAGCTTGATGGAGATGGCGGAGATGCTACCGACATCGCATGGTGAATTTTTGGCGGTGAGCGGTGTGGGTGAGCGTAAGCTTGAACGCTTTGGCGATGCCTTCCTTGATTTGATCGAAGCGCATCTGTTATCGCCACAGGCTTAAGCGATGAAAGCACAAAAAAAGCCGAGTCTTTCGACTCGGCAATAGGTATCAGCATACGATGTGGCTGTATGTGTCGATAACCGTTGTTTCATAAACAGTAAAAATGAAGGTGCTATTGATAGGTTGGGTCTGACATCTTAACCTCAGCATCCTTAGGGGTATTAGATGCAATTACCCCTGATATTTCTAGGGATTAGAGATATCCCATTACGCTTTGTCGCGCTTTGTTACAGTTCAGGAGGGGAGATGAGAACATTTTCACAGTGTTATCCAGATTATATCCAGCTGAGCGATGGTGATGAGACGGTATTTTGCGACTGGCTCACAACGCGCTTGGGGCATTGGTACTGTCAACTTCAAGATCAGGAGCAGCACGCTGATCTCTTTCAGTGGCGGGTATTATGGCAACAGCAATCTTGGCTGATTTGCTATCAACCGCTGCTTAATCAACTTTGGGTCGAACCTTTTGCGCCGAATACAGCGTCAGGCCGCGCTTTGTTAACCCATCTTTGGCAATGCGAACAGGCGGAAATCTTGCACTGAAAATCGATGTAAAATTGCGCGTTTTTCATTTCATTTGCAGACAAGTGTGCGTATAATCGCGCACCTCAGCGACTGCTATGAGCAGGCTGAGACGAGACAATTTGTTGGGTTCCCTCGCCCCCATTGACAAAAAGGTATGTTATGACCACTTTTTCCGTGGCGCAGCAGCGCCGTGCCCTGACCTCTTTGGTTGCCTTTCACCTATTGGTGATCGCATCAAGCAACTACTTGGTTCAAATCCCCTTTACCATTTTTGGCTTCCATACCACTTGGGGCGCATTCACTTTTCCATTTATTTTTTTGGCCACTGATTTAACCGTACGAATTTATGGTGCTGCCATGGCGCGTCGTATTATTTTTATGGTGATGATGCCTGCGTTGCTGATCTCCTATCTGCTTTCTGCATTGTTCTTTGAAGGTCAGTTTCAGGGGCTCAGCCAGCTTGCCCACTTTAATACCTTTGTTGGTCGCATTGCGCTCGCAAGCTTTATGGCTTATCTCTGTGGTCAAGCCCTCGATATCTTAGTGTTTAACCGCCTGCGCCAAATGAAGCAATGGTGGGTCGCGCCAAGTGCATCGACGCTATTTGGTAATGGTTTTGATACCGTGGTGTTTTTCTCCATCGCATTTTATCAAAGCGCTGATCCTTTTATGGCTGAGCACTGGGTTGAGATCGCGTTGGTCGATTACAGCTTTAAATTGATCATTAGCTTGGGGCTATTTGTGCCTATGTATGGCGTGCTACTGAATGCGCTGGTGAAACGTCTGACCGCTGAGCCTGAGATGAGTACGGGGCAAGAGCAGCCCTTGGCAAGCAAGGCCTAATGGATAATACATCCTATTGATAAATAAAAAGGCGCGAATATCGCGCCTTTTTTGATCCCGAAAAATGCGTTGTAAAAATCAGATCTAAGCAAGACCGAGTGCAGTAAATAGCGCTTTGAGATCCGCATTGTCGTGGTCATTGAGGGGTTGCGGTTGACCTAGCTGGCGCAAGGTATCTTGCACTAAATAGGTGGCGACGCCTCGGCGACGGGTGATGGGATGAACGCAGATTTGGCTCAGTCCCTGCGCATCGAACAACAGCGCGCCTAATTCGCGGCCATTAAAACGAGCGACAAAAATGGCTTGCTCGGCAACCCAGTCATGTAGTTGCTGAGCTTGGCAGTGAGGCCAGAGCGTGAGAAGGTCCTGCTCACTTTGTGCAGTTAAATTACACAGACGATGAATGGTTAAACGCATAACAAACTCCTTTGCGACGGCGCATTTTAGCACGCGGTAGGATCCACTCCAAGATAAGTTATGCACAGCTTTTTCAGTGCGGCGTACTAGATGTAGTGGATCCTTTTACTGGATCACCCTTTATTAACGCAATCCACAGTTTTTTCCACAGCCGATCAAAATAGCAACAACCCTCCATTCTGTCTGTCTTTATCTGGGCTGCTTTGGGGTAAACTGGTTCAAAAGAAGGAGATAACATGGATACTTTTGCACATTTGTCGGTTGATGAATTAGCCCTTTGGTTGGCGCAAAAGGATCGCCCAGCGATCCTTGATATTCGCGATCCGCAAAGCTATGCCGCAGGTCATATTGATCAAGCCTGGCACCTGACGCAAGAGACGCTGCAAGCGTTTTTAGCGCAGCACGATTGGGATCGCCCTGTGGTGGTGGTGTGTTATCATGGCCACAGCAGTCAGGGTGCGGCGCAGTACTTACTTGGCCAAGGCTTAGATCAGGTCTATAGCTTGGATGGCGGGTTTGAAGCGTGGCGACGCATTCACCCCTTTGTTCAGTCGGAGTAACTATGCAAGCCATCACCCGTTTTCGAAATCCTCGAGCGGCGCAAGCCTTTGCTGACTATCTGTTGGCGCAGGGATATCAAGTTCAGCTCGAAGTTGAAGACGACCAGTTGGTTCTCCTTGCACCGCAAGTGGATCAAGCCAATATTGAGCGCGAGCTTGAAGCCTTTATTCGTAATCCGCAGGACCCTAAATATTTGGATGCTTCATGGCAGGTGGGTCAAACACGTAATCGTCGCTGGGAGATGCGCACTTCAGGCAATCCAATTTTGCAAAATATCGTCAGCCAAGGTGGTGTGCTGACCTTTATTTTGATGGCGATGCCCGTTCTCTCGTATCTGTTACTTCACTTGGTTCCCGGTGATTTTATTTCGCTCATTCACTTTCCAGTCAATAGCGATCAGCTGTGGCAGGTGTGGCGTTTGGTTTCCTATGTGATGGTCGCCCCCGATTTTCTCACCGTGATCTTTGCCGTGCTTTTTGTTTGGTACCTCGGTGGTCAGGTGGAACGTCAGTTGGGTAGCAATAAGCTGATGCAGCTGATTTTAATGATTTCACTGTTTTCAGGTTTTAGCCAAGTGCAATTTGAAACCTTGCCGCTTGCGACCTTTGATATTTGGATTTACGGCCTTGCTGCCTATGTTTGGTTAACAGGTTTATTGCGTCCACAAACAGCAGTGCAAGTGCCTGGTATTTTGCTGCTGTTCTTTATCTTTTGGATGGGCATTGGCGCAATGCAGCAAGAGAACCTCTTTAGCATTGCATCGAGCTTGCTCACTAGTATGCTTGCAGGTAGTGGTTTTGCATTGTGGGATTATTATCGCGATAAGCGCGCCTAATCTCTGAAAACTTACCGCAATGACTGTTCAACAGTCGAGAAACGCCAGCAAATGCTGGCGTTTTTTATCTCAATCTTCCACGCGCCTCACTTGTTTTAGCTATCGTTTAGAGAAAGCAGGAGGCGGTGATGACGCAACAGCGAATTTCAGTGGATATAGCCATCATTGGTGGTGGCATTAATGGTGCCGGCATTGCTGCAGATGCGGCGCGCCGTGGTTTGCGCGTTGCTCTTTTTGAGGCCAAGGATTTTGCTGGCGCGACCTCATCAGCGAGCTCAAAATTAGCACATGGTGGGTTGCGCTATCTCGAACAGTATCAATTTCGCCTTGTGCGAGAGGCACTGAAAGAGCGAGAAACGCTGCTGCATATTGCGCCGCATTTGGTTTCACCGCGCCGTTTTTGTCTGCCCTATGTTCCGCAAATGCGCCCGGCGTGGCTGATCCGTTTGGGGCTTTTTCTTTATGATCATTTAGCGCGTCGCCAGCATCTGCCCAGTAGTACAAAGGCGCCATGTCGTAACGATGGTTTGCGCGGTGAGGTGCCTTTTTGTTTTGAATACACCGATTGTTGGATGGATGATGCGCGCTTGGTGCTGGCCAATATGCTTGCCGCGCAGCAATGTGGCGCCTACGTTCATAACTATTGCCCGGTGACCCATGCTGAGGTGCAAGAAGGCCATTGGCAGCTCTCTTTGGCGGACAACCGTTTTGGCCTTCAACAGTGCCAGGCTAAGGTGCTCATCAATGCCGCTGGACCATGGGCAGCCAAGCTCTATCAAAATGTATTGCCGATGACGCTGGGGGAAACCCCGCAACCGCTGCGTTTGGTGCAAGGTTCACACATCGTGGTGCCCAAATTATATGATGGTGAGCATGCTTATATTTTGCAAAATCCCGACCATCGGGTGGTGTTTGTGATCCCCTATCTTAAGGATTATGCGTTGGTTGGCACCACGGATTGTGATTTTGAGGGTGACCCGTATCAGTGCCAAATGCAGCCGCAGGAGCAGGCCTATCTATTGGCGACATTGCAGCGCCATTTTCAATGTGACTATGACAGTGAGTCGGTGATCGCCAGTTTTAGCGGTGTGCGGCCCTTATGTGATGATGACAAAGGGATGGCGCAGTCCGCCAGTCGGGATTACCAAATCAAGCTGCAGCGGCATCAAGGCGCGCCGATTTTGTCGGTTTTTGGCGGTAAACTCACCACTTACCGACATTTAGCTGAGAAGGTGGTGGATCAGTTGGATAGCTTTGTTTCTTTGCTACGTCCTTGTGAAACGGCCACTGAGCCGCTACCGGGCGGGCGTCCTAATCAAGATCGCTTAGCACGACTGCAAGTGGCCTATCCGCAGATTGACCCGAACTTACTGGCGCATTATCAAGCGCATTATGGCGAGCGGGTGTGGCATCTGTTGCAAGGGGTGCGATGTACACAGGATTTAGGACCGCAGTTTGCACCGCTGTGTTATGGCCGAGAGGTCGATTTTTGGTTTGAAAATGAGTGGGCGCTTACCCTAGAGGACGTATTGTGGCGAAGAAGTAAGTGGGGACTAACTTTTGACCAACAAGCACAGCAAGCATTGAAGGCTTACTGTGCTCGCTATGCGCCGCAACCCGTTATTGATAGAGATACTTGGTAAACAGTAGCTCGGTCACGACTTTTTTATTGGCCTCAGCCAAAAGCAATTCATTTACTTTCTGAAGGCAAGCGAGACGAATCGCTTCGCGTCCTGCGATGGATTTGATTTGCGCTTCATTTTGCTCGGTGAGCACCTCAATGATGGCATCGCGAATGAGTGGCACATTGTGCTCTACGATGCTGACATCGGCAGGATTTTCAATCATCAGATCGACACTCACTCGGACAAATCCGAGATCATCGCCATTAGTATGGAAGTTGGTGGTGATGTCAGGGGTGAGGCTAAAGTAGCGGTAACCCGTTTCTGCTTGCGCTGCTGCTGGGTCCTCAGATTCAGCCCAGCTGGTGGTGCTAAAGGTCAGTAGTGCAAGGATAAGAAAGAAGGGTTTCATAGAAAGTGTCATCCCTTGGCTCCTTGTTCAATTGAGTGAAGATAATCATACGCCTCGTGCAATGGCACTGTTACAATGGCGCAAATGTTTCAAAAAAGTAGCCAAACTAGATTGGCTCAAGCGCTATCGATTTGATACTAGGATGCCCTGTTCCGTTGAGCAATACCGAGCCCAATTAGCGCAAGCGCGTTGGTTGTCAGCCAAACAAGCCACTTCAATGCCGAGCCCGTTGTCCGATTGGCTCTGGTCTGTTGATTCTCTGTCCCAGCGCCTTAGCCAGCATTGTGACCAATTTTCTGTGGAATTAATACAACAGCGCGAGCTAAGTGCTGGAGAGTTAACAGAAAATGAGCGCGAGCTGCTGGGGGATTCTCCCTGTATTGAGCGCCAAGTATTGCTGCTGGGTGATGGTCAACCTTGGGTATTTGCACAAAGCCTATTGCCCCTTTCAACCTTAACCGGTGAGGAGCAAGATTTGGCAATCTTGGGTAATCAAGCTTTGGGATTTCGTGTGTTTCGCCATCCTCTGGCGCGTCGAGATGCGATACAAGTCGCATCCCTTTCGCAAGGTTTATGGGCGAGGCGCTCGCGGTTGTGGATTGCAGACAAACCTTTGCTGGTTCACGATCTCTTTTTACCTCAAGCGCCGCTATACTGAGTTCGCGCGAACATATAACGATAAGATCAGGACGCTGGATGGAAATGAGTAAATTGCAGGCCTATTGGCAGCTGACACGGATGGATCGCCCCATCGGCTCATTGTTATTGCTATGGCCTACGCTATGGGCGCTGTGGATTGCCGCCCAAGGGTTGCCATCATGGCAAATTCTCATCACTTTTGTGCTTGGGGTGCTGTTGATGCGCTCGGCGGGTTGTGTGATCAATGATTTTGCCGATCGCCATGTTGATGGTCATGTAAAGCGCACCGTCAACCGCCCATTGCCTTCAGGAAAAGTGACAAGCCGTGAGGCGATTGCGCTATTTGCGCTCTTGGTGCTGTGCGCCTTTGCCTTGGTGATGACCCTTAATTGGTTGACTATTCAACTCTCTGTAGTGGCATTGGCATTGGCTGCGATTTACCCTTTTATGAAGCGGGTTACTCATCTTCCTCAGTTGGTGCTGGGCTTAGCATTTAGCTGGGCAATTCCCATGGCTTTTGCGGCGCAAGCTGGCGCTGTGTCATCGGTGACATGGTGGTTATTTGCTGCCAATGTGTTGTGGACCATCGCCTATGACACCTTGTATGCCATGGTCGATCGTGATGATGATTTGAAAATTGGGGTGAAATCCTCCGCGATTTTATTTGGCCGATTTGATAAGCGCATTGTCGGTGCATTGCAGCTATTGACCCTATTGATTCTTGCCGGAGTTGGTCAGCAATTGCAGTTCCACTTGGTCTATTTCTGGGCGCTACTCTTTGTTGGCGCGCTATTTGTTTATCAACAATGGTTGATTCGCCAGCGTCAGCGAGAAGCCTGCTTTCAAGCCTTTTTGAATAATAACTATGTTGGTCTGGTGGTGTTTTTAGGGGTGGCGCTGGAATATCTATTGGCCTAATCAAGATGCGCCATTGGTGCGAACATTTATTCGAATCAGAAAAAGCCTCGCAGTTGCGAGGCTTTTTGCTATTTCTATGGAAGAATCAGTTCAATGGAAGAACAAGGCGAGCTTAAGCTGGTTTGCTTGGCGCTTTTGTTTCTTGTGCTTCTTTAACTTCAACTTCATTTTTTGTCTTGGCTTCAGTGTCAGGCGCTTTCTCTGCGATTGCATTCGATGCAGAAGCTTCAGAGGTATCAGTTTTTTCTGAGGCGTCCTCGTCATCATGGTGCTCGGCAACCGCGGCGATGGTCAGCTTCATATCCGCTGAGATCAGCTGATTAAGAATATCGAGCAAGCCGTCGACCTGATTCAACTGAGTTTGGCCCTCGGCATCAATATAGCCTTCTTGATGTAGGGTATTGACCAAAATGGCAAACACGCCTTTATCAAAGAACTCTGGCGCATTAATACCATGCAAGCGGCTTAGACGCTGCGCTAGCATTTGGCTCTGTTGCTCTAAGTCACTTTGCGCAATCTCAGGGCGTGAAGCGAGCACAGTTAGGCTAATGCAGTAGCGCTGTAGTGTTTCTTCAATGGTGCGACCAAGAAGCTGTACAGAGCGTAGGCGTGCGCGATTAATCTGAATATGGATATTATCGCAACGCAGTAACTGCTGGCGTGACAACTCAGCCAAGATACTATCGATGATCTCAGGCAGCTGCGCTTGCTCAAATGGCATAAATAGTTCCGCTTTGAGTAGCGGATAGATCGCGACAATTTGCTCATGCAGCTCATCACGGGTGAGGTTTTGATACTGCAGCGCGATATGTGCAATCAATGATGGCAAGGCAAACAGGTGAATGATGTTGTTGCGATAGTAAGTCATCAGAATGGATTCATGGCGTGTCAGTGAAATGATCTCACCAATGGCATCTTTCTCAATGACAAATTTATCCATCGCAATGGCACTATCGACAAGCTCTTCTGCACTTTGATTTGGCATGGTGCTAAAGGCGGAATAAGGCACTTCACGCGCTAAATCCAGATAGCAGGCCACTTGCGCAATCAAATCTTGGCGGCTTAGTGCGCGCTGGCCTGAAGCAAGTAGCGCCATGGCACAAAGTGACATCCCATTGAGCGCGGCTGCGCTGTTGATATGAGTCATCATACGACCTGCAAGTTGGTTGACGGTTGGCGTCATCCAACTTGGTTTTTGTGGCTCAAGTGGGTTAATTGCCTCATACCAATTGGGCACGTTTTGGTTGAGGTATTGGTTGAGCTGAATCGGCTCACCAAAGTTCACATAACCTTGGCCCAAGTTGCGCAATTTACGAATGGTACGCAGGACTTGGCCAACGTTCTCTTTCTCTTTACGTTTGCCGCGCAGCTCTTTGGCGTAGGTCTGCACTTCCATCACGTGCTCGTAGCCGATGTAAACCGGAACTAGCGTCACTGGGCGCTTAAGACCACGTAGCATAGCTTGAATGGTCATCGCGAGCATGCCGGTTTTGGCGGTCAGCAAACGACCGGTGCGTGAACGGCCACCTTCGCTGAAGTATTCCACGGAATAGCCGCGCGCAAAGAGTTCGGCAAGGTATTCACGAAAGACGGTGGAATACAGCTTATTACCGCGGAAGCTACGGCGAATAAAGAAGGCACCACCACGACGGAAAATCGGCCCAGCAGGGAAGAAGTTCAGGTTAATCCCCGCAGCGATATGCGGTGGCACTAAACCTTGATGGTAAAGCACGTAAGAAAGCAGCAAGTAGTCCATGTGGCTACGGTGACAAGGCACGTAGACAATCTCATGACCTTCTTGCGCCAGCTGGCGTACTTGTTCTGCATGGCTAACGTTGATGCCTTTATAGAGGCGGTTCCATAGCCAACCTAGAATGCGATCACCGGAGCGAACCAAGCCGTAGGAGAAATTGGCGGCGATCTCATCCATCATCGCCTGTGCTTCTTTTTGCACTTTTTCTACCGGCTCATCGCGGCGTTTGGCTTCTTCATTGACGATTTTTTCAATCGCTTTGGAGTTCAGCAAACGGCGGAATAGCGCTTGGCGGTTCGGTAATTGTGGGCCTGAAGCAGCCAGTTGCTGGCGCGAAAAATGGATGCGTGCAACGCGAGCCAGCTTTTGCGCGATGGCATCATCGGTGCCATGGTTATCGGCCATATAGCGAATTGATACCGGGCGGCTGAGGCGCACCAAGCAATCGCGACCCTGAGTGAGAATCGCCCACAGCTTCTGTAAACCATTCATGGCTGTAAGACGTGGGGTTGCTTTATTTTCATGACCTGGCTTGCGTCCCCAAAGCACGGATGCGGGTAGCAACTGCACATCCAGCTCACTGTCTTGCTGGTGGGCATGGAGCAGTTGGCTGAGCCAAGCTTGGGTTAGTTCTGGTAGATCGCGCTGGCGATTCATCAAACTTGGACCATTATCTAAAAATGCATAGCGCATCATCGACTGGCCATTGATTTCGATGGGGGTCAATGGGTCTGGTAGCCCGAGTTTCAAGGCATCACGACGCAAAGTAAGCAGGTCGGTGTTCGAACGAAAAGGCAATACATAGACCAGAGGGCGATCGAGGCTAAGGCCGAGGTCTTGCACCGGGTCGGCTGGTACCGATTGACTTTTAACCAGTAAAGAGAGCGGTGCTCGCAGTGTTGCGCGAGTCAGACGTTGCCAATGTGACATAATGGATGGACTGCCTTTGAGTAATTTATCCGCGCCAAGAATACCAGAAAAGCGCGCTAAAATTGCACTGAAAAGGTGAGGAAAGTAGGTTCATTGTCCTATTTTGTTGCACTTCCTCGTCATTATCCGCATAGTTGCACGCTATTTGATGTGAAATATCTTTCAGTTAGGAACACACATGGCTAAACATTCAGTTTTTAGTATTCGCCGCTTAATCAATGCCACTAAATTTTCTTGGTTGGGTTTTCGTGCTGCTTTTCGTGAAGAAGCCGCATTCCGCCAAGAGGTTCTGGCACTTTGTATTGCAATTCCAGCGGCATTTTTAATCGATGTTGATGGCATGACGCGTCTTTTACTGATCCTTTCTGTGCCTTTGGTGATGCTCACTGAGCTTTTAAACTCTGCGGTTGAAGCTGTGGTGGATCGCATTGGTCCTGAGCACCATGAGTTATCAGGTCGCGCTAAAGATATGGGCTCTGCCGCTGTGCTGATTGCCATGTTGATGGCAGCTGCAATCTGGGCTTATGCTATTTTCTTTGCTTAAGGTTCTGTTTTTAGAACGGATCAATTCGACATTGTGAGCTGGAAGTGTTGGCAATCTTTCGCCTACTGGATATACTGACAGTTAACTGTATAAAACGACAGGTTCGCGATGATGAAACCCTTAACGGCCAGACAACAGCAGGTCTTTGATCTGATTAAAGCCAAGATCGATGATCTTGGGATTCCCCCAACCCGTGCTGAGATCGCCAAGGAGCTTGGTTTTCGTTCTGCTAACGCGGCAGAGGAGCATTTAAAAGCGCTTGCGAAAAAAGGCGCGATTGAAATTGTTCCAGGTGCATCTCGCGGGATTCGTATTCTACTTGAAGATCAGAGTGAGGTTGAAGATGGCCTACCTTTGATCGGCAAGGTTGCTGCGGGTGAACCGATTTTGGCGATTGAAAATGTCGAGAGTCATTACAAGCTCGATCCAGCGCTATTTAGTCCCAATGCAGATTTTCTATTACGCGTGCAAGGCATGAGTATGAAGGATATCGGCATTATGGATGGCGACCTTCTCGCGGTTCATAAAACCCAAGAAGTCCGTAATGGCCAAGTGGTGGTTGCGCGTGTCGATGACGATGTTACTGTGAAGCGTTTTGAGCGCAAAGGCGACCAAGTGCTTTTGCATCCTGAAAACGAAGAGCTCAGCACCATTGTGGTGGATTTACAGCAACAGAGTTTGACCATTGAGGGTTTGGCTGTTGGCGTAATCCGCAATGAGTGGATGTAACTGATTGCTCAGAGAGCGGGCAGATAAACCCAAATAAAAGCGCACAGTGGTGCGTTTTTTTATGCTTGAGCTTTTATTTGATAATCATTATCATTTGCGTGTTTGGCTGATGGGAGAACGCCGTGACACACGCAAGATTACCGCAGATTCCTGAGCATTTAATGCAGCCCTTATGGTTGCGCCGCTGTGAAAGTTTTTGCCAAGACAGTTTGCTCTATGATCCCATCGCCGCCATGGTGTGTCAGCGCTGTGCTTACCAGCCGCAGTGTAAACAAGGAAAGATTCAAGCGCAGCAACAACTCCTCAATGTCTCACTCACTTGGCTCGGCGATCGCTTGGTGCGTGAATTTCTACAACTGCACCCGCAAGGTCGAGTGATTAACCTTGGTGCTGGTCTCGATACACGCTTTTTCCGCCTCGATAATGGCCGTTGTCAGTGGATAGATTTAGATTGCCAAGCGCATTTGATTTTACGTCAGCAGCTTTTTCATCGTACTGAGCGTTATAGCATGCTGCAGGGATGTATTGACAGTTGCGATTGGATTGAAGGACTCGCCAAAGAACAAAAACCAACGCTGGTGCTTGCAGAGCATGCACTGCTGGCATGTTCCCCCTCCGCTTGTGAGCAATTGGTGTTGCGTCTTTCTCGGCGCTTTAGCCACCTTGAGTTGGCCTTGGTGCTCGCGGGCAGTTTAAGTGAAAGCCGTTTGGCCAAGCATTTGGGCTGTACCGATTATGGCCATGGCTTTGAAGATGGCAAAGCTCAATTGCAACAATGGGTTCCTTGGGCGCAGTGGCAAGGCATCTATTCCCCTTTGGCTGTGCCTTGTCCGCGTTGGCAGCGCTGGCGCCGTTGGATAAAGCATTGGCCTGCACAAATGACTCAGCTCACGCCATCTTGGTATCACTTTTATTTCTAGTCCTCATTTTTCGGGGTGAATATTTCCATTCACTGGCCTTCTCAACAGGCTTCAGTACACTGACGCTAGTTTTTCTGCTTGAATTGAATCTATGCGTAACGCCTTAATGCAATGGACCTATCATCGACAGGTCTTTCTTCTTGCCATTCCCATGGTGCTTTCGAACATTACCGTGCCGCTGCTTGGACTGGTTGATGCAGCCGTGATCGGCCATTTGAGCCATGCATGGTTTTTGGGTGGGGTGGCGTTGGGCGGCACCATGATCAACGTGACCTTTTGGCTATTGGGCTTTTTGCGTATGGCCACTACAGGGATCGCTGCGCAGCGTTATGGTGCTGAGCAGCCGCACAAATTGGCACTCATTGGCTTGCAGGGCATGATGATGGCGCAATGTTTGGCACTGATTTTACTATTGCTGCATCAGCCCATTGCCTCTTTGATTTTTCATTTCAGCGATGCCAGTGCCGAGGTCAAGCTCTATGCCGAGCAGTATTACGCCATTCGTATCTATGCGGCGCCTGCAGCCTTAGCAAACTTGGTGATCATGGGCTGGCTATTGGGATGCCAGAACGCGCGCGGCCCCATGTGGATGGTGATTGTGGTGAATCTACTCAATATCGCCTTGGATCTGCTGTTTGTGCTTGGATTTGGCTGGCAGGTGCGCGGCGCAGCATTGGCATCTATGGGCGCAGATTACTGTGGTTTGCTGCTGGGCGGGTATTTTGTCTATCGCCAGTGGCATGCGCTCAAGCTGCCAACTTTGGCGACGATTTGGCCGCAGTGGCGCGATAACTGCAGCGCCTTGCTGAAACTCAATCGCGATATTTTCTTGCGCAGCTTATGTTTGCAGGCTGTCTTTAGTTTTGTCGCTTTTCGTGGCGCGGCCATGGGCGACGAAATTGTCGCGGCTAATGCGGTGCTAATGAGCTTTGTGATGCTAGTGTCCTATGGCATGGATGGCTTTGCCTATGCCATGGAGGCTATGGTTGGTAAGGCGGTGGGGCGTCGAAGTCGCGACGATCTGGCGGCATCGCTATGGGTCACTGGATTTTGGGGGGTGATGGTTTCTTTACTGTTAACCGTTGTTTTTGCGCTTGCGGGTTCTTGGATCATCAGCCTAGTCACCAGTATTGAGACGGTACAGCAACAAGCGCAAGCCTATCTGCCATGGCTGGTGGCCGTGCCTCTGGTGTCACTATGGTGTTTTCTTTTTGATGGGGTCTTTGTCGGCGCTACACGCGGAAAGGATATGCGCAATACTATGTTTATCGCCATGGCGAGCTTCTTTGCGGTGTGGTTTAGCTTTGCCTCATTGGGTAATCATGCGCTGTGGGCTGCGGTCTTGGTCTTTTTAGGCATGCGTGGTTTGACCTTAGCGATCTGGTTTAGCTATCTCTGGCGAAAAGAACGCTTTTTACCGGCCTAATCTGAAAGCCTTTTTACGCCATACTTTCTTCGCCATACTTTTTTCGCCATAGGTGGATTGTCGCTGTCTACCTCCGGTGTGGATTTGAGCGATAAACGCTAACGGTTAACCTCAGCGCCTAAATCGATTAGGCGCTAAAAGTTCTGTGCAACCACTTTGATTAGGCATTGGCGTAATCGGAGCGGTGTTTGAGCCAGCGCTCAATGATCGCCTTGGCGTTTTGCGGATAGCGATCATGAAGATAACGGGCCAGACGCTGCACTTCAGGAATCATCTGTTGGTCGCGCAGGATATCGGCGATCTTAAACTCAGCCACGCCAGTTTGCTTGGTGCCCAGTAGTTCACCGGGGCCACGAATCGCCAAATCTTGCTCAGCAATGACAAAGCCATCATTGCTTTGACGCAGTACCGCCAGACGCTTTTGCGCTGTATTGGACAGCGGTGCATGGTAGAGCAGCACACAGTGACTGGCGACGCTGCCGCGACCCACCCGTCCGCGTAGCTGGTGCAGCTGGGCAAGCCCCAAACGTTCAGGGTTCTCAATCACCATCAAGCTGGCATTGGGCACATCGACGCCCACTTCAATCACTGTGGTTGCCACCAAAAGATTGAGCTCACCTGCTTTAAATGACTGCATCACCGCCTGTTTTTCAGCGGCCTTCATTCGGCCATGAACCAACCCAATTTTTAGCTCGGGAAGCAGCGATGAGAGTTGTAGGTGGGTTTCTGCAGCGGCTTGCGCTTCAAGCACCTCGGAATCATCAATCAGGGTGCAAACCCAATAGGCTTGACGCTGCTGCTCCAAGCAGCTGGCACGAACGCGTGCGACGACCTCGTCGCGGCGGGTATTGGGAATCGCTACTGTGGTTACAGGTGTACGCCCCGGTGGTAGCTCATCAATGATTGAGGTGTCGAGATCGGCATAGGCAGTCATCGCCAATGTCCGTGGAATTGGGGTTGCCGTCATGATCAGCTGATGCGGATAGCGGCCTTGCTTGACCCCTTTTTCTCGCAGTTCTAAGCGCTGGTGGACACCAAATCGATGCTGCTCATCAATGATCACCAAGGCTAGGTTGGCAAATTGCACTTGCTCTTGAAAGAGCGCATGGGTGCCGACCACCATGCCCAGCTGGCCGGAGGCGATTTGCGCCAAAGATTGTTCGCGTGCCTTGCCCTTTTGTTTGCCGGCAAGCCAGCCCACTTGAATGCCAAGCGGCTCAAACCACTGTGCAAAATTGATCGCGTGCTGCTCTGCAAGTAGCTCGGTGGGCGCCATTAAGGCCACCTGAAAACCTTGCTCAATGGCATGCAGCGCGGCAATGGCAGCAACCAAGGTTTTTCCTGAGCCCACATCACCTTGCACGAGGCGCATCATCGCCTGTGTTTGATTTAAATCCTGAGCGATCTCTTGGCTCACCCGTTGCTGCGCTTGTGTGGGCGAGAAGGGTAGCTGAGCCAGTAGTGCTGGCACCAACTGTTGGCTGCTTGGTAGCGGCCAAGCTTGGTGTTGATAACCTTGTTGGCGAAGCGCCAGCATGGAAAGATTTTGCGCCAGCAGCTCTTCCATAATCAGTCGGCGTTGCGCGGGGTGTTGGCCGGCTTCAAGTTCGCTTAAAGACACACTTGGTGGTGGGCGATGCAGTAGTTTGAGTGCTTGCACTAGCGTCATTTGCTGATCATATAACCCTTGAGGTAGCAGCTCGGCGACGGCGCTGTGCTCAAGTAACGTTAGCGCTTGATCGGTGAGTTGGCGCAGGGTGAGCTGGCGTAATCCCTCAGTGGTGGGATAAATCGGTGTCAGTGAGGCTTCTAAGTTGGGCTCACTTTGACTGCTGATGATTTTGTAGTCGGGATGAATGATTTCAAATCCCGCCTTGCCGCGTTTCACCTCGCCATAGGCGCGCACTTGTGTACCCGCGCAGAGGCTATTTTGCATCGCTGCATTAAAATTAAAAAAGCGTAGGGTGAGGCTGCCCTGACCATCGCTGATTTTGACTGTGAGCATGCGTCGGCGGCCAAAAATTACATTATTGGCCATCACCTCACCTTCGATAGTCACCGATTGGTTGGGCATGAGATCAGCAAGCGGCCAGATGCGAGTGCGATCTTCATAGCGCAGCGGTAAATGAAACAGCAGATCTTGGACGGTGCCAAGGCCAAGTTTTTCAAGTCGCTCAGCTACCTTTGCGCCCACCCCTTTGAGGCTGGTGAGCGGGACTGCATCTAACAGTTGTGCGCCCATGCGCCACTCCTTTGCAAATTACTTCAGATGATCCTACTGAGTGGCGATGAGGCTGGCAAGATGCTATTTGCTACTTTGCATCGCTTGCCACCAAGCGGCATCGGCAATGATTTCACCTTGCTCATCAAAGCTTGGATAGGGTAGATTTTTACGCTTGGCGACTTTTGCTAGTACTGGATGGCCGCGCTCAAATAGCAAGCGATCAATGGCTTGACGATCGAGCTGAGCTGCTGGTGTCTGGTAAAGACCTGCAAGCTGACGTTGGCGCTGCGCTTCATACAAAATTAAGGCGCTGGCCACGGAGACATTGAGCGACTCCACCATTCCGACCATGGGAATGATGATGTGCTGATCTGCCATGGCGAGGGCTTCATCACTGATCCCTGTTTTCTCTTGACCCACCACAATGGCGGTTGGGCGGGTGTAATCCACCTGACGAAAATCAACGGCGCGATCCGATAGATTGGTGGCGACAATCTGCATGCCTTGGGCTTTGAGTTCGGCAAAAGCGCTGGCGGTATCATGGTGGGTTTGCACATCGACCCAGTTTCGTGCGCCCGCAGAGGTATGGCCAAGGGTGCGCATCTTGCTACCTCTGGGCCAAATGGCATGCACTTGGTGTACACCTACGGCGTCGGCGGTGCGGATCACTGCTGAGATATTTTGCGGTTTGTGCACCTGCTCCAGACACACGGTGAGATCAGGTTGGCGGCAGTCGAGAACTTGCATGATGCGTTGATAGCGCTCTGGCGTCATGGGTTAACCCTTATTTTTGCTGAGGCAGCATTGAGCGTGTGTTCAAGCTGCCTTGAAATCATAGAAAAAAAGCGTCGATAGGACGCTTTTCATAATTGATTGGTGATAAGCCGATTTAGGCGCGTTGACGCGAAACCTTAACCACTTCTGGCATCACACGAATTTTCTTCATAATGCTTGCCAGATGGACGCGGTTTTTGGTGGTCAACTTGACCGTGATGGCATAGATGCGGCCATCTTTCTCTTCGGTCGACAAGCCTTGAATATTTGCACCAGTTTTCGCAATCACGTTGGCCAGATCAGCAAGGACGCCCTGATGGTTCACCATGGTGACCTTGAGTTCGCTGATAAAGTCTTGCTCAAACTCTTCGCCCCATTCCACGGCCATATACTTGTCTGGCTCGTGTTGGTAACCACGAATGTTGGAGCAGGAATCGCGATGCACCACCAAGCCTTTACCTGGGCTCACATGGGCAATAATCGCATCACCCGGTAGTGGGCGACAGCAAGCGGCAAAGGTGAGCTGAATGCCATCCGCGCCGCGAATTGGCAAGGTATTGTTGGCATGGGTAAGCTCATCGGCATTACCCAGTAGGCGTCGAGCAACCACGATACTCATGCGTTCACCAAGACCGATTTGCTGTAGCAGTTGATCCATGGTTTCAAGGCGAAGTTCGCCGAGTACATGGTCAATATTGCCCTGCGGAATCTGGTCAATCTTCATGTCCTCGCCCAAAGCATGGTTGAGGAGACGACGACCCAGCGTGATCGCATCGCTATGACGCATCGACTTGAGCATTTGGCGAATTTTGGTGCGCGCACGTGAGGTCACCACATAGTTGAGCCATGCTGCATTTGGACGCGCGCCAGGTGCGGTGATGATCTCAACGGTTTGACCGTTTTTCAGACGTTTACTCAGCGGGTAAGGCTGGCGATCAACGCGTGCACCGACACAGGCATGGCCGACATCGGTGTGTACTGCGTAGGCAAAATCGACAGCAGTTGCGCCCACAGGAAGCTCAATAATGCGACCTTCAGGGGTGAAGACGAAGAGCTCATCAGGGAATAGGTCTGATTTAACGCTTTCGATAAATTCGTAGGCATTACCCGTGCTCTGTTGCAATTCCAGCAGGCTTTGCATCCAGCGCTGAGCACGTACTTGTGCTGTGGTGGTATCACGGCTGTCACTGCCACTCTTATAGGTCCAGTGAGCGGCCACACCCTTATCTGCCATTTGATCCATATCTTCGGTACGGATCTGCACTTCAACGGGCACCCCGTGAGGGCCGATCATTGAGGTGTGCAGCGATTGGTAGCCATTGGCTTTTGGCACGGCAATATAGTCTTTAAACTTACCAGGACGTGGTTTGTAAAGACCATGCACGCGGCCGAGTGCGCGATAACAGGTATCGACACTATCCACCACAATACGAAAGGCGTAGATATCCATAATCGAATGGAATCGCTGCTCTTTATTACGCATTTTGTGATAGATGGAATAGAGGTTTTTTTCACGACCAAAGACGCGGCCCGGAATTTGCGCTTCTTCCATGCGGCCTTTGAGTTCTTCGTGAATACGGTCAATCATCTCTTTGCGATTGCCGCGAGCCGCTTTTACGACGGCTTTGAGCACTCGATAGCGGTTGGGATACAAGCCTTCAAAACCACGCTCTTCAAGCTCGGTTTTGATGTTGTGGATACCCAAGCGATGGGCTAGTGGTGCGTAAATCTCAAGCGTTTCGCGTGCAATGCGACGGCGCTTATCAGGGCGCAGTGCATTGAGGGTTCGCATGTTGTGGGTGCGGTCAGAAAGCTTAATGAGAATAACGCGAATATCATGAACCATGGCCATGATCATTTTGCGAAAGTTCTCAGCTTGCGCTTCTTTGCGATCGCGGAACTTGAGTTTGTCGAGTTTCGATACGCCATCAACCAACTCAGCCACAGTGTCGCTAAAGCGCTGTGCTAAGTCTTCTTTGGTGACTTCGGTATCTTCAATCACATCATGAAGCAGGGCTGCCATCAGTGTTTCATGGTCGAGTTTCATTTCGGCCAGAATGGTGGAAACTGCAACAGGATGGACAATATAAGGTTCACCCGAAGAACGGAATTGTCCTTCGTGTGCATCGCGAGCGACCAAGTAAGCTTGCCGCAGCTCCTCAAGATGTTGATCACTGAGGTAACTTGCGGCAACGGTCCTTAAGCTTTCAAACAGGTACAACGATTAACCCGTCTTGATAACTTAACGAAGTGGATTGGTGATGGCGCTAACAGCAGCAAGCTCAGCAGCTTCTTGCTCTTGTAGCTCTTGACGCTCGCGCGCATCCAACACGTCTTGGTTGATCAAGCTTTCTTCGATTTCACGCAATGCGATCACAGTTGGTTTGTCATTTTCTTCTGCAACCAACGAATCTTTACCACCCGTTTGCATTTGGCGGGCGCGGCGTGCAGCGACCAAAACCAAATCAAAGCGGTTGCCAATTTTTTCTACTGCGTCTTGTACTGTTACGCGTGCCATGAAGAGCTCCAGTTATATGTGATAAGGCGGAAAATTGTACCGTAAGTGGTGACTACTGTGCCAGTAGTCCCGCAATCATGCTGCTATATTTAGCAGCTTGTTTTACTTGCTTCAATCGCTCAGCGCGAATAATCGCTTTGAAATCGACGATAGCAGCGTCAAAGTCATCATTGACGATAACGTAATCATATTCATCGTAGTGAGAGATCTCACTTTGTGCCTGATCCATGCGTTTGGCAATCACTTCTGCACTATCTTGACCGCGGGTGTTGAGTCGACGTTCAAGCTCCTCTTTTGAAGGAGGCAGAATAAAGATGCTTTTTGCCGCTGGCATTTGCTGACGAATTTGGCGGGCGCCTTGCCAATCGATATCTAAAAAGATGTCGATGCCTTGAGCAAGGTTTTGCTCAATCCAAGGGCGTGATGTGCCGTAGAAATTGCCAAATACTTCGGCATATTCCAAAAAGGAAGACTCATCGATCAGCGCTTTAAATTGATCCACAGTGACAAAGTTGTAATGCACGCCATCGCTTTCGCCGGGACGCGGTGCGCGGGTGGTGTGTGACACCGATACTTTCATCGCGTAGTTGGGATTATTTTCCAATAGCGCGTTGATCAAGCTGGATTTGCCTGCACCGCTGGGCGCAGAAACAATATATAGCGTGCCTTGGCTCATGGGATCACTCACCTGTTGGTTGGATCGTTTTGATCAAATCGATCCAATAAAAAATGGGGGCGGATGATAGCACGGAAAGTGCACGATTTAAATCACTGTGATAGGGCTATTTTGTCGCAGCGAGCGTACAAAATAGTCCTATATCGGAATGCATAAAATTTAGAGGGGCCCGATGAGATTACGGACGCTCTAATGCAAAATGAATAAATTGGCGGCCTTGGTAGGTTAAGGTACCGATATCATCAGCATTGAGCGCGTGATAATAGTGCACGCCGACTTTAAATTCGCGCTCTGGTCCACCTTTGACGGGTTGTACCAACAGCCAAAATTCGCTGTCGTCATCGCCAGGGACTTCAACCGGCACGTCGACCGCCTGTTTTTGTAAAATTCGAACGCGAATTTTACGCTCTGGGGCGTTGAGGCCCAGCATATGTCGGCGATAGATAAAGATGAAAAAAGCGCCGGAGATCGCCAGCAATAAAAGAACCAAGCCAATAAATAGAGCGGGCATAATACATCCTGTGTAGTGAGTGATCGCAAAATAACCAGGGTTAGTGTACTGATTCTACAAATCGCGAGTAGTCACAACTGCAGCGGCACCACAAAATCGTGATCTTGGCGTGAATTTTTTGCGATATTTCATGGCACTGACAGTATTCAGTTCAATTTGTTGTGGTCTTCAGGTTTGATCGAATGCCAATTTGCTATGGTGAAAAGATGGGAAAGGGGAGTTTGTTATGTCTGAAATTGCCATGGTGATTAAACGGAGTCGCCAAATCGAAACACTACTTCGGACCTATTACCACGCTGAAGGTCGTGGTCTGCATAGCCTTATTTCCAGTTGTGAGGAGCGTTTGCCACATCATTTGGTCTCAAAGCTGCGTTTTATAGCCTCGGTGCGCAATAAAGTGGTCCATGATGCCCATTATCGGTTGGACGATAAGGCCGGTTTTATGCGGGCATGCAAGCAGTGCGAGTCTGAGTTAACCCCCCGCAGTCACCGTACTGTACGCCGTTTCGCTTGGCTTATTTTTTGGTTGATGATGGGGCTTGGTGCGCTGTTTTATATGAAGCACTGGCCAAATATCCATTTTTAAAACTTTTTGCCCGAACAAACTAAAAAGCCACGTAATCAACGTGGCTTTTTAGTTTGTCTGAGCGCTGAAGAGCGCAATCATGTAAGAAAACATGATGTTTTAGAAATAGAACATAGGTAAAGCCATGAAGCCGACGATAACCGCAATCATAACAAGTCCTTGTTTTTGTGAGTGTGTAAGCATGACTTTACCTCTTTACTACGAATGACAAACTGATGGTGATTACAATATCATCAGTTTTGATCGCTTTTCAATGGATCCTGAAATTTTTGCCTAAAATTGACACTTTATGTATTTGATAGAAAGCGATTTATGCTTTTCTGCTGGTTTTTGTTTGTTTTTATTAATATAGCTTTTTTATGGAAATTCCATTATTTACATGTGGTTATGCTTTGTTTTTGCTGTGCCATTTGTTTTTTTATCTCTTGCTTGGATATTTTTGTTTAATGGACACAAATAAAAACTTTAATGGAGCGATAATGATTCCAAATCACGGCGAAGAGGTGAATACAAAGGTCGCTATGTCGATTTTGTGCGTTTACGCGATGAATCATAAAAAACGCTTGCAGAACAAATCATAGGATTTTGATTTCAAGAGTCTTAAAGCGCGCTGATTGGCGAAGCAATTGGGTATCTTTATGCTGTCTTTGATTGAGATTTGAAGTGAAATCTTGTTGATCTGCTTGTTTGATATTTATCAGCAAGTTTGCGAGGCGCTCACAAAGCGAAGGGAGAGCGCTGGCCAGTTATTCGTCTGCTTTTTACACTGTGATGAGAGAGAAAAGAGAGAAATAGCTATGATTTTGCATTCTATTGCGGCGATCGTTGCGGTTGGTTATCTCATCATGTTTTACCAGCAGAAGATGCAGATTGCGCATTGGTTGAAACCTGTTCCTGTTGTGATTCTGGCCATCGATGTATTTTTACATGCGGGTGAAAATGCCTTTTATGGTTTGATGATTGTCTGCCTGCTTTGTAGTGCTTTAGCTGATTTTTGGTTGGAAGAAAAAGCGAAGTTTTCTCGCGCTGTTCGGCTTTATCTGTTGGTTCATATTGGCTATGGCATCATTCTTTGGAGCCAACCGAGCGGCGATATGGTGCTTTGGTTACCAGCCATGCTGTTTGCCACAGGCATTATTACCTATTTTGCTGTGTTACCTTTTTTAGGGCGAGATGCTGGCAAGGTTATGATCTATATCTTGCTGTTGATCCAAGTCACCTGGGCAGCTGGACAATGGTATCTCAATGTTGGTTGCGTACCGGCGGCCTTTGCTTATACCGGCACATTACTCTTTTGTTTTTCAGGGGTTGTTTATGTGGTCAATCGCTTTCGTGGCCGCTTTAAAATTGCGCCCGCGCTGACTATGTTGACCTATTACCCTGCGCAAGCCTGCTTAGCGCAAGCGGTGATCCAAGTTTGTTTAAAAACATGAGTGATGGATGGTGCTGGTTTACGCTGGGCACCTCTGTTCTCGAGGTGTATCACAAAACCCACGCCAAATGATAATTAATCCTATTTGCCTGTTGATCTTTGCAAATGATAATGGTTATTATTTACCTGCATTCCGACGGTGACCTTAAAAAAGTGACCATCGTGAAGGCACGACATTGCTCACATTGCTTCCAGTGTACTTCAGCACTGGCTGAGCCAAGCACTTCGGTGATTGGTTATCAACAGCCTTACTTTTGCTGAGCGGCATTCCATTCGAATGCCGCTTTTTCTTTTTTATTTTCAGTGAAAATGATTGTCCACATCACCTGATCCTTTTAGGATCATCGGTGTCTTTTTACTCCGATCGTATCTTTATGATATTTAAGGTTTAATTTTTGTGGTTGTTGATTTTAAAGAAAAAGATCGCAGCTTATCGAATAAATATTAACAAAGTTATCCACAGAAATTGGTGGAAAGCGAAAAATCTTGGTTAACACTTATCGATGGTCATGGCATCCTTGTGCCATTCCTGCGCATCGAACAATAGGTAATGCACTATGGCAACCCTTCCAGATCAGCCGTTAGTCTTAATTGACGGTTCTTCATATTTATATCGTGCCTACCATGCCGCACCCAATTTCACCAATGGACAAGGTGAACCAACGGGCGCTGTGTATGGTGTGGTGAATATGATTCGTAGCCTGCAAAAGCAGGTGAAAACCGACAAGATAGCGGTGATCTTTGACGCCAAAGGGAAAACCTTTCGCGATGAAATTTATGCTGACTACAAGGCCAATCGTCCGCCTATGCCGGATGATTTGCGCTGCCAAGTTGAGCCTTTGCATCGCATTATTCGCGCCATGGGTTTGCCTTTATTGGCCATTGAAGGGGTTGAAGCGGATGATGTGATCGGCACCCTAGCGACCCAAGCTTCAGCACAAGGTCAGGCGGTGTTGATCAGTACAGGCGATAAAGATATGGCTCAGCTGGTTAACGAGCATGTCACTTTGATCAATACCATGACCAATGTGATCATGGATCCGCAAGGGGTGGTGGATAAGTTTGAAATCGGTCCTGAACTGATCATCGACTACCTCGCCTTGATGGGTGATAAAGTGGATAACATTCCCGGTGTGCCTGGTGTTGGTGAGAAAACAGCTAAGGCGTTGCTTCAAGGTTTGGGTGGTTTAGATAGTATCTATGCGCAGTTGGATCAAATCGCGACGCTCAATTTCCGTGGTGCGAGAACCATGGCGAAAAAACTGGAAGAGCATCGCGAAGGGGCTTATCTCTCCTATCTATTGGCGACGATCAAAACAGATGTGGCTTTGCCTCTGAGTTTGGATGAATTGGTGCTTTCGCCAGCCAATAACGCAGAGCTGGTTGAGCTTTATCAACAGCAAAACTTTAAGCGCTGGCTGGATGAGCTGCAAAATGGTGGTGTGGATACGCAAACTATCGCCGCTGAAACCGCAGCAACTGCCACTGTCACTACTGAAACTGTTACTGTGGATTTGCCACCGCTTGATCGCAGCTGTTACGAGACGATTTTAAACCAAGCGGATTTTGAAGCTTGGCTCGAAAAGCTAAAGCAAGCCCCTTATTTTGCCTTTGATACCGAAACCGACGGTTTGGATTATATGAGTGCTAATTTGGTTGGCGTGTCATTTGCCATCGCACCCAATGAAGCCGCTTATGTACCTGTGACACATAGCTATTTAGATGCCCCCGCTCAGCTTGAGCGTGATTGGGTCTTGGCGCAGCTCAAACCATTATTGGAATCCACCGAATATGGCAAAGTGGGTCAAAATCTAAAGTTTGATAGCAATATTTTGCGCCGCTACGACATTGAGCTGCGTGGCATTGTTGGTGATACCATGCTGGCTTCCTATGTACTCAATAGTGTGGCGGGTCGACATGATATGGATAGCCTTGCACTGCGCTATCTCAATCATCAAACCATGAGCTTTGAATCCATTGCTGGTAAAGGCAAAGGCCAGCTCACTTTTGATCAGATCGATCTGGAGCAAGCAAGTCCATACGCGGCCGAAGATGCCGATGTGACTCTGCGCTTGCAGGAAACACTGCTGCCACAAATTGAAACCTCTGAAGCGCTGACTCGCGTGCTCAATGACATTGAGCTGCCTTTGGTGCCCGTGCTGGCACGTATGGAGCATCATGGTGTGCTAATCGATCCGGCGATGCTCAATGCGCAGTCAAAAGTGTTAGCACAGCGCCTACTTGAGCTTGAGGCTGAAGCCCATGAGCTAGCAGGCGAAGCCTTTAACTTGAGTTCACCGAAGCAGCTACAGGCAATTTTGTTTGAGAAAATGCAGCTGCCCGTGATTAAGAAAACACCATCAGGTACGCCATCGACTAATGAAGAGGTATTGCAAGAGTTGGCACTGGATTACCCATTGCCAAAATGTATTTTGCAATATCGCTCTTTGTCGAAGCTTAAATCGACCTATACCGATAAGCTGCCGAAGATGATTCACCCACTGACCCAACGGGTGCATACTTCCTATCATCAAGCGGTGACCGCCACTGGGCGTTTGTCCTCAAGCGATCCAAACTTGCAGAATATTCCGATTCGTAATGAAGAGGGACGTAAGATTCGCCAAGCCTTTATTGCACCGAAAGGTCGTAAAGTTGTGGCCATTGACTACTCGCAAATTGAACTACGAATCATGGCGCATCTATCGCAAGATGAAGGCCTTATTCGTGCCTTTAGTGAAGGTCGTGATATTCACGCCGCTACGGCAGCTGAAGTGTTTGCCATGCCGCTTGAGCAAGTGACCAGCGAACAGCGCCGCCGCGCGAAAGCGATCAACTTTGGTTTGATTTATGGCATGAGCGCTTTTGGTTTGGCCAAGCAATTGGGAATTGGCCGCGGTGAAGCGCAGCAATATATGGATCTCTACTTTGAGCGCTATCCGGGTGTATTGACCTATATGGAAGAGACGCGTCAGCAAGCCAGTGCACAAGGCTATGTTGAGACACTCTTTGGCCGCCGCTTACATCTACCTGATATTCAATCGCGTAATGGCATGCGCCGTAAAGCAGCAGAGCGCGCTGCAATTAATGCGCCGATGCAAGGCACTGCAGCTGACATTATTAAACGTGCGATGATCGCAGTGGATCACTGGATCCAAGCGAATGCGGCAGAGCAAGTCACTATGGTGATGCAAGTACACGATGAATTGGTATTTGAAATTGCTGAAAGTGCAGTTGAAAGTTTGGTGCCTCAATTACAGCAATTGATGGAGCAAGCTGCCCAGTTGGATGTACCTTTGATCGCTGAAGCTGGTACAGGTGATAACTGGGATCAGGCCCATTAATAGATTTATTTGAGTCAAAGCGCAGCATGGGCTGCGCTTTTTTTATACATAAATTCATGAACAGTTTGTGTTTATTTATGTAAGTAAAAAAAAATAACTGAAATGAAATTACACAAATCCCTTTCCAATAGCAGGGATTTACGGTACATTGATCGTGTAGGGTACAGAGGTAAGATGTTCTATCTTTCAGACCTTTTGTTTCACGTTATTGGATTTGGCTGATTCAGCAGCCCCAGCGCAAGCGCTGGGGCTTTTTTTATGCCTATGATTTATAAAGATAAAAATTCGAGTCTTTATTTTAAGACATAGGATCCAACTTGATCTTGCGTGACGCCAATAAAATGTGAAAATAAATGAACAGAATCAAATGGGTGAGAAGACTCCCAAAATTAGAGTAATTACTTTAATTAATTGGGTGCTCTGGTTATAATCAGCGCGCTTCTTGTTCATCAGTGGTTGCGTTGTATGCGTCCACTTGAGAAACGCCGGTTCGTTTACTGCGAGCCGGTTTTTTTATGTCTGAAATTTGAGTGAATCATGTTCTGATGCGGTTCTGCCATGAATTTGTTCTGGATTTGAAGTTCAGGCTGAAAGTTCAGATCGAATTGGTAACTCACTTACAAAAATAGCCGCAGACTGCATTTCGTGAGAGCGATGAAAGGCTGCCGCGCAAAATGATGCATATTTCGCGGTTCTCATTTGCTTCGCATGGCTAAGAAAGTTTGCACAAAGGAATGTGTGGTTTGCAGGCAGGGTGAGGGAAAAGTCGAGAAAGCGCTTGCCTTTCATGGTTTTTTGACTGATTCTGGGAGCAGAACAACGATAATAATCTCTATTTCTCTCCCGTTGCCCCACCAAGCTGGTGGGGACTTATTTTCTTTATACTACCATTCAAATCACGCCGATTATTCAGCGTCAGATGTTTGATCCTGATCTTCAGATAAAGACGCAACATCCATATCAAGTGCGCTATCGAGTACGTTCAATTCTGGATAGTTACGCTCGTCATACCAATGACCAAGCACGCGCTGCACGATATCAACGCCAATGCCCTTTAATGATGAAAACAGTTCAATCTGAACTTCACCACCAAAATCTTTGGCTGCTTCACGCACTTTTAAAAGCGTATTTTTACGTGCGCCACTTTTCAGTTTGTCGGCTTTGGTGAGCAGAGCAAGCACGGGAATATTGCAGTCTACCGCCCAGAAGATGAGGTCTTGGTCGAGATCTTTGAGTGGATGACGAATATCCATCAGCACCACCAAACCTTTGAGACTATGACGTTTTTGTAGGTACTCGCCCAAGGATTTTTGCCACTTTTTCTTCATTTCTAGTGGGACTTGTGCAAAACCATAGCCAGGTAGGTCGATGATGCGTTTGTTTTCGGCAACTTCAAAGACGTTGATGAGCTGCGTGCGACCTGGCGTTTTACTGGTTTTTGCCAGCGATTTTTGGTTGGTCAAACGGTTGAGTGCGCTTGATTTACCTGCGTTTGAGCGGCCAGCAAAAGCCACTTCAATGCCACTGTCTTCCGGCATATCTCGAATGGTTGGAGCACTGGTAATAAAGTGAGTTTTTTGAAAATGAATAATCGGAGTGTCAGCCATGGGGTTCTCTTGCTGTGTCGGCACAGGACAGATATGAAAAAGGGTATACACTGAACATAGTGAATCTTTGCGTGAGTGTATCACGAATCGCATCAGACACGGGAAGCATAAGGATAATGTTGATGATCAAACAAGCAATCATAGGATTATGGATAATCCTCACACCGATGGCCTTCGCTCAGGGTGATCCTGTAGCGGGTAAAGCAAAATCAGCCACTTGCGTTGCCTGCCATGGCGCAGATGGTAATGGCATTGCGCCTAATTATCCGAAAATTGCCGGCCAAAATTACGCCTATTTGGTTAAGCAACTCAAAGCATTTCGTTTGGGCGCGCAAACCCAAGGTGAGCAGGGGCGTTATGAGCCGCAAATGAGTCCCATGGCAGCGCCGCTCAGTGATCAAGATATTGACGATTTAGCCGCTTATTACGCTAGTCTTTCCGCTTCACCTAATACCACACCGAGCAATGTGATTGAGTTGGGGCAAACGCTTTATCGTAGCGGTGATGCCGCACGCGGGATTCCAGCATGTATGGCCTGCCATGGACCGCGAGGCGATGGTTTACGGATGGCCGTTTTCCCCAAATTGTCACAGCAATATGCTGAATATATCCAATCACAGTTGGAAGCCTTTCGCGCAGGTGAGCGTCATGATGATATGAATGGCATGATGCAAGATGTGGCGCGCAACCTCACCGACGAAGAGATTCAAGCGCTGGCCTATTATGTGGGTGGTTTGCATTAACATTGGGCTGAAGGACACTCATTCATCAAGACACGCACCGACTCACTCGGTGCGTGTTGCTTTTTTCTTCGCTCGCTTTCTGCTATGTTGCCGCCAGTTTTTGTGCTGGAGTATTTATGTCGACTTTATCGATGCCGACTTGTCCGCTATGTGCACATGCACCGACTCAGGCCTATCATCAAGATAAACGCCGCCAATATTTCCAATGTCCACAATGTGATTTGGTATTTGCTGATCCCGCTGCGCTTTTGCCACCAGAGCAAGAGCAAGCCGTGTATAATCAGCATGAAAATAACCCCGAAGATTTGGGTTATCGCCGCTTTTTAAATCGTGTTGCAGAACCATTGTTGGCACGCGTTGGCAATGCGCCCAAGCAGGGGCTGGATTTTGGTTCGGGGCCTGGCCCCACGCTTTCGGTGATGTTGGCAGAAGCGGGTCATCAAATGGCGATTTATGATCCCTATTTTGCCGCCGATGAATCAGTATTAAGTCATCAATATGACTTTATTACCTGTACCGAAGCCATTGAACACTTTTACCAGCCAAGCCGTGAGTGGCAATTGCTGCTCTCGATGCTCAAACCCCAAGGTTGGCTTGGGTTGATGACCAAAATGGTCACCTCGCATGCGGGTTTTGTCACTTGGCACTATAAAAATGATCCGACCCATGTCAGCTTCTTTAGTCGTAAGACCTTTGCTTATTTGGCCGAGCGCGACCAGCTGACGCTTGAGTTTGTCGGAAATGACGTGATTCTATTGAGGAAGAAGTAACCATGAGTCGTAAAAAGAAAAGCCGCCGCCCAGGTTCTGAAGGGCCTGCGGTTTACCGCGAAAAATCATCATCAGCGCTCAATCAAGAGGGCCGTTTACGACAAAAACTACGCAAGCGTAAGGGTTTGAAAGCCGGCGCTCGTCACTCTGAAGGCAAAAGCCAAGGGACTGGTATGGCGCAGGGCCAACGTGACCCACGTATTGGTAGCAAAAAAGCGATTCCATTGGTGGTAGCGACTACGGCCCCTGAGCTGAAAAAAGGCGGTGTGGTTGAGCGTCAGCGCATGAGCACCGAAAAAGAACTGCAGATGCTGGAAAATGATGTCCAGCTGAACGCACTGCTTGATCGCCTCGATAACGGTGAGCGTTTGGGCGCGGGCATGCAGGCTTATGTCGATGAAAAACTAGCGCGTATTGAAGTGCTGATGAATGAATTAGGCTTATTGGATGATGAACCTGAAGTCGTTGAAAAGCCAGCCAAAGCCGTGAAAGCAAAACCTGCGAGCGATGATGATTTGCTGTCGCAGTTTGAAGGTCTTGATATGGATCAGTTCAAGTCATGATGACTGGACTGTTTGTGCTCGCCAGCCTCGTTGTGCTGGCGCTTGCCATTTACGCTGGGCGTTTGCTGTATCAGCTGCGCCATCAGCGTTTGTCGCAAACAGCACACATTGCGCGAATGAAACAACAGCGCAATGATACCTTGCTCGGTCATATTCGTGATCTAGCCAAGGCCGGCGAGCAGGATATGGGCGTGGTTTCGGAAGTGGTGATTCGCATTTATCAATTGTGGATTCATTTACAACCTGCGCCACACGGCTTTGCCGAAGCCTATCCTGCTTGTTTTGAACTTTATGAAATTGTTTGTGATATGCCGCGCGGTGAGCAGCGACAAACCTATCGCAAAAAAGAGCGCATGGCTTTTGATCTGCAACGATTAAAAGCGGAAGCGCGTTTAGGTCAAAGGATTGAAGAGGAATTGCTCACCTTAAGTCAGCTTACATATTAGTGAATCGTCACTGCCGCACTGAAATCAAGGAGCGCTGCATGTCAATGTCATCCTTGGTGTGGGATCAGGCCCTGATCGAAAAATATAACTATTCTGGGCCTCGCTACACCTCTTATCCAACCGCGGTCGAATTCCATGAAGGATTTGGCCACGACGAATTTATCAAAGCCTGTCAGGCTGCACCGCAGCGACCGCTCTCGCTTTATGTGCACATCCCTTTCTGCCACACCCTGTGTTACTACTGTGGTTGTAATAAGGTGATCACCCGCCATCAAAATAAAGCAGATATCTACCTTGATTATCTTGAGCGTGAAATTGCCGAGCGGGCGCAATGGGTCGGCCAGCGCCGCGTGACCCAATTGCACTTTGGTGGCGGTACGCCAACCTTTTTGGACGATGCGCAATTTACACGCCTGATGACCATGATTCGTGCGCATTTCACGCTGACGGATGATGCGGAAGTGAGCTTGGAGCTCGACCCGCGTGAATTTGGTGTTGAGCGCTTGGATACGCTGAAACAATTGGGCATCAATCGCTTGAGTATTGGCGTGCAGGATTTTGATAAAGAAGTGCAGCGCGTGGTTAATCGCGTTCAGGATGAAGCGCACATCTGTGCCTTGGTTCATCGCGCACGTGAGCTGGGTTTTGGTTCCCTCAATTTAGACTTGATTTATGGCCTGCCAAAACAGACGCAAGACGGCTTTCAGCACACCTTAGATCAAGTGCTCACGCTGCGTCCTGATCGTCTTTCTGTCTTTAACTACGCGCATATGCCGCAACTATTTGCCGCGCAGCGAAAGTTAAAAGATGAAGATATGCCAGCGCCGAAAACCAAGCTGGCCATGCTTGGCCAAACCATTAGTACCTTGACCCAAGCCGGTTATCAATTTATTGGTATGGACCATTTCGCCTTGCCTGAGGATGAGTTGGCCAAGGCGCAGCGCGCAGGGGAGTTGCACCGAAACTTCCAAGGTTACACCACCCAAGGTGAGTGTGACTTACTGGGCTTTGGTGTCTCTGCCATCTCGATGATGGGTGATAGCTATAGTCAAAATGCCAAAGTATTAAAGGAATACTACGCCGCGCTTGATGCGCAAGGTGAGGCTTTGTGGCGTGGTGTTGAGCTCAATCAAGATGATTTGATTCGCCGTGAGGTGATCAAGACCCTGATCTGTAATTTCCAGCTCAATAAAGCCAATATCGAAGCGCAGTTTGCCATCGATTTCGATACTTACTTTGCGGAAGATATGGCACTACTCAAACCATTTATTGCCGATCAGTTGGTGACATTAAGCGCCGATAAAATTGAAGTATCAGTGCAAGGCCGTTTGTTGATCCGCAATATTTGCATGTGCTTTGACACCTACTTGCGCGATCGCGCACGGCAACAGCAGTTTTCTCGCGTGATTTAATCCTTTCAGCGCTAAACGAAACAGATCGCGGCATAATGGCCGCGATTTTTTTCATTGATTGTTTTGACGATAACGTTTGCGTTTAAAAAATAGTTCAGTACAATCCGCTGCCAATACAATTTATTGCGCTGTATATCTCTGGAAGTCTGGTCCAGAAGTCTCTACCACATGACCGAATCATGTGACTACAGTCCAAACCCATTCTGATGCCTTAGCATCGACTGGGCGCCAGTGATACCCGTCAATAAATTCCCGATTTCATTTGATTTCAATAGGGCAAGACTATGACGTCGCTATCTCACACGGAGCGCCTCAACCACCATCCGCTGCTTGAGCGTATCTTTCAAATTTCTGCACGAAATTCTACGGTTCGCACTGAGCTTTATGCCGGTTTTGTGACCTTTTTGGCCATGTGTTACATCCTCGCAGTCAACCCAGCGATTTTGGGTAGTATTGATGGCGTGGATAAAGAAGCTGTATTTACCGCCACAGCGTTGGCCTCGGCTTTTGCTACTTTGCTGATGGGCTTTTGTGGCAACTATCCGGTGATGCTTGCACCGGGCATGAGTATGAACGGTTTCTTCAAAGGTCTGTTGGCATCGGGCTCAGTGGCATTGCTGTGGCACGAAGCGCTGTTGGGCATCTTCTTCTCTGGCATCATCTTTGTGATCTTCTCGTTGACCAAGATTCGCCGCACCATGATTGAGGCGATTCCAGAAGATTTGAAATTGGGGATCACGGTTTCTTTGGGCCTATTTATCACCTTCTTGGGTCTGAAAAATGCCGGCATCATCGTCGCCAAACCGATCGTGATGGTGGGCTTGGGTGATATCAGTCAGCCGCAAGTGGCCATCGCCTTTTTAAGTTTGTTTGTGGCGCTGGGCTGTATGGTGCGCAAATTTAAGTTAGCGACCTTTATTGCCTTTATGACCTCCATTTTATTGTCGCTTGGCTACGATATGGCCTTTGGTACAGAGCTGGTGCGATTGCCAGAGCAGATTGTCAAAATGCC
Organism: Vibrio stylophorae; assembly: GCF_921293875.1. Taxonomy (NCBI): domain Bacteria; kingdom Pseudomonadati; phylum Pseudomonadota; class Gammaproteobacteria; order Vibrionales; family Vibrionaceae; genus Vibrio; species Vibrio stylophorae. The sequence continues at coordinate 139,663 of NZ_CAKLDI010000001.1, forward strand.
ACCTGATATGACGCCGACTTTTGGTGCCATCTTTAACTTTGATAGCCTCACTGCCAGTAAGATGTTTGATCTTTTCTTTGTGGTGATTTTGTTCTTTATCATCGACTTCTTTGATGGCTTATCGACCATTGTTGGTGTGGGTCGTGATGCGGGCATTATCAATGAAGATGGTAAGGTGCCAAATGCGCGTGCCGCACTGCTTGCGGATGCCGGTGGTACCGTGGTTGGCGCGGTGATGGGGACCACTTCGGTGACCTCATTCTCTGAGTCAGGTATCGCTTCAGCACAGGGCGCAAAAACGGGTCTCGCGGCAGTTGTTGTCGGCTTGATGTTCCTTTGCGCACTATTTTTCTCGCCGATTTTTGCTATGTTCTCTACCGCCATTGTGGCACCAGCGATGATTGTGGTGGGTCTTTATATGATCGGTCGCCTAGGTCAAATTCATTGGGATCGTGTTGAATCACGCATTGCAGTTTTCTTCACCATGGTCTTCACCGTGCTGAGCTTCTCACCGGCGAACGGCATGGCGATTGGCTTTGTCAGTTATGCATTTGCGATGTTGATTGGCGGTAAAGGTCGTGAAGTTCATCCTGTGATTTACGGTCTTTCAGCGCTATTTATCGCTTATCTTGTATTGCTCTAAGCGACTGTTGAAAGATAAAAAACGCAGCCATTGGCTGCGTTTTTTGTTGCTGCATATTATTTTTAGCGCGAGTTGGATTAACCGCGCGCGGCAGCCTTCGCGAGTAATGCTTGCTTATCGCTGTCGCTTAAAAAGGCCATGGCTAAGCCATTTTTCTGCAGCGTCGCAATGGCGTCATCGCTGAGTAGCAGGGCATCACGAGCGAGCTGGTATTCATGCATTAGCTCAATGCCTTCCACTGCGGGATCGTCGGTGTTGAGGCTGACGGGGATGCCATGTTTCAAAAATAGCGGTAGTGGGTGCTCGCTTAAATGCGCCACGGTGCTAGTTTGAAGATTTGAAGTTAGGCAAGACTCAATGCCAATTTGGTGCTGCGCTAGATAATCCATTAAGGCTGGATCTTGCACCGCACGCACGCCGTGACCAATACGGCTAGCGCCCAGTTGGCGAATAGCTTGCCACATGCTGTTGGCACCCGCCGCTTCACCCGCATGCACGGTAATGTTTAGACCGGCATCGCGCACCTTATCAAAGTGCTCAATAAAGCGATCGCCCGGCTGACCAAGTTCATCGCCGGCCAAGTCTACGGCTACCATATGCTCGCGATGCTGCAAAATGGCATTGAGCTCTTGCATGCAAGCCTCTTGACCAAAGGTGCGGCTGAGAATGCCGATTAAGTTGGCGTGCATATCAAAGTCTTTACAGCCTTGACGTACACCATCAACAACCGCTTCGACAACGCCTGCAATGGGGAGCTGGTGGCGCATCGCCATATAGTAGGGAGAAAAACGTAATTCAGCGTAATCAATGCCTGCATTTTTTGCATCTTCGACGTTTTCATAGGCAACGCGGCGACAGGCGTCGAGATCGCCGAGTACGGCGACGCCCCAGTCTAATTTTTGCAAAAAATCGACCAAACTTGGGCTGGTGCCTTGAATCTGTACATGGGGCAGCAAAGCGTCAAGTTGCGTCGCTGGAAGTTCGATATTGAATGCTTGGCCAAGCTCAAGAATGGTTTGTGGTCGAATGTTTCCGTCAAGGTGACGGTGCAAATCGGTCACGGGGAGGTTTTTTATTATCATCATGGGCTCCTTTTCCTCCCCCAGTATATGCATTTTTCCTCGCAGTCGCCTAGTCTAACGCCGACTCTTCCTCTGTTTGATTACTCTCAAAGAGTCGATTTTGCTGCAGCACACACTGTGCGACCAGTATTTGCGGCCAGTTGGTGAAAGGCGCGGGTTTGGCATAGAAGAAGCCCTGAATGCTTTGGCAGCCCAATTCACGCAAGATATCACGCTGCTCTGCGGTTTCTACGCCTTCAGCTACGAGCTGGCATTGGAAGCCTTGGCTCATATTGATCACCGCGTTGACGATGGTTTGGTGCGCTTTGTCTTGGCCTAATTGCGAAATAAAGGAGCGGTCAATCTTCAAGCAGCTAAAGGGGAGCTGGTTAAGATAGGCCAGCGAGGAGTAGCCGGTACCAAAGTCATCAATCGCCAAGCCAATGCCCAATTCACGAATTTGGTGTAGCACCTGCATGCTTTCCAAATCTTGTGTCATTAAGCGAGATTCGGTGATCTCTAGGGTGAGGTTTTTCGCTGGTAAACCACTGCGCTGCAAAATGGCTTGTAGCTGGCTGATGAAATCCTTTTGTCCGAGCTGGGTAACACAAAGGTTTACATGCAGATTAAAGTCATCTCGCCAGCCCTCTTGGCTGATCTTTTTCGCCACTTGGCGACAGGCATCTTCTAAAATCCAGTAGCCCAAATCGATGATCATTCCCGAGCTTTCAGCCAGAGGAATAAATTGTGCCGGCGAGACTAAGCCGCGGCGTGGGCAATGCCAACGTACCAACGCCTCTGCACCCGTGACGGTTTCATCCTGAGCATTCACCACAGGTTGGAAAAAGACGGAAAATTCATTGCGACGCAGTGCTTGGCGCATATCGCTGAGCATGCGCGTTTCATCCACGGTTTTTTGCGACAGCCCCGCATGGTAGCGCTCAATCCCCGCAGATTGTGGCTGTTTGGCTGTGGTGAGCGCTAGCCCCGCTTTATTGAGCCAATCTGGCACATCAGACTGATCGGTTTGTTCGGTTTGATAGATGCCAAAGCGTGCGGTGATCAAAATCTCTTCTTGCTGATCAAGGACAAATGGTGTGTTAAACAGCTGCACTAAGCTTTGAATCACCCCTTCACTGGGTAGGTTGAGTGCATCATCAAATAGGCAGATGGCAAACTCATCACCACCGACACGAGCCAGCTCACTGGCCGCCGGAAGATTTTGTTGTAGGCGCTGTTGCATCTCAAGCAACAGCTGATCGCCAATAAGGTGACCCAAGCTGTCTTTGATCGTGCGAAAAGAGTTGAGGCCAATGAGCACCAAGGTCACCTGACCGCGATAGGGATTGCGCTGTACATGTTCAATCAAGCCTTCACGGGTGGGAAGCCCGGTAAGATGGTCAAACAGTAACTGCTGACGTAGCTGGTTAAAGGAGTGGTGCAGTTTTTGGCTCATCTCATTAAAGGCGTTCACCAGCATATTGGTTTCGCGAATCTGGCTGGGTTGCTGGAGCTCTTGCTTCCACACGCCGCGAGCCAAGGAGCGAGCAGCATAACTGACTTTAATGATCGGATCGGTAATCCGGCTGACAATGACTAAACCAATAATCAAACCCGCGATGGCAATCAGTGCGCCACTGACCAGCGTGGTGCTGAGCATATCTGGAATCTGTTGTAGCAGGTCGTCCGTTGAGAAAATGGTGATAATTTTCCAGTTCAGCCCATAGCGCGCACCAAAATCAAACACATTGCCATAGTAGCGCACACCATCAATGGTGAATTGGAAGTGATCGGTAAAGTAACGATCATCTTGGTTAGCAACAAATTGGGCACTGGTTTGAATAATGGGATTCTTACTAGCCTGCGCATAGATGCGGCGGCGAGGCAGATTTTCATTGTGTTGGTGGGTGGTAATACTACCTGACATCGACTGAGCAATGAGTTTGCCGTGATCATCCATAATGTAAAGCAGGCCACCCAGCTCGCGCTGTTGTTCGCGTAGCTTTTGGTTAAATTGTTCCAGCTGAATATCGCTGGCGGTGACCCCAACTAGTTTGTCATTGAGGTAAATGGGGGTCGATGTGGTGATGGTGATGTCTTCATGCTCATCGACATTAAAGTAGATGGAAGACCAAGTGGATTTGCCCAGCTCTTTGGCCACAAGATACCAAGGGCGCTGACGTGGGTCATATCGATTGATACTAAAGCGCTGTGGATCGCTAGATTCAATGCCTTGATAACCGATTAAGTTAAAGCCACTGCGACGGTCTTTGAGTAGCAGTGTCAGTTGCTCATCGTTTTCCTTACGAAAGCCAACATAATTGCCCTGCGCATCACCAAAACCCATGGCACTCATTTGCGGTAAATGGACAAATAGTTTGCGATAGGCCTGTAGTAAATAGGACTGAATGTCTTCTAAATCGTTAGCGGGGTGAAGTTCGATAATATGACGAATACTATCGGCCATCACGCGGTTGGCTTGGAAGGGTGCATCTAAAAATGCATCCAGTTTGGTCTCTGTATTTTTGACCGTAACCTTGAGCATCTTTTGGCTAATTTCAGTGGCGAGTTGCTGGTGACCAACGTGTTCGATATAGGTCAAAATGGCAATAATCAATGCCATTAATAGCGCAACTGGAAAAACAATCGCCTGTTTTAATGAAATACCACGATGCGTCATGGAATTACCGTTAATGATGATTCTGATGATGAGTAAACACGAATATTCGCGTCATGAATGCGACTGAGATCACAAGCAGCTGCTCAATTTTACATCAAAATTCTTCTTTGTTAACTGATATTTAGCTCTTTAAGCTTGCGTGTGAGGGTGTTCCGTCCCCAGCCCAATAATTGCGCGGCCTGCTGTTTATGACCGTGGCAAAATTGTAAGGCTTGCTCAATCAGTACACGTTCAAATTGAGGTTGTAACGCACTTAATACCTGAGTGTGTCCTGCACTAAATTGCGTTTGTAACCATTGCTCAAGTGCCTGCTGCCAATTCTCTGAAGCATTGGAAATAACGGCAGGCGTCAGTACATCTTTAGGCAGATCATCAGGCAAGATTTCTTGGCTACTGGCCATCACTGTTAGCCAGCGGCAGCAGTTCTCTAACTGGCGAACATTGCCGGGCCATGTCAGGGTTTGCATCAATTTAGCGGTACTTGCATGCAAGGTTTTGGCATCCACACCTAGCTCAATGGCGGCAGATTTTAAAAAGTGCTTGGCCAGCTGCGGAATATCTTGCTGACGTTCACGCAGTGCGGGCAGCTGAATGCGAATGACATTGAGACGATGGAATAGATCTTCACGAAAATCCCCTTCAGCCACTCGCTGTTCTAAATTTTGGTGGGTCGCGGCGATAATACGCACATCGACCTGAACGGGGGCATGGCCACCGACACGATAAAATTGGCCATCAGCAAGGACGCGCAATAAACGGGTCTGCACATCCAGCGGCATATCGCCAATCTCATCGAGAAATAGTGTGCCGCCATTGGCTTGCTCAAAACGTCCTTGGCGAACACTGTTTGCACCGGTAAATGCGCCTTTTTCGTGGCCAAAGAGCTCAGATTCAATTAAATCCTTGGGAATCGCTGCCATATTCAAAGCAATAAAGGCTTGGTCACTGCGTGGGCTGTGTTGATGGAGTGCTTGGGCAACGAGCTCTTTCCCTGTGCCCGATTGACCGTTGATCAGCACTGAAATGGAGGAGCGTGATAAACGGCCAATGGCGCGAAACACTTCCTGCATTGCTGGCGCTTCGCCAATCATCCCACTTTGATTATTTTTTACGTCTTGTTGCCCTTGCGGCAGTTGCTCTTGGCGATGTTTCAACGCGCGCTCAATTAAATTTAAGGCTTCATCAATATCAAAGGGTTTGGGTAAATACTCAAAAGCGCCCTGCTGATAGGCACTGACCGCGGCGTCTAAATCCGAGTGTGCGGTCATCATGATCACCGGGACATCGGGATGGCTTTGCTGCAACTGTTTGAGCAGCGTTAAACCATCAATCTCTGGCATGCGAATATCTGAGACGATCACATCGGGCTGCTGTTGCTTGAGCGCGTTCAGTAATGCGGGGGCACGCTCAAAACTGCGGCAACCTAAGCCTGCGCTGGTGATGGTTTTTTCCAGTACCCAACGAATGGCACTGTCATCATCCACAATCCAAATATTTCCGGTCAGCATGAGTGATTCCTTATGGTTTGATGATTCTGATTGATGATTTAGGTCGATGCGTTAGTTTGATGATTCAGTGAGTGGCAAAAAAATCGAAAAACAGGTCTCACCCGGCGTGCTGGTGACTGTGATTTTGCCATGGTGCTGGTCAATGAGGTTATTGGCGATGGATAATCCTAAGCCGGTGCCATCAGCGCGGCCACTGACCATGGGATAAAACAGGGTATCCTGAATTTGTGCCGGAATGCCAGGGCCATTATCAATGATGTCGATTTGCGCCACTAGCTTGTGCTGTTGCCCATGCAATACGCAGTGATAAGCGGTACGCGTGCGAAGGGTGATTTGGCTATTGGGCTGCTCACCCAGTGCAATCGCTGCGTTGCTGGCAATATTGAGCAGCACTTGCTCAATTTGATGGGGATCCATGGCGATGTCAGGCAGGCTGGGGTCGTAATCGCGAGTTAATTCAATGTGTGGCGATTGCAGCTGAATCAGCTGGCGAACTTGCTCCAACACCAAGTGAATATTGGTGGCGATAAAGCGGCTTGGGCGCTGGGGGCCAAGTAGACGGTCAACCAAGTCGCGTAGGCGATCGGCCTGACTCATAATGATTTGGGTGTACTCTTTGAGATCGGGCGTCGGTAGTGTTTTTTCAAGCAGTTGCGCCGCGCCGCGTAGTCCGCCCAAGGGATTTTTAATCTCATGGGCAAGGCCGCGAACGAGCTCCTTTGCCGCTTGTTGCTGCGCACTTTGCATTGCTTCATGACTGAGTTTGCGTTGCTGATCCACAGGTCGTAGCTCCAACAGCAAATAGCGCTGCTGGGCTTCAGCAAAGGCGGTGACGGTAATATCAAGCAATAGCCATTGTCCTGCCAGTTTTAAGCTGACTTCATTACAGGTAAAGCTGTGTAGATGGTCAATGGTTTGTCGAAGGTGACTGGGCGTGAGTTCTGGATGGTGAAGCAATTGTTCAATGGGTTGCTGACATAGACGTCGACCGCTGAGTCCAAAAAGCTGTTCAGCGCTGGCATTGACTTTCAGCACCGTGAGTTGGGCATTGAGCAGTAACATACCGCTGCGTTGGTGATGAAATATTTGCTGATAGGGATCCAACATTCAAACCTTCCTGGTTATTGCACCAAAATGGTGCAAATTCAGTGTAGCGGTTTGTGCATCAATTGCCTAGTGATTCGCTTCACAACAAAAAGGCGGCTTACGCCGCCCTGTGGGAATTAGTTTGCTTTTTTCTTACGCGCAATGGGGCGGTGCACAAACACTTTGATGGTTTGAGAGGTTGCAATAACTTTGCCATCTTTGAGTAGTTGTACCGCAATCAGGTGTTCACCGCGCGGCAGATTGCTGACTAGCCAGCTGGTACTCTCTTGTGGGCTCATGCGCGCACGGCCATCGACCATCAACTGTAGGCTTTGATTTTTACCAAGTTCACCGCCTTTGAGGCGGACGCTGACGGGCACATTGCCCATATTGTTACGAATGGTTTCTTCATTGGTGGGCGCTTTAATGCTGACCCCTGATGCCATTTTTTTCGCAGCAGGTTTGTTCTCAGCGGTGGACTCTGAATCCGCTTTTGCTGTTTGGCTGGCTTTTTGCTCAGCGGGCACATAATCGCTAGATGGCGGTGGCGGGGAGAGCTCCATCACTTTTGCGCCTCGGCGCGGTTTATCACCAAAATGAGTGACGCCGTTTTCATCAACCCAAGTGTAAATAGTTTGGGCTGCAACATAGCAAGGCAGTAGGCAAAGCAACAAGATAATGCGCTTCATGAATGTGTTCTCCAGAGTCCGCGAGTTAGCAGAATAAGGCGGCAGTGCACATAAAAAAAGCCCACGAAATCGTGGGCTTAGCGATTATGCGATACAGTTCAAACTTTGATTAAACAGAGTAATAAAGTTCGAATTCAAGTGGGTGCGTGGTCATATTGACACGCTCAACGTCAGCCGCTTTTAGCTTGATGTATGAATCGATAAAGTCATCAGAGAATACGCCACCTGCAGTCAAGAAGCTGCGGTCTGCATCCAATGATGCCAAGGCATCTTTCAGTGACTCAGAAACTGTTGGGATTTCTGCTGCTTCTTCTGCTGGTAGATCGTAAAGATCTTTATCCATCGCTTCGCCTGGGTGGATCTTGTTGGCGATACCGTCAAGGCCAGCCATCAACATTGCAGCAAATGCCAAGTATGGGTTGGCTGCTGGATCTGGGAAGCGAACTTCGATACGGCGTGCTTTGGCGCTTTGTACCACTGGAATACGGATTGAAGCAGAGCGGTTACGTGCAGAGTAAGCAAGCATTACTGGCGCTTCAAACCCTGGAACCAAACGCTTGTAAGAGTTGGTTGCTGGGTTAGTAAATGCGTTTAGTGCGCGGGCGTGCTTGATGATACCGCCGATGTAGTAAAGCGCTGTTTCAGAAAGACCGCCGTACTTATCACCTGCAAATAGGTTGACGCCGTCTTTAGCAAGAGATTGGTGCACGTGCATGCCTGAACCGTTATCGCCAACCAAAGGTTTTGGCATAAAGGTCGCGGTTTTACCAAAGGCGTGGGCAACGTTATGAACCACGTATTTGTAGATTTGGATTTCATCTGCTTTGGTGGTCAAGGTGTTGAAACGGGTAGCGATTTCGTTTTGACCCGCAGTCGCCACTTCGTGGTGGTGCGCTTCAACAACAAGGCCCATCTCTTCCATGATCAAACACATGGCGCTACGGATATCTTGTGATGAATCCACTGGTGCAACAGGGAAGTAACCGCCTTTCACGCCAGGACGGTGGCCTTTGTTACCTTCTTCGTAATCACGACCAGTGTTCCATGCCGCTTCTACATCATCAATTTTGTAGAAAGAGCCAGAGATGTCGGTGTTGAATTTAACATCATCAAAAAGGAAGAATTCTGGCTCAGGACCAACCAATACGGTGTCTGCAACGCCAGTGGCACGCATATATTCTTCTGCGCGTTTAGCGATTGAGCGTGGGTCACGGTCATAGCCTTGAAGGGTTGCTGGCTCAAGAATGTCACAGCGGATGTTCAGGGTTGATTCTTCAGTGAATGGATCCAGTACCGCAGAGTCGAGGTCTGGCATCATCACCATGTCTGATTCGTTAATCCCTTTCCAGCCAGCGACTGAGGAACCATCAAACATTTTACCTTCTTCAAAGAAGTCGTTGTCTACTTGGTGTGATGGGATTGAGATGTGTTGCTCTTTACCACGCGTATCGGTGAAGCGTAGGTCAACAAATTTCACTTGATGCTCTTCAATGAGTGCAAGTACGTTTTCGACTGACATGAGAAAAACCTCCGGTGTTAAATTCTGCAATCCTGAGCGGATGGCTCAAGTTGGTAGACTATAAGCGAGAAGCGTGCCAACTTTTTAAATGCCCTATTTTTGCGACTTTCTCAGAAATAACACCCTGAGTTCGCATCAGATTTGCACCAAATTGGTGCAAGCTCGGATCATTTCAGTGCATTAGCAAACGTTTCCCTCGTTGCGTGCTTATTTCGCGCTCAATTTAGAATAAAGTCAATGATTTGCTTGGCTGTGGCCGGTGAACGCCCGATATTACGGTGTATCAGAGGTGAGCCTGAGTGAAAAATAGTCGGAATTTACGGCTTCGAAAAATTCATTTGGGTGATAGTGCTCACATAATAGGTGGGAATTGGTCAAAAATCTGGTAAATTATTGGCCGATTTAATTGTGTGGCGGCTGTCCTAGGCGCTGCAGTGACCCTGAGTAAGAAACCCATGTCTACGCCTCAAATTGAGAAACTAAGAAATATCGCGATCATCGCGCACGTTGACCACGGTAAAACCACCCTGGTTGATAAACTGCTTCAGCAATCAGGCACGCTAGAATCACGCGGTGAACTTGAAGAGCGAGTCATGGACTCGAACGACATTGAAAAAGAGCGTGGTATTACCATTCTGGCGAAAAACACCGCCATTAACTGGAACGACTACCGCATCAATATCGTAGATACTCCAGGGCACGCCGACTTCGGTGGTGAAGTTGAACGTATTATGTCAATGGTTGACTGCGTATTGTTGATCGTTGATGCCGTTGATGGCCCAATGCCACAAACTCGCTTCGTAACGCAAAAAGCATTTGCCCACGGTTTGAAACCAATCGTTGTGATCAACAAGATTGACCGTCCTGGCGCACGTCCTGATTGGGTTATGGACCAAGTGTTCGACCTATTCGACAACCTAGGTGCAACTGATGAACAGTTGGACTTCAAAGTGGTTTACGCATCTGCACTAAACGGTTGGGCAACCCTAGAAGAAGGCGCAACTGGCGAGAACATGGAACCACTATTCCAAACTATCGTTGATGTTGTATCGCCACCACAAGTTGACCTTGATGGTCCACTACAGATGCAAATCTCTCAGCTAGATTACAGCTCTTACGTGGGTGTTATCGGTGTGGGTCGTGTGACTCGCGGTACCGTGAAACCAAACCAACAAGTCACTGTTGTTGGTGCTGATGGTAAGACGCGTAACGGTAAAGTGGGCTCAGTATTGGGTTACCTTGGTCTTGAGCGTCATGACGTTGAGCTTGCAACTGCAGGTGACATCATTGCGATCACTGGTTTGGGTGAGCTTAAAATTTCTGACACCATCTGTGACCAAGGCCAAGTTGAAGCACTACCAGCGCTGTCTGTAGATGAGCCAACTGTAACCATGACCTTCCAGGTGAACACTTCACCATTCGCAGGTAAAGAAGGTAAGTTCGTAACTTCACGTAACATCCTTGAGCGTCTGCAAAAAGAATTGGTACACAACGTGGCACTTCGCGTTGAAGAAACTGATAACCCAGACCGTTTCCGCGTATCAGGCCGTGGTGAGCTTCACCTTTCAATCCTGATCGAAAACATGCGTCGTGAAGGCTTTGAACTTGCCGTTTCTCGTCCAGAAGTAATCATCAAAGAAGAAAATGGCGAGAAGATGGAACCGTTTGAAGTGGTTACCATCGACGTGATGGAAGAGCACCAAGGCGGGATCATGGAGAACATCGGTCTACGTAAGGGTGAGCTAAAAGACATGGCACCAGACGGTAAAGGCCGTGTGCGTATGGACTTTATGATGCCTTCACGTGGTTTGATCGGTTTCCAAACTGAATTCATGACCCTAACTTCAGGCTCTGGTCTTCTTTACCATACATTTGATCACTACGGTCCACACAAAGGTGGCGTGATCGGTGTTCGTAACAACGGCGTATTGATTTCAAACGCAACTGGTAAAGCACTGACTTACGCACTGTTTAACCTTCAAGAGCGTGGTCGTCTATTTACTGAGCATGCGGACGAAGTATATGAAGGCCAAATCATCGGTATTCATAACCGTTCAAACGACCTGACTGTAAACTGTCTGAAAGGTAAGCAACTTACCAACGTTCGTGCATCAGGTACTGATGAAGCGCAAGTACTAACGCCTGCGTTGAAATATACCCTTGAGCAAGCGCTTGAGTTCATTGATGACGATGAATTGGTAGAAGTAACACCTGTGAGCATTCGTATTCGTAAGAAATACCTTACTGAAAACGATCGTAAACGCGCAGCTCGTAACGCTTAATTATTCAGCAACGACTTGCATCAAAGCCTCCTTTTTGGGAGGCTTTTTGTTTTTAAGCGCAGCATTTATTTTGCGCACAAGGATTTAGATAAAGAAGGGAGTGAGCGATGTCTGCAGTGATTATTAGCGGTGGACCGGGTGCGGGAAAAACAACCTTGATTAATGCCCTTGCACAGCGCGGATTTCGTTATGGTGATGAAGTGTCTCGCCGTTTAATCGAAGAACAGCAACTGCGTGTTGATGGCATTTTGCCTTGGACCGATCTACCGGCCTTTGCTGCGCTGTGTCTCACGGAGATGCAAACACAAAAAGAGCAAGCACTCACCGACGCGCAATGGCACTTTCTTGATCGCGCCATTGGCGATATTTGTGCCTATTTAACTGTGGGTGGCGAGGGGATTCCTGCGCACTACAGCCAAGCAGCACAAGGCTATTATGGTGTGGTGTTTGTCTGTCCGCCACAGGCGCAAATTTATCAGCAAGATGCGGTTCGTCCACATCCCTTTGATGAAGCGCAACATATTCACCAGCAGTTGGTGCATACTTACCAACAATTGGATTATCAAGTGGTCACCGTGCCATGGCTGCCTATCGAGCAGCGCGCGCAGTGGGTTCTGGATTATCTGCAACAGGAACAGACTGGGAGCGAGCGTGAGCTATCTGTCTAATATGCACAAGGGTCTCAATAAGATGGGGCATGTTGTCGGCGCTGGATTTCAGCGGGTGATGCCTTTTTTCTATAATCTCAATGGATTTGGCCATCACCTGTGGGCGCGCGCAGTGCATGATCGGATGACAGTGACCGCGGGTTATCTGGCCTATGTCACCTTGCTCTCTTTGGTGCCCATGGTCACGGTGACCTTTTCGGCGCTTGCTCGTTTTCCTGAATTTGCGGACACCGGCGTAAAGCTGCAGCAGTTTGTGATTAATAACTTCGTGCCGACTGCGGGCGATACACTGCAAACCTATCTCAACGAGTTTGTTGCCAATGCGGGACGCATGACCACCATAGGTTTGGGCGCGCTATTTGTGATCGCAATTATGCTGATCTCCAATATCGACAGCAGCCTCAACTACATTTGGCGAGTCAAACAAAAGCGCCGTTTGGTGGTGTCTTTTTCAGTGTATTGGATGGTGCTTACTTTAGGCCCGTTGATGATGGGTGCCAGTTTAGCGGTGAGCTCCTACGTGCTGTCGCTCAGTATTCTTCATGATAGTGAGACCTTACACTCCATCTGGCCAACATTATTACGCTTTTTCCCTGTGATGGTTTCGAGCTTGGCGATTTGGGGCTTGTATATGATCGTGCCCAATACTCAGGTGAAAATTCGCCACGCTGCTGTGGGCGCTTTGATTGCCGCGCTGCTGTTTGAAGCGACCAAGAAGATTTTTGCCCTGTATCTGACTCATTTTCCATCCTACCAAGTGATTTATGGCGCCTTGGCAATTGTGCCCATTCTCTTTGTTTGGGTGTATTTGTGTTGGATTTTGGTGCTGCTTGGCGCTGAAATTACCGTCAGTTTGGCAGAGGGCGAGCAGTGGCGATATGACCGCCGCCAAGGTCCCATGGCACTTCGATTTGGTGCGCAAGCCAGAGCGGTTTCGTCAGCGACCAACCATGCCAATAGCGACGTGGTGGTAGGTCCAAAAACAGGACAAACAAAAGAGATAGACTCCTAGACGCTGCGGCGTGATTTGATAAGGATAGATATGATTGCTTTGATTCAGCGCGTGAGCGAAGCTGCGGTACGTGTCGATGGCCAAGTGGTGGGCGAGATTGGTGCAGGACTTTTGGTACTGCTTGGTGTTGCTGCTGATGATGATCAGGCGAAAGTGGAAAAACTCTGTCACAAGGTGCTGGGGTATCGCATTTTTTCCGATGAAAATGACAAGATGAACCTCAATGTTCAGCAAGCCGGTGGTGAGGTGCTGGTGGTATCGCAATTTACACTGGTGGCAGATACCCAAAAAGGGATGCGGCCGAGCTTTTCTTCAGGAGCTCATCCAGATAAAGCCAACGCACTCTATGAAGCCTTTGTTGCTTGTTGTCAAAGCAAAGGCGTCAACACCCAAACCGGTCAGTTTGCGGCAGATATGAAGGTTAGCTTGGTTAATGATGGTCCAGTGACCTTCTGGCTGGAAGTTTAACGTCCCTTATTTTGTTGCCACTGCAGATCGCTGATGCGATAAAGGCAGTGGCGACAAAGTGGATGATCCACCGGCAATTTAGGGTGGTCAAAATCAGACTCACAGTTCTTCATGCCTAAGCGAGTCATCAGCTGCCTTGATGGTGCGTTACAAAGCGCGGTAAAGGCATATACCTCCGCTAATTTAAGGCGTTCAAAGGCAAAAGTTAAAATGGCTTGCGCCGCTTCTTGCGCATAGCCTTGATGCCAAAATTCCTGAGCTAAACGCCAACCAATCTCCACTAAGGGACCATTGGGAAAGCTGCTATTTTGTCGGTGCAGTCCGGCAAGCCCCATAAAGGCACCATCGCTTTGTCGCTCTAGCGCCCAAAATCCCCAGCCATTTTCCTCAATGAGCTGCTGCATTTTATCGACCATGGCATGGCTTTGCTCAAGGCTGAGATGATTAGGGAAATAGCGCATCACCGCAGGGTCTTGGCTCATTTGCGCAAAGGGCTGGCGATCCTCTTCACGCCAAGGACGAATGATCACGCGAGGTGTGGTTAGCACAACGCCTGTCATTACTGGCACCTTTCATCGGTTTTGAGTTCGCTTTGGCCTTGAGACCACTGGCGACTTAAACGATGACAGTCGTAGTCCACCTGTAAGGTGAGGTTTTGCTGTTTAGGATGAGCAAAACGCCAGTTGCCCTTGAGCATCACTTGCATCTGTTGGCCTTGTAGTTGTGTCGCGGGCAATTTGAGCTCACCGCGATCAATACTAAATTCTCCCTTGGCATCATCCAAAGTCACGCTCTTGCTGAGTTTTTCCAGCGGCCAGCTTTGTCGCCATTGCCACTGCGTATCACTGAGCTGTTGCCACAGCGTTTTTTCACTCATGCGATCCAGTCTGAGATCGCGAAACTCATAGCGAATATCGCCGCTTAGGGTGTGATTGAGCGCGGTGCGATCAGCGGCTAATCCACTGAGGTTGAGGGTGAGGTCGTGATCGCCGAGAATTGGCAGCGGCCATTGGAACCAACGCTGGTAGAGATTCGCTGGAATGCCATCAGCTTTAATACTGAGTTGCCAAGGTTTGCTGATTTGCGCTAAGTCCATTTGCATTGTTGCCTGCATCAAACCATGACTAAACAGGGTGTTGAGCGCCATCTGCCACTGCCCTTTTTCAGTCGACATAATCAGCTCTGGGGTGCGCAAATCCACTTGGTTAAAGCTGGCTTGGGTGGCGGAGAGTTGCAGCTCACCATGCCATAATCCATATTGTCCATCACGCTTGAGAATCAGCTGCTTACCTGCACCATTGAGTGCGCTGAGCTGCATCGGCCAATCTTCATCGGGGTCGATATAGTGACTGTAGTGCACCGCTAGCTCATCAATCGCTAGATTGTCTAGGGTGGCAATATAGGCTTGCAACGCATGGCGAACCGGACCTGTACTAATCCATTTAATGCTGTTGATATCGAGTTTATGAATTTTCGCTTGCTGCGGGGATATTTCCCCTTCGAGACAAATATAGCCATCGAGCATTTTTAATGAGGCGCCATCGATATACCAGCGATTCGGCTGAATGCGCAGCTCCAGCAGTGGATTTTGAATTTGCCAGTGATCCCAAATGAGATCGCTGGCCTGCAATGAAACAATGGCATCTTTTTGCTGCCAGCGACCTTTACGGGTATCAAAGCGGTGCACCGCAATGTTGAGCTCTTCAACGCTGTGATTTTCCTCCGCGACACTCATGCCCATGATATCTAGACGCTCCACCAGCAGGTGATAGCCTGCTTGGCCATAGTGTTCAAATTGCTGCTTGAGCTGTCTGAGCGGCTGCCAATTTTGTAAACGCAGATCGCTGATGGTCATACCCGTGACGCGAATGGTGCGATCGCTTTCATCAACTCTGATATCGCCACGTAGCTGGGCACCAAGAAAATCCGCTGAAATACCGCTAAAGGTCCATTGCTTACCCTGCTTATGGCCTGAGAAGAGAATCTGATCGAGCTGGCTTTGATGCCAAGTGAGTTGCTTGGCTGAAAACTGAAACTCACCATCAAAATGCCATAAATCGTCATTGCTCGGTGTCCAGTTGTCGAGTTGCAATTTGCCATCGACAAAGGCGATATCCCCTTGGCTATAATGAAAGTGATGAATGGCGAGTCGCTTGGCGACAAAGGTTTTGGATAACAGTTGGTCGGGCTGCCAATGTTTGAAATTGGGCGCGGCGATTAAAATGGTATCAAAGTGCCAATGGCCGCGAAGAATTTCAAAAGGGGTGAGCCAAAGCTGTACACGCTCGGCGCTGAGGCTTTGCGTTTGTTTCTGCTGATCGGTGAGGGTGACTTGGCTGAGGGTGATTTCCCAAGGGGATTCAATGTGGTAATCAATATCAGCGACTTCAAGGGCGTAAGGGGTGGTTTTCTCAACCAGCCACTGAACCATGGGGACGGCATATTGTGTGTGTAGCACAGCCAATGCACTACCAAATGCAACCATGATGACAATTACAAGAGATAACAAGAGTTTAATAAGGCGCAGCATGGGTCCCTCCTCGCAGCATTTAGCCTCGCCCATTTATTTTGGCGGTGCAAGTGATTTGCATGGAATTTGGGGGCAAGTTGGTTTGTGGCGGTGAGAGAAATGAAAAAAGCCCTCAAAAGAGGGCTTTGGGTGATAAATGTGACCAATTAGTCCACTTGTGGGCCTGCGGCCACCAAGGAAGCACCTTCACTATTATCTGTGTATTTTTCAAAGTTCTTGATGAAGCGCTCACCCAAGTCTTTGGCTTTACTTTCCCATTGAAGTGGGTCGGTATAGGTTTCACGAGGATCAAGAATATTGGTATCTACACCAGGCAATACTTTTGGAATCTCCAAGTTAAAGATTGGGAGTTTCTGGGTTGGTGCATTTTCGATTTCGCCATTGAGGATCGCATCGATAATGCCGCGTGTATCTTGAATTGAGATACGTTTGCCAGTGCCATTCCAGCCAGTGTTCACGAGATAAGCCTCGGCGCCCACAGCTTCCATACGTTTCACCAAGACTTCGGCATACTTGGTTGGGTGTAGTGTGAGGAATGCTGCGCCAAAACAAGCTGAGAAGGTTGGTGTTGGCTCTGTGATGCCACGCTCAGTACCTGCCAATTTAGCGGTAAAGCCAGAGAGGAAGTGGTACTTGGTTTGCTCTGCGGTGAGTTTTGCCACCGGAGGAAGCACGCCAAAGGCATCAGCCGATAGGAAGATCACCTTGCTCGCATGGCCGCCTTTTGAGACAGGCTTAACGATGTTGTCGATATGATAGATTGGGTAAGACACACGGGTGTTTTCAGTCTTAGAACCATCATCAAAGTCGATGGAGCCATCATTACGCACAGTGACGTTTTCTAGCAATGCATCGCGACGAATTGCGTTGTAGATATCTGGCTCAGCTTCTTTTGACAACTTGATGGTCTTGGCATAACAGCCGCCTTCAAAGTTGAATACGCCGTTGTCATCCCAGCCGTGCTCGTCATCACCAATCAGCGCGCGTTTTGGATCTGTGGATAGGGTGGTTTTACCGGTACCAGAAAGACCGAAGAAGATTGCAACATCGCCATCTTGGCCCATGTTGGCACTACAGTGCATAGATGCCACACCTTTTAGCGGTAAGAAGTAGTTCATCATCGCGAACATACCTTTCTTCATCTCGCCGCCGTACCAAGTACCGCCAATGAGCTGCATCTTCTCAGTGAGGTTGAACACAGTGAAGTTCTCTGAGTTCATATTGTGCTCTTGCCATTTCGCGTTGGTGCATTTCGCACCATTCATCACCACGAAATCAGGCTCAAAGCTGGCTAATTCTTCTGCTGTTGGACGAATAAACATGTTCTTCACAAAGTGCGCTTGCCACGCAACTTCGGTGATCACACGAATACAGAGACGGGTGTCAACGTTGGTACCACAGTAACCATCGATAACAAAAAGACGCTTGCCGGAAAGTTGGCCAGTGACCAAGGTTTTCAGATCTTTCCAAGTGTCTGGCGTGATGGGTTTATTATCGTTTTTCACCGCACCAGTCCACCACATATGTTCGCGGCTGGTATCGTCCATCACGATAAATTTATCTTTGGGGGATCGGCCCGTGAATTCGCCGGTATCAACTGCAACCGCGCCAAGCTCCGTGACCACGCCTCGCTCATAACCTTCTAGGTCTGGGCGAGTTTCCTCTTCAAATAACAATTCGTATGAAGGGTTGCGTACTACCTCAGTGATATTGGTAATGCCGTATTGCGACAAATCGATATCACATGCAACCTTATTATTTACGTCTGTTACGTTCATAGGTGCTCCTGTAGGTAAGATGTCATTTTTATGTTTTTCTAAATCCATGCTAGCAGTCGGGTTTTAGCAATTCAGGGATTTTCATCAAAAATTGACCATAAATATGCTAACGTGCTGTTAAATGTGTTGAAGTGTCGTTGATGTCGCGTTTTTTGGGTGTGAAATGTGTGATGTGTTGAGCATTGTCTATAATAAGATGCAAGCTAAAACTGGTATGACCAATCAATGTGATCCATGGGTGTAGTAAAAGAAAAATTACGCTTTGGCGATATTTTAAACAAAAAAAGAGCGCTTCAAGCGCTCTTTTTGATCGGTTTAATTTTTTCAGTCTTTGACTGAGTCAGCGAATTAATGCTGTTGGCTGTCGCCTTTCATCGCATTTTCAAACAATGCAGCAACGTCCACATTGTCGAAATCATATTGTGCGCCGCAGTAATCACAGTTCATCACCACGGAACCTTGCTCACTGATTACCAGCTCAATCTCTTCACGGCCAACGTTGAGGATCGCGCCTTCGCAACGCTCACGTGAACAGCCACATTCAAAGCTGACTGGTTGTGGTTCAAAGAGTTTTACTTCTTCTTGGTGATAGAGGCGGTATAGCACTTCTTCCGCGTCAAGACTAAAGAGCTCTTCTGCTTTTACGGTTTCAGTCAGCGTTGCCAAATGCTCAAAATCAGCAGCGGCGTTTTCATTGGTATCTGGTAGCGCTTGCAGCAACATACCCGCAGCGTGCTGCGCATCGGTACGCATCACCAGTTTGGTTGCAAGTTGCTCTGATTGTGCAAAGTAGTTTTCCAAACATGCTGCAAGGGTGTCACCTTCCAAGGCAACAATCCCTTGGTAGCGTTCGCCTTTATTTGGGGTAATGGTGATCACCATATGGCCATTGCCCACCAAATCTTGAATGCGATTGCTGTTTGGCACTTCATCTGCATGGCGAGCAACACCACGTAGTTTTTGCTCGTGGTCGCCGTTGATCACGGCCAAGGATACTGGGCCATCGCCTTGAATTTGAACCGCGATTGAGCCTTCAAATTTCAAGGTTGCCGTGAGCAAGCTGGTCGCCACCAACAGTTCACCCAATAGGGTTTGAACTGGCGCTGGATACTGTTTGTTTTCTTGCATCTTGGCAAAGGTTTCATTGAGTTGTACCAATTCGCCACGAACTGAGAGTGATTCAAACAGGTAGCGGTACAAATTGTCTTTAGCCATGGGTTACTCCGGCATCAATCACGTGAAAGGTTATCTTTAAGTTTCATAATATCGCGGCGCTGTTTTTTATCAGGGCGGCGATCCGGCGCAGGTGCGTGTTGTGCATTGAGTTTGCGCAACTCAGCATTTTCTGCTCTTTTCTTTATGCTTTGTACAGTTTCTTGGTAAAGTGCCTGCGCTTCTGGCGCGCCGCGACGTTGGTCGCTAATGGCAACGATGGCGACGATTTTTTGATCGTGGCCTTGGCGAATGGTGAGTTCAGCGCCAATTTCGACGACTTTGCTCGGTTTGCTGCGTTGACCATTGTAGTGCACTTTACCGCCATCGATCATCTGTCTAGCGATGGAACGGGTCTTATAAAAGCGTGCTGCCCATAACCATTTATCTAAACGAACTTGAGCAGTCATTGTATTTGCCTTATGTGCTATTTACAGAATGGCGTCTCGTCTGCCTGCTGATATTATACCCATTGCGCAGCGATCGACCAATCTTGCATTCGGTCTCTTTTGATGGGGGCGCTGGATGCAAATTCCAACCAAAAGTTGGCGAAAATGATAAAAAAGTCGCGTAATAGGCTGGGAGCAAACTCATATTTCTGCGGCATTGATAAAAAAAAATTGGTGCTCTTACTTTGATTTGACAGTGCGATGTTATGATTTTGACCTGTCTTAACAGTCACCTATAAAAAGCGAATCTGTTGTGCCAAACCAATTGTTGTCCAACTTTATCCATCGTTGGCCGCTGAGCTCAGCCGCCAGTGCTCGCCTTGTTACTGTGCTGCTGCTTGCGATCGCAGGCTGGCAAGCGGGTGTATTGGCATGGCAGTTTTATCAGCCTCAGCAACAAAGCGCGGCACCGCAAATGGCAACCGTAAATGTTGAGCGTAAGGGGCCCGCTTATCAGCTACGCGATATTGTGGCGCACCATCTTTTTGGTCCCTATTCAGCAACCAAACCGCAGGCTCAACAGCCTCAAAAACCCAGTAATGCGCCGAAAACGCGTTTGCAATTGACCCTGCATGGGGTGGTGGCGAGCAGCAATCCAGCAAAAGCGCTGGCGGTCATTGGCAATCGCGGTAAGCAAAATACCTATGGCTTGGATGAAACCATTGAGGGCACTCGCGCAACCTTGGCTGCGGTGTATCCAGACCGGGTGATTATTCGCAATGCTGGCCGTGAAGAAACCCTGTTATTTGACCCCAATGCCAAACCATCACGCAGCCAAAGCCAAGCTGGCAATCCGCGCGTACAAAAGCCGCGGGCAAAGAGCGCAAATGCGTCCGAGCGCTTGGAACAAATTCGTCAGGAGGTTGTCGATAATCCCGCTGCGCTAATGACTTATATTCGCCTGTCTCAAGTGAAACGCGACGGCAAAGTGGTGGGATATCGCGTCAATCCTGGCAAAGATCGCGCCCTATTTGATTCTGTGGGCTTAGAGCCCAATGACCTTGCAGTGACCCTCAATGGGGTCGACCTCACCAATGATGCAGAAGCGGCTAAGTTGTGGCCGCAATTGACTCAGATGACTGAGCTCAATTTGGTGGTCGATCGCCAAGGGCAAAGGCATGACATTTATATTGGATTTTAATGACTGCGCCTGATGGGGCAGCCACGAGGAGAGATGTGTGAAAAAGTGGAAAAGCTTGAGTTCCTGGATGTTGGCGAGCGCCTTGGTTTGCGCATCACCCGCCTACGCCAGTGAAGAGTACAGCGCCAGTTTTAAGGATACGGATATTCATGAATTCATTAATATCGTGGGCCGTAATCTGAAAAAAACCATCATTGTTGATCCCAGCGTCCGTGGACAAATTGATGTCCGCAGTTATGACTTGCTCAATGAAGAGCAGTATTACCGCTTCTTTTTGAACGTGCTTGAGGTTCATGGTTTTGCCGCCGTTGAGATGGATAACGGGGTGATCAAAATCGTCAAAGATAAAGACGCCAAAACCTCAGCGGTTCCTGTGGTCGATAGCCTCAAAGGCCAACCCAATGATGCCATTGTGACCCGTGTGATTGCGGTGCGTAATGTGTCGGTGCGCGAACTCTCTCCTTTGCTGCGCCAACTCAACGACAACGCTGGTGCTGGTAACGTGGTGCACTACGATCCTGCTAACGTCATTATGATCACTGGTCGCGCCGCTGTGGTGGCGCGTTTAGCCGATATTATTGAGCGCGTCGATCGCGCCGGTGACAAAGAGATCACTGTGGTTGAGCTGCGTAATGCCTCCGCCTCTGAGATGGTGCGGATTGTCGATGCGCTGAATAAATCCGATCAGGCGAAGAATGTCCCTAGTTTTTTGCAGCCAAAATTGGTTGCCGATGAGCGCACCAACTCCATTTTGGTTTCAGGCGATCCTGCAGTGCGCCAGCGCTTAGTGAAGTTGATTCGCCAACTGGATAAAGAGATGGCGACCTCGGGCAATCACCGCGTGATCTATTTGAAATATGCTAAAGCGGAAGATTTGGTCGATGTGCTTAAAGGCGTTTCCGATAACATCATCTCGGGTAAATCTGGTGGTGCCAAAGAAGCAGCGCCAATGACCAGCAAAGATTCTGTGACCATTGCCGCCCATCCAGATACCAATGCCTTGGTGATCACCGCGCCGCCCGATGTGATGCGCTCACTAGAAGATGTGATTAGTCAGCTCGATATTCGCCGCGCGCAAGTGTTGGTCGAGGCGATGATTGTCGAGATGACCGAAGGTGACGGCATTAGCCTGGGCGTGCAGTGGGGCTCGCTGGAAGACGGCGGGGTGATTCAGTTCGGCAATACGGGCTTGCCGGTGAGTGCCTATGCTGGTGCGCTGGAAGCATCCAAAGATAAGGTCACCGAAACTGTGACCACAGATCGCGATACTGGCGCGGTGACAGGCAAAGTGACCACCACCGAAGAGGGTGATTTAACCGCGCTAGCGACAGCCATGTCTGGGCTCAATGGTGGCTTTATGGGGCTGGTGATGGGCGATTGGACCATGCTGGTCAACGCCATTCAATCCGATGCCAACTCCAATATTCTGTCATCGCCAAGTATCACTGTGATGGATAACGATGAAGCTTCATTTATTGTTGGTGAAGAGGTGCCAGTGGTGACGGGCTCTACTTCAAGCTCCAACAATGATAATCCGTTCCAAACCGTGGAGCGTAAAGAGGTGGGCATCAAGCTTAAGGTCACCCCACAGATTAACGAAGGCGACTCAGTACAGCTGAAAATTGAGCAGGAAGTCTCTTCCGTGCTCAATGCCAGCGGCGCCGTGGATGTGCGCTTTGCCAAACGTCAGCTCAATACCACGGTTTTGGTCAAAGATGGCCAGATGCTCGTGCTCGGTGGTTTGATTGATGAGCAAGTGGTGGAAAGTGACGACAAAGTGCCAGTGCTGGGCGATATTCCGCTGTTGGGCACGCTGTTCTCCTCAAAGAGCAATCAAAAAACCAAACGAAATTTGATGGTGTTTATTAAGCCCACCATTATTCGCGATATCACCACTGCCGATGGCGTGACCCAGCGTAAAT
The DNA here is from genome assembly GCF_921293875.1 of Vibrio stylophorae. NCBI lineage: Bacteria > Pseudomonadati > Pseudomonadota > Gammaproteobacteria > Vibrionales > Vibrionaceae > Vibrio > Vibrio stylophorae. The sequence goes on from NZ_CAKLDI010000001.1 coordinate 162,311, forward strand.
ATAACTATATTCGCGCTGAGCAGCTGTATCGCCAGCAGGAAGGGATCTCCTTGATGCCAAATACCGAGACGCCATTGCTGCCTGAATATCATGAAGATATGCAAGCGCTACCAGAGCTTCGGGTGTTTGCTGAGCAAGCGAGAGCGAGCCAATGAGTGTGGTGATCGCGCCGAAACGTTTACCCTTTGCCTATGCCAAGCGCCACCAAGTGGCCTTGGTGTGTGCAGAAGAACAGTTGTGTCTGTTGTGCGTGTTGCCCCCCCCTTTGGCGGTGCTCACAGAGGTGCGCCGCATCGCGGGTGCACCCTTTGAATTACAAATGGTCTCAGGGGATATTTTCAGTAAAACCCTGACTGAGGTTTATCAGCGTGATTCTTCTGAAGCACGTCAGTTGATGGAAGATATCGGTGCCGATAGCGAAGATTTCTTCTCACTGGCTGAAGAGTTGCCGCAAACGGAAGATTTGCTGGAATCTGAAGATGACGCGCCGATCATCAAGTTGATTAACGCCATGCTGGGTGAGGCGATCAAAGAGGGCGCTTCAGATATTCATATCGAAACTTTTGAGCATAAGCTGGCCATTCGCTTTCGCGTCGATGGCGTGCTGCGCGAAGTGTTATCGCCCAATCGTAAACTTTCACCGCTGTTGATTTCCCGTATTAAAGTCATGGCGCGTCTTGATATCGCTGAGAAGCGCGTGCCGCAAGATGGCCGTATTTCTTTGCGAATCGGAGGTCGCGCGGTGGATGTGCGTGTTTCCACCATGCCATCGTCACATGGTGAGCGGGTGGTGCTGCGTTTGTTGGATAAAAACCAAACCCAGCTCGATCTCAGTAGCCTAGGGATGACGGAGTCGGTGCAGTATCGTTTTCGTCAACTATTGCAGCGTCCACATGGCATTTTGCTGGTGACAGGCCCGACAGGCTCGGGTAAATCCACCACCTTGTATGCTGGTCTCACTGAGATTAACAGCCCTGAGCGCAATATTCTCACCGTTGAAGATCCCATTGAATTTGATATTGATGGGATCGGCCAGACTCAGGTCAATACCAAGGTAGATATGACCTTTGCTCGCGGTTTGCGCGCGATTTTGCGTCAAGACCCTGATGTGGTGATGGTGGGTGAAATTCGTGACTTAGAAACGGCGCAAATTGCCGTGCAAGCCTCTTTGACCGGTCACACCGTTCTTTCAACCTTGCACACCAATACAGCAGTGGGTGCGGTGACCCGTATGCGTGATATGGGGATTGAACCTTTCTTGCTCTCTTCATCGCTCCTTGGCGTGCTCTCGCAGCGTTTGGTGCGCACCTTGTGTAAGTCATGCCGCACCCCCTATGAGGCGGATGAAGAGCAGCGTAAGCATTTTCGCGTTAACGATGATGAGCCGCTGATTTTGTATCACGCCAAGGGCTGTGAGCACTGCAATCAAAAGGGTTATCGTGGCCGAACCGGCATTCATGAATTGCTGGTGATCGATGAGCAGGTGCAACAGCTGATTCATGCTGAAGCAGGCGAGATTGCCATCGAAAAAGCGATTCGTAGCCATACCCCAAGTATTCAAGCTGATGGTTTATCTAAGGTGCGCAATGGCACCACCACCCTTGAAGAAGTACTACGTGTGACGCGGGAGGGATAATGGCCGCCTTTGAATATAAAGCGCTGGATCGCCGAGGCCGTCAGTGCAAAGGCACACTTGAAGCGGATACGGCGCGTGGTGTGCGTCAGCAACTGCGTGAACAGGGGATGATTCCGCTGGATGTGGTGCCCACAAGGCAAAAAGAGCAGCAAACCGCCGCGCGCAGTTTTTTTAAAACTTCAATCAAAACCGCAGATCTAGCGTTAATCACCCGCCAGTTGGCAACCTTGGTGCAAGCCGGTATGCCGCTGGAAGAGTGTTTACGTGCTGTCGCTGAGCAAGCGGAAAATCCACGCATTAAAAATATGATGCTGGGAGTGCGCTCTCGCGTGGTCGAGGGCTACACCTTGGCTGATGGCATGGCCGAATATGAGCATGTCTTTGATGAGCTATTTCGTGCCATGGTGGCTGCCGGTGAAAAATCGGGTCACCTTGATACGGTGCTTAATCGCCTTGCCGATTACACCGAAAACCGTCAGCGCATTCGCAGCAAAATGCAGCAAGCGATGATCTATCCGTCAATTTTAACGCTGGTGGCTATCTCTGTGGTGGCTTACCTATTGGCGGCTGTGGTGCCAGATATCGTCAATCAATTTGTGCAGATGGATCAGCCACTGCCTCAGGTAACCCATATCCTGCTGGCAATGAGTGATTTTGTGGTGCATTACGGCTTATACCTGTTGATCGCGATTATTGCCGCGATTACGCTCTTTCGTCTGCGTTTACGCGATGCCAAAGCGCGTCTGTCGTGGCATAAAAAATTGCTGCATTTTCCGGTGATTGGCAAGGTCAACCGTGGTCTGAATACCGCGCGTTTTGCGCGAACCCTATCGATTTGTTCATCTAGCGCGATTCCTCTGCTTGAGGGCATGAAAATCTCGGCGCAGGTGATGACCAATCAGCATGTGAAAGCGCAAGTGCTTGAGGCGGCCGATCGCGTGCGCGAAGGCACCAGCTTGCGTAGCGCATTGCAGCAAACCAAGCTGTTTCCACCGATGATGCTGCATATGATCGCCAGTGGCGAGCGCAGTGGTGAGTTAGAGCAGATGCTTGGCCGTGCGGCGGATAACCAAGACCGTGAATTTGAAAGTTTAGTGACCATGGCATTGGCAGTGTTTGAACCGCTGTTGATTGTCTCTATGGCGGGGGTGGTGATGTTTATCGTCATGGCCACCCTACTTCCGATTATCGAAATGAATACCCTCGTTGCGAAATAGCGAGTGGTTTAATAACAGGAGAAATTCGATGAAACAGCAACGTGGTTTTAGCTTGCTTGAAATTATGGTGGTGATCGTGATTTTAGGTGTGCTGGGCGCCGTGGTGGTTCCAAACTTGATGGGCAATAAAGATATTGCTGACCAGCAAAAAGCAAAAACGGATATCAGCACGCTCGAAACTCAGCTGAAAATGTACAAGTTGCAAAATGGCCGTTATCCAACCACAGACCAAGGTTTGGAAGCCTTGGTGACCAAGCCTGATAGCGATCCTGTGCCACGTAACTACCCAGATGGTGGTTACCTTGAGCGTTTGCCAAAAGACTCTTGGGGCAATGACTACCAATATATGTCACCGGGTGATAACGGTGATTACGATGTCTTTACTCTGGGTGCTGACGGTCAAGAAGGTGGCGAAGGCATCAATGCAGATATTGGCAACTGGAATTTGGGAGACTTCCAGTAATGTCATTGCGTCGCGCTCGTGGTTTTACCCTGCTTGAAATCCTACTTGTGATGGTGATTTTGGGGATGAGCGCGATGTTTGTCACTATTGCGGTGCCCAACCAAAACGCCAAAGCAGAGCAAACTGAAGCGCTTCGTCTTGGCATGTTGGTTGAGATCCTGAGCGATGATGCGATTCGTCGCGGTGAAGACTACGGCATCTATTTTGATCAAAGCGCACAACCTATGAGCTATCGCTTTCTCATCCTTACGGCTGATGGTTGGCAGCCCTTAGAGCATCGCCTTGCTGAGAAGGTGACCATGGAAAAGGGGATGGCGATGTCGGTGACTGTGGATGGTTTTGCTTGGCAGCAAAAAGACAGCTTATTTGAAGGTGATGATAGTCTGTTTGAGCCCAGCCGTTTTGAGCAAGATGAGGATAAAATTGAGCCACCGCAGGTGCTGATTTTATCCAGCGGTGAGGTCACGCCTTTTGAAGCCGATTGGCTTGAACAGGGCAAAGAGGAATCTCAGCGTTGGTTTTTACGGGTGAACGAGTTGGGGAAAGGTGACTGCTGGCAAGGGGCTGAGCATGCGCCGCAGTGATTTATCCTATGTCTCAGCTGATTTACCAAGGCATGCAAAGCATCTCAATTGCCATTCCTTTGCTGTGAATCGCGGCTTTACTTTGCTTGAGGTGATGGTGGCATTGGCGATTTTTGCGCTCAGCAGTATGGCACTTTTGCAAAGTATGAGTCAGCACAGCAGCACCTTAATCCATCTGCAGCAAAATCTATTTGCCAACTGGGTCGCGGAAAATCAGCAGGTAAAAGTGGCCCTAGAGGGCGTGCCATCCTCAACCAAACAAGGTAAATCCGAGATGGCCGGACAAACCTTTTATTGGAAAATTCAACCGCAAAAGACCAGCGAGGGTAGCCTTGTGGCGGTGGACGTTGCCGTCTCCACAGAGGCTAATTTTGCCAGTCAACTGCTACAAATTCGTAGCTATCGAGCCAAGCCATGATAGCGTCGCACATTCGTTCACGGGGCTTCACTTTGCTTGAAGTGCTGGTGGTCTTGGTGATTTTTGTCGCCTTGAGCTTGAGCGCTAACCGCATTTTAGTAGGCGCGCAGCAAACCGAAATTATGACTGAGCAGGCGGGCGAGCGTTTAAAACAGATGCAGCGCGCTATGTTATTAATTGAAAACGATATACGGCAGATGGCACTGCGACCGCATCGCCTCGGAACGGGTGATGGTGCTCGGGTGCTCTATCACGGTAATCGCTGGCTTGAGTCGGATGATCAAGGGTTGAGCTTTGTTCGTGGCGGCGTGCTCAATCCGGCGTGGGCGTTTTCTCGCGGTGAAGTCGCGCGTGTGGGCTATCGCTTACAAGATGAAAAATTAGAACGTATGCGTTGGCACTATGCCGATGTTGACACTAGCAATGAGCCTAGCATGCAAGTGCTACTTGAAGGGGTCGAAAAGCTGCAGTTTCAGTTTTATGACAAGGGCCAGTGGCGCAACGACTGGCAAGATGCACAAGCATTACCGCAAGCACTGCGAATCAAATTAGTGCTGCAAGATTACGGCAAAATTGAGCGGGACTTTCTCCTCACCGGTGCCAGCCTGATGACCGATGAGGCGCCAAGCGATGTTTAATCCTGTGCAAGCGCCGAAGCACCATTTGAAATCGCTGACGGGCAAACAAGGTGGCGTTGCCTTGGTGATGGTGCTGCTCATTCTGGCCATTATGACCACCTTGGCAGCGACTATGTCTAAGCGGTTGTGGCAGCATTTTTATCGCGCAGAGGCGCTCAATACTCAGCAGCAAGCCTATTGGTACGGCCTTGGTGTGGAGCAGTTGGCGATTGCGATTTTGAAAAAAGATATCGCCGATAACGAGGTGGTGAATTTGTCGCAAAATTGGGCGCGCGGCGAACAAACCTTTCCCATTGATGAGGCCACCACCGTCGGGAAAATTACAGATATGCAGCGCTGCTTAAACGTCAACGCGCTTGCTGTGGCCAATGAAGGGGATGGCGTGAACCGTCCCTATTTGGTTGAGGTGCTGCAACGCACGCTAGAGCAAGCACAAATAGAGCCCTACCAAGCGGAAACCGTGGCAGATAGCGTTTGGGAATATCTAGATTTAGATGATGCGGTGCAAAGTGCTTTTGGTGCGGAAGACAGTTATTACGCTGGGCAAAACCCCGGTTATCTCACGGCCAATGGGGTGATTGCAGATATTAGCGAGCTGCGCGCAATTCAAGGCGTCACACCAAAGATGATGGGGCAGATCACGCCGTTATTGTGCGCCCTGCCAGATACCCGTTGGCTGCTTAATATCAATACCATTACTGCCGACCAAGCGCCGATCTTAGCCGCGTTACTTTATCCCAGTATCAGCCTGTCGCAGGTGCAGCAGCTGATTGAGCAGCGCCCCTACGATGGTTGGAGCGATTTAGACAGTTTTTGGCTTGAGCCCGCCTTATCAGGGCTCGATGATGCGACCAAAGATCGCGCAGTAAACTATCTCACGACCACCAGTCACTATTTTGAGTTAGATGCTGAAATTCAATTGGAACCAGCAAGAGTGCGAGAGCGCGCTTTGCTAAAACGCAATGCCGACGACCAATTTGAAGTGGTGCGGCGTCGTTATGGAGGAGTGCGTGAGCGAGCACCTGACGATTCGACTAAATGATGACCCGACATCGCCCGTGCCTTGGGCGGTATGGTCCACAGAAAGCCAGCAAGTGATGGCCTCTGGTGAGCTGAGTGATCATACCCAGCTGGCCGATCTACAAGAATATGCACAGCAGCGTCCGGTTTATGTGTTGATTGCCGGTCATACCGTCACCACGGTGCAAGTGGAGCTGCCGCCGGGATCGCGCTCACAGGTGCAAACTGTGGTGCCTTACTTGCTCGAAGAGCAATTGGCGGAAGATATTGATCAGCTGCATTTTGCTGTGCTGGCAAGACAAGGCAATCAAGCTTGGGTGGCTGTAGTGCGTCATGAATTGATGCAGCAATGGCTCGCTGATTTGGCTGCTGCCAATCTGCCCGTCAAAATGATGCTACCTGATTATCTGGCGCTACCTTGGCATGCTGAGCAAGGCGTGAGTGCGGTGGAGTATCAAGGCGAAGTACTACTGCGTTGGCATGCCCATGTCGGGGTGACCGTGGAGGCTGATTTGCTGCCCATGGCCCTGATGGGATTACAGGCGCTGAGCACTGCGCCTGCAAAGGATAAATCTGAAGCCCAGTCTCAGGATTTAGCGGCAGATCTAGCCGCCGATATCACTGACCCGATAGCTGCGAATGAAGATGAGGCAGCGGCCGTGTCACCATCTGAGCCTGTGGCTGAAGTGCCTGCCGTGGATCAAACCACGCTGGCCTGTTATTCCAATTTAACGGCGCCATTGCCATCGCCTTGGCATGCCACCATGTTGCCACAAGAGATGGTGCTTGGCCTGCTTGCCGAAGGCATGCTTAATCAGAGACACACCCTATTACAGGGACCTTATCGTCGTCAGGCACCTTGGCGTCGGCATTGGTTGTTGTGGCGCAAGGTGGCTATTGCGGCGGCTGTAGTCTTGGTGTTGCAGTTGATTTCAACGTTTTATGCCGTGGTGAGCCAAGAGCGTTTGGCTGAGCAGCTTATCGCACAAAATAACGCGGTGTTTCGTCAGGTATTTCCAAACAAAAAACGTATTCCAACTCGTAGCTATTTGCGTAATCAGCTCAAACAAGAGCATGCACGCTTAGTTGGCGGCGGTACCAATGTTGGAGTGTTGCCTTGGCTGGCGCAAATTAGTGAAAAAATGGGCGTCAGCAGTGGCATCAATGTGCAAACCCTCAAGTATGATGGCAAGCGCAATGAGCTGCGTATTCAGGCTACCAGCCCAGATTTTGCCCGCTTTGAAACCTTGAAAAAGGCGTTGGCGGATAAATATGACGTCGATGTGGGTCAGCTCAATCAAGAGAGCGGTGTGGTCAGCGGCGTATTGGTATTAAGGAGACGCTAGAGATGGCAGCAATCAAAGCATGGTGGCTCGGACTTGAAGTTCGCGAGCGCATTTTGGTGGCAACCTGTGGTGGGGTGATCCTTTTTGCTGTGCTCTATTTTCAGCTTTGGCAGCCCTTACAGCAGCGACAAGCACAAGCGCAGATGCGGGTGAAGAGCGAGCAAGCTTTATTGCAGTGGTCGCAAACCAAGGCCGCTGAAATTCAGTCGCTGCGCAAGCAAGGCGCAGGTGGCAATAGTGTGGCGGTACAAGGCGGCATCAATGAGCGCATTACGCAAACTGCATCGCAATTTAAAATTCAGATCACGCAGATTAAACCACAGCAAGATCTGGTACAGGTGGTGATCAAACCGTTGCCCTTTAATAACTTGATGGCTTGGCTTGACCATTTGGCCTTGCGCCAAGGCGTGGTGGTTCATGCGCTGGATCTTAAGCGCGGCGATCAGCCCGGTGTGGTTGAGGTCGTCCGTTTGCAATTGATGGAGGGTTAAGATGCGTCGTTGGCTTCCCTATGCCTTGGTGGCGTTGGCTTTTTTTGTCTTGAGCTTGGTTGCTCATGTACCAGCGTTATTGGCATTGCAGCAAGCGCCGCAGCTACGTGCGCAAGCGGTCTCAGGGACGCTCTGGCAAGGCCAAACAGGACAATTGACCTTACCGTTGGGCAAGCACGCTTTTGCGATGGGGGCTCTATCGTGGCGTATGAGTCCATGGACTGCGCTCATTGGTCGACCTAATGTCGATTTTGAGTTGTCAGGCGACATTGGTGCACTTTCGGGGCAGGGCCAGTTGGCGTGGCGCTGGGGGGATATCAGCGGTCACGATCTGATGCTCAATAGCCAGATCTCGGCTTGGCAGCGATATTGGCAACCCTATGGCGTGACCTTGCTGGGTGATTTTACGCTGGGCGTTCAGCATATCGCGCTCAATCAATATGATTGCGCTGAACTTAAGGGGCAGCTGATTTGGACTGATCCGCAAATCAATACTCCCATGGGACAAATGCAGCCGGGCGATCTCTTAGTTACTTTGCGTTGTGATGGACCGCGCTATCGCGCCGATCTCAATCATCAAAGTGATAGCTTCAATGCTGAGCTTCATGCCACAGTCAGTTCGGCTGGCCAATATCAATTGGCAGGCTGGATCAAACCGCAAGCAAAAATGCCCAAAGGGATTCGCAGTATCTTGGGATGGATCGCAAAAGGTGACAGTCAAGGGCGTTATCAGTTAGCCTTAAAAGGACAATTTTAACCTTTGACGAGGCTTGGCTATGCCATCAACCCCTTCGCCAAGTGCAGGCAACCGCCCCATCATTCGCGCAATTCGCAGTGTGGCGCAATCAAAACTTTTTCATATTGAAGCGCTTGATCTTCGTTTTTCCAACGGCGTCGAGCGTACCTATGAGCGCATGAAACCTTCCGGACGAGAGGCGGTGATGATCGTTCCCGTGACCGCCAATCAGGAGTTGGTGTTAATTCGCGAATATGCCTGTGGCACCCACCAATATGAATTGGGCTTTCCTAAAGGGCTGGTGGACTTAGGTGAAAGCGCCGAGCAGGCGGCTAATCGTGAGCTGACTGAAGAGGTGAGTTTACAGGCTGCGAAGCTTGAGCCATTGACGCGCTTTGTGCTGGCGCCTTCCTATTTTTCCAGCGAAATGAGTGTGTGGCTTGCGCAGGATTTAACACCGGCTAGCGCTGAAGGTGATGAGCCTGAGCCGCTTGAAGTGGTTTATTGGCCAATCGACCGTTGGCAAGAGCTCCTGACGCGTGATGATTTTCGTGAAGCACGCGCCATTGCCGCGTTATTGTTGGCGCAGCGCCATCTAGGGTGGGCTTAATGGATCATTGGATGCTGCTCGAGGCAGCCAGACGTATCGCCCGCCAATGTGGCGAAACCGTCACTCAGATCTATCAGCAAGGCGACTTTGAGCAACATCTGAAAGATGATCAAACGCCGGTGACCAGTGCAGATATGGCAGCGCATGCGTTGCTCACCCAAGCGCTGAGCTCTTTAACGCCACATATTCCTGTGATGTCTGAGGAAGGAAAATTTCTCCCCCTAGCGGAGCGCCAAGCTTGGCCCAGTTATTGGCTGGTGGATCCCATTGATGGCACCCAAGAATTTATTAACCGCAGCGATCAATTCGCGGTGGTGATAGCACTGATTGAGAACAATGAGCCAACCCTAGGTGTGGTGCATGCGCCTATACTGGGCCGCACCTATTATGCGCTGAAAGGGCAAGGCGCTTGGTGTCAGCTGGGCGATGAAACTGCTGGGCAACTGCAAAGTAAGCGCTATCGCACGCCACCTCGAGAGTTGAATTTAGCGGTGAGCCATCGGCAAAATGTGGATGCAATCACTGAACAATTGAGTCCTGCTTACCATTATGAATGGCTACGATTTGGCTCTGCAGCACTGAAAACCTGCTTGATTGCCGAGGGCGCTGCGGATGCCTATTGGCGCAGTGGACCCACTGGCGAGTGGGACACCGCTGCCGGACAAGTCATTCTGACCGAAGCGGGTGGTCAAGTGATGACACTGAATTTAGAGCCGCTTAGTTATAATCAGCGAGAAACCTTGATTAACCCTGATTTTATCGTCGTGGGTGATGGCCAATTACCTTGGGCGGAAATCTTACAGCGATAATACCTATTGACCCATGATGCTTTTGGCTGAATGTGGTCAATGCCACAGCTTGCCCTTGCCAGCGCCGACAGCGCTGAAAAAAAGGGTTATAGTATTGCCATCCTTTAATAGATTTTGAAATTAGATATGAAAGCCACTGGGGTACGCGCCCAACAAAAAGAAAAAACCCGTCGTACGCTCATCGACGCCGCTTTTAATCAGCTCAGTGCCGAGCGCAGCTTTTCCAATTTAAGTCTGCGCGAAGTTGCCCGTGAAGCTGGCATTGCCCCGACCTCTTTCTATCGTCACTTCAAGGATATGGATGAGCTCGGCTTAACCATGGTCGATGAAGGCGGTTTGCTGCTTCGCCAATTGATGCGTCAAGCGCGTCAACGCATTGCCAAAGAGGGCAGTGTGATCCGCACTTCAATTGAAACCTTTATGGAATTTGTTGAGAGCAGCCCCAACGTGTTTCGTTTGCTACTGCGTGAACGTTCTGGAACCTCGCCAGATTTTCGCGCGGCAGTTGCTCGTGAAGTGGATCACTTTATCGCAGAATTAACTGAGTACTTGGTCGCACGTGCCGATCAATCCCCAGAAGAAGCCTTTACCCAAGCAGAAGCCATGGTTACTGTGGTGTTTAGCTCCGGCGCTAATGCTTTAGATATGGATGAAATGGCACGCGCAGAACTTGCCGAGCGCTTGGTGATGCAGCTTCGAATGATTGCCAAGGGTGCTTATTGGTATCGCAAAGAGCGTGAGCGTTTTGCGCGCCAAGCTCAGCAATACTAGCGCACAGCTATATCAAGAATGAGGGATATCATGAGTCATCAACCCAAACGTGAAACCAAAACTTTATTATTGTCTTTGCTGGCCGGGATCTGTGGCAACGCGACTTGGTTTGTCTTTACCAGCGAACACGTTGCTTTTTCCATTTTCCCACTGATTTCGCTGGGCTTTACGCTCAATGCGCTGTACCAACACTATTTGGAACACCCTATGGAAGAGGGGACGCCGTTACTTGCTGCTGCATTGTTCTTGGTGGGCGCCTTTGGCCACTCTGCCTTTGCTCGCGCGATGAATCCTGAATTAGGCAGTAACTTCTTTGCCATTATTATCCTGCTGGCACTTCTGGGCTGGATTGGCCATCGCGTGGGATTCTTTGAAAAAATTATGACCCACAAAGATAACAATAAGCCCGTGACCGTGGAGCATGATGACGCCGCTTAATTGCGGATACCGAACCACTCAAACATCGTTCAGTTCAATTGAAAAAGCCCAATGCATCGCATTGGGCTTTTTGTTTGTTTGTTGTATTTCTTGATGGACATCAATAGATGAAAAATACCGTCGTTATCTATCCCGCAATTTACACCAGAAAAAGCGATTAATATTTCAGCAGTGAATGATTGGTTATATGTAGTCAGAATTTCTGAAAAGCGAATCTAGGAAGGAAATCGTGAAAAAAGGGATAGGCATATTTACATGGATAGTGGCTTTGTTCTTTTTCCTACTCACTGGGTGTGAATCCGTCGAGGAAAATGATCCTGAGTTATCTTTAGTTCGTATTGAAGTTGTCAGTGAATCCATTGGCGAAGGACAAGATGCCGGGAGCATTAGAATCACAGGCGTTGGTGACTTTGAGCAAGACAGAGTGATTCAACTGCGCGCCCTCGATGAGCAACTGACATTGATTAAATCTCAAATCATCCTCAACGAAGAGAATTGGCAGCAGGGCGTCTTAGTTTCTGTGCTTGCGGTTGACGACACGCTGATGGAAGGCGTGCATCAGGGGGAGCTTGAAGCTGTGATTCAGGCATCGGGAAATACTCAGCGCCAATATCGTCAAAGCTTAACATTCTCTATTTTAGATAATGAAACAGCTGGGCTTGAGTTGGCTGCAAGCGCTTTTACGGACAAAGATATTGCAACCTATATCTTTTATCTAGAGAGCCAGCCAATGGCTGATGTTAGGGTTTATCTTAAAGCCGTTTCAAAAAATGGTGATGAAATATCACAGTCATTAACGATTCAACCTGAAAATTGGCGTTCATATACCAATGCTTTATCCCTGAACTTGCCGGGTGCAATGGGCTCCTTTCCAGTTGAATATAAGGTTTATGTTTCTACAGAGTCGCAAGATCCAAATTTTGATCAACTGTCCATGATTCCGATGGAGAGCAAAGAGATTTCCGAAAGATTGATTCAATCGATCGCAAATGGTGATTATTATCTTTTGATCGGTGAAGGGGGGATGTTTGTTTCAATTCCGGTTGTATACCAAGGGGAAAACGATATTAATTATCAATTGATTGATCCTCCAAATGGCTTGGAAATGAAGACCATAGATGGCGTACTTACATTGTGGGCGGCAAAACATTTAGAGGAGCAAATGATTGTACAGCCCGTACGAATCTCAGATGGCAAAGCAGCGATCATTGTGCCAATTAATCTTCATATGGTTGCCAAAAGTAGTTGTGATTATGATTTAGGCGGTAAGCATCTTGAGGTGCAAGGCTCGAAGCATTGCTTTTTAAACGGCGCTCGTCTGCAATGGCGCGGTGAGCTTTACGATAGTTATCCATTTAAGGAAAAATTGTCAGCTGAAGAATTTGAGGTTATTCAGATTAATGATCTAAATAATCCCGATCGAATGATTAATAATTCGCAGTTTGTTGGACCTGCATTCAAGATCATGATGGGTGGTGATTCGGTCGTTGCATCGGGGGCATTTATTTTATATAGCCCAGATTTTGAAGGGGTAGCTGTTGCCGATGATGAATACCTTGCGCTTTTTGAATATATCTATGCGACTTGTGGTGCTGATGGATGGCGCCCGGTTGGAAAGGGAATGCTGGGGGATAAGCACTTACGAGCGAGAATATCTAATCTTTATGGGCCTATGCGGTATGTGAAGATTAAAGGTGATCCTGCTGATTTGCGTCTATTTTAATCCCTTAGGTGATAATTTGTCAGTTCCTAAAATAAGAGTAATTAATCTCTTTTATACCAATGGATAGGTAGGGTTCTTCATTTTGCTAAAGAAAAAGGCGCATGATGCGCCTTTTTTATCTGTTGTATTTGAGCGACTAGCGGCGCTCAAGCCAAACGCCAGCTTCCATATGATGGGTAAATGGGAACTGATCAAACAGTGCTGCGCGGCTAATGCGGTGAGTTTTGGACAAAATTTCCAAGTTCTCGCAAAGGGTGTCTGGGTTACATGAGATATACAAAATACGTTCGTAATCTTGCACCATGCGGCAGGTGTCTTCATCCATGCCCGAGCGTGGTGGATCGACAAAAATGGTATTGCAGTTGTAGCTTTGCAGATCGATATTGGCTTCTTCAAGGCGGCGGAAGGTACGTACGCCTTTCATTGCTTCGGTAAACTCTTCGGCTGACATGCGAATGATCTGCACATTATCAATTTGGTTGGCGGCAATGTTCCACTGCGCGGAGTGCACCGAAGGTTTTGCCAATTCGGTGGCAAGTACGCGTTCAAAGTTTGGCGCCAATGCCAGTGAGAAGTTGCCATTACCACAGTACAGCTCAAGCAGATCGCCTTGGCTATCGCGTGTGCAATCAAAGGCCCATTCCAACATTTTTTCAGCAACGCGGCCGTTGGGTTGGGTAAAGCTGTTTTCAATTTGTTGGTAGGTCAGGCTGCGATCAAAGCAGTTGATTTTCTCGACCACATAGTCGCGATCGAGCAGGATTTTTTGTTTGCGTGCACGACCAATGATATTGAGATTAAAACCTTCATCATTGAGTTTTTGCTTCATCGCTTTCGCAGCTTCTAGCCAAGCATCATCGAGTTGGCGATGGTATAGCAACGACACGAGGACTTCACCGCTGAGGGTGGAGAGAAAATCCACTTGGAATAGTTTGTGGCGAAGCGCTTTGCAAGGCTTGAGCGATTCAATCAGCAGTGGCATCAAATCGTTAATTAGACGGCTGGCTGCAGGGAATTGATCGACGCGATATTTCTCACGGGTTTCCTGGTTAAACATGATGTAGTAGAGATCGTCATCTTCATGCCAAACACGAAATTCAGCGCGCATACGGTAATGTTGTGGCGCGGATTCAAATACATCGAGAGCGGGTGGGTTAAAGGGAGCCAAAAGCGTATTGAGGCGAGCCACTTTGTCATCGAGCTGTGCGGCGTATTGATTGCTGAGAGTGTCTGACATCTGTTTTATCCAGGACTAAATTGCGAGCGCCGATTGTAGAGCATGCGCTATACAAGTCCAGTGCTGCTGAAAGAATATTCAAATTTAGCATCTACTCTACCATAGTCAGTAAATCTCAGCATTTGTCGCGAAAGTTACATCTAATTTGCCAAGGGATTGGCTGCTCTTATGTCGATGCTTTTGATTGACGAATATCAATTGACGCTGGACATTTTTTCTACAGGTCTCTAGTATCGCCTTCCAAGCTGGTGTGACAAAGATCAAACTCTTTGTTCTGAAAAGGGAATCTGGTGTAAATCCAGAACTGACGCGCAGCGGTAAGAGAGAACGAGCAAACAAAGACACTATAAACCGGGATGGTTTGGGGAAGTCGTTTGCAAGGCGATGGCAACATCATGCTCTCAAGTCCGAAGACCTGCCAGCCGGCTAAATACAACGTCTGTATTTAGCAGGAACTACGCGATTTAGGATGAAATAAAAATGAACCAATCAAAACTTGCAGTAGCGCTGGTTTCGCTGCTGCCTTTCTCTGCGTCTTACGCACAGTCCACTGATGAAAATACCATTGTTGTTACCGCCAACCGCTTTGAGCAGCCTAAGGATTCTGTCATTGCATCTAGTGATGTCATCACAAAAGAGCAAATTGAAAGGCTGCAATTTAAGACGCTAACAGATGCGTTGAAATGGTTACCAGGTATTCAGGTAACGAATAGTGGTGGCTTAGGGCAATCTAGCAGTGTGTTTGTCCGTGGTGGTGCAACGAGTCATTTGATCGTTTTAGTCAATGGCGTTCGTATTGGAAGCGCGACGCTTGGTGAGGCTAATTTCACAGCCATACCATTAACTGGCGTTGAAAAAATTGAAGTTATTCGTGGTGCTCGTGCAGCTGTATACGGTGCAGATGCGATTAGTGGCGTCATTAACATCATCACAGATGCTGGCTTTTCTGAAACTAACGCTGGACTTGTAAATCTAGGCTTGGGTAGTGATCAATATTATCAAGGAAGTGCATCAGGTTATTTACATGTCAGTGATGACAGTTGGATTAAGGCGGGCGTAAATTTAGAAAAATCAAATGGATTTAATGTTACCGATCAAAATTATGCTCCTCAGCAGCCAGATAAAGACGGCTTCCATCGTCAAGATTTATCGTTAGAACTAGGTAAACAATTCAATGCGAATTGGACGGGACGAGTCAGCGGTTTTTATCATGATGGGCAGAGTGAATATGATGGTTATTCTGATTGGAAGACAGGCAAGCTTTCGCCAGTAGAGCAGAAAACGAAGTTATATAATATTGCGGCTCAAGCTGAATATCAGTCTGAAAGTTGGTATTCATCGTTGACGATTGCTCAAAACCGTGATGAGTCAATACAAGTCGGCGGTGAATTCCCTGGGAGTACAATTGTCACTGAGAGATTTGTGACCAATTGGCTTAATTCATATGAGTTGTCTAATAATTTTAAAGTTCTTGGTGGTGTTGAATATTCACAAGATTCTGTTGCTGACTCTAATTTATACAATTCTGATACTGGTGTTTTCCAGCGCTATGATGGAGAAAAGCGTAACAATACTGCGGTTTATGCATCGTCGATAGCTCAAATTCAGCAGTTGGCGTTAGAAGCAAGTCTTCGCTATGACAATAATGATGTATACGGTGATTATACAACGTGGCAGTTAGGTGTTGCTTATGATATTGCGCAAGCCTTACGTGTATTTGCTTCGGCAGGAACTGCGTTCAAAACGCCGACCTACAATGACTTATATTGGCCAGGTTATGGTAACCCAAATCTAAAGCCTGAAGAGTCTTTGAGTTATGAGGCAGGTTTTGAGGCTTATTCAAACTATGGGATGTTTCGTGTAGCGGCTTACCGTAATGAAATTGATAATCTTATTTCTTATCAAGGTCAAGGTGTAGCATTGGAAAGTTCCAATGCGACGATCAATGGTATTGAGATTACGGCACAATTTGATACAGGTCCATTGAGTCATTCAGTTTCGGTTGATTTGCTTGATTCAGATAATCCGGTGAATGTTGCAGGTTGGAATGAGCCTCCGCAACTCGAATCGAAAGAGTTAAGTCGTCGCGCAGAGGCGGTTTATAAGTGGCTCATTAGCTACCAATACAACCAATTCCAAGCGGATTTAGCCTATATGTATCAAGGTGAGCGTTTTGATGATACGAAAAATACAACTAAACTCGATGCTTATAGTTTGGTTGATTTTGCGCTTTCTTATGACATCAACGCTAATTTCATCGTGCAGGGTAAGGTAACAAATTTGTTTGATGAAGAGTATCAAACAGCATATACCTACAACACCCAAGAAAGAGCTTACTACTTGAATGCGCAATACCGCTTCTAAGTGGGTTGCTGTTTGCTAAGATAAACCGCCTTCGGGCGGTTTTTTATTGCTGGCACGAATATCAAAGACGGATATAAAAGAGAGATGCAAAAAATCAACGTCATCATCAGCTGGTCGAGCGGCAAAGACGCAACTTTAGTGTTAGAGCGCTTAATGGAGGATCCGCGTTATCAGGTGGTCGGTCTATTTACCACTTATGTTGCGAAGGAAGTGCCTTTTCAAGCGACGCCCTTAGCTGTGGTATCCCTGCAAGCGCAGCGTTTAGGTTTACCGCTGGTTCTCATTGAATTGCCTGAAGTCTTTCCAAGCAATGCCATTTATCAATCCACCATTATTAATGGGCTCAAAGATTCGGGATTACCCATTGATGCAGTCGCCTTTGGCGATATGTTTTGTAATGGCATTGCAGCCTATCGTCGCAGTTATATTGAACCTGCGGGCTGGCAGTGTGTCTTGCCTTTATTGGGGGAAAGCAGCGCAGCATTGGCGCAGGAGATCATTGCGCGCGGCATTGAAACGCATATAGTCACTGTGGATAGTCAGCAGTTATCACCCGAATTTTGCGGTCACCCCTATAATGCCAAGTTACTAGAAACGCTGCCCCAAAGTGTGGATCCTTGTGGTGAGGATGGTGAATTTCATACCCTGGTGACCAATACCCGCAGTTTTTCTGCGCCCATTGCAGTGCAGCAAACCCATGTAGAAAAGACTGAGCGCTTTGTATATCAAAGATACCAAGTCCAATGATTGCCAAATCAAACCGGCGGCGTATGATCGCAACATCTTTCGTAGTGGAAAAATGCAGTGTCTCAGCAAGCGAATATATTGTTTTTTGATTCAGGTGTCGGCGGCTTATCGATTTACCAAGCGGTAAAGGCGAAGTTGGGGGCGGCGCAATATATCTATGCCTTTGACAATGCAGGTTTCCCTTATGGCGAACTTGAGCCGAAAGAGCTCATTGCGCGTACCCATGGCATCATTGAACGAGTGATGCAAAAGCATGCCATCGACTTGGTGGTGATCGCCTGTAATACCGCAAGCACTGTCGTGCTGCCATCACTGCGAGCCGCGTTAAATATACCTGTGGTCGGTGTCGTACCTGCGATTAAACCGGCTGCCGCTTGTTCAAAAATGAAAAGTATCGGTTTACTGGCAACCCCAGCAACGGTTAATCGTGACTATACCCGTGCATTGATTGAAGAGTTTGCATCAGACTGCCAAGTGCTGCGTTTGGGCTCTACCCGCCTTGTTGAAATAGCCGAAGAAAAACTAATGGGCGATGCGGTCGACTGTGATGAACTAGCCGCTCTGCTTGCCCCTTGGGATCAAAAAGTAGATTGCATCGTATTGGGCTGTACCCATTTCCCACTATTAAGAGAGGAACTGAAACAGGTGCTCTCGGCGCAAGTTGCCATTGTGGACTCAGGCGATGCTATCGCTGAGCGTGTTGCGTTCTTATTGAATGATGACAAATTGCAATCAACTTCTTATATAGAAGAAAAACAAAAAGCGATGACCGGCATCGCTTATTGCGCAGAGATGACCGCCAAGGTTGCGCGTTTACAACCGGCGCTACAATCGCTTGGCTTTGAACACTGCGTTAGTCTAGATTTTCCTCGCTGCGCGGATCATTCGCGATACGCACTTTAAGGGTTCGTTGGCCATATTCTGAATTACTCAGTGCGGCAATGGCATTTTCTGCATCGGCTGCCGCCATTACCACAAAACCAAAGCCGCGACGTTTGCCAGTGCGTTTGTCTTTCATTAAGCGCACAGCAAAGACTTCGCCATGCAGGCTGAAAAGATTTTTCACGTCATTCTCATTGGCACGGTAGGGCAGATTACCCACATAAATAGTTTTGCTCGCCTGATCCATCATCGGCGAACGTGAAGGTGCAATCATCAAAATAAACAAATAAAGACAAGTTGCCACCGCCGCACCCACAGCAAATGCAGTTGCTGGCGAAAAAATCTGAGCGGGCAAAGTGAAATAACCAATGATGGCAATGGCTAGATTGACGATAAAAGCAAGATAAGAAGGTTTCATCATAAAGTAGTCTGCTATATCAAGAGCGAAAATAAACAATGCGCGTTAGTAAAATGTTACAGAGCATCCTGCCTAGCAACAATAATGCTAAGTTTTTGCCGGAAAAATAAGCGCAGAACACAGAATAGATGATGATTTAATCAATCGAAAAAAAAATACGAAAAAGTTCTTGCGATATCACATTCGCCACCTATAATGCGACCCCACTGACACGGCGGACGCGAACTAACGCAGAAAGCTGGAAGGCTTCGAAAGAACAACGAAGCGAAGTCAACAAGACGTTTTTGATTTCGAGAGTGACTCGAAAATAAATTGAAAATTTCTTCTTGACTTCAAGTTAGGAAAGCGTAAGATACGCCTCCCTGACAAAGCAGCGAAGCTGCTGAGTCAACGCTCTTTAACAATGTAACCAATCAATCTGTGTGGGCACTCGTTATTGATAGTCGAAAGATTTAAATCAATGAACTGAGTGACCAAACAAATCGAAAGATTTGGCACAGTCAATTCACATTACGATAGTAATGTAATCAGTATTCATTGAGTCGGTCGAAAGACCAAAAAAACTTTTAATTGAAGAGTTTGATCATGGCTCAGATTGAACGCTGGCGGCAGGCCTAACACATGCAAGTCGAGCGGCAGCGACATAAACAATCCTTCGGGTGCGTTTATGGGCGGCGAGCGGCGGACGGGTGAGTAATGCCTAGGAAGTTGCCCAGTAGAGGGGGATAACCATTGGAAACGATGGCTAATACCGCATAATCTCTTTGGAGCAAAGCAGGGGACCTTCGGGCCTTGTGCTACTGGATACGCCTAGGTGGGATTAGCTAGTTGGTGGGGTAAAGGCTCACCAAGGCGACGATCCCTAG
The DNA here is from genome assembly GCF_921293875.1 of Vibrio stylophorae. Taxonomy (NCBI): domain Bacteria; kingdom Pseudomonadati; phylum Pseudomonadota; class Gammaproteobacteria; order Vibrionales; family Vibrionaceae; genus Vibrio; species Vibrio stylophorae. The sequence goes on from NZ_CAKLDI010000001.1 coordinate 181,725, forward strand.
CTGGTCTGAGAGGATGATCAGCCACACTGGAACTGAGACACGGTCCAGACTCCTACGGGAGGCAGCAGTGGGGAATATTGCACAATGGGCGCAAGCCTGATGCAGCCATGCCGCGTGTGTGAAGAAGGCCTTCGGGTTGTAAAGCACTTTCAGCAGTGAGGAAGGTGGTAAGATTAATACTCTTGCCATTTGACGTTAGCTGCAGAAGAAGCACCGGCTAACTCCGTGCCAGCAGCCGCGGTAATACGGAGGGTGCGAGCGTTAATCGGAATTACTGGGCGTAAAGCGCATGCAGGCGGATGATTAAGCCAGATGTGAAAGCCCCGGGCTTAACCTGGGAATAGCATTTGGAACTGGTCATCTAGAGTCTTGTAGAGGGGGGTAGAATTTCAGGTGTAGCGGTGAAATGCGTAGAGATCTGAAGGAATACCGGTGGCGAAGGCGGCCCCCTGGACAAAGACTGACGCTCAGATGCGAAAGCGTGGGTAGCAAACAGGATTAGATACCCTGGTAGTCCACGCCGTAAACGATGTCTACTTGGAGGTTGTTCCCTTGAGGAGTGGCTTTCGGAGCTAACGCGTTAAGTAGACCGCCTGGGGAGTACGGTCGCAAGATTAAAACTCAAATGAATTGACGGGGGCCCGCACAAGCGGTGGAGCATGTGGTTTAATTCGATGCAACGCGAAGAACCTTACCTACTCTTGACATCCATAGAACTTAGCAGAGATGCTTTGGTGCCTTCGGGAACTATGAGACAGGTGCTGCATGGCTGTCGTCAGCTCGTGTTGTGAAATGTTGGGTTAAGTCCCGCAACGAGCGCAACCCTTATCCTTGTTTGCCAGCACGTAATGGTGGGAACTCCAGGGAGACTGCCGGTGATAAACCGGAGGAAGGTGGGGACGACGTCAAGTCATCATGGCCCTTACGAGTAGGGCTACACACGTGCTACAATGGCGTATACAGAGGGCGGCGAACCAGCGATGGTAAGCGAATCCCAAAAAGTACGTCGTAGTCCGGATTGGAGTCTGCAACTCGACTCCATGAAGTCGGAATCGCTAGTAATCGTGGATCAGAATGCCACGGTGAATACGTTCCCGGGCCTTGTACACACCGCCCGTCACACCATGGGAGTGGGCTGCAAAAGAAGTGGGTAGTTTAACCTTCGGGAGGACGCTCACCACTTTGTGGTTCATGACTGGGGTGAAGTCGTAACAAGGTAGCCCTAGGGGAACCTGGGGCTGGATCACCTCCTTACCTAAAGACTACTGACAAGTGTCCACACAGATTGATTTGGTTATAAAGTACGAGCAACGCTTATTGGGTCTGTAGCTCAGGTGGTTAGAGCGCACCCCTGATAAGGGTGAGGTCGGTGGTTCAAGTCCACTCAGACCCACCAATTCTTCTCCAGAAAGAATTGGATGTAAGCGAAATATTTGGGGCTATAGCTCAGCTGGGAGAGCGCTTGATTTGCATTCAAGAGGTCTGCGGTTCGATCCCGCATAGCTCCACCATCTTTAAACGCATTTGCTTAAGTGCTTTTAAAAATGGTTTCGAAAGAAACACATGCTCTTTAAAAATTTGGAAAGCTGACTAGTAAATTCATTTGAATGTAAGTTCAATGAATAACTAAAAATGTTTATTCATATACCCATATGAATAAACGAGTTCTCAAAAACACAATCAAGTGTCTTGAGTACGGCGAAAACTAGAAATCTTGGTGACTGTTCATATAGCCCTCTTCGGGTTGTATGGTTAAGTGACTAAGCGTATACGGTGGATGCCTTGGCAATCAGAGGCGATGAAGGACGTACTAACCTGCGATAAGCCATGAGGAGACGGTAAGAGTCATTACTACTCATGGATTTCCGAATGGGGAAACCCACTTGCATAAGCAAGTATCTTACAGTGAATACATAGCTGTAAGAGGCGAACCGGGAGAACTGAAACATCTAAGTACCCCGAGGAAAAGAAATCAACCGAGATTCCGAAAGTAGCGGCGAGCGAAATCGGACCAGCCCTTAAGTTTTTAGTGTGCTAAGCGAACGTTCCTGGAAAGGACGGCGATACAGGGTGATAGCCCCGTAGCTGAAAGTGCACTTTAGATGAAATCGAGTAGGACGGGACACGTGGTATCCTGTCTGAATATGGGGGGACCATCCTCCAAGGCTAAATACTCCTGATTGACCGATAGTGAACCAGTACCGTGAGGGAAAGGCGAAAAGAACCCCTGTGAGGGGAGTGAAATAGAACCTGAAACCGTATACGTACAAGCAGTGGGAGCACCTTCGTGGTGTGACTGCGTACCTTTTGTATAATGGGTCAGCGACTTATATTCAGTGGCGAGGTTAACCGATTAGGGGAGCCGTAGCGAAAGCGAGTGTTAACTGCGCGTTTAGTCTCTGGATATAGACCCGAAACCGAGTGATCTAGCCATGGGCAGGTTGAAGGTTGAGTAACATCAACTGGAGGACCGAACCGACTAATGTTGAAAAATTAGCGGATGACTTGTGGCTAGGGGTGAAAGGCCAATCAAACTCGGAGATAGCTGGTTCTCCCCGAAAGCTATTTAGGTAGCGCCTCGGACGAATACTACTGGGGGTAGAGCACTGTTAAGGCTAGGGGGTCATCCCGACTTACCAACCCTTTGCAAACTCCGAATACCAGTAAGTACTATCCGGGAGACACACGGCGGGTGCTAACGTCCGTCGTGGAGAGGGAAACAACCCAGACCGCCAGCTAAGGTCCCAAAGTATTGCTAAGTGGGAAACGATGTGGGAAGGCTCAGACAGCCAGGATGTTGGCTTAGAAGCAGCCATCATTTAAAGAAAGCGTAATAGCTCACTGGTCGAGTCGGCCTGCGCGGAAGATGTAACGGGGCTAAGCAATACACCGAAGCTGCGGCAATGTACTTTAGTATATTGGGTAGGGGAGCGTTCTGTAAGCTGTTGAAGGTGAACTGAGAAGTTTGCTGGAGGTATCAGAAGTGCGAATGCTGACATGAGTAACGACAAAGGGAGTGAAAAACTCCCTCGCCGGAAGACCAAGGGTTCCTGTCCAACGTTAATCGGGGCAGGGTGAGTCGGCCCCTAAGGCGAGGCTGAAAAGCGTAGTCGATGGGAAACGGGTTAATATTCCCGTACTGCTGATAACTGCGATGGGGGGACGGAGAAGGCTAGGTGGGCCAGGCGACGGTTGTCCTGGTTCAAGGGTGTAGGTTGAGTGTTTAGGCAAATCCGGACACTTAAGACTGAGACCTGATGTCGAAGCCACTACGGTGGTGAAGTCATTGATGCCATGCTTCCAGGAAAAGCCTCTAAGCTTCAGGTTATCAGGAACCGTACCCCAAACCGACACAGGTGGTCGGGTAGAGAATACCAAGGCGCTTGAGAGAACTCGGGTGAAGGAACTAGGCAAAATGGTACCGTAACTTCGGGAGAAGGTACGCTCTTGATGGTGAAGTCCCTTGCGGATGGAGCTGCTGAGAGTCGCAGATACCAGGTGGCTGCAACTGTTTATTAAAAACACAGCACTGTGCAAATTCGAAAGAAGACGTATACGGTGTGACGCCTGCCCGGTGCCGGAAGGTTAATTGATGGGGTTAGAGGTAACTCGAAGCTCTTGATCGAAGCCCCGGTAAACGGCGGCCGTAACTATAACGGTCCTAAGGTAGCGAAATTCCTTGTCGGGTAAGTTCCGACCTGCACGAATGGCGTAATGATGGCCACGCTGTCTCCACCCGAGACTCAGTGAAATTGAAATCGCTGTGAAGATGCAGTGTACCCGCGGCTAGACGGAAAGACCCCGTGAACCTTTACTACAGCTTGGCACTGAACATTGAGCCTACATGTGTAGGATAGGTGGGAGGCTTTGAAGCAGAGACGCTAGTTTCTGTGGAGCCGACCTTGAAATACCACCCTTGTATGTTTGATGTTCTAACTTGGCCCCATTATCTGGGGTGAGGACAGTGCCTGGTGGGTAGTTTGACTGGGGCGGTCTCCTCCCAAAGAGTAACGGAGGAGCACGAAGGTGGGCTAATCACGGTCGGACATCGTGAGGTTAGTGTAATGGCATAAGCCCGCTTGACTGCGAGAATGACGGTTCGAGCAGGTGCGAAAGCAGGTCATAGTGATCCGGTGGTTCTGAATGGAAGGGCCATCGCTCAACGGATAAAAGGTACTCCGGGGATAACAGGCTGATACCGCCCAAGAGTTCATATCGACGGCGGTGTTTGGCACCTCGATGTCGGCTCATCACATCCTGGGGCTGAAGTCGGTCCCAAGGGTATGGCTGTTCGCCATTTAAAGTGGTACGCGAGCTGGGTTTAGAACGTCGTGAGACAGTTCGGTCCCTATCTGCCGTGGGCGTTGGAAGATTGAGAGGGGCTGCTCCTAGTACGAGAGGACCGGAGTGGACGAACCTCTGGTGTTCGGGTTGTCACGCCAGTGGCATTGCCCGGTAGCTAAGTTCGGAATCGATAACCGCTGAAAGCATCTAAGCGGGAAGCGAGCCTCAAGATGAGTCTTCCCTGAGACTTTAAGTCTCCTAAAGGGTTGTTCGAGACTAGAACGTTGATAGGCAGGGTGTGTAAGCGTTGTGAGACGTTGAGCTAACCTGTACTAATCGCCCGTGAGGCTTAACCATACAACACCCAAGAGGGTTTTACGTACACAAGCTTGATTGTGTTGAGAACGAAGCAAGAACTAGTCGAATAAAGCTTTCCAGATTTAACAAATTTGCTTGGCGGCCATAGCGCTGTGGACCCACCTGATTCCATGCCGAACTCAGAAGTGAAACGCAGCTGCGCCGATGGTAGTGTGGGGCTTCCCCATGTGAGAGTAGGTCACCGCCAGGCTTCAAATTTAAGCTGATGCATCGCATCTGCTTGAGTGGAGCGGTAGTTCAGTTGGTTAGAATACCGGCCTGTCACGCCGGGGGTCGCGGGTTCGAGTCCCGTCCGCTCCGCCACTTATACTAAGCCCAAGTCGAAAGACTTGGGCTTTTTTACGTCTGAATGTTTCCTAGGCCTCTGTTGTTAGGGCTTACTTTTTTACTCATCACTTGATGATAAAAAAGGCGCATTCGAGCCCTTATCCATGTGTTGTACAAAGCTTGCTATGTGTTCATTTAGGTTGCTGATAAGCCATGGTAATTAAATTTTTCGTTTGGCTATAGCGTTCAAAACGCATGCGCAGCTCGTTAGGCAGCGTTTGTGGTTCAATCGTCTCGAAGCCATGTTGCTGGTAAAACCCTTCGAGGTGCGCATAAGCAAAGCAGTAACAAGGTGTTGATTGAATATGGCTAAGGCAGCCTTTGAGCAGTAGGTTGCCAAGCCCTTGCCCACGTTTATGACTATCAATCGCCATACCGGTCAGAAGCTGCTCGTTTCCAATCAATTTGAAACGAACGGCACCAAGGATGACACCTTGACGCTCAAGCACCCAAATCGTCTCCTGCTTATTGGCCTTGCCTGCTGGATAATGCGTTTTATAGAAGCGCTGAGCCAGTGGAAAGCGAATAGGGTCAAGTGGCTGTATGCTTAGAGAAGTCGGGTCGGTCACTGCTATTTCCTAGGGATTGCGTTAGAATGCATCAGTTTTCACTGATAAGCATCATACCATGAATCAACTACCAACTCGGGATCTCATCCACTCTCATACCTTTGCTATTCATAGCCAAGCTGCGGCAATTGTCGATATTGAACAGCCTGATGAGCTGATTCAGCTATGGCGTGACCCACGTTATCAAAACTTACCCAAATTGGTTGTAGGGCAAGGTAGCAATTTGCTCTTCTGTGATGACTTTGAAGGTGTGGTTGTACGTAATCGCATTATGGGAATTGAAATCAAAGAAAGCGATGTTGCTTGGCATTTACGCGTCGGCGCCGGTGAAGATTGGCATCAGTTGATTCAGCAATGCTTAGCCAAGGGAATTTATGGCTTAGAGAATCTTGCCCTGATCCCCGGTTGTGTGGGCTCATCACCAATTCAAAATATTGGTGCTTATGGCGTGGAGCTCAAAGATGTCTGTGAGTCGGTAGAATGTTTAAATCCGATGACAGGGGAGTCTGAAACCTTAACCAATGCGCAGTGTCAGTTTGGTTATCGTGATTCCATCTTTAAGCATGCCTATCAAGATCGCGTAATCACCTATGTTCATCTGAAATTAGCTAAAGATTGGCAGCCTGTATTGCATTACGGTGGTTTGGCTTCTGTATTTGCAGACCGCCCAGTTTCAGCGCAAGCGATTTTTGATGAAGTGTGCCAAACGCGAATGGCGAAATTGCCGAATCCGAAAGAGCTTGGTAATGCGGGTAGCTTCTTTAAAAACCCAGTAGTTGCGACAGCACATGTTGACGCGCTGTTAGCGGAATACCCTAATATGCCGCACTTTGCTGCAGGTGAAAATACACAAAAATTAGCGGCTGGTTGGTTGATTGACCAAGCCGGCTTGAAAGGATTTCAAATTGGCGGCGCTGCGGTACATGACAAGCAAGCCTTGGTGTTAGTCAATAAGGGCGGGGCAACCGCTCAGGATGTGATTGCGTTAGCAGCGCATGTCGTCGACACAGTGAAAGCGAAATTTGGTGTCTCCCTTGAGCATGAAGTTCGCTTTATTGGTTGTCATGGTGAAACACGCTTAGAGCAGGTGCGATATGGTTGAGCATGGGCCACGCTTGACACTGATTCGTCAATTGGCAGATGGCCAATTTCACTCAGGTCAAGCCTTGGGTGAATTACTGGGAATGAGCCGCGCGGCTATTGCAAAACATATTCAAGTACTTCAGCAATGGGGTTTGGATATCTATCGGGTGCAAGGTAAGGGTTATTGCCTTAGTCAGCCCTTGGATTTGCTTGACGAGAGTCAGCTGAAGCAACTCGCACCTAGCTTGCCTGCGATTTTGGTCAAACCTGTGATCGATTCAACCAATCAATATCTGCTTGATCGCGTCGGTGAGCTTTCATCAGGCGCGGTGTGCTTAGCTGAATATCAGGTGGCAGGTCGTGGTCGCCGAGGGCGTCAGTGGATTTCGCCCTTTGGCTCAAATCTTTATTGCTCCATGTATTGGCGACTTGATGCAGGTATGGCTGCAGCTATGGGCTTAAGCTTGGTTGTGGGCGTCGCGCTTGCTGAATGGTGTGAAGCTTTTGGTGGTGATGGCGTCAAAGTGAAATGGCCAAACGATCTTTATTATCAGGATCAAAAGTTGGCCGGTATTTTAGTTGAGATGACAGGACAAGCCGGCGAAGCAGCGCATTTGGTGATTGGTATGGGGATTAATTTAGCCATGCCAGCGCAAGCGGCAGAGGGCGTGACTCAGCCGTGGACCAATTTGCAACAAGCCTGTGGCGTGCTGCCAGCGAGAAATGAATTGGTTGCAGATTTACTTAATCGTCTACAACAAACGCTATTACAGTATGAAGCGCAAGGATTGGCGGGTTTTGTTGAGCGTTGGAATCGACTGGATAACTTTCTCAATCGCCCAGTGAAGCTGCTAATAGGTCCTAATGAAGTCCGTGGCATTGCCCGTGGAATTAATCACCAAGGTGCACTGATGCTTGAGACAGAAACGGGAATTCATCCCTATCTTGGTGGTGAAATCTCACTACGCAGTGATGCTTAATTGTCTGTGCTGATGCAATAAAAAAGCCGCAATAGCGGCTTTTTTATATCGATCCAAATGGCGTTTTATTTTTTCAAAACCACAGCATCAATGGCGTGGTCATCATATTTCTTCAACACTAAGTTGGCGCGGTCTCGTGTTGGCAAAATATTTTCACCGAGGTTTTTGCCATTAATTTCACGCCAAATTTTCTTCGCTGTTTTGACCGCTTCTGCTTCGCTAATGAGCGTGTAGTGATGGAAGTAGGCATCAGGATCTAAAAATGCGCTGCTGCGAAACTTCATAAAGCGATCGACATACCATTTTTCAAGCGCTGGCGTATCGGCATCAACATAGATTGAGAAATCGAGAAAATCTGAAATAAAGACGCGATGTGGGTCTTGTGGGTAATCCATGCCACTTTGCAGTACATTGAGCCCTTCTAAAATTAGAATGTCAGGTTGCTCAATACACTTCATCTCACCTGTAATGTCATAGCTTAAGTGTGAATACACAGGTGCATAGACTTTCTCTTCACCCGCACGGATATCACGCAGGAAACGAACCAGGCTACGAATGTCGTAAGATTCAGGGAAGCCTTTACGACGCATTAAATCACGCTCGTTAAGTACCTGGTTGGGATAGAGGAAACCATCAGTGGTGACTAGCTCTACGCGTGGATGTTCCGGCCAGCGACTGAGTAGCGCTTGTAGCAAACGCGCCGTGGTGCTTTTACCGACAGCTACGCTACCTGCGATACCAATAATAAAGGGTGCTTTAATGGTGCGGTCGCGTAGAAGGAAATCATCGAGAACAGCACTGCGGCCTTGGCGTGTTTTGACATAGAGATTCAATAAACGCGTGAGCGGCAGGTAGATATCGCGAACTTCTTGAAGAGAGATATGTTCATTGATACCACGCAGCTTCTCCAAATCATCCTCACCTAAGGTCATGGGTACAGAGTCGCGCAGCGACGCCCAATCTTCGCGGGTAAAAGTTAGATAGTTAGCCGTGTATTGATGTATCGACATAGATCGCTTCCATGATTTGGAGACAGGACAATACACTACGAAGGCGCTCAGGGAAAGGGATTCGCGCATTCCGATGACAAGGGTTGAAATGTAAAACCGTGAACTCTGATTAAAACCTGCGCAGCTAGCGAAAATTTCAGCTTTTTTTTAATTCAAGCTATTGCAACGATTTCGCCCTTTTAATAGAATGCGCAGCACTTACGCCGGCTTAGCTCAGTTGGTAGAGCAACTGACTTGTAATCAGTAGGTCGCCAGTTCGACTCCGGCAGCCGGCACCATCTTCTCTTAGAAGATGTGAATAAAAAATTTGGAGGGGTTCCCGAGTGGCCAAAGGGATCAGACTGTAAATCTGACGGCTCCGCCTTCGAAGGTTCGAATCCTTCCCCCTCCACCATATTCAAATAGATTGATAGCTCTACGAGTAACGAGACGCGGGCATCGTATAATGGCTATTACCTCAGCCTTCCAAGCTGATGATGCGGGTTCGATTCCCGCTGCCCGCTCCACTCATTCAGTGCTGATATAGCTCAGTCGGTAGAGCGCACCCTTGGTAAGGGTGAGGTCCCCAGTTCAAATCTGGGTATCAGCACCACTCCTCAAGTTCAATCATTCTCATTTGATATATACTCTACAAAACCCATGATAGGTTATGTGGTCGTGACCACTGAATACCGTGCTTAGAGGGACTACTCATGTCTAAAGAAAAATTCGAACGTACGAAACCGCACGTTAACGTTGGTACTATCGGCCACGTTGACCACGGTAAAACTACTCTAACTGCAGCAATCTGTACCACTCTTGCAAAAGTTTACGGCGGTGCCGCTCGTGACTTCGCATCAATCGATAACGCTCCAGAAGAGCGTGAGCGTGGTATCACCATCTCTACTTCACACGTAGAGTATGACACTCCAACTCGCCACTACGCGCACGTAGACTGCCCAGGGCACGCCGACTATGTTAAAAACATGATCACTGGTGCGGCTCAAATGGACGGTGGTATCCTAGTAGTAGCAGCGACTGATGGCCCAATGCCACAGACTCGTGAGCACATCCTACTTGGTCGCCAAGTTGGTATCCCATACATCATCGTATTCATGAACAAATGTGACATGGTTGATGATGAAGAGCTTCTAGAGCTAGTTGAGATGGAAGTACGTGAACTTCTATCTGAGTACGATTTCCCAGGTGATGATTGCCCAGTAATCATGGGTTCTGCTCTTGGTGCACTAAACGGCGAAGAGCAATGGGAAGCGAAAGTAGTAGAACTAGCAGAAGCGCTAGACAACTACATCCCAGAGCCAGAGCGTGCAGTTGACATGCCGTTCCTTCTACCAATCGAAGACGTATTCTCAATCCAAGGCCGTGGTACAGTAGTAACTGGTCGTGTTGAGCGCGGTATCATCACCGTTGGTGACGAAGTAGCGATTGTTGGTATCAAAGAGACCGTAACTACTACTTGTACTGGCGTTGAGATGTTCCGTAAACTTCTTGACGAAGGCCGTGCAGGTGAGAACGTTGGTGTTCTTCTACGTGGTACTAAGCGTGACGAAGTTGAGCGTGGTCAAGTTCTTGCTAAGCCTGGTTCAATCACTCCACACACTACTTTCACTTCAGAAATCTATGTACTTTCTAAAGATGAAGGTGGCCGTCATACTCCGTTCTTCAAAGGCTACCGTCCACAGTTCTACTTCCGTACAACTGACGTAACCGGTACTATCGAGCTACCAGAAGGCGTTGAAATGGTAATGCCTGGTGATAACGTATCAATGACAGTAACTCTAATCGCACCAATCGCGATGGACGAAGGTCTACGTTTCGCTATCCGTGAAGGTGGTCGTACTGTAGGTGCGGGTGTTGTTGCTAAGATCATTGCTTAATCATTATCATTGAATAAGATTTGACGTAGCACTAAGAAAAAGGGCATCATTTGATGCCTTTTTTCTGTACTAAAAAAACTGTTGGTGATTTGTTGGCCAAAAGGCAGAACAAGGTCAATGATTGATAAGTGAAAAACGGTTAGTTTTGAACGTTTGTTGACTCAATCACTTATCAGTGAACCTCGCAGTTAGCGGGGTATTTTCGTTAATTTTAGTGATTAAGTTGCAGGTTGTTGTATGAAAACAGACACCAAAAACCAAAGCAGCGAGCAAGTGAGCGGCGGTGCCGACACCTTCAAATGGGTGATGGTCTTTACCCTTCTGATTGCCGCTATTATCGGCAACCACCTCTTTAGCGCCGGTGGTCAAGATTTGCTAGCTAGCATGATGCCTGCGCCTGAAGTGGCGGAAGGTTCAGCTGCACCTAGTTATGTTGTTCCTGTGGTCTTTCGTGTTCTTGGCGTGATCGTGCTAGCCGGTTTGGCTGCATTGGTCGCTGCGACAACCACGAAAGGAAAAGCGGCTGTTGCCTTTGGTCGCGAATCTCGCATGGAAATGCGCAAAGTGGTTTGGCCAACTCGCCAAGAAACAATGCAAACTACGCTAATCGTTCTCGCAGTTACTTTGCTTATGGCACTGATTCTGTGGGGGATTGACGGCATTATGGTTCGTCTAGTGGCGCTAGCGACTGGCGTGTGAGGAAAATAGAATGAGCGAAGCTCCAAAAAAACGATGGTACGTTGTTCAAGCTTTTTCTGGCTTTGAAGGACGTGTGGCGCAATCTTTGCGCGAACATATCAAAATGCACGAAATGGAAGACTACTTCGGTGATGTTCTTGTACCAACTGAAGAAGTTGTAGAAATGCGTGCGGGACAACGTCGTAAAAGTGAACGTAAGTTCTTCCCTGGCTACGTACTTGTACAAATGGTGATGAACGATGAATCGTGGCACTTAGTACGCAGTATCCCTCGTGTAATGGGCTTCATCGGCGGTACTTCAGATCGCCCAGCACCGATTTCTGATAAAGAAGCCGATGCGATTCTAAACCGTCTTGAGAAATCTGCTGAAAAACCAGTTCATAAGACTGTATTTGAGCCAGGTGAAATTGTTCGTGTTAACGATGGCCCATTTGCTGACTTTAACGGTGTTGTTGAAGAAGTTGATTATGAAAAGAGCCGCGTAAAGGTTTCTGTTTCTATCTTCGGCCGCGCAACTCCGGTAGAATTAGATTTCTCTCAAGTCGAGAAAAACTGATTAAAATGCCAACAGTTCATGGTTGGCATGGGCGTGGAATTGGACTATAATTCTGCGCCCTTTCGTTAGACGGGGAGCCGACAAAATCGGCGTTTGAACCCAAATTTAGGTAATATCTAATGGCTAAAAAAGTAGAAGCGTACATCAAGCTGCAAGTAGCAGCTGGTGCAGCGAACCCAAGTCCACCAGTTGGTCCAGCTCTTGGTCAACACGGTGTGAACATCATGGAATTCTGTAAAGCGTTTAACGCTAAGACTGACTCTCTAGAGAAAGGTCTTCCAACTCCAGTTGTGATCACTGTATACAGCGACCGCTCTTTCACCTTCATCACCAAGACTCCACCAGCTGCAGTTCTTCTTAAGAAAGCTGCTGGCCTTAAGTCTGGTTCTGCTCGTCCAAACACCGACAAAGTTGGCACTGTGACTGAAGCTCAAATCCAAGAAATCGCAGAAACTAAAGCTGCTGATATGACTGGTGCTGACATCGAAGCAATGAAGCGTTCTATCGCGGGTACTGCTCGCTCAATGGGCCTAGTGGTAGAGGGTTAATACGATGGCAAAACTAACTAAGCGCATGCGCGTTATTCGCGACAAAGTAGAAGTTACTCGTGACTACGAAATCAACGAAGCTGTTGCACTTCTTAAAGAACTAGCAACTGCTAAGTTTGTTGAGTCTGTTGACGTTGCTGTTAACCTAGGTATCGACGCTCGTAAATCTGACCAAAACGTACGTGGTGCAACTGTACTACCACACGGTACTGGTCGTGATATTCGTGTTGCTGTATTCACTCAAGGTGCAAACGCTGAAGCTGCGAAAGAAGCTGGTGCGGACCTAGTGGGTATGGAAGACCTTGCTGATCAAATCAAGAAAGGCGAAATGAACTTCGACGTAGTTGTTGCTTCTCCAGATGCAATGCGCGTTGTTGGTCAACTAGGTACCATTCTTGGTCCTCGTGGTCTTATGCCAAACCCTAAAGTTGGTACTGTAACTCCTAACGTTGCTGAAGCGGTTAAGAACGCGAAAGCAGGTCAGGTTCGTTACCGTAACGACAAAAACGGCATCATCCACACTACCATTGGTAAAGTAGATTTCGATACTAACAAGCTGAAAGAAAACCTAGAAGCACTTCTAGTTGCTCTGAAGAAAGCTAAGCCTTCTTCAGCAAAAGGTACTTTCATCAAGAAAGTTAGCATCTCTACTACTATGGGTGCTGGCGTTTCAGTCGACCAAAATACTTTGGACGCGAACGCAAACTAATTTACTTGAGCGCGCGGTTATTTTATAATCTGCCGCTCAATTATGGCTGAGGCTGCTATGCAGCCTTACGTCAAAGACCGTAGGTGTACTTAAGTACTTAATTTACCTACGTAGACGGTGCCAGAACATGATTAATTTTTTGATCTTGGATCTGCGCCGTTAGTACTCTCCTGCTGTGAAGCAGTGAGTGGTGTAAACCCAACCTCGGTTGGATATAAATCCAGGAGCTATACCAATGGCATTAAATCTTCAAGACAAGCAAGCGATTGTTGCTGAAGTTAACGAAGCCGCCAAAGGTGCCCTGTCTGCAGTTGTAGCTGATGCACGTGGCGTAAGCGTAAGTGCTATGACAACTCTTCGTAAACAAGCGCGTGAAGCGGGCGTTTATGTGAAAGTTGTTCGTAACACTCTAGCTCGTCGCGCTGTTGAAGGTACAGACTACGAGTGTCTTACTGAGACATTCGTTGGTCCTACTCTAATCGCATTCTCTACTGAGCACCCAGGTGCTGCAGCGCGTATCTTTAAAGATTTCGCGAAAGAGAACAAAGATTTTGAAGTAAAAGCAGCGGCATTCGAAGGCGCTATTACAAACGCTGAAGTACTTGCGACTCTACCAACTTACGACGAAGCAATTGCACGCCTAATGATGTGCATGAAAGAAGCTTCTGCTGGCAAGCTGGTTCGCACTATCGCAGCGGTTCGCGATCAAAAAGAAGCTGCATAAGCTATTTTTTGTCGCCCTTAATACATTAATTGTTAACTTTAAAGAGAATTGTTATGTCTATCACTAACGAGCAAATCCTAGACGCAATTGCAGAAATGTCTGTAATGCAAGTTGTTGAGCTAATCGAAGCAATGGAAGAGAAATTCGGTGTTACTGCAGCAGCAGCTGTTGTAGCAGGCGGTGCAGTAGCAGATGCTGCTGAAGAGCAAACTGAATTCGACGTAATCCTAACTTCTGCTGGCGCTAACAAAGTTGCTGTTATCAAAGCAGTACGTGGCGCAACTGGCCTAGGTCTTAAAGAAGCGAAAGCTCTTGTAGACGGCGCTCCAGCACCTCTTAAAGAAGGTGTTGACAAAGCAGAAGCTGACGCGCTTAAAGCTCAGCTAGAAGAAGCTGGTGCAACTGTTGAAGTTAAGTAATAATTACTTAATTTCTTAGCCTTTTTAGGCTAATGGCTGGTGGCAATTGCCACCGGCCTTTTTGCGCTGTAGGGCATTGGTAAAATTTCACACTGTTTGACTACCAATCCCAAGCAAAAAACTGAGTCATCCATTGGCCCGGTTCTCTACAGAAACAGTGTTTAGTCACTGTCCCATCTCCACCTCAACAAAGGATGGACGGACAGATTGGGTCACTTATCAGCGAGCTGAGGAACCCCATGGTTTACTCTTATACCGAGAAAAAGCGTATCCGTAAGGATTTTGGTAAACGTCCACAAGTTTTGGATGTTCCATACTTGCTGTCTATCCAACTCGATTCATTTAAAAAATTCATCGAGCAGGATCCAGAAGGCCAATATGGTCTAGAAGCAGCGTTCCGCTCTGTGTTCCCGATTCAGAGCTACAACGGTAATTCTGAGCTGCAATACGTTAGCTATCGTCTCGGCGAGCCTGTATTCGATGTGAAAGAGTGTCAAATCCGCGGCGTGACGTATTCTGCGTCTCTTCGTGTGAAACTGCGCCTTGTGCAGTACGACAAAGATGCTCCAGCAGGCACCGTAAAAGACATTAAAGAAGACGAAGTCTACATGGGTGAAATTCCACTCATGACAGACAATGGTACCTTTGTAATCAATGGTACTGAGCGCGTAATCGTATCCCAGCTACACCGTAGCCCAGGTGTATTTTTCGACAGCGATAAGGGTAAAACCCACTCTTCAGGGAAAGTACTCTACAACGCACGCGTTATCCCTTACCGTGGTTCATGGTTGGATTTTGAATTTGATCCAAAGGACAACTTGTTTGTTCGTATTGACCGCCGTCGTAAATTGCCTGCATCGATCATTCTTCGTGCCCTCGGTTACACCTCAGAGCAGATCCTCGATCTATTCTTTGACAAGGTGAAATTCCGCATTGATGGTCACGATCTGAAAATGGAATTGATCCCTGAGCGTCTACGTGGTGAAACCGCTGCGTTTGATATCCAGGCTGAAGGTACCGTTTTCGTCGAGAAAGGTCGCCGCATTACTGCGCGCCACATTCGCCAACTTGAAAAAGCGAATGTTACTGAAATCGAAATTCCTCGTGACGCGATCAGCGATTTTATTCGCGACAAGATCGTGGCGCACGACTATGTGAACAGCAACACTGGTGAATTGATTGCAGCAGCAAACAGCGAGCTTGCAACTGAAACTCTTGAGCTAATGGTTCAAGCGGGTCACACCGAATTTGAAGTGCTGTACACTAATGAGCTAGACCAAGGCCCATACATGTCAACCACGCTACGTGCAGACTCGACGACTGATCGTCTGAGCGCACTGGTTGAAATCTATCGTATGATGCGCCCTGGCGAGCCACCAACAAAAGACGCCGCAGAAGCGCTGTTTGAAAGCTTGTTCTTCTCTGAAGAGCGCTATGACCTATCTTCTGTAGGTCGTATGAAGTTCAACAGTTCTCTATTGCGTAAAGAGATGACCGGCCCTGGCATTCTTGATGAAAATGACATCATCGAAGTAATGCGCAAGCTTATCGATATTCGTAACGGTAAAGGTGAAGTGGATGATATCGACCACCTTGGTAACCGTCGTATTCGTAGCGTGGGTGAAATGGCAGAAAACCAATTCCGTGTTGGCCTTGTTCGTGTAGAACGTGCCGTACGTGAACGTTTGAGCCTAGGTGATCTTGATGCTGTGATGCCACAAGACCTTATCAACGCTAAGCCTATTTCGGCAGCGGTGAAAGAGTTCTTTGGTTCTTCTCAGCTATCTCAGTTCATGGACCAAAACAACCCATTGTCAGAAGTAACGCACAAGCGTCGTATTTCTGCCCTTGGCCCTGGCGGTTTGACTCGTGAGCGTGCTGGCTTTGAGGTGCGTGACGTACACGCGACTCACTACGGTCGCCTATGTCCAATCGAAACGCCTGAAGGTCCAAACATCGGTTTGATCAACTCACTATCTGCCTATGCGCGTACTAACGATTACGGTTTCCTAGAAACCCCATATCGTAAGGTTGTTGATGGTGTTGTGACCGATGAGATCGAATACCTATCTGCGATTGAAGAAGGCCAGCACGTTATTGCGCAGGCAAACTCAACGCTAGATGAAAGCAACCACTTCACCGAAGAGCTAGTTACTGCTCGTTGCCACGGCGAATCAGGTTTGCACCCACGCGACCATGTAGACTACATGGACGTTGCAACCAACCAGGTTGTATCTGTGGCGGCATCTTTGATTCCGTTCCTAGAGCACGATGATGCGAACCGCGCCTTGATGGGTGCGAACATGCAACGTCAGGCAGTACCTACTTTGCGTTCAGACAAACCACTTGTTGGTACTGGTATTGAACGTGCAGTAGCGGTGGACTCTGGTGTAACTGCAGTTGCTAAGCGTGGTGGTGTGATTCAGTCTGTTGACGCATCACGCATCGTGGTTAAGGTTAATGAAGATGAATTGGTTCCTGGTGAAGCAGGTATCGACATCTACAACCTAACCAAGTACACCCGTTCTAACCAAAACACCTGTATCAACCAGCGTCCATGCGTGATGCCGGGTGAGCCAGTGGTTCGTGGTGACGTACTTGCAGACGGTCCTTCAACTGACCTTGGTGAATTGGCACTAGGTCAAAACATGCGCATCGCGTTCATGCCGTGGAACGGCTATAACTTCGAGGACTCCATCCTCGTATCTGAGCGTGTTGTACAAGAAGACCGTTTCACCACCATTCACATTCAAGAGTTGTCATGTACAGCTCGTGACACCAAGCTAGGTAGCGAAGAGATCACCGCGGATATTCCAAACGTGGGTGAAGCTGCACTATCTAAATTGGATGAGTCAGGCATCGTGTACATCGGTGCTGAAGTGAAAGGCGGCGATATCCTAGTTGGTAAAGTGACACCTAAGGGTGAAACCCAACTAACTCCTGAAGAGAAGCTACTACGTGCGATCTTCGGTGAGAAAGCGTCTGATGTGAAAGATTCATCACTACGCGTACCAAACAGCGTGACTGGTACTGTTATTGACGTTCAAGTGTTTACCCGTGAGGGCGTTGAGAAAGACAAACGTGCACTTGAAATCGAACAGATGCAGCTCAAAGAAGCTAAGAAAGATTTGACTGAAGAACACGATATCTTGATTGGCGGCTTGATGGCACGTGTTTCTGTTGTGCTGAAAAATGCTGGCTATAGTGATGAGAAGATCGCGAATCTTGATCACAAAGCTAAGCTTGCACAAAGCTTGGAAGATGAGTCTCTCCAAACTCAGCTTGAGCAATTGGCTGAGCAGTATGACGAACTAAACGCAGAGTTTGATCGTAAGTTCGAACGTAAGCGTGAGAAGATCACCAAAGCCGATGACCTACCTCCAGGCGTGCTGAAGAACGTGAAGGTTTACCTAGCGGTGAAACGTCGCATTCAGCCTGGTGATAAGATGGCGGGTCGTCATGGTAACAAGGGTGTTATTTCGAAGATCAACCCAGTTGAAGATATGCCTTACGATGAGAAAGGCCAACCGGTTGATATCGTACTAAACCCACTGGGTGTACCGTCTCGTATGAACATCGGTCAGATTCTTGAAACCCACCTTGGCCTAGCGGCGAAAGGTATCGGTGACAAGATCAACGCGATGATCAAAGAGCAGCAAGAACTAGCGAAGATTCGTGAATTCTTGCAGAAGGTATATGACCTAGGTGATACCCGTCAGAAAGTGAACATTGCTGATCTTTCTGATGACGAAGTTCGTACACTGGCTCAAAACCTACGTAAAGGTCTACCAATTGCAACACCTGTATTTGATGGTGCACCTGAACCACAAATTAAAGCGTTGCTAAAACTTGGTGATCTACCTGAGTCTGGCCAGCTAACCCTGTTTGATGGTCGTACTGGTAACCAGTTTGAGCGCCCTGTAACCGTTGGTTATATGTACATGCTGAAACTGAACCACTTGGTTGACGATAAGATGCACGCCCGTTCTACCGGTTCATACAGCCTTGTTACTCAGCAGCCGCTGGGTGGTAAAGCGCAGTTCGGTGGTCAGCGTTTCGGTGAGATGGAAGTATGGGCACTAGAAGCATATGGTGCTGCATATACCCTTCAAGAGATGCTAACCGTGAAATCGGATGACGTGAACGGTCGTACTAAGATGTATAAGAACATCGTCGACGGCGATCACCGCATGGAGCCGGGAATGCCGGAATCTTTCAACGTATTGTTGAAAGAGATCCGCTCGCTAGGTATCAACATCGAGTTGGAAGACGAATAAGCCACGCTTATTGTCCGGTAAAATTGTTGGGGCTGAGACATCAGCCCCTGCATGGGTAACCTCCTAACAGGAGCCGAATGTGAAAGACTTACTCCAGTTTCTGAAAAAGCAAAACCAGACCGAAGAATTTGATGCGATCAAAATCGGTCTTGCTTCACCAGACATGATCCGTTCATGGTCTTTTGGTGAAGTTAAAAAACCAGAAACCATCAACTATCGTACCTTCCGACCAGAGCGTGACGGCCTTTTCTGTTCACGTATCTTTGGTCCGGTAAAAGATTACGAGTGTCTTTGTGGTAAATATAAGCGCCTCAAGCACCGTGGTGTGATCTGTGAAAAATGTGGCGTTGAAGTAACGCAAAGCAAAGTGCGCCGTGAGCGCATGGGTCACATTGAACTTGCGTCACCAGTTGCCCATATCTGGTTCCTAAAATCGCTTCCATCTCGTATCGGTCTACTTCTAGATATGCCGCTACGTGATATTGAGCGTATTCTTTATTTTGAATCTTACGTGGTCACCAGCGCTGGCATGACCAACCTTGAGTCTCGTCAAATGCTGACTGAAGAGCAGTACCTTGACGCACTTGAGGAGTGGGGTGACGAGTTCGATGCCAAGATGGGTGCAGAAGCAGTGAAAGCATTGCTTGCTGACATGGATCTTGTGCAACAAATCGAAGAGATGCGTGAAGAACTACAAACCACCAACTCTGAGACCAAGCGTAAGAAGATCACCAAGCGTCTGAAATTGGTTGAGGCATTCGTTCAATCTGGTAACAACCCAGAGTGGATGATTCTGACTGTATTGCCAGTTCTGCCACCTGATCTACGTCCACTAGTACCACTAGATGGCGGTCGCTTTGCGACTTCAGATCTAAACGACCTATACCGTCGTGTGATCAACCGTAACAACCGTTTGAAACGTCTGCTAGACCTAGCTGCACCAGACATCATCGTACGTAACGAAAAACGTATGCTGCAAGAGTCTGTGGATGCGCTATTGGATAACGGTCGTCGCGGTCGTGCGATCACAGGTTCAAACAAACGTCCTCTGAAATCTTTGGCAGATATGATCAAAGGTAAACAAGGTCGTTTCCGTCAGAACTTGCTTGGTAAGCGTGTAGACTACTCTGGCCGTTCGGTTATCACCGTAGGTCCATACTTGCGTCTACATCAGTGTGGTCTTCCTAAGAAGATGGCACTTGAGCTATTCAAACCATTTATTTACGGCAAGCTTGAGCTTCGTGGTCTAGCGACCACCATCAAAGCTGCGAAGAAGATGGTTGAACGTGAAGAAGCCGTGGTTTGGGATATCCTGGATGAAGTCATTCGTGAACACCCAGTGATGCTGAACCGTGCGCCGACCCTTCACCGTTTGGGTATCCAAGCATTTGAACCAATCCTAATCGAAGGTAAAGCGATTCAGTTGCACCCACTTGTGTGTGCGGCATATAACGCCGACTTCGATGGTGACCAGATGGCGGTTCACTTGCCATTGACGCTAGAAGCGCAGCTTGAAGCGCGTGCGTTGATGATGTCAACTAACAACATTCTTTCGCCAGCATCTGGTGAGCCAATCATCGTACCTTCTCAGGACGTTGTTTTGGGTCTGTACTACATGACCCGCGATAAAATCAACGCCAAAGGCGAAGGCATGGTGCTTGAAGGCTCTAAAGAAGCAGAGAAAGCTTACCGTACTGGCTGCGCAGAATTGCACGCACGCGTTAAAGTTCGTATTACACAAACTTTGATCGACGAAGATGGCAACCGCAGCGAGCACACCGGCCTGATTGATACGACTGTGGGTCGTGCAATGCTTTGGGCAATTGCACCAAAAGGCATGCCTTACTCACTATTCAACCAGAAGCTTGGTAAGAAGCAAATTTCTAAGCTGATCAACGAGTGTTACCGTACCCTTGGTCTGAAAGATACTGTTATCTTCGCTGACCAAATCATGTACACAGGTTTCGCATACGCAGCCCTATCTGGTGCCTCTGTAGGTATCGACGATATGGTGATTCCAGATGCGAAATACACCAAGATCGCTGAAGCTGAAGAAGAAGTAGCGCAAATCCAGGAACAATTCCAATCTGGTCTTGTAACTGCAGGCGAACGTTACAACAAAGTGATCGATATCTGGGCAACCACCAACGATCAAGTAGCGAAAGAGATGATGCGCAACCTTTCTTCTGAAACTGTGATTAACCGTCACGGCGAAGAAGAAGAGCAAGAATCATTCAACAGCGTTTACATGATGGCCGACTCCGGTGCGCGTGGTTCTGCTGCACAGATTCGTCAGCTAGCAGGTATGCGTGGTCTGATGGCTAAGCCAGATGGCTCAATCATCGAAACACCGATCACAGCGAACTTCCGCGAAGGTCTAAACGTACTTCAGTACTTCATCTCAACGCACGGTGCGCGTAAAGGTCTTGCCGATACCGCATTGAAGACAGCGAACTCAGGTTACTTGACTCGTCGTCTAGTTGACGTGGCACAAGACGTGGTGATTACTAGCCATGACTGTGGTACCCACGAAGGTATGACCATCATGCCTTTGATCGAAGGCGGCGAAGTGAAAGAGCCACTACGTGAACGCGTATTGGGTCGTGTTGTTGCTGAGGATGTTCTACACCCACTATCAGGTGAAGTGATTGCGCCACGCAATACGCTACTTGATGAGAAATGGTGTGACATTCTTGACGAGAACTCAATCGACGTTGTGAAGGTACGTTCTGTTGTTACTTGTGAAAACGACTTCGGTTGTTGCTCAAGCTGTTACGGTCGTGACCTAGCACGCGGTCATATGGTGAACCAAGGTGAAGCTGTTGGTGTTATTGCAGCACAGTCAATCGGTGAACCAGGTACACAGTTGACCATGCGTACGTTCCACATCGGTGGTGCGGCATCTCGTGCGGCAGCAGAAAACAGCATTCAAGTGAAGAACGCAGGTACTGTGAAGCTACACAACGCGAAATTCGTTGTGAACAACGCTGGCAAGCTTGTAATCACTTCTCGTGCAGCTGAAATGACCATCATTGATGAGTTTGGCCGTACCAAAGAAAGCTATAAAGTACCTTACGGTTCGATCCTAGGTAAAGGCGATAGCGACAGCGTTGAAGCGGGTCAAATCGTTGCAAACTGGGATCCACACACCATGCCAATCATCACTGAAGTGGCGGGTCGTGTGCAGTTCATCGATATGATCGATGGCGTAACGGTTCAGCGTCAAACTGATGAACTTACTGGCCTATCTTCAATCGTTGTTCTAGACCCAGCTGAACGTGTAACTGCTGGTAAAGATATGCGTCCTGCGGTGAAACTTGTTGATGCTGATGGCAAAGACGTGATGATCCCGGGTACAGATCAACCAGCGCAATACTTCATGCCAGGTAAAGCGATTGTTCAGCTAACTGACAACGTTGAAGTTGGTATTGGTGACACCCTAGCACGTATTCCTCAGGAATCAGGCGGTACTAAGGATATCACCGGTGGTCTACCTCGCGTAGCCGACCTATTTGAAGCGCGTAAGCCAAAAGAGCCTGCAATCCTTGCTGAAATCTCAGGTACTGTGAGCTTCGGTAAAGAGACCAAAGGTAAGAAACGTTTGGTGATCACGCCTGCAGAAGGTCCAGTATACGAAGAGATGATCCACAAGTGGCGTCAGCTGAACGTCTTTGAAGGCGAGCAAGTTGAACGTGGCGATGTGATCGCGGACGGTCCAGAAACTCCACATGACATTCTACGTCTACGTGGCGTGCACGCTGTATCTGAATACATCGTGAACGAAGTTCAGGAAGTTTACCGACTCCAAGGCGTTAAGATTAACGATAAGCACATCGAAACCATCATTCGTCAGATGCTACGTAAAG
Organism: Vibrio stylophorae; assembly: GCF_921293875.1. Taxonomy (NCBI): domain Bacteria; kingdom Pseudomonadati; phylum Pseudomonadota; class Gammaproteobacteria; order Vibrionales; family Vibrionaceae; genus Vibrio; species Vibrio stylophorae. Next base: position 204,031 of record NZ_CAKLDI010000001.1, read on the forward strand.
TGACTATCGTTGAAGCGGGTGACTCTGAGTTCCTACCTGGTGAACAGGCAGAATACTCACGTGTAACCATCGCTAACCGTAAGCTAGTTGCTGATGGCAAAGCGCCTGCGACCTTTGAACGTGACCTATTGGGTATCACCAAAGCGTCTCTTGCGACTGAGTCCTTCATCTCTGCGGCATCGTTCCAGGAAACCACTCGCGTTCTTACAGAAGCAGCGGTATCTGGTAAGCGTGATGAGCTACGTGGTCTGAAAGAAAACGTAATCGTGGGTCGTTTGATCCCAGCGGGTACTGGTTTCGCATACCACCAAGAGCGTCAACGTAAGCGTGAAGCTGAGCTTGAATCTGTAGCACCACAAGTGGATGCAGAGCAAGCAACCCAAGACCTAGCGGCACTATTGAACGCTGGTCTAGGTGGCAACCACGAAGACTAATGGTTAAAAACCATATTAAAAGGGCGCATTGAGCGCCCTTTTTTTATATCGGTTTGCTGACCAAACCTTCCGTGGTGAGTTCATGAAGCGAATCTTGTCTATTCAAACGTGGACATGTACAAATTGCCTCGCTGTAAGTGCCTTGTTGTCAGGTAAATTCAGCAGTGCTGACAGACAGCAGCCATGTGCTACGACAGCCTATGTGATGCCTTCATCTGAAACGAAAGCCCGTTAAGCGCCTGGTGGTACCGCCAAACTATCAGCAATGAGCTGAATCAAATGATCTTCTCGCGCAAAGCGAATCTCCATAATTTCTCCAACACGAGACAAGTCGGCATCGAGCTTGATGAGTTCATCATTCGGATCAACATCGCCATACTTATCACTAAAACTGAGTAAGGGCTCAGTGGTTTCGGTGATATGAAAATAGGCCTGATTAATCTCATCGGTCGGTGAGTACCCACTGCGGCGCCACTGATCCATCACCATATCGTAGATGCGGAAATGTCCCGCTGAAATATAATCGACGAGCTCTTGGCAAAAATTTTGCAATTCGGCAGGGGTGGGGAGATGATTGACGTTCGATTTGAAGGGGGGAAGACCCGATAATTTGCAGTATTCGATCAGCAATTTCTGTCGAATATCCAGCCAGTGATCGATGACGTCACTAGCGCCAGCCCATTGTTCTTGAGTCTTCTGGAGTTTTGTCAGCATGACCCTCTCCTTTTTTGGTAGCAAACGAGCCCAAAGGGGCCAAAAGAAAATTTAACATTTTATTAGCATTTTTAGCTTGCCAGTAAACAGGCAAGGACGCAAGGAGGAAAGCGGTGCTGAAATTTGAACCATCTCAACAATGTTGGTGTTGCTTTGTACAACAGCGCGCAATTCATCTGCCACAGGGACAATTACCACAGATGAGTTGGCAGCAAGCGCAGCAAATAAGCTCGCAGTGGCGACAAATTGGTGAGTTTGCCGGTCAGCCCGTGTTGTGGCTTGAGACGAAAAATGACCAAAGCCGTGAATATCACAGTCTGCGCGATTTACTCAATGCACCAGCTGAACTATTTAATCTGGCAGGCAAGGCCACACAGCTGAGTCATATGTGCCAGAACATGGCTTATTGCGGTGTGTGTGGTGGGCAGAACGCCTTGCATGAAGCGCAATTGGCGATGCAGTGCCAATCTTGTCAGCAGATTCATTACCCGCAAATCTCCCCCTGCATTATTGTTGCTGTTCGCAAGGATGAGACAATTTTGCTCGCTCAGCATCCACGTCATAAAACAGGTTTGTATACCGTAATCGCAGGTTTTGTTGAAACAGGGGAAACCATTGAGCAATGTGTCGCACGTGAGGTTTTTGAGGAAACCGGTATTGAGGTGACCAATGTGCGCTACTTCGCCAGTCAGCCTTGGCCATTCCCATCCAACATCATGCTCGCCTACCTTGCGGATTATCGCGCTGGTGAGATCAATCCAGACTATTCTGAATTAACCGATGCCGCTTGGTTTAAAGCGGATGAATTGCCGCTGGTGGCACCTCCAGGAACCATTGCTCGCGCTTTGATTGATCATACGCTTGACGCGATCAAAGCGGATCATGCCTAGGTTATTTTTACGAAAACCGAAGCGAACAATTGCGCAGGATCGTGCAGCTGGCAAAAAACAGGCAAAAAACAGGCAAAAAAAAACCCTTCAAATGAAGGGAGTAAGGTGATGGTTCGGTGCTGATGCACCTTTATTCGAGTTAGGGATCCTAGTTGTATCATGTGGATCCGCGCAGATGCAATGGAAGGCGCTTGCGGTAATTGATAAACATGAGCCGGTTAACAAATGCTAGTTTTTTGCGAGGTGAAGGGTGATACACTAGGGCCCATGCTATGCATCAGAATAACGATAAGGAAAAGACCATGAGTGCATTACAAAATGATCGTTACCTGCGCGCTTTGCTCAAGCAGCCAGTCGATGCCACCCCCGTTTGGATGATGCGTCAAGCCGGGCGTTATTTGCCTGAATATCGTGCGCTGCGTGCTGAAGCAGGCAGCTTTATGAACCTTTGCCAAAATCCTGAATTGGCTTCAGAAGTCACTTTGCAGCCATTGCGCCGCTTTGACTTGGATGCCGCGATCCTATTTTCGGATATTTTGACCATTCCCGACGCCATGGGTTTAGGTTTGCGTTTTGAAACGGGTGAAGGGCCAAAATTTGATCGCCCAATTACCTGTAAAGCAGATGTTGAGAAGATCGGCGTGCCAGATCCAGAAGGCGAATTGCAATATGTAATGAATGCCGTGCGTCAAATTCGCAAGGATCTACAGGGCCAAGTGCCGCTGATCGGTTTTTCTGGTAGCCCTTGGACGCTGGCCACTTATATGGTGGAAGGTGGTAGCTCCAAAGCCTTTACCAAGATCAAAGGGATGATGTACAGCGAGCCTGCGACCTTGCATCTTTTGCTGGATCTGTTGGCCAATAGCGTGACGCAATATTTGAACGCGCAAATCAAAGCTGGCGCGCAATCTGTGATGATCTTTGATACTTGGGGCGGGGTGCTGACCCCACGTGACTACCGTGAATTCTCTTTGCAATACATGCACAAAATTGTCGATGGTTTGATTCGAGAAAATGAAGGCCGCCGTGTGCCGGTGACCCTCTTTACCAAAAATGGCGGCATGTGGTTAGAAGCCATTGCTGACACAGGTTGTGATGCCGTGGGCTTGGATTGGACTATTGAAATGGCCGATGCCAAAGCTCGCATTGGCGATCGCGTGGCACTGCAAGGCAATATGGATCCATCCATGCTCTATGCCTCTGCTGAGCGTATCGAGCAGGAAGTGGCGCACATTTTGGCAGGCTTTGGTCAAGGTTCAGGCCATGTCTTTAACTTGGGTCATGGTATCCATTTGGATGTGCCACCAGAGAATGCAAAAGTGTTTGTTGATGCGGTGCACCGTCTCAGCCAGCCTTATCACACTCGTTAATTGGCCTATTTGGCTTTAGAAAAAAACGCGCTGCGGCGCACTATGAGAGCTCTATGATTAAAAACCCGCTTCATCTGCGTTTGGAACGTTTTGTGCCATGGCAGCAGATTACTTTTATGGCCGCCCTGTGCGAGCGTATGTATCCAAACTTTGCAGTTTACTGTGAAGAAGATGAAGCGCTTAGCGCTCACCCCTATCGTGTGGTGCTTGATGCGGTTTGGGAATTACTGACAGTAAAAAGTGCGAAGATCAACTGGGAGCGTCAGCTGGAGCGTTTGGAAGAGGTGATTCCAACGCCAACTGAAGACTCGCCATACTTGGCCTATCCAGCCTTGGATGCCTGTGTCGCACTATCGACCTTACTGCATGGCCTACTGGATCGTGATGAGCTGTTTGAATCTATGATTCGCATTAGTGCGCTGTCTGTGCAAACGGTAGCGCAACTAGAAACAGCGCAAACTGGCGTTGAGATCACCGAAGAAAACGCTAAGGCTTGTGAAGCTGTGTGCCAAGAGTGGGATGTGCAGTGGGCGATTTTCCGTCCGCTGATCGAAGCGGAAGAGCGTGATATCGATTTGATTCGTGACTTACGCCATGAGTTGCGTGAAGACGGCTATAGCAACATCGGTCTACATATCTAATCTCAAGTGATTGATGGCAAACAAAAAGAGCGCATAATGCGCTCTTTTTTATAACTGAGCGATTTGCTTAAATCGCGATCAATCACACTGGCACTTAAGCCGATGGTTTTTGCTTGTCAGTGTCAGTTTGCCCATCATCATGTTGACCGGTGCTGTCATCGCTGTTTTCTGTCTCACCTTTGTCAGGCGTTACATCAGTGTCTGGCGTTGCATCAGTTTCAACATTGAGATCGGCTTTGTGATTTGCTTTGTCATCAAGCTCGTCGAGGTCGGTGTCATCGCTAATGCGTAAGCCATGGGTTTGTTGCCACATTGCCCAGCGTTTGTGCGCGAGTTTTTGCATATCCGTGATGCGATCAGCCTCATCGACAATCTCTTGGCCAAGCAGCTGCTCAAAGATATCTTCAAGGGTCACCAAACCTTGCACGTCACCATACTCATCGACCACAAGGCCAAGCTGAGAGCGCGCTTTCATCAAAATATCAAAGCAGCGTGGCAAGCTGACTGATTTCATCAGCACGGGTAGCGGGCGCATCAGCTCAGAGAGCGGTGTGTTGCCTTCACGGCGATGATGGTAAGCGAACACTTCCAAGCGGTGCACAAAGCCCAAAATATCATCCTTGTGATCGCCGTATACCAAAATACGTGAGAATGGCGTTTTGGCATTTTTGCTGAGGAACTGATCCACACTTTGGCTGGCCGGCACACGCATCAATACGGTACGTGGGGTCATGACCTTGGTGACATTGACCTCACGCAGCATCAATAGGTTGCCAAGAATACGCGATTCATCTTCCGCTAACTCACCAGTCTCGCTGGCCATCAGTGCCATAGCTGAGAGTTCATCACGCAGTTTTGGATCTTGTTTGCCACGAGATAGGCGAGAGGTCACTTGCTCTGATAACCAAACAAATGGGCGCAGGCACCACACCATGATTTCTAGCATGCGCGCTGTCCATGGTGCCAATTGACGCCAGTAGGTGGCACCAATGGTTTTTGGCAAGATTTCAGAGAGGAATAAAATACCCAGAGTCAAAATGGCTGAGAATAGGCCCAACCATTCGCTACCAAAAACAGTGCTTGCTTGCGCACCGGCGCCGGCCGCACCTGCGGTATGGGCAATGGTATTGAGGGTCAGGATCGATGCCAATGGGCGATCAATATCGGCTTTTAGTTTGCTTAATTTGGGTGCCGCTGGGTCTTGATGCTGACGCAGCGTGGCAATATAGCTGGGGGTAATGCTCAATAATACCGCTTCTAAAATAGAGCAGATAAAGGAGACACCAATCGCAGCTGTGATGTAAACAGCCAATAACAGCATAATTTGTCTTCGCTTCCTATAAGGGTGAACGCCTCTTTATACTGGTGAAATGGGCTCGAAGCCAGTATTTCAGCGGGATGTCAGAGGCTTATTTTGTGATTTTGCGCTCAGTTTAGCTTAAAGAGCCAGCAAATAGTTCGCAACATGGGTTTAACCCTTTGCCAGACGGGCTTCTTTTGAATTAGAGTTGGTCACGTCTATCAAAATGCATAGAAAGGAAAAACTATGAACAAGACTCAACTGATTGATGTAATCGCTGAACAAGCAGATCTAACCAAAGCTCAAGCGAAAGCTGCTCTAGAAGCAATGCTTGGCGGCGTAACAGAGTCACTAAAATCTGGCGACCCTGTACAGCTCATCGGTTTTGGTACGTTTAAAGTGAACCACCGTGCAGCGCGCACTGGTCGTAACCCACAAACGGGCAAAGAGATCCAAATTGCTGCTGCAAACGTTCCTGCATTCGTTGCTGGTAAAGCACTGAAAGACTCAGTGAAATAAGATGTATCCGCCCTCACTTGTTGAGGGCGGCTCTTTTATGAATCGAATTCTTCCTCTCCTTTTCTCTCTGTTCTTTTTAACAAGCTGTGCCGGATGGCAGGGCGCTGCAACCTCGCAAGTTTCACAACGCACCATGAGTTATGCCAAGTCTCAGTCTGATGGCCTGCATCTCTATTGGCTGCGCACCCAAATGCGTAAACCACAGCAGTTGTTTGAACGCGTGCTATTGAGCCAAGGCGGCCAATATCAAAGTGAATATCGTTGGCAAGACGGGGTGCTTCGAGAAGTACAGCGAGAAGGGGTGATTGGCTCAGGTGAACAAGCGCAAACTATGCGTTTGCATATTCGCTTTGGCAGTGAAGGTCAGCCTTTGTATCAGCGCTATCAACGCGGTGATAGCGTGATGCCTTTATCTGAAGCTGAATTGCTGCAAGTTCGCGATTATGCCGAGATGCTGGTGGCTTGGCTACAGGAGCAGCCCAGTGGCGATCGCTTGATTCAAGGCTATATCACGCCACAGAGTTTTGCGCCTTGCGGTGCTGATCGTTCATGGCCATGGCAATCTGAATTCTTGCCGCAACAGGCGCTTTCAGAAACGCCGCAGTTTGTTTTGGCGCTGGGCCATAAACGCATTCAAGACTACCAAATCAATCAATGGCTCTATCAAGCGGCGCATGGCGATTGTTTTTATGAGCCAACTTGGCAAAAGCAATAGCCCATAGTCATCGTGTTAAGACTCAGCTTGACGCAATCACATTGAATATAAAAAAGCGCACCCAAAAGGTGCGCTTTTTGTTTGTGTGTTTCACGCCTGTGGGCTGGTTTCGTTTAAGCTTCAACCAGAGCTTGTTCACGGGCAATGGCACGATAGCCAATGTCGTTGCGATAGAACATGCCATCCCAGCTAATTTGCTGCGCCAGTGCGTAGGCGGCTTGCTGCGCTTCGGTGACTGTATTGCCAAGCGCTGTGGCGCACAGTACGCGACCACCATTCGTGACCACTTGCCCCTGAGCATTATTGCTGGTGCCAGCATGGAACACCTTAGCGCTGTTTGATTCGCTTAAAGGCAATTGAATAACATCGCCTTTGTTGTAATCGCCAGGATAACCACCCGCTGCAAGTACCACACCGATGGCTGCGCGTGGGTCCCACTGAGAATCCATTTGATCCAGCTTGCCATCAAGGGCTGCTAGGCACAGATCAACCAGATCCGATTGCATGCGCATCATGATCGGTTGGGTTTCTGGATCGCCAAAGCGGCAGTTGTATTCGATGACTTTTGGTGTGCCCGCAGCATCAATCATCAAACCTGCGTACAAAAATCCAGTGTAAGGATGACCTTCAGCTGCCATACCGCGTACAGTTGGGTAGATCACCTCTTGCATCACACGCTGGTGGATTTCATCAGTCACTACTGGTGCTGGGCTATATGCGCCCATGCCGCCGGTGTTGAGGCCGGTGTCACCATCACCTACACGTTTGTGGTCTTGGCTGGTGGCCATTGGCAGCACGTTTTCACCGTCAACCATGACGATAAAGCTGGCTTCTTCACCGGTGAGGAACTCTTCAATCACCACGCGATGGCCGGCTTCACCAAAGGCGTTACCTGCTAGCATGTCTTGTACAGCAGCTTCCGCTTCTTCAAGCGTCATGGCGACGATCACGCCTTTACCGGCGGCCAAACCGTCGGCTTTGACCACAATTGGTGCGCCTTTTTCACGAAGATAAGCCAACGCAGGCTCGATTTCGGTGAAGTTCTGATAATCCGCTGTTGGGATTTGATGACGGGCGAGAAAATCCTTGGTAAAGGCTTTTGAGCCTTCAAGCTGCGCTGCGCCTTGGCTTGGACCGAAAATCGCTAAACCTGCCGCTTGGAACGCATCAACCACGCCAATCACCAAAGGTGCTTCTGGGCCAACGATGGTGAGATCGATGGTATTGTCTTTGGCAAAGGCAAGGAGGGCGGGGACATCTTCTGCGCCAATGGCGACATTTTCCACCTTGGCTTCAAGCGCGCTGCCGGCATTACCGGGCGCTACGAAAATTTGGCTCACTTTTGCCGATTGGGCAACTTTCCATGCCAGTGCGTGCTCACGGCCACCAGAGCCGATAATCAGTACTTTCATCTTCAAAATCCTTATCGCAATCCCTACCGCTAAATGAATTTACATTATGTCTTGTTGCAAACTGAAGTGGCAGGTTGGCTGTGTCTGATATCACATTAGGGCGTTGCAATCAGACCAGCCATCAAAATGAGATTGTCATGGTTTCCGTGCGCATCAGACATGCGCACGGCGCATCGCTATTAGTGACGGAAATGACGCATGCCGGTAAAGATCATCGCCATGCCATGCTCATCTGCCGCATCAATCACTTCTTGATCGCGCATTGAGCCGCCTGGCTGAATCACACAGGTAATGCCGGCTTCGGCTGCAGCATCGATGCCATCACGGAATGGGAAGAAGGCATCAGAAGCCATCACGCTGCCAGCTACTTCGAGACCTTCATCGGCGGCTTTAATTCCTGCGATTTTAGCCGAGTAAACGCGGCTCATTTGGCCCGCGCCAATACCGATGGTCATATCGCCTTTGGCGTAAACAATGGCGTTGGATTTGACATATTTCGCCACTTTCCAGCAGAACAATGCATCTTTAAGCTCAGCATCACTTGGTTGGCGCTTGGAGACGACTTTCAGATCATTCAAGTCCACCATGCCTTGGTCACGATCTTGCACCAATAGGCCACCATTGACACGTTTCACATCAAAGCCTGTGGTTTTGCTTGACCACTCACCACACACCAAAAGGCGCACATTTTTCTTTGCCGCAACAGCAGCAACCGCCGCATCGCTCACGCTTGGTGCAATGATCACTTCGACAAACTGGCGCTCAACGATAGCTTGCGCGGTGTCACCATCCAACTCGCGGTTAAAGGCGATAATGCCGCCAAAGGCAGAGGTTGGGTCGGTTTTGTAAGCGCGATCGTAAGCTTCCAAAATATTATCGCCTAGCGCCACACCACATGGATTGGCATGTTTGACGATCACACAGGCTGGCAGGTCGAACTCTTTGACGCACTCAAGGGCGGCATCGGTATCTGCGATGTTGTTGTAAGAGAGCGCTTTACCCTGCAACTGTGTTGCAGTGGAGACAGAGGCTTCCTGTGGATTGGCTTCTACATAGAAAGCCGCGCCTTGGTGGCTGTTTTCGCCATAGCGCATATCTTGTTTTTTCAAGAATTGTTGGTTGAAGGTGCGTGGGAACGTCGATGCTTCATCACCCTCTTTGTTATCGCCATAACTTGGGACCATGGTGCCAAAGTAGTTAGCGATCATGCCGTCATAGGCTGCGGTGTGTTCAAAAGCTGCGATGGCCAAATCAAAGCGGGTGGCATGGGTCAAAGAACCATGGTTTGCAGCCATTTCGGCAAGTACACGTGAATAATCGTGCGCATTGACGATGATGGTGACATCTTTGTGGTTTTTCGCGGCACTGCGCACCATGGTAGGTCCACCGATATCGATGTTTTCCACGGCATCTTCAAGGCTGCAATCTGGGTTGGCGACGGTGGCCGCAAATGGGTAGAGGTTGACCACCACCATATCAATCGGCGCGATGTCGTGCTCAGCCATGATCGCGTCATCTTGACCGCGACGGCCAAGGATCCCGCCATGAATTTTAGGGTGTAGGGTTTTGACACGACCATCCATCATCTCAGGATGACCCGTGTGATTTGAGACTTCAGTAACAGCAATCCCGCTGTCAGCTAAAAGACGCGCAGTACCACCAGTCGACAGAATATCGACTCCTTGGTCTGCCAGAGCTTTGGCAAAGTCTACAATGCCAGTTTTATCTGATACGCTGATCAGCGCGCGACGGATTGGGCGAGCGTTTTCCATTTGCAACCATCTTCTTTCGTAAAATTAACGGGGATATTTCGCAAAAAACCAGTGAACATCCTGATTCTTGTCTGCATTTTTTGGGAAATATCCACGAACACGACAATCAATGTCGAGATTTGTCCGTAGGCTCACCGTGATGGCGCGCTATTCTAACTAAAAAAATGTGAAAAAGCTCGCGCAATCGGTTGCTTGTCACAAAATCGAACTTTTTCTCGATGCTTTCTCGAATCAAGGAGTGCATTTATGGCGGTTTATTTGATTGGTCAATTGGCCAAAAAGGCGAAAGTAAGCACCGATACGCTGCGATTTTATGAAAAAAATGGGCTGATCTCGCCCAGTGGTCGCAGTGAGTCTGGTTATCGCGTTTACAACGAAGCCGATCTGGCTCGTGTGGCCTTTATTGTGCGCTCAAAAGCTGTGGGATTAAGCCTTGAGGAGATTGGCGAACTGCTCACTATTCGCTTAGAAGCCACCCAGCATAGTTGTTCTGAGGTCAAAGCTATTACTCAGGCAAAATTGGATTTACTGGATCAGAAAATTGCTGAATTGCAGCATATTCGCAAAGGGCTGAAAAAACTCAATGATGCTTGCTGCGGCACCGACCACGATGCCTCGCACTGCTCTATTTTGGAAGCCTTAGCGGATGAGCCTTGCCATATCTGTAATCGCCATTTGGATAAACAAAGCAAGTGCTGTGAATAATTTGCCAGCTTGCATTGATGGATGATTTATCGCTACTCTCGATAGCCTAAACAACCAATCAAATCACAAGGATGAGGATATGATTCAGCATAATCGCTATTTTGAAGATCAAGTTCAGTCGCTCGGTTTTGAGCAAGCGCAGCCCCTGAGTGTTGGTGTGATGGCCACCGGTGAGTATCGTTTTACCACCGCTGCGGCTGAGGTGATGACCGTGGTGCGCGGTAATTTAACCATTTTGCTAGCGGGCGCTAGTGAGTGGCAAAGTTATGATGATGGCCAGTCATTTAATGTGCCGGAAAATAGCTATTTTGATGTCAAAGTGGCGCAGCCGACCGCCTATCTTTGCGAATATGCCAACTAATGCATTGAGTCTTGCGCTCTTTGTTTAGCAAGAAAAAGCACGCCTAGCGCGTGCTTTTTCTTTTGAGCCTTAGTGAGCGAATGGTTGAAACGCAATGAATCAATCTGCGGAATTGACTTCAACCGCCAAGGGCGGGCGATAGAGCTGCAACAAAAAATGGCGCTGATGCCAGTAGTGCAAAATAAAGTGACCAATCACCCATGCCATGAGTCCTGTGGCGACGATTAATTCAATGATCCCCAAGGCTTTGAGCCATAGCCAGTGTGTATGATCCTGCGCAAAAAAGCTGGTGAGACGATACATAGCGACCACGCTAATGACCGAAGGGAAGGTCAGCGCGGCAATGGAAGGCTGAAAGCGCTGACGCAATAGGTAGAAATAACAGAGGTACACCAAAATGGTCATGGTGATCGCCACGCCAGCTAGCGCACCAACCAAAATGGGATCGGGCTGGCTCATATTGGCTAAATAGGCGGCGAGGGCGAGATTCACCGGCGCGGCCATAATTGCCAAAGTGGGCCGTGCGGGGCGAGGTAAGCGACCAGCAAAGCAAAGACGATAGAGCACCACGGGCAGCATCACAAAATAGATGGCGATACAAACTAGGGTCATCACATAGGTCATTTGATGAAAGCCCAAGCTGGGGCCTGCCAAAGTGCCGCTAATGCCACCCACGGGATAGAGAAACCAGCTGGGAAGCAGGTGAATCAATCGAAAGTTGCGAATTTGATGCTGATAAAAATAGAGCATCATCCCGAGATGAAGGGCAATGGCAGGAAACCACACCGCGCGGGCCAGCGTGAGATTGAGTAGGGTGAGGTAATCGGCAATGATCAGCAAACACATGGAGATCGGTGCCATCAGTCCGCCATACAGCGGGTGACGAAGATCTTGCAAGAAAAGATGCGGATAACAGCAATATTTCACCAATACAGGCAGTAGCAGAAGCACGGCAAATCCCAAGCAGATGGGACGAATCACGCCGGTCATGGATGGCCAATAGAGCGACCAAGCCAAACTTGATCCCATCACTGCTAGCGCCAAAGATGCCTGCGCCGTGGGAACGTGGCGAAAAAGCTGAAACAGCAGCCGCGCCATAATCTCTCCTTGAAAATGGGATGAACAAAAAAGCGGCATTTTCCTTGTTTTATCAATGCCGTCAAGTGCTTCATTGAGTATAGAAAAATCGCCAACCGATTGTTCGATTGGCGATTTTTAATGTTTTCCTTCGCTGAGAAACGGTCTGACTCAGGCGCGCTTTGTTTAGTTCGGCTCAATCAATGGACGAATAAAACCATGGTGCTCATCTAAGGCCAATCGCGCGCGATCGGCGCTCAGTCCAGTGAGCACCATGACGATCGCGGTTTTACAGTGGTTATTGGCCTCTGCAAGTGCGCGCTCCGCGGTTTCACCATCACATTCGGTAGCGGCCATGACAATGCGACGTTGGCGATTGTGTAATTTGGCATTGGTGGCTTGTACATCCACCATCAGGTTGCCATAGACCTTACCCGTGCGAATCATGGCGCCCGTGGTTAGCATATTGAGTACCAGTTTTTGCGCCGTACCCGCTTTCATTCGAGAAGAGCCAGTGATCACTTCTGGGCCAACCACTGGTGTGATGGCAATATCCGCCAGTTCCGTCATTGGGCTACTTGGGTTGCAGCTGACGGAGACAGTGGTGGCACCACATTGCTTGGCATAACTGAGCGCACCAAGCACATAGGGGGTGCGGCCACTTGCAGCAATACCCACCACCACATCGCGATCGCAAAGGTGATGTTTTTGTAGATCAATCACCCCTTGATCGCGGTCATCTTCGGCATTTTCCACCGCATGGCGAAGTGCATGCTCACCGCCAGCAATAATGCCAATCACTTGATTGGGATCGCTACCAAAGGTCGGTGGGCACTCACTGGCATCGAGCACGCCAAGGCGGCCGGAGGTGCCTGCGCCAATATAAAAGAGGCGACCGCCGCGATGAAAGGCCGCGGCAATGATATCTACGGCTTGCGCAATGGCATCAAGTTCATGGGCGATGGCTTGGCTGACCAAGGCATCCTGTTGATTGATGATCGCCAACATGTCGCGGGTTGCGAGGGTATCAATGTGTCGGCTAACGGGGTTTTGGCTCTCAGTGAGCAGTGTTTTGAGCGATTCCGGCATCATAATTCATCACTTTTTTCTGTGCCTTGTTGTGATTAAGGTCTTGGTTTCAATTGAATCGAAAGCGCCAATACACAGCTGCGCGAAACGGCTAAATGAAGGCTTAACGTATTTTCGCTAAGACCATAAAAATATGAGCGAAAATAGCGCAAGACACAATTGAAAATGCCAATTTATTCAGGCGTGATTCATGGGCTCGCTTATTGGCTTGCGCTTTCATCACCGGAGAAAAGATCGCGGAAAAAATGGCCGGTTTCGCGTGTCACATCACGAGCTGTGTGGCCGACGGTGCGCGCACCATCTTTAATGTCACTTTTTTCTTGTGCGCTACAGGCGGTCAATACCAACGCAAGCATTGCGACAACAGGTAAAGCTTTCATAATCAATTCCTTCTGTTTGATTTATGGCCATATTCTACTGCGAGAAGAAAAACAGCGAAATCCTTCAATTTGAAATGTGTGCAAAATCTGGTTTTTTCGCCGCGAGTTACGGCAAGATAAACGTGCTAGTTATTTCATCTTTAATTTCAATAATTGGATATGAAATCAACTGTATATCGCAAAAATACAGAGAATAAATTCAAAATATAGCGCAGGGAAAGAGATGAAAAAATTTGCTGCAATGGCATGTATCGGTATCAGTGCTTTGCTGGTTGGCTGTGATAATTCTGCACCTAAATGTGCTGATCAAGACACTCAGGATTTGGTGTTAGAGATCGCGCGTGATGAGTTGGTGAAGATGTATGGCAATAGTGCCGCGAGTACCATTACCATGGAACTCGATATGATTCGTACTACAGACACCAACGAAAAAACAGGTACCCACACTTGTGCCGCTGAGCTTGTCTTCAAAGGCCCAGGTGGTACTGAGAAAGGGGATATCACCTATACCTCAGAAAATACCGATGAATCTGATGAGTTTTACGTCACCGTCTACGGCCTGTAATCAAGGTTCGATGACTTTAGCCACGCTTCGGCGTGGTTTTTTTATGGGTTGTTTTTGACCTGCTATTTTCTACGACATGCGCATGTCATTTGCTATGTCATATTTTACGCCATGAGCTATATATGGCACGGGCTATACTTTGAGTGACCTCTAACACGGATTGATTTGTGTAAGGTGCGCTCATGACCTCAATGCCTACCTCTTTGTCTTCGCATCAAGCTGATATTTTAGCGGCTTGTCATCGCCTGTTATTGCAATGCCCCTATGCACAATTAACCACGGTGGATTTTGCAAAAGCGGCGAAGGTGAGTCCTCGCTCACTTTATCGGCCATGGCGAAATCAGCGCGGTTGGCTGCTGGCCTTGATGCGCTGGCGGTTGGATAAGCAGCTTAAGAAATATCCCTTTGATGGTGCACAAAGTGGGATGTCTTTTCTCGCTGAGCAAAGTTTGATGTTTTACCGTTTCTACGCTGAAGATCGCGATTTTTCTCAAGCCTATTTTGCACAATCGCTACAAACAACCAGTTACTTTCAAGACCAGCTCCATGTCTTTGCCGAGCAATTGGCTTTTTGTTTGCGTCATGAGTTACCACAATGCACAGATGCGCGCAGAATGCTGGTGGCCTCGGCTTGGGTGAGTCAGTACTTACATTGTTTATTGCAGGGGTTAGTGTCTGAGCAGCCACCTGAAATTTGGCACCAGCAATTGATTCACTGGTGCCAAGATTTAGTGTTGATGTGTCGCGGAGAGTGAGGTAAATGCCGTCCTAGGCAGGGGATGTTGCCGTTAAATCACGCTGCCAGCGTCCCTGTCGTAAACGCCACTGGCAAATCAGCATCTTGCCGAGCTCTTCGATCAGCAGCAAGGTAAAAACCGCCGGCGCTGACCAATCAAAATAACGGCCACAGAGCCACATGCTGGGCAGCAAAAAGAACCACTGCGCCATAAAGTCGAGCCAAAAACAAAATCGCACATCGCCCCCAGCGCGGAGCAACCCGATCATCAGCATCATGGTAACGCTGCGCAGAATCATCGCCAGCGCAATCAGCTGATAAATATTGGCTGTTAATTCGAGCACGCTTGGGTGCTGGCTCACCAGCGTTTGCTCAATCCAAGGATAAAGCAGCAGCATCAGCACGCAGGTTGCACCGCCAATCAGCCAAGCCAGTTGGAGGCAACTTTTTTGGTCGCGGTGAAGCTGTGTTTGTTGATTGGCACCTATGTGCTGACCAATCAAAATACTCGCCCCTTGGCTTGAGCCGATCATCATCGCCATCAGTAGTGACTCAATGGGACCGAGCAAACCGAGAACCAATAAAAGCTGTGGCTCGACGCGGGCTAATATGGCATGACAAACAAAGACCCCAAGCGCCCAAAGGGTGCAGTTCAACGCCGCGGTATAGCTGAGATAAAGCAGCAATTTACAGCGCTGCCAATGGCACTGCTGACGAATATGGGCGCCCTTTTGACACAGCAGGTGGCGACGATAATGAAGCCAGCCCCAAAGCACCGCTGTTTCCAGTAGCGCGCTAATCAGGGTGCCCCAAGCCGCGCCTTTGATGCCTAATGCTGGACAGTGAAGACCCAGCCAAGGCAGTTCAAATCCGCGAATGAGTAGCCAGTTCAATAGAATATTGGCCACGACCCCAATCAAGCTCACCACAGTGGCGATCATCGCTTGATTTAAAATGCGCAAACCAACGGCCATGCTGTTGGTCCAGGCATAGAGCAAGTAGGTGGGTGCAATGATGGTGAGATAGATTGAACCACTTTGAATAATGGCGTGATCGTCACTAGCTAATTGCATCAGCTGACCAGATAGCGGCCAGAGAATGATGATAGCCAGTAGCGCGATCACCAAGCTCAGTCCCAAGGTGAGTTGAATCGTCGCCTGAAAAGGTGCTTCCCCTTGTTGCTGACGACGGCCCCAGCACTGAGCTGCGGCTTGCGCGCCACCAATGCCAATCCCCATCAGCAAAAAGCTGATCACCAGTTGAATTTTACTGGCAAAGCCAATGGCAGCCACAGTGTGGCCGCCAATTTGACTGAGCATCAGGGTATCCACCAGCCCTTTGCTGGAGAACACCGCTGTTTGCAGCGCGATGGGAAAAGAGAGTTGCCACAGCTGCTGCCAGCATCCAGCCCATTTTATGCGCATGATTCAAGCTCGCGGGTGACTGCCGATAAATGCATGCCATGAGGTGCTTCGTGCAATGGTTGAGCCGATTCATCAAGCGGAAGCTGCTTGACGATTTTGGCTGGATTTCCCACGACAATCGCGCCTGCCGGCACATCATGATAAACCACGCTATTGGCACCAATCACGGCATGATCGCCGATGGTCACGCCTTTTAAAATGGTGGCCCCCATGCCAACCCATACATGCTTGCCAATTTCAATCGGTGCGCTTTTGGTGCGCTCCGCTTCGCTGGCATCACCGCGGTTAAGCAGAGGGTGACCGCTACTGTCCATGATGGTGACACGGGGACCAAACATACTGTGATCGCCAATACTTACTTGCTGGTAGCAAACAATATTGGTGCCTTGAAGCATGACATGTTCGCCGATTTGAATCCGTCCCGCCGGGTGCTGATTGACTTTGACGCAGGTCAGTCGTACCGGTAAATTTTCAAAGGCGAGGTTATTTTCTGAATAGATCACCGTGTTTTGGCCAAGGGAGATGCAGTGCTGAAAATCATCGGCATCAATTTCCACTCGCTGACAAGCGGTGACATAGTCTTCAGCATCGCGCACCAGCGTAAAACCGACATGGGCTTGACCAAACCAAGAGCACTGCTGCTCGCCGACAATCCAGCGCTGGCGATCCTCGCCATAACGCTGGATAAAATCAGCACCCAAGGGGTAGAGGTTTTCATAGACGCAAGCCATGACTAAACCGCCCACTGCTGTTGGTCAAGCTGCTGAAATTCATGAATCACACGGTTGAGAGGCCAGCCAAGTTGCGGTAGGTCGACGTTATAAAAACTGGTTTGCCAAAGTTGATATTTTTGATGGATTCGCGCCGCCGCACTTTTTGCTTCTTCGCTGTAATCCTGCACTTCTTTTGGATGTGGCCAGTGGAAAGAGCAGATATCAGGCTTCATCACAAACATGTTGTTGTTGATAAAGAGTCGTACAGCGAGATCCACATCTTCGCCGCCCCAGGTGTTAAAGCTCTCATCAAAGAGTCCGGCTTTGATGAGCTCACTGCGCTCAGCAGAAACATGGCAGGTCCAAAATAGGTCAAAGGGTGCTGGCCAGTCGGCAATGTTGTTGCCCAAAATATCGTATTGTTGTTGGCGAATGTCATAGGCATCTTGTGCTTTCAGCGCATCAAGCACGGTATCCACATTGCTGTTGTTGATGATCGGACGCATTTTGGCAATGCCTTCACTATCCAGATCAAAACCGTAGACATAGCCGATCATCGCAATTGGGTGTGGACGAGAACGGTGCTGTTTAAGGTGACCTTCCAATGCGGTGGAGCTTAAAAGAACGCCGCAGTCGATATACACAATGTACTGACCATCGGCCATCATGGTGCCGACATTACGGGCTTTCCCTGCACGAAAGCCTAAGTCAGGCTGCCAGGCATAACGAATATTGAGTCGGTCGGTAAAGCTTTCAACCACGCCTTGGCTATCATCATGGCCGCCGTCATCGACAACGATTACTTCAAATTGTTCACGGTTGAGGGTTTGCTGTGTCAGAGCACGAAGTGTGTGGGCAAGCAAGTCCTGGCGGTTATAAGTTGGAATGACAACGCTAATATCGATCATCTTTTTCATCCTTTGAAAATAATCTCACGCTCAGCATCATAAAATCGATCGATTTTTGGTCAATCCCCTTGTTTTTATC
Organism: Vibrio stylophorae; assembly: GCF_921293875.1. Classification (NCBI taxonomy): domain Bacteria; kingdom Pseudomonadati; phylum Pseudomonadota; class Gammaproteobacteria; order Vibrionales; family Vibrionaceae; genus Vibrio; species Vibrio stylophorae. Next base: position 221,835 of record NZ_CAKLDI010000001.1, read on the forward strand.
GATTAGTCGTCATGATTGGCGAAAATAACAGCATTTTTATTGTTTATTGCTGAGGATGTATGCGCGATTGCTGTTTATGTGACTTCGATTCACTTTTTAATATCGCGGCATTGATCAAAAAAATGTTACTGAATGTATCAATTGAGTTTGCAGTCAATTCATGTCGAGCATTCTCACGGATGAGAAACCCAGTCAGAACAATGCTTTCAAAGGATGTTGGCTAAATAGTGATTGTTAATTTTTTTACAGTACTTAGTAGTGAATCTGATTGAGAATCGCGTTTCAAAAGATGACCTTATAAAAGAAACGGCCAATTAGTGAGAGCTGGTGTCCAAATTATGTTTTCTTTATTACATTTTTTTGACTGTAATTTTTCGAGGTGGATAAGCGAATTCGATAATTTGTGCTAAAGGCTGTGATAGCTGCCGCAGCAGGTGGATGAAAGCCCCAAAACCATGGGGCTTTTTAGTTGATGAGTCCATCGATAATGACATTCTTTGCGCATGGCAGAACTTGGCGATGCGCTTGCGGGCCAGCTTGATATTGGCTCCTATCACTTCACCTTGGGAAAGCGGAATTTACCGCTTTGATCCGCGTCCATCAGCACCTTGCAGTTTGGATGGGCTTGGCTAAACCATGCGGGTACCTCAAGGCCAAATTTATTACCGCGAAGGTCGAGACATTGCAGCTGAGCTAACTTTGGTAGCTCAGGGAAACGGCCAAAGCTGTTGTTTGAGAGATCCAAGCTGCGCAGTTCTGTATAGGCCTCTAAGCCAGCTGGCACCTGAATCAGACGACAACCGCTGAAGTTGATTTGCTCAATGGTAAATGGCAGTAGGTTGGGTGCTGGCAGATGGTGCTGGTAATAGCAATCATTGGTCCAACCATATTTGAATTCTCGATTGTCCTGAGCTGCTTGTGGCAGTGATGATAGGCCCACCACTTGTCGCCAATCTAAAGTGCCTTGCAGCTGATCACAGCAGCTTGCTAGTACAGGTGCTAATTCAGCGCTACTCGTTTTTGAGCTGATCAAAAAGCGCAAACCTTGTCCATAGATTTGCCAATAGTGGCGCGCAAATTCGCTGAGAATACGATCGGAGCACTTGGCTTTGCGGCGACGCTGTAAAAAGGGCGCGACGGCTAAATCACTGGCCGGAATATTGAGTTGCTGTGCATCCCAATCGCCCGTTTTTATGTAGTCACGGCTTTCTATGAGGCTTTGCACATCGGGATCGGCAAAGTGGCTAAGGAGCGCCTTCGCTTGGCGTCGAAAGGCCGCGTTTTGACTCAGTTTTAGCGCAATCAGCAAAGGCCAATTCAGCGCGTCGACCATGCCGCCCTGTTTAATGAGTTCCAATGCCAAGAGTTGCGCCGCTTCGTCTGGCGAGCGCAGCATGGTTTCAATGTGCGCCACCATTTGTTGATGACTCGCGGCACCTTGTGTTTGAGATTGCGAGTCAGTAGCGGCATCCATTGACTCGGCTTGCTGCAAAAATTGCGGTGTTTGCTGAGCAAAGAAATTGAGCAGTGCCGCTTCATTAATGATTTGATGCTGGCTGGTCTCGACCTTTTCCATGTGCTGCGGGCGATTGCCTATCACCACATGCGTCACGGAATCATCGAGTGTTTTGCTGACGCGAAGCCCTGTCTCCTTTGCTTTCTCATTGAGTGCTTTGGCTTTGATCCCTTGGCCGCTGTAATAGATCACTGCGCCAGATTGAAGCGGTGATTGGATCAGCGTTTGTTCGCTGTGCTCGCTCAACCATTGATTGGCTTGGGTTAGATAAAGCGGCAGATTCATCTCCAGTAGTGCGAGAAAATATGGCGGCTGCTGCAGTGCATTGGGAAGCGCTTTGCTGGAAACAAAACAGATTTGCTCAATAAAGGCTTGTTTGGTCGCGCGGCTAAATTGCGCGGCGCGCAGTTTTTTTTGCAGTGCGTTAAAGCGCGCCCCAGAGATCTTGATTGGCGCACTGAGGTTGAGCTCAAAACTTTTAGGTAGCATCACCAATTCTGTCAGCTGCTCGGCAAGATTGGCATCAAAGTACAGATTGATGGTTTTCGGAAAGGTTTGAAAGCTATGTAGATCGCTCAGTGCAGGCAAGTATTCGCCTTGCAAGGTCAGCGACTGCAATTGCGTGAATGCACTGAGATTGCCCAATCGTCCGAGTCGCTCACAGCGTGCTGAGGATGTGATGATCTCATCGCTGTCATCATCATCGCTGTCGTCGTCATCATATAAATCATCGTCATCGAATTCGTCGTCTTCATCCTCCAGCTCATCGAGTTCATCATCCTCATCATCTGGCGCGCGATATTTCACATAGAGATGTTCCAGCTGTGCACTGCGACAAAGCCAAAGTGGTAAGGACTGCTGCTCACTGAGCTCGATGGTGACGGATTCAACCGAATCGGGCAGGGTGAAATCCTGCGCCATGTCAGGCCATGATTCCGCAGCAAGCTTGAGTGATTTTAATTGCGGCAGTGCTGCCAGCACCTCAAGGTGTTCAATGTGCGCGCGACAATCAATGGTGAGTTGGGTGAGCTGCGTACAATCCGCAAGACCGCGTAAATCCAAAGCGATCGATGTGTTGATTGTTAGATGTTGAATGTGCGGACATTGGCTGAGCTGATCCAGATGGGTGATGGCCGTCTGTGTATCTAAGTGCAGGGCTTTCAGTTGCGCGCATTGATTGAGCCAGGCCAGTGGCATGTCGCTGTGATAATGAAAACGAAGCTGCTGAAGCTGAGAACAGCGTGTTAGGGGCGCTAGCTGCTCCACGGTAAGGTTGGGCGCGTGGCTGCAAAAATTGCTCAAATTTGGCAACTCGAGCAGAAAATCAAAGTTGGGCAGTACACCCAGATTACGCGGCCAGAAGTTGAGGGTATGAATATCTTCAAGCGCCTGATTAAATCCGCCGCAAATTTTATTAATTTTCGCTAGATATTCTTTAGACAAGGTCGCTTGGGTCATTTGAGGATCTCTTGTGGGCATAGGACTTGTTTGGGCGTGAATGAGTCGGACTATATGGATAAAAGCGGCGCGTTATGGGGCGCCGCTTTGTTTTTTTCCTCTCAAATCATGAGCGCACGGTTCGCTTAGATTGAGCCGGAGGCTTCGCTGTCATCGGTGAGAATGATGCAGTCTGGATTTTTCTGGCGAAACGTCTCTGGAATCTCAATGGCCTGATAGTCCGGCGCATCATAACCCGTGCGATAGAGCGGCGCACTGGCACGGCGTAGATCAAGCCACTTGAGATTGGGCATTTTTAGCAGCACGGCAGGAAACGTCTCAAAGTGGTTAAAACTTAAGTTGAGATGTGTCAGTGCAGAAAATTGACTGAGTTTAGCGGGTAGGGCGCTCAGGCAGTTTCGTGATAGATCCAGCGCTTCAATATTTGCGTAGGCCTCAAAATTGACTGGCAGCGTACTGAGTAAACAGTTACTGGCGTTGATCGCCTGAATGCTCTGAGATAGGCGTGTTGGATCTGGTAATCTGGTTTTTAAGCTGCTGATCTCATAGTTGCTATGGCCCAAGAAAAGATCTGGGTCGCGATGGGTATCCATCAGATGTTGGGCGCGATCTTCTGGGGTGTCTTCATCCGCATGCATCCAATGTAAGCCATTATTAAAGCCACAGGCGCGTGACCAGTTGAGGCAAACTTGGCCGTCATTCTGCGTTTCAATACAGCTGTTGATCACTTGGTCGCGAATCTCGCTGTCAGTTTTATCCACCAAAATATAGGTTAAGCCTTCGCCCTGATGCTGCCAGAAACGCAGGGCCACCGCTTGGCAAAGCGGCTTGCCCCATTTTTTCTCAAGTGTTTTAAGGCGTTTATAAATGCCGCCTTGGCCTTCGTATTCGAGCATCCCCGGGTCTTTATGATAAAGCTCGTGTAGAAAAGCGCGATCTTGCACTGCGGTTTGGAATGTTTCATCACCACAGCCGCCAAGTAACATGCGAATGGACTGGCGAATATTGGGGTTTTTGCTGGTTTTCAGGGCAAAAAATAGCGGCAAATGCATGGCTTCCGTGATGCCGCCTTGCTCAATCAAACTGAGCGCCACTTGGTGTGAGGCTTCATCGGGAGAGGCCAGCATCTCAAGTACTTGTGCGACCATGGCTTGGCCTTGCTCGGGCTGATCGTTGACTGCTTGTTGTAAAAACTGTGGCGCTTGCTGTTGCTGCGCTTGCTGCAGTGCGGACTCGTCGATGATGCGTGGGTCATCGGCAGCAAATTGCTCGGTTTGTTTGGGGTTTTGACCCACCAGAATATGGGTGACTTGTGGGGTGAGTTTTTTGCTTAAACTAATCCCAAGGCCACTCAATTTTTCTTTGAAGGCGGTGGCTTTGAGCGCGGTTTTCCCGCAAAGATAGAGGACAGAACCGGTGATCAAAGGGTGCTGCGCGATATGTTGTGCGCTTGTTTGGCGCAGCCATGCCAAGGACTTTTCTTTAAATGGGGTGTATTTACCCTCAAGGTAAGTGAGATAAAAACGTCCATCCATTTCCGGCAGTTCACGCGGGAAATTCATCGTAAACAGGGTATGAAAATAGCGAATTTTTTCATCATCACTGAGCTTGGACTGACGCAGCACTTTTAGCTGCTTCATCAAATCATTACTGCGCCGTGCATTTTCATCTAACTCTAGGTCGATTTCAGTCTGCGCGGGTAGCAATGCGAGCGCGATCGGCATGGCATCTTTTGCAAAGTTGCCGCGAAGCTTCACTTGCTCAAGCTGCTGGTGCGGAATTAATGCATCCAAATTCGGTAGCGGTAGCTGCTGTGCTGGCGGTGTTTCTTGGTGAATGTGCACCGCTTTGAGATGATGAATGGCGCTAAGATCGCCCAGTTCATTCAGCGGGCTTTGATAAAGGCTGATGGATTCAAGTGCGCTTAGTTGTCGAATAAATTCAGGTAGTACTTTGGCTTGCAGCCTACTTAGATCAATTTTTTTTAGTTGTGATGGCAGTGATACTTGGGTATCTGCATCGATTGCTGGCATCTCTCTAAGGCTCAGACTGGTGAGCTTGGGGAGTTTGCTCAGCGCTGATAGCGATGACCAGTCCCGATGACTCAGTTCAAGGTGGTTGAGATTTGGACAACTGCTGAGCGTTTCAAGTGGCGGCACTTGATGATCAGACTGTTCTTGAGAATCGAGCTCATAACTGTAATAGCCCAGCGAATGTAGCTTTGTCATGTCGCTCAAATCACCGAATTGCTCAAAATTGCAGTGGATGAGATCCAATTTTTCTAGTTGCGGCAATTGACGAATGATTGAGGGCACCTCGGTACCATATAGTTTACTTATCGACAGCTCTTTGAGTGTTGAAGGCAGGTAAAGACGCTGTGTGGTTTGGGTTGGTGGCGTGCAATGAACCGCCAGTATTTCCAGATTGGTGCAATGTGCAATCCAATGTAGGTCATCCCAGGTGTAATCATTAAAGTGCCAAAGATAAAGGTGTTTTAGCTGGGTTAGGTCACCATATCGTTGTTCTAGGGTGTCACGCTCTTGGGCGCTTAATGGCGGGATCGGCATCTGCAAGTCTCTAAATGAGCAAAGTTGACAAAAATCTAGCACGTAATTTTATTGATTTCATCATCAATATGGGTTTAACCTGTTTTAAATCATAAAGTTATATTTACATCGACATCGTTTTCTTAAGGGCTATCGCTCTGAGAATTGCCTTTAAGAGTCCAATTTTTCATGCTATCGATTTTTCCTTCCTCACTTGCAACGCCTTCAGCGGCGCAAAGTATCGCCGCGGCCATGGTGCGGTTGATGCTCGCTGAGCCCTTTTATGGCCACTATTTTACAGTGATGCAGAAGCGCGAAGTTCAGCCCGCATCTGAGGATGCCGCTCTATCATCTGCGCCCGTGATGCAGTTGGTGTTAGAGCCTCAGGGTGAGCTAGCGCTTTGTTATCAGGCCTCGTTGTGGCAAGCACTCACCGCGCATCAACAGGTTGGTGCGTTAAAACAGCAAGCGCTGCACCTGCTACTTGGCCATCTATGGCGTCGGCACCTGTATGCCGATTTGGCTTGTTTTGATTTAGCGGCTGAGCTGGTGGCGGTGCAATATCTCAAGCCTGAGCAGCTTGCTGATGATGCGGTGACGCTGGTGCAGGTCAATACCATGCGCATGGCTGCTGGACTTGCTGAGCTACCGTCTTTTGCTGGGGTGGATGACTACTATCAGGCGCTTTTATTGTGGCGACCTCAGCTCAATGATGCGCAGTTTGCGTCACTTTTTTCTGCGGCCATTGCTCAGCACCAAAGTTGGCAATCGGTAGCATTGCAAGGCGAGGCCATGGTGCAGCTGGCGCAAAGTCAGTGGCAACAGCATCTGTTGCAGGCCGCCCATCGTATCGGTGGCTTGGGCTGCGGCGCATTACCACAACAGGTGAAAGCCCTGATTGAGGCGGCGCAATTGCGTATGCAGGCGCAGATTAACTGGCGGCGATTACTGCGCCTATTTGCCAATAGCGCGCGAAAAACCATGCTTAAAAATACCCTGCGCCGTCCTTCCAAACGCTATGGCACAGTGCCGGGTATTCAAGTGAAAGCGCGACAGCATCTATTGGTGGCGGTGGATACTTCAGGCAGTGTCAGTGAAGCGCAGTTGGCTTGCTTTTTTGATGAAATCTACTGGATTTGGCGCGCTGGCGCTGAAATCACTGTGGTGGAGTGTGATGTACAAATCACCCGTCAATTTACCTATCGTGGACAAGCCATTACCGAGGTTAGCGGGCGCGGTGGCACCGACTTTAATGCACCTATTACGCTGGCCAATCAACTGCGTGTTGACGCGCTGATCTACTTTACTGATGGCTTAGCAGAGGTACCAACCGTCGCACCGCGCATGCCTTTGTTATGGCTGCTGCACAGTGGCCAAATGAATGCCCAACATTCATCTGTGGATATGACGTATTCAGCACTTAGCAGCTGTGGCCGCGTACTGGTGATGCAGGGTTAACTGATTGAATTATTTTGATAGCGCCACAGATAGCTAAAAACAATCTGAGAGCAAAGGGCGTTATCTATTGAGGGAGCTGGCATGAGCCAAAGCAAACAACATTATCAATTTTATGGGCAGCGCTGCGATGCATTATCAGTGCAGCGTTTTATCGAACATGTGCTGAGCTGTGAGGTGCGCACCCCAGTCTGTATTTGGGGACGCCACGGTATTGGTAAAACCGAGCTGGTGGCTGATATTGCCAAGCAACAAGGCATGGCCTTTCGCGCTATTGCGCCGGCGCAATTTGAGGAGATGGGCGATCTGTTGGGCTTGCCTCAGCTGCAAGAGGCCAATGGTAGCGCTGTGACGCAATTTGCGCCGCCGCAGTGGGTGCCCACTGAAGATGTTCCGGGCATTTTGCTGATTGATGATGTCAATCGCGCTGACGATCGCATTTTGCGCGGAATCATGCAGCTGTTGCAAAATCACGGCTTGGTGAGTTGGTCACTGCCACCACAGTGGCGCATTGTGCTCACGGCCAACCCTGATGGGGGCGATTATAGTGTGACCCCTATGGATGACGCCATGCTCACGCGGATGATGCATATTACGCTGGAATTTGATGTGAAAGCTTGGGCTTGGTGGGCGCAGCAAGCGGGCGTGGATTCGCGTGGTATCGACTTTGTGCTGATCTACCCTGAACTCATCAGTGGCGCGCGCACCACGCCGCGATCCTTAGTGCAATTTTTCCAAAGTATTTCCGGTATTGCGGATCTCAAAGCGCAGCTGCCCTTGGTTAATCAATTGGCGCAATCTTGCCTAGATGATGCCACGGCCGCAGCCTTTGTTGCCTTTGTGCAGCAAAATTTAAGCGAGTTGGTCAGCGCAGAAACCATAGTCACTGCCAGTGATTTTGATCAGCAGGTACTGCCAGCGATTTTGCGCAGTGTGGGGGAGCAGACACCGCGCATTGATGTGCTCGCTACCCTGTGTACCCGTTTGTTCCACTATTTAAAGCAGCATCCAAACCAAGCCAAAGGGGCGGGACTGCTTAATGTGCAACGATTTTTAAAAATGACTCAGCTGCCGCAGGATTTACGTTTGAGCCTAATGCAAGACTTGGTTCAAAGCGGCCAACCACAGCTGAAAGCTGTCATTGCGGACGCCGAACTGGCGCAGCAGTTTTTGGCAGTGTCGATGATTTAAATGGTCTGGTTCTGAGTCTTCAAATACAAAAAAGCCCCACGCAATGCGTGGGGCTTTGAATTGGTTCACGTTATCGGCCGTGGCTTAGTTCATGCCGTATTTTTTTAGTTTTTTGCGTAGGGTGCCACGGTTGATGCCCATCATGTTTGCTGCGCGAGTTTGGTTACCGCGAGTGTATTGCATGATGGTATCGAGTAGAGGTTGCTCTACTTCAGCAAGTACGAGTTCATAAAGATCATTGACTTCCTGGCCATTCAATTGAGCAAGGTAGTTTTTCAACGAGGCTTTTACAGAGTCACGTAGAGGTTTTTGCGCCACTTGATCGTGTGCAGTTACGGTCGCGACTGTTAGCGCTTCGGAAGTCAGGTTTTGTTCGAACATATATCTGTCAGCTCTTCTCGATTTTATGCAATGCTTTCAAAGTAACGCTCAAGTGCTTGAATCTGCGCCTCGGCATCTTCAATGGCGTTGAGGTTACTGCGAAAATCCCTAGTATCGCCCTGTTCAGCTAAATACCAGCCAATGTGCTTACGAGCTATGCGTAGCCCTTTGTAAGCGCCATAGAAGCTATGTAAGGCTTGAACATGGCCGAGCAAGCTCTCACGCACCACCTCAATAGAAGGGGGTGGTAACAACTCGCCTGTTGTTAAGTAATGTTGGATCTCCTGAAAGATCCAAGGGCGTCCCTGTGCCGGACGGCCGATCATCAATGCGTCGGCGCCGGTGTAGTCCAATACCGCGCGTGCTTTTTGCGGTGAGTCAATGTCGCCATTGGCGATCACCGGAATTTGCACGGCTTGTTTAACCGCCTTGATGTAATCGTATTCAGCCTCACCTTTATACATGCAGCTGCGTGTGCGGCCATGGAGGGCGAGGGCTGTAATGCCCGATTGCTCGGCGATTTTGGCGATATCGACACAGTTTCTATGTTCAAGGTCCCAACCCGTACGCGTTTTCAGCGTCACAGGAACAGAGACGGCCTTGACCACAGTGGTCAATATGTTCTCAATCAGTGCTGGATCTTTTAGGAGTGCCGAGCCTGCCAGTTTTTTATTCACTTTCTTGGCTGGGCAACCCATGTTGATATCAACAATCTGAGCACCGTTGTCGACGCAGTATTGTGCCGCTTGTGCCATCTCCTGTGGATCGGAGCCAGCAATTTGAACGGAGCGAATGCCGGGTTCTTCAAGCTGCACGAGACGTTGCTGTGATTTGGCTGACTTCCAAACATCAGGATTGGAGGACATCATCTCGCTCACCGCCATGCCGGCGCCAAATCGCATACAGAGTTCACGAAATGGACGATCGGTCACGCCTGCCATCGGAGCAAGGATGAGCGGTATCTCGATTTGATAGGGACCAATATTCACAGAGCAAGTCGTACTACGTCAGTAAGGGCGCGCATTTTACGCATTTTTTCACAGGGTGAAAAGGCCAATAAATAACCATTTTGCCTATAAAGTGTAAAACCTTATAAAAAACAGAATATTGGCCTTTAAAAAACTGCAAATTAAGGACGTTTTTGGCCGCTGATACGACACCACTCTTCACGTGCAATTACAGGTGCAAGTTCGATGGCATCTTGGTAGTAAGTGGCAACATCTTCAGCCTGGCTCTCAAGCACGCCTGAGATCGCGAGGAGACCCTGTGGTTTCACCAAGCTGGTAATCACAGGTGAAAGCTCACGAAGTGGACCAGCAAGAATGTTGGCAACCACGACATCTGCTAGCAGATTCTCTGGTTGGTTTTGCGGTAGGAACAGCTCAAGCTTATCGGCAACGCCATTGCGCTCTGCGTTGTCTTTTGAGGCGATCAAGGCTTGTGGGTCGATATCAATACCGATCACTTTTTCTGCGCCCAATTTCAGTGCGGCAATGGCCAAAATGCCTGAACCACAACCAAAGTCGATTACGGTTTTGCCTGCCAAATCTTGGCCATCAAGCCATTCAAGACAAAGGGCTGTGGTTGGGTGGGTACCAGTACCAAAAGCCAGACCAGGATCGAGCATCACATTGACCGCTTCAGGATCCGGAATTTCACGCCAGCTTGGGCAGATCCAAAGACGCTTGCCAAATTGCATTGGGTGGAAGTTATCCATCCACTCGCGTTCCCAATCTTTGTCTTCGATTTGCTCAATCTTATAGGCAAAATCTGGGTTTAGCAGACCGCAGCCTTGAATGATTGGCATCACCATATCCATATCGGTTTCGGCGTCATATAGCGCCAACAGATCGGTTTCACCCCAAAGGCGTGTTTCACCTGGGAGTGGTTCGAAAATTGGCGTGTCTTTGGCGTCTAAAAAGGTCACAGACAGGGCGCCGGTTTCGTCCATTAGCATGTCGCCAATGGTTTCCGCGTTATCCAACGTGGCGTTCAGTTTGAGTTGAATCCAAGGCATGGTGATCGCTCGTGCATCAAATAAAGGCGAGAGTTTAGCAAAAAAACAGCCAAGGCTCTTACAAATCCTGCGCACAATCACACTTTTTCTGAATAAAAAAACGCCTTCATTGAGAAGGCGTTGGTTTTGTTGGCATGGCCGTGAGTTGAATGGATGGCTTACGCGGTTTGGCCAAATTGTGTTGCTGTATTGGGGCGAAGCAAAGATCCCCCCACAAAGGCCAATAGGCTGACTAGTAAAGTCGGCACAATGGCGTGAATACCATTCATGTCCGGTTTAAAGGTCACCAGCGCTGCGTAGCAGCCAAGGCCGGCGATCATACTGCTTGCTGCGCCAAAGCTTGAGGCGCGCTGCCAGTAAAGGCCAAGGACGAGAGGCCAGAAGAACACAGCTTGCATGCCACCAAAGGCTAGTAGGTTGAGCCAAATAATCATTTCTGGTGGATTAAAGGCGGCGGCAAACACCAACAGTGAGAAGATGCCAGTGACCCAGAGAGACAGACCCGGCATCCGCTTTTCTAGACGCTCACTGCGTTGTTCTTGCAACTGTTGCTCGGCGTTTGAACCCGCGGGTTTACCAATGCCGCGTACATAGTTCCAATAGAGATCTTTGAGCAAGGTGGCGGAGGCTTGAATCAGCTGTGAGTCGATAGTCGACATAATTGCCGCCATGGGACCGGCAAGGAACACCCCAGCCAATACCGGTGGCAGCACAGTAATCATCAGCTCTGGCAAAATGTTATCTGGGCTATCGGGTGATGGAATGATGGCGCGACCCAAGGCTCCCGCAAAGTGCATACCGAAGATCAAAAAGCCGACAATCACAGTGCCGATCACCATAGCGCGGTGCAGCGATTGGGTGTCCTTATAGGCCATACAGCGCACTGCGGTGTGCGGCAAACCGATCACCCCAAAACAGACCAGCACCCAAAAGCTCAGCATAAAGGGTTGGCTAAGAAAATCGTTGGCGCCATAGGGCTGGGTCAGCGCCGGATCAATGCTGTGTAGCTTGGTGACCAGCTCAGTTAGGCCGCCACCCGCATAAATGACACCTCCAAGTAGCGCCACGGTGCCAATGAGCATCATGATCCCTTGTAGGGTATCTGTCATCACCACAGCACGAAAACCGCCGATGGTGGTATAGATGCCGACAGTGAGCGCAAATAGCATCAAACCTTGCTGATAAGAGAGCCCTGCCGCGCTTTGCAATAAACGCGCGCCACCGACAAATTGCACCACCATGGTGCCAAAAAAGGCGAGCAGTAGTGCCAATGAGGCAAAGATCACCACGCCGCGGTTTTGATAACGGGCATAGAGCATGTCATTAAGGGTCATGGCGTTATGACGGCGCGCTTCAATGGCAAATTTTTTGCCCAGTACGCCAAGGGTGAGCCAAGCGGTGGGGAGCTGAATCATCGCCAATAGCACCCAGCCTAAACCATGCTTATAGGCTGCGCCGGGACCGCCGATAAAAGAGCTGGCACTGATAAAGGTGGCAGCCAGCGTCATCGCAAGGACGAAGCCGCCCATGCTGCGACTACCCATCAGGTATTCGGCCATAAAGCCTTTGCTATCGGTGAGATGGCGACGGGATAAAAAGGCGAGGGCAAAGACGCCTACTAAATAGAGCGCCATGGGCCAAAGAACGGCGTGATTCATAGCACCTCCTTGCTTTGCTTGTCGGCCGATGCGTTGTCGTTAGCTGCTTGCGGATGATCCTCAAGTTCTAGCGACATCGGTTTATAGAGCCATTTCACCATGGCGGCGCAAAGTAAGCAGAAAAGAATGGGGCCAATCACACAGGCCATCAAAAACCACAGAGGTAGGCCCCAGTACAGGGTCAGGTGCTGGGCAGATTGCGGCGCAAGGCCATAGGCGCTGAGATACCACCAAGCAAAATAGGCGAGCGTGAGGGCGATGGCCCACCAGGCTTCGCGGTGTGCTTGGCGATAGCGCTGAGCTAGGGTTCGCATCATCTTGTCCTTGAAAAATGGGTAAATAAAACTGCTGTATTGTCTGTGCTTTGATTAAAACTTCAAGTAAATGGTCAAAAAGTGCAAGAAATTGGATAAAAAAAAGCCTGCATATATGCAGGCTTTTGGATAATTCCTGTGCATTCACTGCGATTAGGACAGACCTAATTTTTTCTCAAGATAGTGAATGTTGGCGCCGCCATGTTGGAAATTCTCGTCATTGAGGATATCCAAATGCATTGGGACGTTGGTTTTGATGCCATCAACCACTAATTCATGCAGTGCATTCTTCATACGAGCAATGGCCACGTCACGGTTTTCACCGTAGCTTACCAACTTAGCGATCATTGAATCGTAGTGTGGTGGCACGCGATAGCCAGTATAGATATGAGATTCCCAACGAATGCCCATGCCACCTGGTGGGTGGAAGCGGGTGATTTCACCTGGGCAAGGTAGGAAGCGCACTGGATCTTCGGCGTTGATACGACACTCGATAGAGTGACCTTTCAAAACGATGTCAGACTGGGTAAATGACAATGGTTGACCGGCGGCAATACGTAGCTGCTCTTTCACCAAGTCGATACCAGTGACCATTTCAGTAATGGTGTGCTCAACCTGAATACGGGTGTTCATCTCGATAAAGTAGAACTCACCGTTTTCGTATAGGAATTCAAAGGTACCTGCACCGCGATAGCCGATTTCGATACAAGCACGGCAGCAGCGCTCACCGATGTATTTACGCATTTCCGCAGTAATACCTGGTGCTGGCGCTTCTTCCACAACTTTTTGGTGGCGACGTTGCATTGAACAGTCACGTTCACCAAGGTGGATTGCATTGCCTTGACCATCGGCGAGTACTTGCACTTCGATATGACGTGGGTTCTCGAGATATTTCTCCATGTACACCATGTCATTGTTAAAGCAAGCTTTGGCTTCTGCGCGGGTCATTGCGATTGAATCCACCAGCTCTTTTTCGCTGCGAACAACACGCATACCACGACCGCCGCCGCCACCAGAGGCTTTGATGATCACTGGGTAGCCGATACGCTTAGCAAAGGCTTTGTTCTTGGCTTCATCATCACCCAATGGGCCGTCAGAACCAGGCACACAAGGCACGCCTGCTTTTTTCATCGCACTGATCGCAGATACTTTGTCACCCATCAAGCGAATAGTTTCCGCTTTTGGACCGACAAAGATAAAGCCAGAGCGTTCAACTTGCTCAGCAAAATCGGCGTTTTCAGATAAGAAACCGTAACCTGGGTGAACGGCAACTGCCCCTGAAACTTCAGCCGCACTGATGATGCGAGGAATGTTCAAATAGCTTTCAGTGCTTTTTGCAGGACCGATACAGATGGTCTCATCAGCCAATAGCACGTGCTTGAGATCGCGGTCGGCAGTGGAGTGCACGGCCACGGTTTTGATCCCGAGTTCTTTACATGCGCGCAAGATACGCAGCGCAATTTCGCCTCGGTTGGCGATAACCAATTTATCTAACATTGATCCGTCCTGTTACTCGATCACAACAAGCGGCTCGTCAAACTCAACAGCGCCACCGTCTTGGGCAAGAATCGCAACCACAGTCCCTGCTTTGTCTGCAGTGATTTGGTTCATCATCTTCATCGCTTCAACGATGCAAAGTGGGTCACCAACGTTGACTGTTTGTCCAACTTCAACAAATGCTTTGGCTTCTGGGCTTGGTGAGCGATAGAAAGTGCCAACCATTGGTGAAAGCACTTGGTGACCGGTGATCTCTTTTTTCGCAGGTGCAGCTTCAGCAGCTGGTGCTTCTGCTACAGGCGCAGGTGCTGCAACAGGTGCAGGCGCTGCTGCATAAGTTTGTACAGCTGGCGCAGCAACTGGGCTGGTACGGCTGATTCGTACAGATTCTTCACCTTCTGAAATTTCTAGCTCAGAAATACCAGATTCTTCTACTAACTCGATGAGTTTTTTGATTTTACGAATATCCATGGTGTTGTCTCTTATACCGTCTTAATTTGATTGGGACGCTTGCAATCGCGTGATCGCAGCGCGTAGTGCAAAGTGATAACCATCAGCCCCTAGACCACAGATCACGCCAATGGCTTTGTCTGAGAAGTAGGAGTGATGACGAAAAGGCTCTCTGGCATGAACATTGGACAGATGAACCTCGATAAACGGAATCGATACGGCCAACAGGGCATCGCGCAGGGCGACACTGGTATGGGTAAAGGCGGCTGGGTTGATAATGATCAGATCAATATGATCCATGGCTTGATGAATCGCATTGATCAATTCAAATTCAGCGTTGGATTGAATATGTGTGAGCTCAACATTGGCTTGCGTCGCTTCTTGCTGTAGCGCGTCAACAATCTCTGGTAAGGTTGCTGCACCATAATGACCGGGCTCTCGACGACCTAGAAGGTTCAAGTTCGGGCCATTGACCAGCAGAATGCGATGTTTTTTGCTCATATTCGCCACCTTTTGCACAAAATTAGCCGATCTTGTCGCTAAAATTCACGAACGTGTTTTAAAGCGATATCCACATCGATTTTATGGCTAAATTTTGGTCGTTCGACTTAATTTTTTCCGATTATAGTGAATTCGCAGCAATTAGCAGCAAAATACTGGTCTTATCAGCACTTTTATCGCATCCAACACGCTCTAAAATAGCCTTTTGCCTGCAAATTAAACAATTTTTTGCGATCTTGGCTGCAAAAAAGCCCTTTGAGTGCACACGTGTTCACTAAAATCTTAGGTTATCAATACATTAGCATTGCTTGTGGCGACTTTGTAGCCATTTCATGTTGACTCGCACTATGTGACAATACGCACCTTTCATCAGTCATCGATGTGCTGATTTTTTGCCGCTTTTTGTCATAAGGAACGCTCATGAGAATGCAAACGCCACCTGCGCTTTGGTTGGCTCTCTTCTTCTTTGGAACCTTTTTCTGTTTTGGTGTTTACATCCCTTTTTGGGGTGAATGGATGCAATCTCTCGGCTATAGCAAGCAAGATATCGGCATGGTGATGGGCTCTGTGCTTGCCGCGCGCTGTATTGCTAACCTCACCATTACCCCACGTTTGCACCGTATTGAATGGTTGCTGCCATCGCTGCGCTGGCTTTCTGTGATCGCGCTGGTGGTGATGACGCTACATATTTGGGGTGGTGCAAATTTATGGGTGCTTTTTGCTTTAACTATTGTGGCCAACTTAGCCTTTGGCCCGATTACCGCGCTCAGCGATACGCTTGCCAACTACTATAGCAAGCTCAAGGTGTTGGATTACGGTCGAACACGATTAGTGGGATCCATCGCATTTATTATTGGCACCATTACCGTGGGTTTTTTCAGTGAGCACTTTGGCTCTGCGGTGATTCCTGTGGTTGCAGCCCTTGGTATGGTCGCTGCGCTGTTCTTTAGCCAATTCAATCTCAATCCAATGCCGGTATCACAGCAAGAAAACAGCGCAGTACACATGCCGCTGCGTAAATTGTTGGGGATTCCAACGGTGCTCACCTTTCTTTGTGTGACCGCTTTGGTGCAAGGTAGCCATGCGGGTTACTACAACTTTAGCGTGATTTATTGGCAGTCTTTGGGTTATAGCAAATCGCTGACCGGGATGATCTTTAGTTTGGGCGTGGTGGTTGAGATTGCGGTATTTGCCATGGGATCGCGTATTTTTGAGCGCATCTCCTTAATGGCGATGTTCCGTCTGGCGGTAGTGGGTGCCATTTTGCGTTGGTCTTTAATGGCCATGGCTGATTTTTTACCGGCACTGATTATTGCTCAAGCGCTCCATGGCGTGACTTTTGCGGTCTGTCATTTGGCTGCAATTCGTTATATTCAGCAGATGCCAACTGTGCATATGGTCGGTTTGCAGTCTTTATATAACGCCATTGCATTGGCGGGCAGTATTGCGGTGATGAGTCCGATCAGTGGTTGGATTTATGATCATTATCAAGGACAGATGTTCTGGTTCTTGGCTGCCTTTGTGGTTCCTGCGCTGGCTTTAGTGATTCGCACATGGCAGTTGCCAGAGCAAGCAATCGATGAGGCGCTCAGTGAGCGTCAATCTTAGGCGCTGAGCGAGCAACTTTGATTTACATTGAGCGAATGTGAATTGAAATAGAAATAAAAAAGCAGGGCACAAGGCCCTGCTTTTTTATGGCGTTCATCGGAATGAACGGGGTGAGGCCAAGGCCTCGATTCAAGCGAAGGTTCACTGCCACCCGTGGGTGTGAGACAGATCGGGATGAGATAAATCTCGTTGATTAAATGCAATGCTTTAATCATGTTGTGTTTGTAAATTTATCAATTGCTTGTCTGACAAACAATCACAAACGTTAACATTTTTACAACAACTATCAAAAACGAGAGCTGTTCGATCAATTGCAGTGAAACACTTACACGCTATCGGGTTTTGTCATCAGTTTGTCATCTTGCTCTGGATCTCAAACTGCTGAAGATGCTGAACAAAGCGTTCTGGTCCTTGAAAGCCGGTGATGGTCGCTGCAGGTAATAATTCACCTTGGTCATTCCAAAATAGAATGGTGGGCAGCCCCTGCACATTGAGCTGTTTCATCAACGCCTGATGCTCTGGCAGGTTATCGGTGGCATCAATTTGTAGCATGCGCACACCGTGTAAGGCTTGCTGAACCTTCGTTTGGCTAAAGGTTTTGTGCTCAAACTCAATACAAGCACGACACCAATCGGCGTAGAAATCGAGCATTACAGGTTGATTGGCTTGCTGTGCAAGGGTCAATTGGTGTTGCAGTTCGGCGCTGTTATCAATGCGAATAAAACTGAGTTTTTGGCTTTGCTGATAGCTCTGATATTGCACCAAGCTTTGGCTGAGCGTGCCAATGCCCACCAATAGTGCAATTGCAAAAAGCGCGACTTTGGCTAAGCCATGAGTGAGTTGTCGCTGCAAGCAAATCAGCCAAGCGGCAAAGGCCAATCCAAGTAGTAGCCATAGGCCGATACTTAGCAGCTGCGGCACAATACGCTCCATCAAATAAAGCGGTACTGCCAGCAAAATAAATCCAAATAGGGTTTTGATATGGTTCATCCAGCTGCCTGCGCGAGGCAGTAAATGGTTCCCAAACATTGCCACAATCAGCAATGGAATGCCCATGCCTAGCGCCAACATATAGAGGGTAATGGCACCGGTCATGAGATCGCCCGTTTGCGCCACATAGAGCAGTGCGCCAGACAGCGGTGCCGTGGTGCAAGGCGAGCAGATCAGTCCTGAAATCGCGCCCATCAAAAAGACGCCGCCTAACTGCCCCTGTTTTTGGCCTTGGCTAAGTTCGCTGAGTTTGGTTTGTAGGCCGCTTGGTAGTTGAATCTCAAATAGACCAAACATCGATAAAGCCAGCGCCACAAATAGCAAACTCAAGCCGCCCAAAATAGCCGGATGCTGTAATGCCGCTTGAAATTGCACGCCCGCCATAGCAACCACTAAACCCAGCAGCGTGTAGGTGAGCGCCATACCCTGAATGTAACTCATGGCCAGCACAAAGGTGCGTCCATGGCTGCGCTTGTTGGGACCTAAGACGATGCCCGCCAAAATCGGATACATGGGAAATACGCAGGGAGTAAAGGCGAGCAAAATACCAAAACCTAAAAACAGCAAGGGTGCCCATGCCTGCTGCGCCAGTTGATTGGCTAGCTGACCAGACTCGCTGTGCTCAAAGGGTGCAGTATCTTCTGTGATTGCATTTTTGCTGGCCGCATGATTTTCAGCGGCAGTGACCGATTGACTGCGCGGGGTTGCGTTGTCTGAATCCGTCTTATCTGAGTCAGTTAAAGCGCTACTGGTTGCGGTTTGTGTGGCATCCAATGCAGAAAGTGGAATTTGTTTACTCTCTGGCGGATAGCAGAAACCGGATGCGGCGCAGCCCTGATAATGCACGGTAAGGGTGCTGATATTGCTCGCTTGGGTTAAGTGAACATCCACTGAGATTGGTTGGCGATAGATGATCACATCACCAAAATATTCATCATGATATTGCTCTCCCACGGGTAGCGTGACGGGCTTAAATTGCGCCTGATCGCCGCTAATTTCTAGGCTGCTTTGGTAGAGATAGTAGCCAGGTAGGGTATCCCAGCGCAGAGTGACCCGATCGCCTTGCTGTGAAAAAGAGAAGGGAAAAGCTTGGTCAACGGGAGCAAAAGCTTGGTTTTGGTTTGGCAGCGTAAAGCCTGCCTGCGTTGGCAGACTGAGCAATAGCAAACAAAAGAGAGCGAAGCGTTTTATCATGGAATTTTGTGATTCTCGCGCAAATTGATTTGGCGTCACATGATTTCGATAGCGAGCACCAAATGCAGTTTTTATTGATTGTATGGTAACCAGTCAGACGCCATTTGTCCGCAATGATTCCCTTCGTTCAGTGGTGAGGGGCGTCATAGGCTCATCTTTGCGATAAAGCGCGCAGCCTTTTGTGGATTGCGCTGAAAATTAAATAGTTGATATAAAAACAAAAGCCGCTGATAGAACAGCGGCTTTGCGATGGTGTTGATGAATAGCTTAGTCATCGAGATGATGATAGCGCTGCGCTTTATATTGCGGATGCATCAGGTTTTCGGTTGAGAAAATATCATCGAGCTGCTCTTCGGTGAGTAGGCCACGTTCGAGCACCACTTCGCGCACGCTTTTTCCCGTTTCTGCACAGATTTTACCGACGATATCGCCCTCGTGATGACCAATAAATGGGTTGAGGTAAGTCACGATACCGATGGACTGAAAGACGTAGTCTTGGCAGATGCTGGCATTGACGGTGATCCCATCCACACACTTATGGGCCAAGGTATGACAGGCGTTGGTGAGCAGCGTAATGGACTCAAATAGCGCTTGGCCAATCACCGGCTCCATCACGTTGAGTTGTAGTTGCCCCGCTTCTGCGGCAAAAGTGACTGTGGTGTCATTGCCGATCACCTTAAAGCATACTTGGTTCACCACCTCGGGAATCACCGGATTGACCTTGGCTGGCATAATCGAAGAGCCAGCTTGCATCTCGGGTAGGTTGATTTCATTGAGGCCTGCGCGCGGGCCTGATGATAGCAAACGCAGGTCATTACAGATTTTCGAGAGCTTGACGGCCAGACGTTTGAGCGAGCCATGAACCATCACGTAAGCACCGCAATCTGAGGTCGCTTCAATAAGGTCTTCTGCAGGAATGCAAGGTAGATCTGTAATTTCAGCCAAGTAGCGAACCGCCAAAGCTTGATAGCCGGTGGCCGCGTTTAAGCCAGTACCAATGGCGGTGGCACCTAAATTCACCTCAAGCAATAAACCTGCGGCATATTTAAGGTTTTTGATCTCCTCTTTGAGCAGCACGGCAAAGGCGTGAAACTCTTGACCGACGGTCATTGGCACTGCGTCTTGAAGTTGCGTGCGCCCCATTTTCAGCACGGCTGCAAAGCTTTGCGCCTTGCTTTCCATGCTTTGTTGCAGCACATCAATGGCAGCCATCAAATCGCTAATGCTGTTGTACACCGCAATGCGAAATCCGGTGGGATAGGCGCAGTTGGTAGACTGACTTTTATTGACGTGATCATTAGGGTTGATGATGTCGTAGCGACCCTTGGCATAGCCCATTTTTTCGAGTGCTAGGTTGGCGATCACCTCATTGGCATTCATATTCACTGAGGTCCCTGCGCCGCCTTGGAACAGGTCAGTGGGGAATTGATCCAAACATTGACCCGTTTGTAGCATGGCATTACAAGCGTCGATAATCGCTTGGCCAATAGTTTCTGAAATCACCCCAAGTTCAAGGTTGGCCATGGCAGCCGCTTTTTTGGTGTAGACCATGCCACGGACAAATTCAGGCACCTGCGAAATGGTGTGGCCAGAAATCGGAAAGTTTTCAATGGCGCGCAGGGTATGAATGCCATAGTAGGCATCGGCTGGCACGGCGCGCTCACCGAGAAGGTCATGTTCTATACGGGTGGCTTGGCATGGAAGCTGGGTGGAATTTGACATGGGATCACCTTAAAACAATCAAGCAATATAAGAGGCGAAGGCCAATTCTGCGGTGCATCCATTCAACAGCGAGTTGGGCGATTCATATCTTATGAATGTTTCCATCATAAGAGGATTGGCATGAAAAAATAGTGCGAAGATCGCCTTTTATTGCCATTTTTCATCGCCTGTGAGAGTCGTCACGAGATTGTCGGCCGCCATGGCGAGCCAAATGGCGGCGCTGATGACATTCGAAAATTAAAATTCGAAAAGTTGTCAGCAATTGTGTTTGTTTATTGTTTTTTCTGCAAAGCAGCCCAATGATAGAGAAAGCGAAAGAAAAGAGATGAGCGACCTATGTTTTTAGTGATTTTGTTGTTGTTTGTGGTGATCCCCATGGTGGAGATCGGCGTTTATATTGAGATGGGCAGCCTACTTGGCCTTTGGCCAACCTTAGGTTTAACCATTTTAACCGCGGTGGTGGGTGCAAGCTTAGTGCGTGTGCAGGGCATGCAAACCATGTTGCGGGTGCAACAACAGATGCAGCGTGGACAAATGCCCGCGCAGGAAATTGTCGCAGGTACTTTGCTGGCAGTGGCCGGCGTGTTGCTCTTTTTACCTGGCTTTGTTACCGATACCTTGGGGGCGCTGTTATTGATTCCAGCGCTTCGAATGTGGGTTGCAAAATGGTTGATGACACGCGTGCAGATGCGTCAGGTCAATGGCTTTTATCAGCGCCAGCAATCGCAAGATGATCACACCTTTGAGGGTGAATTTAGTCATCGCGATGAGCAGCAAGAATCACGCTCATCGCGTTATCTCGATCATCGTGATGATGATAAATAAAATTTCAATCGCCACACCCACCATAGGGAAACCAATCCGCTGACTGCGTTGGCGATGGCAATCCCGATAAATAACCCCTGCGTGCCATCGTAAAGGCTACCGAGCCATGCGCAGGGGATCATCAAACCAAAGAGCCGGGTGAGATTACAAAGCAATGCATAGTGTGATTTTTTCAGTGCATTGAGCGATCCCACCAGCTGAATGGTCACGCCTTGCAAGCCATAACTGATGGGCACAATGACCAAATAGAGCCAGAGCAGTGATTGCACCGCGGGTTCTTGGCTAAATAGCATAGCCAAAGGCCAGCTCAGTGGCACCATGGCGATATACACCAAGAGCTGAAAGGCAAAGGCAAATTTCACCGCGCTGACCAAGCCTTGGTAAGCCCGCTCTGTTTGCTTCGCACCGATATTTTGCGCCATAAACGGCGTGAGTACTGAGGCCATGGAAAACATCACCAGTAACAATATCGCTTCCACGCGCGCAGCTGCACCATAGGCGGCAACGGCTTCGGTGCCTTGCTTGGCCAAAATGATCATCATCACCGCGCTGGCCAATGGCACCAGAAGATTGGAGGCTGCAGCTGGCAGGCCAACGGCTAAAATCGATTTGCAATCGGTCAGCCAGCCATTAATTTTCGGCCAGCTAAGGAGCTGATAGCGACGCACCATGATCCACAAAGAAAGTATGGAAGCCACCAACCAGCTCAGGCCACTGGCTAGCGCTGCACCGCCAATCCCCATAGCGGGAACTGGGCCCCAACCAAAAATCAGTAGCGGATCAAGCCCGCCATTAATGCCCCCTGCCAGCATCATAATCATCGCTGGCGTTTTGGTATCGCCAGTGGCGCGAATTGCTGAGCTGCAAGCCATGGGCAGCGCCAAAAGTGGCACCATCCATAGCCAGATGGTGAGATATTGATGGAGCAGTGGCGCAATATCAGGTTTGGCGCCTAACCCGCGAAAGAGGATAGGTTGTGCCACCAGCAGTAGCGCAGAAAGCGCTATTGCAATTAGCACGATGAAGATAATGCCATGGCTACATAGAATTTGGCTGGCGCGCGAATTTGATGCGGAAGAATAGGGCGCAATGTGGTTTGTTTGAGTTGCCCCGCTTGGCTGGTTGTGATCGAGGTTTTGCTGGTTTTGATCGTGATGTTGCTGATGTTTACCAAGGCGCTGACCCAAGCAGCTCAGTAAACCCACGCCCAATCCCATGGTGATGCTGTTGAGGCCAAAGGTGACCGGAAAGGTAAAACTCATGGCCGCGAGGGCTTTGGTGCCAAGCAGGGAGACAAAGAAGGTATCGACAAGATTAAACATCAGCACCGAGATCATACCCAATGCCATAGGGATCGCCATATGGCGCAGGGTGTCAGGAATCGGGCCTGAAAGCAGACCGTGCTTGTCTTGCGTGCGATTGTTATGTTGCATGCGGGGCTCTTGTCTGCTGAATGAAAAATAACCGATAGCAGTATGATGCGGTGCCGGCACCATGACTGGCACGGCATTTGTAGCAAACTGTGAAGCAGATTGCACTGATCGGGCTTTTTTTTAAAAAAATTTGTCGCTACCCCTTGGGATTTGCTGTCGCTATCCCCACATTTTGAACCATGAGCGAGCGCAGTGAGTGCGCCGCGTTTTTACTAAAACCAACGGATAGTTTTAATTCAGGAGACGACCGATGAACATTCGTCCTTTACATGATCGCGTGATTGTTGAACGCCAAGAAGTTGAATCAAAATCTGCAGGTGGCATCGTGCTAACTGGCTCTGCTGCTGAGAAATCAACTCGCGGTGTGGTGCTTGCTGTAGGTAAAGGCCGTGTGCTTGAGAACGGCAGCGTTCTACCGCTAGATGTCAAAGTGGGTGACACCGTGATCTTCAGCGAAGGCTATGGCACCAAGACAGAAAAGATCGACGGCAAAGAAGTGCTGATTCTGTCTGAAAACGACATCATGGCAATTGTCGAGTAATTGCGGTTATCGAGTCTGATTGTCTCGTTTGAAATCAAATTAAAAAGGAAATCATAATGGCTGCTAAAGACGTTAAATTTGGTAACGACGCTCGCGTAAAAATGCTTGAAGGCGTGAACATTCTTGCCGATGCGGTAAAAGTGACACTAGGTCCTAAGGGCCGTAACGTTGTTCTAGACAAATCTTTTGGTGCACCAACCATTACCAAAGATGGTGTTTCTGTTGCGCGTGAAATCGAATTGGAAGACAAATTCCAAAACATGGGCGCACAAATGGTGAAAGAAGTTGCGTCAAAAGCAAATGACGCAGCGGGTGACGGTACCACCACAGCAACCGTGCTTGCGCAAGCAATTATCGCTGAAGGCCTAAAGGCTGTTGCTGCAGGTATGAACCCAATGGATCTAAAACGCGGCATCGACAAAGCCGTTGCTGCAGCCGTTGAAGAGCTAAAAGTGCTTTCTGTTCCTTGCGCAGATACCAAAGCGATCGCGCAAGTGGGCACCATCTCTGCAAACTCTGATGCGACCGTAGGTAACATCATTGCAGAAGCGATGGAAAAAGTGGGTCGCGACGGCGTGATCACCGTTGAAGAAGGTCAAGCACTACAAGACGAGCTTGATGTAGTTGAAGGTATGCAGTTTGATCGCGGCTATCTTTCTCCATACTTCATCAACAACCAAGAGTCTGGTTCTGTTGATCTAGAAAACCCATATATCCTATTGGTGGATAAAAAAGTTTCAAACATTCGTGAATTGCTACCAGCACTGGAAGCAGTTGCGAAAAACTCTCGCCCACTATTGATCGTGGCTGAAGATGTTGAAGGCGAAGCCTTGGCAACTTTGGTTGTGAACAACATGCGTGGCATCGTGAAAGTTGCAGCGGTGAAAGCACCAGGTTTTGGTGACCGTCGTAAAGCGATGCTTCAAGATATCGCGGTACTGACTGCAGGTACTGTGATCTCTGAAGAAGTGGGTCTAGAGCTTGAAAAAGCACAACTAGAAGATTTGGGCCAAGCAAAACGCGTGACCATCACCAAAGAAACCACCACCATTATTGATGGCGTGGGCGATGAAGTGATGATTCAAGGTCGTGTGGCGCAAATTCGTCAACAAATCGAAGATGCAACTTCAGACTATGATCGTGAAAAACTACAAGAGCGCGTAGCGAAATTGGCTGGCGGTGTTGCTGTGATCAAAGTGGGCGCAGCCACTGAAGTTGAAATGAAAGAGAAGAAAGATCGCGTTGAAGATGCGCTACATGCAACACGTGCGGCGGTTGAAGAAGGCGTGGTTGCTGGTGGTGGCGTGGCATTGATTCGCGCAGCATCAAAAGTGGTAAATCTTCAAGGTGACAACGAAGAGCAAAACGTGGGTATTCGCGTTGCACTTCGCGCTATGGAAGCACCACTTCGTCAAATCACCAAAAACGCAGGCGATGAAGAGTCTGTGGTTGCGAACAACGTACGTGCGGGCGAAGGTAACTACGGTTATAACGCGGCGACTGGTGAGTACGGCGATATGATCGATATGGGTATTTTGGATCCAACCAAAGTGACTCGTAGCGCACTTCAGTTTGCAGCCTCTGTTGCTGGCCTGATGATCACCACCGAAGCTATGGTGACTGAGCTTCCTAAGTCTGATGCTGGTGCACCAGATATGGGTGGCATGGGCGGCATGGGTGGTATGGGCGGCATGATGTAATCATCGCTCTCACTGATGTGAATGCTTAAAAAACCGAGGCGAATGCCTCGGTTTTTTTATGCCTAAATTTAGTGGTGATCCGCAGTAGAAATGGCCCAATAAAACGCTGGATAAACAAAAAGCAATGCACCTTGAATTGAACGAGATTTTGACTTACCACTGACTTGTCGCAGCTGCGCGAAACACTGTTTTAGAGGTGTCCCTCAAATTGCATGCGAAAGATGGCAGCTTAACGCTGAGAAACTAGGCTTGAAGCTTGATAACGCTTGGTTTCAAGCATGTGACTTAGGGTTGGCGTTGTGGAATCACAGAACCATGACGCCTCTTTAACATGACTGGTTTACTGGGCGTTCATAATCGAAGTTGTACACTTTGATGCATATTCATCGATATGGAGTTAACCATGAAAAAGCTACTCATCACCGCAGCGGTGACAGCCTCTCTCGTTTCACCCAGTGTGTTGGCCGACAGCACGCCTGTGATGTTCTCGTCGATCAATGGTTTTAATGCGCCATCTGCGCAAAAAGTAAATGGCGTACGTTTGGCGGTTTTGCACGGTCAGGTGCAAGAGGTCAATGGTGTGGACTTTTCAGTACTCGGACTGTCAGAAAGTGATCGCACCACAGGGGTTAATTTTGGTTTGTTCTTTGGTGCGGCGAAAGTGAATCAGGAAATGAAGGGCGCATCACTGGGCTTGCTGAACTGGAATGAAGGCGAAACCTTGGGCGCCAATGTGGGGTTGGTCAACATGACTCATGATGTGCGCGGCCTTAACTGGAGTGCCGTCAACTATTCAGATGGTTACACCATGGCAGATGTAGGCTTTGCCAGTATTTCTGATAAATCGAATTTCCAATTGGGTCTATTTAATATGACCAACGAGATTGATGGGGTGCAGATTGGTTTGTTGAACTGCGCTGACAATGGCTTTTTGAAATGTTTTCCATTTATCAATTTCTAAGGGGGCGTTGAAAGGTCGAGCGTCGCTCGTTTCTTTTATGCCACCTTAGAGAATAAGTTCATTGATAAAAACCGCAGCCAAGGCTGCGGTTTTTTATGCGCGCTATTTGTACCTTTCTTAAAAGGATTCAACCTTTGAAGCATATCGATGAATATGAATCTAATCGCAATCTGTTTCAGTGATTTTCGTTAGCTGGTGTGAAAGCTGATAGATTAAATTTTTGCTTGAAAAAGCATCGCCTTACACTATGCGCAACTTGAGTATCATGGCCAATGACAGGGAGTAAGTCACGATGTTGTGGGGAAAGCGGGTTTACCGTAAGAAACTGGGGCATGTCGGGGATTTTTGCGCAATTTGCCGTAAGATCACTGCTAATAAAGTTGAAAAGCGAACGCTTCGTCGTGCGGTTTTGGGCATTCCCGTGAGTGCGCCATTGCGCATTACCCATGATAAGACATGCTGTGATTGCGGCACGCAAACCGGCTGTTACCCCAGCTATTATCAAGAATATCTCCGTCGTTTACCCAAGCACATTTCAGTGGAAGCGCTGAGTGCACGTACCTTTCCTGATATTTATCAGCGTTATGATGGCCGCTTGCAGCTTGAGCAGCACGTTTATATCAATCCCAAAACCATTGGTACCTCACAGCGCTATGAGTTGTTGCAAGAGCCCTTTGATCTGTTGAGTTCGGAAGTGGATCAAAAAATGGCGCAAGGTTGTGTCGATTGGCAGGTGATACTGACATTTATCCTGCTGCTAGCTGCGCCTGTGGGGTCATTTTATTTAGGTGTCATCTTTGCGTGGCCAGTGCAATGGTGTGTGTATACCCTGATGGCTAGTGTGTTGATTCTTGGTATTGTTGCACTCAATCAAATCTCTTTGGCTAAAAGCCGCTGGGTACGTCGCCGGATTTTTCCGCGTTTATCACGCGCCGTGCGTCCTTTGTTACCTACGGATAAAGAGCTTGAGATCGTGTTTGATAAATATACGAGGCAGCGTAAGCGCATCGCCCATCGCCGCGATAAGAAAGCGCTACTCAATATGGTCCATAAGACGCCGATTACCACAGCGACTACCATGGCTTCTTAACTTGTCAATAATCACCAATGTGCCTATGCTGCCGCAATATTCAAGGAGTACTTATGAAGATTGTGGTTGCGGCACTGGCCGTCAAAAACCAATGTGTTTTACTTGCGCGACGTGATGCGCAGCAAAAGCATGCTGGATTCTGGGAATTTCCCGGCGGTAAAGTTGAAAACCAAGAAACCTTAGCGCAAGCCCTATGCCGTGAGCTGCAAGAGGAGCTTGGTGTGATAGCGCAAGTGGGCGATGAATTTGCACGTAGCCAATATCACTATCCCGGTGGTGCTATTGAACTGGTGGCGCTTTGGACTGAATTTGATGATAGTCCCATGGCGCTGCGCGTTCATGATGCGGTGCAGTGGGTTCCCATCGAGCGCTTGCGAGATTACGGATTAACGCCGGCGGATATCCCTATTGCTGAGAAACTGATCACAACGCAGCTTAAGGACGCGCATTAAGCACTCGGGTTTTGTGTTTTACCTCGCAATTTAGCGCGGACTGACCTTCAATTGTCGGTTGAGGCGCACAATCTATCTCTTCTTTTCCTATTTTTAACATGTGGTAACAATTTGTTTACCTTGCTCCATGGAAAACTATTCGCACCCCCTATGCGAATAAGGAGAAAAGAGATGAACCCCTTGTTTGTATTTATGATGGCGATGCTGCTCTGCTGTACGGTTCAGGCAGGCCTATAAATTAACCGCGGCGCTGTGCCGCGGTTTTTGTTTTCGCGCATCTACGCTTGAAGAGTGCCACCAAGCCCACACTTTTCCACTTTCCCATCTTTAAAATAGTTTGCCAAATCTGCCTTGTGCATTTGCCTCTGTGCTAGACTGGGGGTCATTTATTTTTCTTGGTAGTTGCATGTTAGTCGAACAACAAATGGAACAGGCAAAGGCGATCTGTGACCAACGCGGGGTGCGGATGACACCACAGCGGATGATGGTTTTTGCGCTTTTACTCAGGCAGCGTAAAGCTCAGAGCGCCTATGATTTGTTGGATGCATTAAAGTTAGAAATGCCCCATGCCAAGCCGCCGACTGTGTATCGCGCCTTGGATTTTTTGCTTGAGCAGGGATTTATTCATAAAGTTGAATCGACTAATAGTTTTATCGCTTGTGGCCATCTTGGCTCGGCACAACACTGTTCAGTATTGCTGATTTGTGAGCGTTGTGATGCGGTGGTGGAAACTCACCATCACCAGATTGAGCATGCGCTCAATGAACAAGCACAGCAGCATGGGTTTCAAGTGCTTCAGCATGTGATCGAAACCCATGGTGTGTGCCCTCAGTGCCAGTCTTAGGTCGCACCATTTGATTGAGTAAAGATATTTAGAATAATGCGTGCAGAATTTGTAAACCCGTTTTTATCCTCGTTATTAAACGTGCTAAAAACCATGGCAGCCTTGGAGCTGCAACCGCAAAAACCTCGTTTAAAAAAAGATGAGGTGGCGCGGGGAGATGTGTCTGGTCTGATTGGGATGATCGGCCCGCAAACCAAAGGCTCATTGAGTATTACCTTTGATGAGTCTTTGGCGCTGGAGATCATGGAGCGGATGCTTGGTGAGCGTCCAAGATCCATCGACGAAGACGTGACCGATATGGTCGGTGAAATTACCAATATGGTTACCGGTGGTGCCAAGCGAATGTTGGCAGAAAAAGGGTTCGATTTTGATATGGCGACGCCTGCTGTGGTGTCGGGGAGTAATCACACCATTACCCATAAGACTGATGGCGCCATCATCATCATGCCTTTTCAATCAAGCTATGGTTCAGCCCATATTGAAATCTGCTTTGATTAAGTAGAACGCACAAAGTGCGATACATGGAGCGTAAGCAATGACTGGGATGTTGTGGCTGTCGTTGTTGTTTGTCTGTTTACTCGGGGCGATGTCACCTGGCCCGAGTTTAGTGATTGTGGCTCAGCATACGCTGGCTAGTGGTCGAAAGCAGGGGGTATTAACCGCTTGGGCGCATGCGCTGGGTATCGGTTTTTATGCGCTGCTAACCTTGATGGGTTTAGCGCTGTTGATTGAAGCGCATCCCACGGCCTTTCGTGTGGTCAGTTATGCCGGTGCCGCTTACCTCATTTGGCTTGGCATTGGCGCTTTACGTTCAACCCATGGCATTGGTGCAAAGCTTGCTGCTGGCAAGCCCGCGCCTTGGTATGCCGGCATGCGAGATGGTTTAGCCATCTCCTTACTGAGCCCCAAAATTATCCTCTTTTTTACCGCGCTGTTTAGTCAATTTGTCAGCCCTAGCCAAGGGCAAGAGGGCGCGTTTTTAATCGTGATGACGCCATGGGTGGTTGATGGCCTATGGTACACCTTGATTGCCTGTTTACTCTCACACCCGAAATTCTTGCCTTGGGTTCGTCGCCGCGCCGTGATGATTGATCGTCTCTCCGGCATCATTTTGATCGCACTGGCACTGCGCGTATTGATGGGCAGTTAATGCGCCGTAGCCTATTGATCATACGACCATCAAAGCGCAAAGTGGCAGACACTTTGCGCTTTTGCCTTCAGTTGGCTAAACTTCGCAGCCTATTTTGTCACCGAATAAGAGTTTGTGATGTCTCAGCCTATTAGCCGCTATCGTTTTTCCATTGCTCCTATGCTTGATTGGACTGATCGCCATTGCCGTTATTTTCATCGTTTAATGACCCAGCAAACTTTGCTGTTTACTGAAATGGTGACTACTGGCGCGATCATTCATGGTAAAGGGGACTATTTGGCATTTAACGAGGCGGAGCATCCTGTGGCATTGCAGCTGGGTGGCTCAAATCCTGCGGATTTGGCGACCTGCGCAAAATTGGCGCAAGAACGTGGTTATGATGAAGTGAACCTCAATGTGGGCTGCCCTTCTGATCGCGTGCAAAACGGCAAATTTGGCGCCTGCTTAATGGCTGAACCACAACTGGTGGCTGAGTGCGTGGCAGCAATGAAAGCCGTGGTGGATATTCCCGTGACGGTGAAAACACGTATTGGGATTGATGAGCAAGACTCCTACCCATTTTTGACTGATTTTATTCGTACGGTCAAAGAGCAAGGCGGTTGCGATCATTTCACTATTCATGCCCGTAAAGCATGGCTGCAGGGTTTAAGTCCAAAGGAAAACCGCGAAATTCCAGAGTTGGATTATTCGCGCGCCTATCAGCTCAAAGCTGATTTTCCTGAGCTCACCATTGCGGTTAATGGCGGCGTGACCTCACTTGAGCAAACAAAAGAACACCTTCAATATTTAGATGGTGTGATGATGGGGCGTGAAGCTTACCAAAACCCCTATATTTTGGCCGAGGTGGATCAGCAATTGTTCGCGAGTGATCGTCCAGTTATCACCCGTCGTCAAGTGGTGGAAGCGATGTTGCCTTATATTGAGCAACAGCTCAGTCAAGGCAGCTACTTAAGTCATATTAGTCGTCATATGCTGGGTTTATACCAAAATATGCCAGGTGCGCGTCAATGGCGTCGCTATATTAGCGAAAATGCGCATAAAGCCGGATCTGGACCGGAAGTTCTGTTAACCGCAATGGCAAAAGTGCCAGATGAGGTTAATCCTTAAGTTAGCCGAGTTCCTATGGATAGGGACGATTGTTCAAGGTTCGGCGTCAAATCAGAGGAATCGTCATGTTTGAAGTGCTCTTTTTTGTCGGTTTTGTGTCAGTACTCTTATTTACTGGCGTGAGTTTTGCAGGGGTTATTTTGGCGCTCAGTATGGGACTGACCCTACTGTTGATTGCCGGTATGTTTCTACTGCTGCTCAAGCTATTGCCTTGGATTTTGCTCGCGCTGTTGCTGGTATGGCTGGCGCGACGTTATGGACCTGTGCAGTTTCGCAATCGCGAGGCAGCAGAAAGATATTTAAGACGGTGGAAGAATCGCCGATAAGCTTAAATTGATGCGATGAGTGGTTGAAGGTTTTTCCTTCAGCTGACAGTTTTTTGAGCACAACTTTGTTATAGTGCTCAGGTTTTTAGTCACAATGAGTGAGCGGAGACGCGAATGAAAAAATTAATGACTTCTGCAGTGGCGTTAGCAGTGACGTCTGCGCTGGCAATGCCTGCGCAAGCTGCAATGTTGCTTGGTGCCAAGGCTGGCGTTTATGGCTGGGTTGCTGAAACTGACGTGACTCCAGTTGGCGGCGCAGAATTAAACGGTGGTGATGACGTAGCGAAAGGTGCCTATGTTGCAATCGAGCACTTTATTCCATTGATTCCAAATGTGAAATTGCGTTACCACAACTATGAAGCTGATCGTTTTGAGATGACTCAAACGGATATGATCGCTTACTACGAAATCTTGGATAACGATGCATTGGCATTTGATATCGGTGTGAACTTCTCAAACTACGACGGTATCGACCGTACTGCAGGCGGCAAAGCTTTTGATAGCTGGACCCCTAGCATCTACAGTGAAGCAATCATCGGTCTACCTGCAACGCCATTGAGCCTTTACGGTGAAATGAACTTCGGTAGCTTTGATGGCACATCAACCTTTGACGGTCAATTTGGTTTGTTCTACACCTTGCCAATTCCTGCAATTGATGTGAACTTGAAAGCTGGTTACCGCGTGATCGATAACGACTTCGACAACTTCGATGGTTATTCTCGCGAATTCAACCAAGAAGGTTTCATCTTCGGTGCAGAGATCGTGATGTAATCCAGCTGGATTTGAATTGCAAAAAGCGCACGCCAGTCGTGCGTTTTTTTATGCCTGCGAGTTAGCATTTAGTTGAGATTAACTGATGCTATTCGCGTATACGCGCAGCCAAATCACAGGCGAAAGAGTAGGTTAAAGCTGGTGGTGGTATCGCGACTTTCAAGGCCATCGGGCACGCGACTTTGATAGCGTAGCGACTGGCTAAATTTCACTGCAATGCTATCGGTGATATTACTGGTGATACTGAGTTCACCTTCCAAGGTCTGGTTGCTATCGCCGGCAACGCCAGTCAGCAGGCCAGTAATGCTGACATTTGCTGAGCTATCCCATTGCAAACGCGCGGTTCCCTTGCCGATCGCCTCATCGACCGTTTCTGGCAAAATCAGATCAGAATCACTGAGCTCATCTAAGTTGGGTTCTTGATGGCGAAAGCCGGGGCCAATTTCAAGTTCGAGCTTGAGCGTGTCTCGATCAATCACGCGAAAACCTAAACCTATGGCGGCGGTGACGTTATAGAAATAGGATCCAAACTTATCTTCTAGAAAATCGACGTTACCAAAAAGGTAACTGTTAGATTGAGGCAGGAGCAGGTAGTCGCTTTGCAATTTGAGCTGGCTGCGTTGGCCGCTGCGCTCGCCATCGGATTGCGCGGTATAAAGGCGCACTTCACCAAAGCTACGGGAACGGCCATATTGATAGCTAAGGGCGGTGCGGCTGTTAAATGCATGGCTGTTCTTATTGCCGTCTTGACCAAAATAGCCCAATTCAATTTCCATATCCCACAGACCAGCGCTGGTTTCTTGGTCCGAATAATAAGATAGTGAATCAACTTGAGGCGTGGGGCGATCCATTACCGCGGGCATGGGATTGTTGAGTCGATAGGGATGGTAGAGGGTGGCACTCACAGGGACAGCTGCGGCGCATAAGCAAAAAAGAACTAAATACAGCGATCGCAAATGCGCAACCTCGAATAAAAAATAGCCTTGCTCACCATAGAGAATTGCATTTTGATTAGCAAGGGTGAGGCTGGGTGATGGCGCACAGATTCTGTGAATTTTCGGTCAGAATTTTGATTTGTGCGCTAATGCGGCAATGAGCGCATTCGCACCTCGAAGCGACCGCAGATTATGAGTATACTGGTGCGCTATTCATAAAGAGAGATGAGATTCGATGGCCGAAGTCGCAAAACATCCCAAACGTGGGGGCAAAGATAGCCAAGTTGATGGCGTCAAAATGCCACCCCATTCGCTAGAGGCTGAGCAGTCTGTTCTTGGCGGCTTGATGCTGGATAACGAACGCTGGGATAACGTGGCCGAAAAAGTAGTGGCCAAGGACTTTTATTCTCGTGCCCATCGTCTGATCTTTGGATCGATTCAAGCGATTTTGGACAACGGCCAACCGCTGGATTTGATCACCCTTTCTGAACATCTCGAATTGCATGAAAAGCTCGAAGAGGTGGGCGGTTTTGCCTATCTTGCTGAGCTTGCGAAAAATACGCCAAGTGCGGCGAACATTGGTGCTTACGCTGAGATCGTGCGCGAACGTGCGCTTATCCGTGAAATGATCTCGGTCGCCAACGAAATTGCTGACAACGGCTATGAGCCGCAAGGTCGCAGTGCGGGTGACTTGCTGGATTTGGCGGAAAGTAAAGTGTTTGCTATTGCTGAGCAACGCACCAGTGCCAATGAAGGTCCGCAGAACGTTGAGCGTATTTTGGAAAGTACCCTTGAACGTATCGAGCTGCTGTATCAAACGCCGCAAGATGGCGTCACTGGGGTTTCCACAGGCTTTAATGATCTCAATAAGAAAACGGCAGGTTTGCAGCCTTCTGATTTGATCATCGTCGCGGCGCGTCCGTCCATGGGTAAAACGACGTTTGCCATGAACCTGTGTGAAAACGCAGCCATGGATCAAGAGAAGCCGGTGTTGATCTTCTCTTTGGAGATGCCCGCCGAACAGATCATGATGCGTATGCTGGCCTCTTTGTCTCGCGTCGATCAAACACGCATTCGTACCGGCCAGTTGGATGATGAAGACTGGGCGCGTATCTCATCGAGTATGGGTATTCTGATGAATAAAAAGAATATGTATATCGATGACAGCTCTGGTTTGACGCCTACTGATGTGCGCTCTCGCGCCCGCCGAATTGCCCGTGAGCATGGCGGATTAAGCATGATCATGGTCGACTACTTACAGTTGATGCGCGTTCCTGGCATGCAGGATAACCGTACCCTGGAGATCGCAGAGATCTCTCGCTCGCTAAAAGCGCTGGCCAAAGAGCTCAATGTGCCTGTGGTGGCGCTGTCGCAGCTGAACCGTAGTCTGGAACAACGCGCCGACAAACGTCCGGTGAACTCGGATTTGCGTGAATCTGGAGCGATTGAGCAGGATGCCGATTTGATCATGTTTATTTATCGCGATGAGGTGTATAACCCCGAGAGCCCATACAAAGGAACCGCCGATATTATCATTGGTAAGCAACGTAACGGTCCCATCGGTTCGGTTCGTCTCACCTTCCAAGGCCAATGGTCGCGTTTTGATAATTATGCTGGCAGTACAGATTTTGATGAATAAGGAACAAGCATGATAGCGGCAACCGCGCAGATTGACTTAAACGCGCTGCAGGCCAACTGGCAAAAACTTCGACAACAAGCATCCAATAGCAAACTCCTCGCTGTGGTGAAAGCCAACGGCTATGGCGGTGGTTTGGTGCCAACAGCAAAGGCCTTAACCGATGCCGACGCCTTTGGTGTCGCGCGTTTTGAAGAGGCGTTAATTTTGCGTGCAGGCGGTATTGATGTGCCCATTTTGCTGCTTGAAGGTTTCTATCATCCTGATGCTTTGCCGCAGATTGCCGATCTAAAAATTGAAACTGTGGTGCACAGTTTTGAGCAGCTTGAAGCGCTTGAGCAAGCGCAGCTATCACGCCCCATTCCGGTGTGGTTGAAAATTGATACAGGTATGCATCGCTTGGGCATTCGTGCCGAACAGGTGGATGAAGTGGTGGCGCGTCTACATGCCTGCGACAATGTCGCCAAACCTGTACGTTATATCAGTCACTTTGCCTGCGCCGACGAGCTCAGCAATCCACTGACTGAGCAGCAAATTGCCTGTTTTGAAAAACTGACTGAAGGTCACCGTGGCGAGCGCTCCATTGCAGCTTCAGCGGGGATCCTTTCTTGGCCACAAAGCCACTATGACTGGGTGCGTCCCGGTATTATTTTGTACGGTGTGTCTCCCTTTGCTGAAAAATGTGGGCAGGATTTGGGCTACCAACCTGTGATGCGTCTTTCTAGTTCGATTATTGCCGTGCGTGACCATAAAAAAGGCGAGCCCGTGGGCTATGGCAGCACTTGGCGCGCTGATCGCGATACCAAACTTGGCGTGATTGCCATTGGTTATGGTGATGGCTACCCACGTTTGGCGCCAAGTGGCACGCCAGTCTGGGTTTGTGGCAAGAATGGTCAAGCGGGTCGTATGGTGTCGCTGGCTGGTCGCGTCTCCATGGATATGATCACTGTTGATCTAGGGCCAGATGCTACCGAGCAAGTGGGCGATGAAGTGGTGCTCTGGGGTCCTGAACTACCTGTTGAGCGCATTGCGGAAGGTGTTGGTACCATCGGCTATGAATTGGTGACACAACTCACCCAACGTGTGCGTATGGTTTACATCGACTAATCCAAAACACGTCATTTTTGAGTTTGAAAAAACGCGCCTTTGGGCGCGTTTTTAGTTTATTGGCGAGTGAAGCCGATGAAATTGAATGCGTCTCGAATTTGTTCTTAAAGTATTGATGTAATAAATGGATTGAAATGTTCTTTGGCATTTTTCGCTTTATATTGTGGCGTTATTGGGTATTGAGGAATGCGTCTCATGAAGCGAGTCATCATGTTATTTCTGTGTATGCCGATGTTGGTATGGGCTAAAGGACCCCCCTGGGAGGTAGAATATGATATTTATCATCATATCGATCCTTATCAGAAACTAACGGCTGAGCAATACCAGCAGGAAGAGCGGTGGTATTACTGCAGTATATTTGTGTCTGATGTGAGTATTGCGACAGGTTCTCTGTCGATCACTGAGCCGCATCGCGTACAAGAGCATCTCGACATATTAGCCACAATATATCCTGTTGAGGAATATGGGATTGATGGTGAGCTACATCAGATGGTCTTTGATATGGCTAAGCAATACGCAGGCGCGTGGGTAGAAGGCGCGGACAATACAGCAATTAAGCAAGAAGCGTGGCGGCGTTGTATGAATATTCCTGTGGCCCGCTTTAATTAGTTTTCTTTCTTGAACGCGCCTTTGGGCGCGTTTTTTGTTGCGTGAACAAATTGAATGCTAGCTCGAACAATTAATGAAAAGCATTATGAAACATAGGGATAATCGTTATTTTTTAATCCGAAATCATATAATCCGCCACTGAATGTTACGGAGTGGAATGGATTTGATGAAACGATTATTGGCGGTATTGTTGTTTTTCCCAGTGTTAGTATGTGCTGAAAGTCAGCCATGGGAAATCTATTACCCTATGCATCGGGATGATGACGGTTCACAGGAATATATGCTTGAATTTGAACGTTGGGAAGCGTGTCGAATGATGGTTTTTAATGCCGGCATTGCGACGCAAGCGTTAGCTATAGGCTTGAACCCTGAGAATCTTGATTTGACTAAAGATGAATTTCTTGCAATGCAAAGAAAGACGGTTCAGTCGATGTATGACACGAGTCTGGAAGGCGTTGAGGGGCGCATGAATCAGCTGATTTTAAATATCGCTGAAGCTCATAAAGAGGCGTGGGTGGTGGATCAGCCTAACTTATCAATTCATCAAGACGCATGGAATCAGTGCATACAAATGGATTTAAGTTTGTTTGAGTAACATGAATAAACGCGCCTCTGGGCGCGTTTTTTTATTGCCCTTGAATGGTCACAACCAATCGGCGCTGGCCACCATGCTGGCGGTGCTCACCTAAATAGATACCTTGCCAAGTACCTAGTAAGAGTCGGCCATTGGTCACGGGAATGGTCAGCTGATTGCCAACCAGGCTGGATTGAATATGCGCGGGCATATCATCAGGGCCTTCATCAGTATGGGTGAAGTAGGGCGTATCGTCAGCCACCGCATGGGCAAAGTAGCGCTGCATATCGGCGCGCACGCTTGGGTCCGCATTTTCATTCAGGGTTAAGCTTGCTGAGGTATGCTGTAAAAACAGATGAACTAATCCACATTGTGGTAACAAATGGCCAATATATTGTTCGACTTCATGGGTGATGAGATGAAAGCCGCGTGAGCGTGCTTTAAGTGTGATGAGCTGTTGTTGCCACATGGTGATTTGCCTGACATTGATGAAAATTCATATTGACTAATAAATCATGAACATCACCACAGTTAAGTGAGCAAATGTCATGCGTCTGTGAAGAAACTGGACTAAATTGTGTGACATAAAACTCGACCGAGCAAGGGCCGATTCGGTAGACTTTGGGCCTTGCACAAAAATCAATTTTCGAGGGTGGCAGCAAGAGCTGCGGCTCTTTTTGCTTGCGAGTGCAGGGGAACCTGCCAATCAAAAAAATTAGGATGTTTCGATGAAAAATATCAACCCAACGCAAACTGCGGCATGGGCCGAGCTACAAGCGCACTTTGATGCGCAGCAAGGCTTTGACCTACGCGCTGCATTTGCTGCTGATAGCAATCGCTTTGCGAACTTCTCGACCTCTTTTGGCGATGATTTTCTTTTGGATTACTCCAAAAACCTGATCACTGAAGAGACCATGACCAAGCTAGTGGCGTTGGCAGAGCAAATCGATCTACCAAGTGCCATTGCAGCGATGTTCTCAGGTGAAAAGATCAACCGCACTGAAGATCGCGCAGTATTACACGTGGCCCTTCGTAACCGCAGCAATATGCCAATCAAAGTCGATGGCGAAGATGTCATGCCAAAAGTAAATGCTGTGCTTGAGAAGATGCGCGGCTTTACTGATCGTGTGATCTCTGGTGATTGGAAAGGCTACACCGGCAAAGCGATCACTGACGTCGTGAACATTGGTATCGGCGGCTCAGATTTGGGTCCATACATGGTATGTGAAGCATTGACGCCATTTAAAAATCATCTGAAACTTCACTTCGTTTCTAACGTTGATGGCACCCATATCGCGGAAACATTGAAAAAAGTGGATCCTGAAACCACCCTATTCTTGGTGGCTTCAAAAACCTTTACCACCCAAGAAACCATGACCAACGCGCACTCTGCACGTGATTGGTTTATGGCGACTGCAGGTGACAGTGCCCATGTTGCGAAACACTTTGCGGCGCTTTCAACCAATGCGCCAGCAGTTGCTGAGTTTGGTATTGATACCGACAACATGTTTGAGTTCTGGGATTGGGTTGGCGGTCGCTAC
Source organism: Vibrio stylophorae (assembly GCF_921293875.1). Taxonomy (NCBI): domain Bacteria; kingdom Pseudomonadati; phylum Pseudomonadota; class Gammaproteobacteria; order Vibrionales; family Vibrionaceae; genus Vibrio; species Vibrio stylophorae. The sequence continues at coordinate 259,935 of NZ_CAKLDI010000001.1, forward strand.
TCTCTTTGGTCAGCGATCGGTATGCCAATTGCGCTAGCCATTGGTTTCGATAACTTTATCGAGCTATTAAGTGGTGCCCATGATATGGACCAACACTTTGCCAACACCCCGCTACGCGACAACATGCCAGTGATTTTGGCACTGATTGGCCTTTGGTATAACAACTTCTATGGCGCTGAATCTGAAGCGATTTTGCCATATGACCAGTATATGCATCGTTTTGCAGCGTACTTCCAACAGGGCAATATGGAGTCCAATGGTAAGTATGTGGATCGCAATGGCAATCCAGTGGATTACCAAACTGGCCCAATCATTTGGGGTGAGCCGGGTACCAACGGTCAGCATGCTTTCTATCAGTTGATTCACCAAGGTACCAAACTGATCCCTTGTGACTTTATTGCCATGGCGCAAAGCCACAACCCACTTGGCGATCACCATCCAAAATTGATGGCGAACTTCTTTGCACAAACAGAAGCTTTGGCCTTTGGTAAAACCAAAGCGCAAGTGGAAGCTGAGTTTGTCGCTGCTGGTAAATCAGCAGAAGAAGTGGCATCGCTTGTACCATTTAAAGTGTTTGAAGGTAACCGCCCAACCAACGCGATTTTGCTTAAATCATTGACCCCACGTAGCTTGGGTCAGTTGATTGCTATGTACGAGCACAAAATCTTCTGTCAGGGCATTATTTGGAACATCTTTAGCTTTGACCAATGGGGCGTTGAGCTTGGTAAACAGCTTGCCAGTGCGATCCTGCCTAAATTGGAAAACGAAGCGCTCGTGTGCGATCACGACAGTTCAACCAATGGTTTGATCAACCGCTTTAAAATGATGCGTCGCTAATTGCGCGTCTTCATTTGAAAATGTTTGATAAAAAACGCGCCTCTCTGGGCGCGTTTTTGTATTTAGAAATCCCCTTTGATTGCGCCTTGGATGATTCAATATTGTTTTGGATGAGCGGCAGGACGCCGCGAAAGCTTTGTCTGTGTCGGGAACACATTCAAAGCGGTCCAAATGAGCAATATTGAAGCATCAAAGAATGAGCGCAATTTAGGGCGGCCTCTTTGCCTACTTTCTGGGCTGTTGCAGAAAGTAGGTCGCCTTTCGGGGCGAGACCCGAAAGGCACAAACCGTTTTCTTGAAATCACTTGGTTGAATTGCCTGAAGAGCTCGTTCTTTATTGAGTAAAGATCGAAAGCTCTATTCCAAATGTAAATCGATGAGCGTTTTACTTGGGCGCCCGCCAATTTCACGAGTCAGTTTAGGCACCAAATAGCCAGACACTAAGGTCACGAGATTGGCCATGATTTCGCGCGCGCGATCGTCGCTGACTAAGAAATGAGCTGCGCCCTGCACTTTATCTAAAAGGTGTAGGTAGTAGGGCAAAATGCCGATATCAAAGAGTCGGTTACTGAGAGTCGCCAGTATTTGCGCGTCATCATTAATGCCTTTGAGCAGCACCCCTTGGTTAAGCAGGGTGACACCTGCGTTTTTCAGTTTTCGCATCGCACTTGCCAGCGCTTCGTCGATCTCTTGCGGGTGATTAATATGGGTAACTAGCAGCACTTGAAAGCGGGTGTTTTGTAGCAGATCGCAGAGTGCGTCGGTGACACGACTTGGGATCACCACAGGCAAGCGTGAGTGAATGCGCAGCCGTTTGATATGGCCAATGGGCTCAAGTTGGGCGATCAGCCAATCAAGTTCATGATCTTTGGCCATCAGCGGGTCGCCGCCAGAGAGAATGATCTCATTGATCTCAGGTTGCTGGGCAATATAGTCAATCGCTTGTTGCCAATGACGCTTGCCACCTGGATTGTCGGCATAGGGGAAGTGACGGCGAAAACAGTAGCGGCAATTTACCGCGCAGCCGCCTTTGAGGATCATCAGCGCGCGATTTTTATATTTATGTAAGATACCGGCTTGCTGATTGCTGGCATGCTCTTCAAGGGGATCGGCGGTAAAACCTGGGCTTTGGAATAATTCCTGCTCAATGGGCAGCACTTGTTTTAAAATGGGATCATCAATGTTTCCCGGCTGCATGCGATCGATCAATGCTTGTGGTACGCGCTGGGCAAATTGCGCACGAGCTGCCTGCCAGTTGGGCCACTGTGCATGAGGAATCGCCAATTTTTTGAGTAGTGTCTCAGGATCAGACACGCCATGGGCTAACTCATCGAGCCAGTTTTGTTCAACTGTGACCCTGTTTCGGGTTATCATGTGCGGCATTATTTTTTAACTCGAGATGTTAAGAGGATCAGATGGCGTCTTTTAGTACTAACGACTTCCGTAGCGGACTTAAAATTATGCTCGATAATGAACCTTGTGTCATTACCGACAACGAGTTCGTCAAACCAGGTAAAGGCCAAGCGTTTAACCGTGTAAAAATTCGTAAACTGCTATCTGGCAAAACCCTTGAGAAAACTTTCAAGTCTGGTGAAACCGTAGAAGCTGCTGATGTAATGGATATCGATCTTGATTATCTATACAACGACGGTGAGTTCTACCACTTCATGAACAACGAAACCTTTGAGCAAATCGCGGCTGACGTTAAAGCAGTGGGCGACAACGCAAAATGGTTGGTTGAGAACAACGAATGTATGCTAACCCTTTGGAACGGTAACCCAATCGCGGTAACCCCAGCAAACTTCGTTGAGCTTGAAGTCATTGAAACTGATCCTGGCCTGAAAGGCGACACTCAGGGTACTGGCGGTAAACCTGCAACACTTTCAACTGGTGCTGTGGTTCGTGTTCCTCTATTTATCCAGATCGGTGAAGTGATCAAGGTAGATACACGTAGCGCTGAATACGTGGGCCGTGTGAAGTAATCACTTGGCTTTGATAAAAAACCACGCCCGATGCGTGGTTTTTTTATGCGTGAAATTTGGCGTTCACGGTCAGCCTTGACCATGCTTAGTGATGCTCATGGCACATTTAGCGGAGGCGACATGACCCGTGATCAATTAAGACAGATGTACCAAAACCAAGTGCTGGTGGAAGCGCAGGTGGAGCCATCCTTGCATGGCCAATCTGGCTGGATTGTGGCCTGTCGTGATGCGCGAGGCCAGCTGCATCGGCTGACCGATTATGCTGGTGGTGAATGTTGCTATGGCAGCTTGGATGATGCCATGGAAAGCGCGCAACAAATCGGTTTTGCGCAGGTTCGAATCATTGATTAAACCGCTTAGGTTCATTTTGGCGTGGTAGAAACAACAGCGGGATGCGCATTTCCTTTTTCCAAAACGTTATAAAACATACTGATCCATTCTTTCTCCTTATTTTTGTAACTGGCTAATCTATCGTCACGCAATGAAAAGGAATGTCGTGATATGTCTGCTAAGGATTTATTGGGATTCGCCAGTCCCCTCTCTGATCAGCAAGTGAACCAGTTGCAACAAGGCATCGCAGATCTTTCTGCGCAGCAACTGGCCTGGGTCAGTGGTTATTTTTGGGCGCTCAGCCAAACGGGAACACAAGCTGCACAATTGATCCCTGCGGCTGCAAGTGCTGGGCCTCAAGCGCACCTAACGGTGATTTATGCATCGCAAACGGGTAACGCCAAGGGCGTCGCTCAGCAAGTGGTTGAGCAGGCGCAAGCGCTCGGTTTACCTGCCTCTTTGTATAGTGCTGATGACTACAAAGGAAAGCAGCTTGGCAAAGAAACCCATGTGCTGATTGTTGCCTCTACCAATGGTGAAGGCGAGCCGCCAGATAACGCCATTACGCTGCATGAATTTCTGCAATCGAAAAAAGCGCCCAAACTGGATGCGCTGAAATACGCAGTGATTGGTTTGGGCGATTCAAGCTATGAGTTCTTCTGCCAAACCGGTAAAGATTTCGATAACTACCTCGGTAAGCTTGGCGCCAGCGCTTTTGCTGCGCGTCTTGATTGTGATGTGGATTATCAAAGTGAGGTGGATGCATGGATTGGCGCGCAGCTCGGTGCATTAAAAGCAGAATTTGATAGCGTAGCACCAGCCGCTGGCACAAATGTGAACGCGCCTGTTGCGACCACAACGGCTGCATCAGCGTATAACAAACGTAATCCCTATCCTGCGCCGCTACTCACCAGTCAGCGCATTACCGGCCGTGATTCTGACAAAGCTGTGCACCATATCGAGTTGGATCTCGAAGACTCAGGTTTGCATTATCAACCGGGTGATGCACTGGGCGTGTACTTTGATAACGATGCTGGACTTGTGGATGCCATCTTGGCCGCTGTCGATCTCGATGGACAAACATCGGTGACAGTTGATGAGCAAGCGCTGACGCTTCGTGAGGCTTTGATTTCGCAATATGAAATCACCAGTGCGACGCCGCAGCTGATAGGCAAATATGCTGAGCTTTCAGGTAGTAAAAAGCTTGAAAAACTAGCGCAGGATAAAGATGCCTGCCGTCAATATGCCAACAACACCCAAATTATCGATGTCCTCAAGCAAAAGAAAACCAAACTCAGCGCTGAGCAGTTGCTTGGTCTGCTGCGCCGTTTGACCCCACGTTTGTACTCCATCGCCTCTAGTCAGGCGGAAGTCGGGGAAGAGGTGCATCTCACCGTTGGTGTGGTGCGTTATCAAGTGGGTGATGAAACTCGCGAAGGTGGCGCATCTAGCTATCTTGCCAATCGCGTGCAAGAAGGCGACACCGTGCGTGTCTATGTGGAAAGTAACGATCACTTTAAGCTGCCAAGCGCCGATACGGATGTGGTGATGATCGGTCCTGGTACTGGGATTGCACCGTTTCGCGCCTTTATTCAGGAGCGCGATGATCAGGATGGCGATGGTCGTAACTGGTTGTTCTTTGGCGATCGCACCTTTACCCAAGATTTTCTCTACCAAGTCGAGTGGCAAAAATATATCAAAGATGGCGTTTTGGATCGTATTGATTTGGCCTTTAGCCGCGATCAGAGCGACAAGGTCTATGTTCAACACCGCATTGCCGAGCAAGGGGCTGAGCTATGGCAATGGCTCGAAAATGGCGCGCACCTTTATATTTGTGGTGATGCGACGCTCATGGCCAAAGATGTGCACGAGGCGCTCAAGCAAGTGGTGATTGCGCACGGCAATAAAGATGAAACCAGCGCTGAAGCCTATCTCAATGAATTGCGTCAACAGAAACGCTATCAAAAGGATGTGTACTAATGAGTGAGCAAAAATTATCAGATAACGAGCGTTTGAAAGGGCAAAGTAACTTTCTGCGCGGCACCATTGAAGCCGATTTGGCTGATCCCCTAACCGGCGGCTTTACCGCCGATAACTTTCAGCTCATTCGTTTTCATGGCATGTATCAGCAGGATGACCGCGATATTCGTGCTGAGCGCGCCAAGCAAAAATTGGAGCCGCTGCATAATGTAATGCTGCGTGCGCGAATGCCGGGCGGGGTGATTTTGCCTCATCAATGGCTGGCCATCGATAAATTTGCCGATGAGCACACCAGCTATGGCAGTATTCGTTTAACCACTCGGCAAACTTTTCAGTTTCATGGCGTGCTGAAACCCAATATTAAATTGATGCACCAAACTCTCAATAGCATCGGCATTGACTCTATTGCCACGGCGGGGGATGTGAACCGTAATGTGCTGTGTACTTCCAATCCCATTGAGTCTGGCGTGCATCAGGAAGCTTATCAGTGGGCAACTAAAATTAGTGAGCACCTTTTGCCGCGAACTCGCGCCTATGCGGAAATTTGGCTTGATGGCGAAAAGCTGGAAGAAACGGATCAAGAGCCGATTTTAGGGAGCAACTATCTGCCCCGTAAATTCAAAACCACGCTGGCGATCCCGCCGATCAATGATGTGGATGTGCATGCCAATGACCTGAACTTTATCGCCATTAGTGAAAATGGTGAGCTGGTGGGCTTTAACGTTTTGGTTGGTGGTGGTTTGGCGATGACCCATGGCGATACCAGTACTTATCCACGTCGCGCCGATGATTTTGGTTTTATTGCCAAAGAGCACACCCTTGCCATTGCTGAGGCGGTGGTGACCACCCAACGTGATTGGGGCAACCGTAGTAATCGTAAAAATGCCAAAACCAAATACACCCTCGATCGTGTCGGCGTTGATGTCTTTAAAGCAGAAGTGGAAAAGCGCGCTGGAATTACCTTTGGTCCAAGCCGACCTTATGAATTTACCCATCGCGGCGATCGCTTTGGTTGGGTTGAAGGTATTGATGGTAAGCATCATCTCACTCTGTTTATTGAAAATGGCCGCTTGTTGGATTTTCCGGGTAAGCCACTGAAAACAGGGATGGCTGAAATTGCCAAGGTGCACCAAGGTGATTTTCGCATGACAGCCAATCAAAACATTGTGATTGCCGGGGTGCCCGAAGCACAAAAAGGGCAAATAGAGCGGATTGCGCGTGCCCATGGATTGCTTGATGATAACGTGAGTGAGCAGCGCCTCAACTCCATGGCTTGTGTGGCTTTTCCAACCTGTCCATTGGCGATGGCAGAAGCGGAGCGCTTTTTACCGGGATTTGTCACAGATGTGGAAGGCTTGCTCGCCAAACATGATGCCAGTGATGACAATATCATTTTGCGCGTCACTGGTTGTCCTAATGGTTGTGGACGCGCCATGCTTGCCGAGGTGGGCTTGGTGGGCAAAGCGCCGGGTCGCTATAACTTACATTTGGGCGGTAATCGTAACGGCACGCGGGTACCTAAGATGTATCGTGAAAATGTGACAGTTGAGCAAATTATGTCTGAGTTGGATCAGTTGATTGGCCAGTGGCGCAAGGATCGTCAAGGTGATGAAGCCTTTGGTGATTTTGTGATTCGCGCGGGCATTGTTGACGAAGTGAAGGTATCGAAGAGGGATTTTCATGCTTAAACCGCTTTCAGAGTTACTGACTTTAGACAAGGCTGCACGTACGCAAGCTTTGGCTGCCGTTAATGCAGAGCTATCAACACTGAGTGCGCAGCAGCGCGTAGCTTGGGCGCTCACGCACCTTGAGGGTGAATTTGTGCTCTCATCTAGCTTTGGTATTCAAGCGGCGGTGATGCTGCATTTGGTGACACAGGTGAAGGGGGATATTCCGGTCATCTTGACCGATACGGGCTATCTTTTTCCTGAAACCTATCACTTTATTGATCAGCTGACTGAGCGCTTAAATTTGAATTTGCGCATCTATCGCGCAGCGCAAACCCCGGCTTGGCAAGAGGCGCGTTATGGCCAGTTGTGGACGCAGGGCGTTGAAGGGATTGAGCACTATAACCGAATCAATAAAGTGGAGCCGATGCAGCGCGCATTAAAAGAGCTGGGTGCTCAAACCTGGTTCTCTGGTCTGCGTCGAGATCAAGCGAGTTCTCGTGGCGCGCTGCCAGTATTGAGTATTCAAAATGGCGTGTTTAAGTTTCTGCCGATTATTGATTGGACCAACAAAGATGTGCACTACTACTTGAAAGAGTTTGATCTGCCCTATCACCCATTATGGGATGAGGGTTACCTCTCTGTTGGCGATGTGCACACCACACAAAAGTGGGAACCGGGTATGACGGAAGAGCAAACTCGCTTTTTTGGCCTCAAACGTGAATGTGGTTTGCATGAGGACAATGAAGTGGATGGCTCTGGCATCTAGGGGTTGCCTCTGGGTTGATTTGTTTGATGAAAAGCGCTTCGGCGCTTTTTTTCGTTGTTAGCACTGCTGACAGTGCAGAAAAACAGGCTGAGTATTTACTCAATTTTGTTTGTGATTTGGCCGAAAGCTGTATTGTAAGTTCATGATAAAAAACATTTTTGTTGAGATCTTGCTCTGACTATAGTGAACGTTTTCAATGCTTTAACGGAACTTGGTTGCCATTTTTTAGTACCCGCGTATAAAGAACGCAAAGCTAAATGTTGTTATTTTTTAAGGGGTTACCATGTCTGTACCAAGCGTAGAAGAGTTCAAATCAATGCCACAAGTCAAGCAAGCTTACCTGCTTTATTTGACTGTGATTTTGGCGATCGTCGGTGTGTTTTTCTCATTTGTGAACCGTGAAAAAGGTGAAGAGTGGGAGCAAGCACATTGCATGTATCAGCTGAAAAATGTGGTGATCTCTTTGCTTGCTAGCGTTGCTGTGGGTTTCGTTGCTGGCATTATCGGGATGATTGCAGGCTTCTTGGGTGCGCTAATCGGTTTGGTCTTGAATATCGCGGTATTTGGTTGGTTGTGGTATCGCAGCTACTTGGGTTACCAAGACTATCTTCGTAGCCGTGAGCCAAGTGTAAAAGGCTTCCTATTTGAGTAATTGAGATTCTCAAATATGTGACCAGTGATAATCGTTACTGGTATGGAGAAGCATGAGGATTCACACCGCTTGTGTGAGCTCTCATGCTTTTTTTATTTGGTCAGGATTTCCCAACTTGTATTCGGCATTATACGGTGGAAATTTATTGATATATCTAGGGGATAGAATGAACCAGGAAGTTGTAGTAAACGGCGATCCAAAAACAGCAAAGCTTATTTATATTTTGAACTTTGTTAGTCTTGTTTTTGGTATCACGAGCTTGGTTGCAGTGATTATGGCTTACATCAATAAAGATGGCGCCGAGCCATGGTTAAGCGAGCATTACCGTTATCAGATTCGTACATTTTGGATTGGTATGTTGTATGGTGTGATCAGTCTGATTTTGTGCGTTATCTTGATCGGATTTGTGCTGGCGTTCGCGCTATTGGTATGGTTTATCATTCGTAACGTGAAAGGCTTCCAAGCATTAGAGCAAGGGCAAGCCCCTACCAACGTGGATTCTTGGTTATTCTAAGTGATTCTGCGTTTATGCAATAAAAAAGGCGCTTTAAGCGCCTTTTTTATTGCAGTTGCTACTGAAATTAAAGAATTTCAAGAAGCTCTACATCAAAGATCAATGCTGCGTGTGGTGGAATCGCTGCACCTGCGCCGCGCTCGCCGTAAGCAAGATCTGAAGGGATGTATAGACGCCATTTTGAGCCAACAGGCATCAATTGTAGCGCTTCAACCCAACCTTTAATCACGCCAGTCACAGGGAAAGTCGCAGGCTGGCCACGGTTCACTGAGCTATCAAATACAGTGCCATCAACCAATTGACCGTGATAGTGCACTTTGACAGTTTTGTCTGAGCTTGGGATTTCGCCTTCGCCAGCAGTCAGAACTTCATATTGAAGACCAGACTCAGTTACTTGAACTTCTGGACGCATCGCGTTGTCTTTCAGGAATAGCTCACCTTCTTCTGCAGCAGCTTTTGCAGCCGCTTGGCGAAGCTCTTCTGCACGGCCGTGGATTTCACGAAGTGCATTGTTGATCTCATCAACTGAGATCTCTGGCGCATCGCCAGTTAAAGCAGTTGCGATACCTTTTGCAATTGCGGCAACATTAAGGCCTTCGAGACCGCTACCCGCAAGTTGTTGACCCATTTGCAGGCCAATACCGTAGCTTGCTTTTAGTTCAACGGTGTCTAGCGTTAGTTCTGACATCTTAGTCACTCTTTGGTCGAGAAATGAAGGCGCAGCATAACAGTTGTCGCCTATCGTGGTAAACTTTTGTCAATAAAGGCGCGAGTGCGCGCATCTTTCTGTTGTGGAGAGCAACATGGGACAAGCAAAACGTCGCGCCCCGAGGCCGACTTCGCAAAAAAGGCAGATTCAATTTCAACTGCCGCGTGTTGATTGGCAAGGACATTGGCAGCGCATCAAACAGCGTTGCCAGCAAGGTGTGCAGCAATGTACTCAGCGAGTCAAACCTTTGTGGTATCGCCTACCAAAGCCCCACCGCATTGCAATTCTTTGTATTTTGCCGATTGTGATTTTGGTGAGTTTACTACCATCGTCACCAGCCGTGCCTGAGCCTAAGCATGCTAAGCCAGCAAGGCAAAGTATTGCTATGGATCCTGCACGTTTAGAGGCGGAAAGTGCAGCGGTGCCAGTGGAAGACGTGGTGCCACAAGAGGCGATCAAACCTTTGGTGCAAACTCAATGGCAGCGTTACCAAATTCAATCAGGTGATACCATGGCCAAGGTATTTCGTGAGCATAATTTGGCGGAAACCGATCTTTATGCCATCGCTAAAATAGAGGGTGCGCAGACCATTCTCGGCGAGATTCAGCCCGGTCAGTGGATTCGCTATAAACAAAAGCAAAATGGTGAATTGGACGCATTGCAAATTGAGTCAGACAAGCCGATTTTGTTTGTGCGTTTGTCCAATGGCAGTTTTGCCCGCGCCAAAGACTAAGCCTTAGCACGTGAAAGATGACACATTAGCGCGCGTATAATTTATCAGGCCAGCGTCTTAAGCTTGATATTGCTGAGCAATGTGCGCCACTTGCTCAGCGGAGGCGACCATCTCCTGATGTGGAATATCATCTTCAAGATACACATCGCTGGCCGCGACAAATCCCATCTTTTGATAAAACCCAGCGGCATAAACCTGCGCGCCTAAACGCAATGCTTGGTTCGGCCAGCATTGATAGGCCGCATGCATGGCGCGTTGCATCAGCGCTTCTCCCAAGCCTGTGCCTCGCGCTGATTTTGCAATGATAATGCGACCAATAGCCGCCTCTTTAAAGCTTAACTTGGGCGGTAAAACGCGCGCATAAGCAAGAATTTCACCCTGATTTTCGGCGAAAAGATGCAAAACTTCGGCATCAAGATCTTTGCCATCCAGCTCTTGATAGGGACATTGCTGCTCGACCACAAACACCGCCACGCGCAGTTGCATAATGGCGTAAAGTTGCGCGCTTGAAAGCGATGAAAAGGGCAGTAAATGCCAGTGTGGCGCTGTGCTCATGGTTGATGTTATCCGTCGAAAGGAGGGTCAACATTGCACCATATTTACGGGCAAAAAGCAGCGGCCTGAAAACTTTTCGATATAAAAAATAAGCTTTTAGAATTTCACGCCAACATCTCCCCCCCCTATAGTGCTCTCATCAACTTTTACGAGGGCTGGTCATGGATTACTTGCCAATTTTTGCAGATTTAAAGCGTCGACCTTGCTTGGTGGTCGGTGGCGGTGAAGTGGCGTGGCGAAAGATTCGCATGCTACATAAAGCTGGTGCCGAAGTGCGCGTTGTGGCGCCTGAACTTCATCCAGAAGTGGCGGCTATGGTGCATCGTCAAGAGGTCTTGCATTGGGGTGATAGTTTTGCACCTGAGCAGCTTGATGGGGTGTTTTTAGCCATAGCAGCGACCGATAAAAAAGCGGTGAACGCTCTGGTGTACCAGTCTGCCAATCAGCGACAAGTGCTGGTCAATGTGGTGGATGATCAGCCGCGCTGCAGCTTTATTGTGCCTTCAATTATTGACCGCTCACCGATTATCGTGGCGATCTCCTCTGCTGGCAAAGCGCCAGTGCTGGCGCGTTTGCTACGTGAAAAGTTGGAAGCCTTGATTCCCCAGCACCTTGGCAACATGGCAGAACTTGCTGGCCGTTTTCGCGATCGCCTTAAGGCCAAACTGCCATCGCTTACTTTACGTCGTAAGTTTTGGGAAACCGCATTTACTGGTCGTTTTGAAAGCTTGGTTGCTAGCGGCCAAGAACAGCAAGCCATGGATGCATTGGAGCAGCTTAGTCAAGGCTTAGAGCCGCGCGGTGAAGTGGCTTTGGTGGGCGCAGGTCCTGGTGATGCCAGTTTGCTCACGTTGCGCGCACTGCAATTGATGCAGCAAGCTGATGTGGTGCTCTATGACTATTTAGTATCCGATGAAGTGATGGAATTGGTGCGTCGAGATGCCGAATTGGTATGTGTCGGTAAGCGCGCAGGTTTTCATAGTGTGTCACAGGAACAAACCAATCAGCTGCTGTTGGAATACGCGCAAAAGGGCAAGCGTGTGGTGCGTTTAAAAGGTGGCGATCCCTTTATTTTTGGTCGCGGCGCTGAAGAGCTCAGCGTTTTGGCCCAAGCCAATATCCCTTTTCAAGTGGTCCCCGGTATTACCGCCGCTGCCGGCGCCACCGCTTATGCGGGGATTCCATTGACTCATCGAGATTTTGCTCAAAGCGCGGTGTTTATTACCGGCCATCAAAAGCCCGATGGTGACGCCCTTGATTGGTCCACCTTGGCGCGTGGTCAGCAGACCTTGGTGATCTATATGGGTTTGATGAAGTCCCCCTATATTCAGCAACAATTGATTGAACATGGCCGCGATAGTGCCACCCCCATCGCCATTATTGAGCGTGGGACACAGCGACAACAACGGGTGCTCACCGGGCAATTGTCGCAATTGAGTGAACTTGCCGCGCAGGCTGAATCACCCTCACTGATTGTGGTGGGTGAGGTGACCACGCTGGCGCATCAACTCCACTGGTTTAGCGGTGAGACGCAAAGTGATATCCCAGCGCCACAAGCGGCCCTCAGTCTTTAAAAGGAATACAGCATGGAACAGCAAAAACTAACCCATTTACAGCAGCTGGAAGCGGAAAGTATTCACATTATTCGTGAAGTGGCTGCCGAGTTTGATAATCCCGTAATGCTTTACTCCATTGGTAAGGATTCATCGGTGATGTTGCACTTGGCGCGCAAGGCCTTTTACCCCGGGAAAATCCCATTTCCACTGTTGCACGTTGATACCGATTGGAAATTTCGCGAGATGATTGAGTTTCGCGATCGCACCGCCGAAAAGTATGGCTTTGAGCTGTTGGTGCACAAAAATCCGGAAGGTCTGGCCATGGGGATGAACCCTTTTGAACACGGCTCAAGTAAGCACACTGATGTGATGAAAACCCAAGGGCTGAAGCAGGCGCTGGATAAATATGGTTTTGATGCGGCCTTTGGTGGCGCACGTCGCGATGAAGAAAAATCGCGAGCCAAAGAGCGCGTCTATTCCTTTCGAGATAAGCACCATCGTTGGGATCCAAAGAACCAGCGACCTGAGCTTTGGCGCACCTATAACGGTCAGGTGAATAAAGGCGAAAGTATTCGCGTATTCCCGCTTTCTAACTGGACTGAGTTGGATATTTGGCAATACATCTACCAAGAGCAGATCGACATTGTGCCGCTCTATTTAGCGAAAAAACGCCCTGTGGTTGAGCGTGATGGCATGTTGATCATGGTCGATGATGAGCGCATGCCCATTGAGGCCAATGAGCAAATTGAGCAGCGCAGCGTGCGTTTTCGCACCCTTGGCTGTTATCCACTGACCGGCGCGGTGGAGTCTACAGCCGATACCCTGCCAGAAGTGATCGAAGAGATGTTGGTGGCGACCTCCAGTGAGCGTCAAGGCCGTGCCATTGATCACGACCAATCGGGCTCCATGGAGCAGAAAAAACGTCAGGGCTATTTCTAATCGAGCCGTTTCTAAGGAGCAGAACCATGAATTCAGCAATTGCACAACAAGTGGCGGCGCAAGGAATTGAAGCCTATTTGGCGCAGCACCAAGAGAAAACCCTACTGCGATTTTTAACCTGCGGTAGCGTAGACGATGGCAAAAGTACCTTGATTGGTCGCTTGCTACACGATTCACAACAGATTTATGAAGATCAGCTGGCTGCCCTGCATGCCGATAGCCAAAAGGTGGGCACCACAGGTGAAAAGCTTGATTTAGCGCTGCTGGTAGATGGCTTACAGGCCGAGCGCGAGCAGGGGATCACCATTGATGTGGCTTACCGTTATTTCTCCACAGAGAAGCGTAAATTTATTATCGCCGACACGCCGGGGCATGAGCAGTACACCCGCAATATGGCCACGGGCGCTTCGACCTGTGATTTAGCCGTAATTTTGATTGATGCGCGTAAAGGGGTCTTAGATCAAACCCGTCGTCACTCTTTTATCGCTAGTCAGCTTGGCATTCGTCATTTTGTGGTGGCGGTGAACAAGATGGATTTGGTGGGCTTTGATGAGGCCACTTATCGCGCCATTGAGACAGACTATCTGCAATTTGCCGCCAAGCTTGAAGGCAATATTGATATTTCGCTGATTCCACTTTCTGCACTTGAGGGCGATAACGTGGTCAATCTCAGTGGTCAAACGCCTTGGTATCACGGCGAGCCGCTGTTGTCGATTTTAGAAAATGTGGCCATTGACGCGCATAGCGAGCAGGGCAAATTGCGTTTTCCAGTGCAATATGTCAACCGCCCCAATCTCGATTTTCGCGGCTTTGCCGGCACGATTGCTTCTGGTGTGGTGCAAGTGGGTGATGCCATTCAGGTGCTGCCTTCGGGCAAGCAATCGACAGTGGCACGGATTGTCACCTTTGATGGTGATTTACAGCAGGCGCGCGCAGGCCAAGCCGTCACGCTGACGCTGGCCGATGAAATTGATATTAGCCGTGGTGATGTCTTGGTTCCTGCCGGAGAAGCGGTGACCCAAAGCCAAAGCGTCATTGCTGATGTGGTGTGGATGGATGAAAAGCCGCTGGAGCCGGGACGTTACTACGATATTAAGATCGCTGGTAAAAAGACCGTGGGCTCAGTGACCCAAATTCAATACCAAGTGGATATCAACAATTTGGAAACGCATCCTGCAGCAGCACTGCCGCTCAATGGGATTGGCCGCTGTCAGCTTGGATTTACCGAAGTGGTGCCTGTGGATACCTATGGCGTGAGTCCAGATACAGGCAGCTTTATTTTAATTGATCGCTTAACCAATGTGACCGTCGGCGCGGGCATGATTCGTAGCCTAGTTGCCGATAGCCAACCGCTAGATGATGGCGATTACAGTAGCTTTGAGCTTGAGCTCAATGCATTGGTGCGCAAGCACTTTCCCCATTGGCATGCGCGCGATTTAAGCGCGCTGAAGTAGAAAAGAGGATGCGATGAGCTGGGAGCAAGGATTGGTCCTAGCCATGTTGCTGACTATCATCAGCTGCTTGGCGCTGACCAAACTCAAGCCTGCATGGGTCTTTGCAGCGTCAAGTTTTGCTGCGTTTCAGCTTGGCCTCGTCGAGCTGCCGCAGCTGGCCAATAATTTTACCAATGACTCCTTAGTGACCTTGGTATTGCTGATCCTCTCTTCGGTGGCGGTGGAAAAAACGCGCCTGATTGGTTGGGTGGGCAATCAGTTATCCAGTGGCAGTTTGTCCACGGTGCTTGCGAAATTAGGGTTGTCCACCGCTTTTCTATCCTCTTTTACCAACAACACAGCGGTGGTGGCTTCCCTGATTGGTGCGATTAAGCGTAATCAGCGCCACGCACCTTCCAAATTATTGCTGCCGCTCTCCTATGCAGCGATTTTAGGTGGCACGCTGACCCTGATTGGTACCTCGACCAACCTTATCATCAATAGTTTTGTGGTGGATGCAGGACTGCCGAGCTTGGGCTTTTTTGCGCCAACGCTTGTGGGACTTGCATTGCTGCTGTGTGGATTGCCCGTACTGGTGTTATTTGGTCGATTTTCGCCTGAGCATGATGCTGAGCACGATGAAGGTTTGCCCTATTTTCTTGAGGCAACCGTCAATGCAGACTCGCCCTTAGTGGGGCGAAGCGTGGCGGATAACGGCTTGCGCGCGCTGCGCAAACTATTTTTGGCTGAGGTCGTTCGTGAGGGCAAGGCCATTGCTCCTGTGCGCCCCAGTACTTTGCTACAAGCGGGCGATAAATTGCTGTTTTGTGGGGATGTGGAAAGTGTGGCAACACTACAAGAGATCGATGGATTATCCCTGTTTGGTCAGCATCATCTCAATGGTCAAAGTTTGCAGGAGCTGGTGGTCAGCCATTCCGCTTCACTGCGCGGGCAAACCCTAAAAAGCAGCCGTTTTCGTGAGCGCTATGATGCTGTGGTGGTGGCGATTCGCCGTGGCCATGAGCGTCTGGCGGGTGGTTTGGGCAATGTGGTGCTGCTGCCTGGCGATACCTTGGTGGTGGTACCAGGACGCCAATTTATGCAGGAGCTGCGCCGCCATCCTCGTGATTTCGTACTCATTAATGATCTCGACTCCAGCGCTCGCTTGGATCGACAAAAAAGCGCTTGGGTGCTGGCGGGCTTTGCAGCGGTGATGGCGTTGGGTATCGGTGGGTTACTGCCCATCATCAATGGCTTGGCGGCTTACTTGTTGCTGCTTTTATGCTTTCGTGTGGTCACACTCAATGAACTACGTCGCCGTTTTCCCATCGATATTGTGGTGATCGTCGGCTGCGCCCTGACCTTGGCACAACTGATGATGAGCACTGGACTTTCAGTAGCACTGAGTCAGTGGGTGATGGCGCAGTTTCATGGTCAAGGGGTGTTTATGGGCTTTGTCGCTGTCTATCTGCTGACCCTATTGCTGACCGAAGTGATCACCAATAATGCGGCCGCCGCCTTGGCTTTTCCCATCGGTTATAGTTTGGCTCTGGGCTATGATGCCAATGTGATGCCCTTTGTGATGGCCGTGCTCTTTGGTGCCAGCGCTAGTTTTATTTCGCCCTATGGTTATCAAACCAATTTGTTGGTTTATAGCGTGGGTAATTATCGACTCAAAGATTACGTGAAATTGGGGTTGCCACTGTCGCTGGTTTATTCCGCGGTGGTGATTTTACTGGTGCCGAAGATTTTCCCATTTTAACGGCAAGGACATTGAATAAGGAGGCGCCATGGGCGTAACCACTGAAAATATCGTTTGGCATCAACATGCGGTCGATGCCAATGCGCGCGCAACACAAAAGGGGCAGCAGCCTGTGGTGCTGTGGTTTACGGGGCTTTCCGGTGCTGGTAAATCCACGGTGGCGGGGGCATTGGAGCAAGCGCTTCATGCGCAGGGTTACCATACTTATCTGCTTGATGGTGATAATGTTCGCCATGGTTTGTGTCAAGATCTCGGATTTTCGCCGCAAGATCGCCGCGAAAATCTACGTCGTGTCGGTGAAGTGACCAAGTTGATGGCCGACGCTGGTTTGATTGTGCTCAGTGCCTTTATTTCACCTTTTCGCGCCGAGCGGCAGATGATTCGCGATCTGTTGCCTGAGGGACAGTTTGTTGAAGTCTTTGTTGATGCGCCATTGGCGCTTTGCGAAGCGCGGGATCCCAAGGGGCTCTACCAAAAAGCGCGCGCTGGTGAGATTAAAGATTTCACCGGTATTGATGCTGATTATGAAGCGCCGCTATCACCAGAAATCCATTTGCTCAGCGATGAAACCAATTTACAGCAACTGGTGGCGCAGTGCTTGAATACATTGCGTGTGCGTGGTGTGATTCAAGGCTAAGGGAAGGAGAAACGCCATGACTGAGTTTGCACCCAGCCATCTATTGATTGAGATTTTAACGCTCGCGCAAAGTGCGGGCGATGCCGCGATGCAGCACTATCATGGTGCGGTATCGGTGGCGCAAAAAGCCGATGACAGTCCAGTGACTGCGGCTGATTTGGCGGCAAACGCGGTGATCGTAGCAGGTTTGTCGATTTTAACCCCAGATACGCCGATTTTATCCGAAGAAACCCAACATGCCCCTTGGTCTGAGCGTCAATCATGGCAGCAGTTTTGGTTAGTGGATCCTTTGGATGGCACCAAGGAATTTATTAAGCAAAATGGTGAATTTACCGTCAATATCGCTTTGATTGACCAAGGTAAGCCCGTGTTGTCTGTGGTTTATGCGCCAGCCTTAGGGATGGCGTGGGGCGGCGATCAGCGCGAATCTGCGCAGGCGTGGCGTATTGAGCAAGGGTTATGGACGCCGATTCAAAGCCAATGGCAACATCCCCCTGTGGTGGTGGGTAGCCGCTCTCATCCGAGTCCTGAACTGGCTGAATATCTCAAAAGTTTAGGTGAGCACCAGCTTGTGGATGCAGGCTCATCCTTGAAATTTTGTTGGGTGGCTGAAGGGCGCGTGCAGCTTTATCCGCGTTTAGCGCCAACCATGATGTGGGATACTGCCGCGGGCCAATGTGTGGCAGAGTGCGCTGGTGCTTTGGTGGTCAATCTGCAAGGTGAACCGCTCAATTATCACCGTGAAGCGCTGTTAAACCCACATTTTGTAGTACGCGCACCCCGTGAAACCATTTATGAGGCTGTGGATTAATCCATCGTTTTTCACTGTGCTTTATTCAATATTCGGCGGCCTTGTCTTTGAGAGAGGGCCGTTTTTTTAAATATGGCAGAGGCTCTTTGCTGTCAATTCCCAGACGTTGAATGATGAAAAGATAAAGAGATGAAAAGATAGATAAAGGCGCGACGGCTTTTTCTTCTGTCACCATTTCGCCAATTCCCTGTCACCTGATGTTCATTTGCTTTGGCTAGGCTCAAATTGAGTTCTGACCTTGGAGGCAAATGATGCAACCTTCTCTTAATCTCGAAGATAAAAATCGGCTGTATCGCGTTGACTATGCGATGTCACGTTGGTGTTTACAGCATCCCTATAATCAGCAAGTGGCACAGGTGAGTCGCGCGATTTCCCATACCGGTGATGGTCACCTTTACTTTTGTTTTGCGCTGCTTGCCTATTGGCTCGGTGATGAGGCGGGTATTCAGTTTTTTTGGATGCTACTGGCGGCTTTTGCCATGGAACTGCCCCTGTATTGGCTGCTAAAAAACGCCATTAAGCGCGACCGACCGCAACAGCTCCCCAGTTTTATTAAACCTTCTGATCGCTATAGCTTGCCCTCGGGGCACAGTACCGCCGCATTTCTAGTCGCTAACTTGCTGGCCGTGTGTTATCCGCCCTTACTTTGGCCGATGCTGATTTGGGCGAGCTTGATTGCACTTTCTCGTGTGCTTCTTGGCGTACATTTTGTCAGTGACATCATCGTGGGCGCGTTGCTCGGTACGGCAATCGCGCAGTGGACGCTACTGCTTTGGTCTAGTCCACTGAGGAGTGCGTGGTGATGAAAATTTTATATGGCGTACAAGGCACTGGGAATGGGCATATCTCAAGGGCGCGCGCTATGGCTAAGGCGATGGCAGCGCAGGGGCTTGACGTGCAGTTCCTATTCTCAGGACGTCCAACCAAGGATTATTTCGACATGGCCGACTTTGGTGATTATTGGCTGCGTGATGGGCTTAGTTTTGTCTCAAGCCAAGGGCGCATTCGGCCTTTAAAAACCGCCTTCAAGCTGAAATTGTGGCGTTGTTATCGCGATATTCAGCAGCTTGATTGTTCCCCCTATGATTTGGTGATCTCTGATTTTGAACCGATCACCGCATGGGCAGGTAAAAAACAAGGCAAGCCAGTGTTATCACTCAGCCACCAAGCGGCGCTGCTGGCTGATGTTCCTGGGCAAGTGGAGCAAGTATTACCACGTTGGTTGATGACCCATTTTGCGCCGGCAAGTGAGTACCTAGGTTTGCATTGGTATCATTTTGGTCAAGCGCTGTTGCCGCCCATTGTTGACTTGAGTCCGCAGCAATTGAGTCAAGCGAGTATCAGCACTGACGCGCCGGTTCTGGTTTATCTTCCCTTTGAGTCATTGGCCGAGATTCAGTCGCTGTTCTCGCGTTTTCATCACCAAAATTTTGTGATCTTTCATCCGGCAATTGATGGGCCACGGGTGGTGGCTAATTTACAGCTGTGTCCGCCCAGTCGTAGCGGTTTTGCTGAGGCATTAATGGCGGCCAGCGGGGTGATTGCCAATGCCGGTTTTGAGCTACCTTCTGAGGCGCTGAGCTTGGGCAAAAAGTTGCTATTGAAACCGCTGCAAGGGCAGTTTGAACAACAATTTAATGGCACAAGTTTAATGGCCATGGGGCTTGCGCAATTAATGCCTCGTTTTGATTTAACGACGATTGCCAATTGGCTACAAAAAGACGCTGTGGGCCGCGTGTGTTACCCAAATGTGGCGCAAGCCATCGCAACATGGTTTGCGCAAGGGATGCAGCAACCGTTAACCGAGATAGCCACGCAGCTATGGCAACAAACACATTTTCCTGATTCAGTGTTGGCTTTGTTAGAACCCGATGCTGATGGTGCGGCGATGGCATTTCAATCGCTTTCCTAAGTGACCATTTCAATCGCTTTCCTAAGTGACCATTGCGCAGCGCTATGGCTTGTCACCTGAATCATTGCTATCGCCAATAGCAATGAAAATTTCAGTGATAAGCTTCACTCTCCAAACATCTATTTTTCAGTGCGGAAAGCTGGCTTGATTAACTTAGCCCTAGCAAAATCATGGGTTTTATAAATTCAAGTTTGTTTTTGAACGCTGTTCAGTCGCCACTCAGTCGCCCCATGTTGTAGTCATCCGTTGTTGATGAGCACAGAAGGAGGCTGTGAGTCGCTGCGGGAAGGGAGACCTGAGAATCAAGTGAGGTGAAAAATGACTGAGCGTTTGGTAGCGAGTAATCGCAATGAGCAGCCCATGGAGACTGTGCTGCGTCATGTTGACCTCAATTTGCTGACGGTGTTTGCCGCGGTGATGCAGGAGCAAAATATGACCCGCGCAGCAGTGCGTCTGGGCATGTCACAACCAGCTGTCAGTAATGCTGTGGCTCGGCTGAAAAACATGTTTGATGATGAGCTGTTTGTTCGCAGCGGTCGCGGTATTCAACCCACGCTTCGCGCTCAGCATCTGTTTACACCACTGAGACAAGCGCTACAGTTGGTTCAAAATGAGCTGCCTGAAGCCAGTTTTTGCCCGCACAGTAGCCAGCGCACCTTTGGCGTAGCTATGGCCAGTCCTTTGGATTTGCGTTTGGGGCCTTCGCTTAGTCAGCTTGTCACTGAGCAGGGCGAAGGGATTAAATTGGCGATGACCAACCCTTTAAATATGGACGTGGCGGCAGAGCTAAGTCAGCAAACTATCGATTTTTATATTGGCTATCAGCATTTGCCCACCAGTGAATTTGAGGCGGAATTACTGTTTTGCGATCAATTGGTGGCGGTCACCAAAGCGCAGCGATATGCACCGGAAGTTGAACTGACACCGCAGCTGATTCGTCAATCGCCTCATGCCAAGCTTGCCATGGGTTATGAGCTTGAATCGATATTAGATATTTTCTATCAGCGCCATCCGGTGGCAGAAGTGGCCTATACCGGTTATAGCTGCAGCGACCTGCTATATATGGTCAGTCAATCCAATTTAATTACTGTGTTGCCAAGTTGGCTTGCACAGCGATATGCGCAGCGCTGGCCGCTGAAAATTCATTCACTTCCCTTCTTTGAGCAGGGTTTCGATGCCTTTATTAATTGGCATTGCGGACGGAGCAATGACCAGGGGCATCAATGGCTAAAAAATCTGATTCTCAGCACCTATCAGTAAGATATTCATTTGAAAGATAATTAGGCAAAAAAGATCATATTTGTTTACATCTTTCACGAAATTGTCGCTTTCTAAGCAAGTGGTCGGCTTTTTGAACGCCTTAACATTTTATATTCTTAGCATGCAATTTTGATTGCCTTTTTACCTTGTCGAGGTAGACTGCTTATTGAAATAGCTTACACCTGTAAGCTTAACGGCCTGAGAAGTTAGATGACCGAAAATACCTACCATTTGCTTCATTGCCTGCGTCAACGCATGGCAGAACACCCACTTCGCACCGCTCTTCGCTATCGCCAGCAAGGTGAATGGCACGATATCTCGTGGCAATCGCTTTCTGAGCAAGTTGAGCAGCTTTCCTATGCGCTTTTGGCGCAGGGTTTTGGCGTGCAGGATAAAGTGGGGATCTTCGCCCAGAATATGCCGCAATGGACCATTGCTGATCTTGCTGCGTTGCAAGTTCGCGCTGTGTCTGTGCCAATCTATGCAACGAATACCGCCGATCAAGCAGCCTACATCGTTAATGATGCGGATATCCGCGTTCTTTTTGTCGGTGATCAGCAACAATATGATCAAGCCATTTCAGTGGCTGATAACTGCCCACAATTGGAAGTGATTGTGGCGATGAAAGATGACGTGGATCTGCGTGACCACGCACTTGGCCAGCATTGGCAAACATTTATGGCCAAAGGTGATGTCCGTGATACCGCGACCTTTGAGCAGCGCTTAGCCACGGCATCCATGGATGACTTGGTCACATTGATCTACACCTCTGGCACCACTGGTGAACCAAAGGGCGTGATGATCGATTACGCTAACTTTGCGCATCAGCTTGAAAGCCATAATGTGCGTTTGAATGTGACCGAAAAAGATGTGTCAATCTCATTCCTACCACTTTCACACGTATTTGAGCGTGCTTGGTGTTTCTATGTGCTTTATTGCGGTGGCACCAACTGCTACCTCGAAAATACCAATGAGGTGCGTGAAGCCCTAACTGAGATTCGTCCAACTGTGATGTGTGCGGTTCCGCGTTTCTACGAGAAGATCTTCTCTGCGATTCACGAAAAAGTGGCGCGTGCGCCGATGCAGCGCAAGATGGTCTTTACTTGGGCGGTTAATATGGGCGCTCGCATGGCGGCATGCCGTCAAGCGAACAAACCAGCCTCTTGGTTGTTGCGTAAATCCTATGCGCTGGCGGATAAACTGGTGCTTAGTAAATTGCGCCGCCTACTGGGTGGTAATATTCGCTTTATGCCTTGTGGCGGTGCCAAATTGGAGCCAAGCATTGGCCGTTTCTTCCATGCCATTGGTGTGGATGTGAAGCTGGGTTACGGCATGACCGAAACCGTGGCGACGATTTCATGTTGGGAAGATGGTCGTTTTGAGCCTGATTCTATCGGTACTGTGATGCCGGGCACTGAAGTGAAAATCGGTGACGATAATGAAATTTTGGTGCGTGGTGGCATGGTGATGCGTGGCTACTACAAGCGCCCAGAGGAAACGGCTGCAACCTTTACTGCAGATGGATTTATGAAAACAGGTGATGCCGGTCATTTCGATGAAAATGGCAACCTATTCATTACTGATCGCATTAAAGAGTTGATGAAAACATCAAACGGTAAGTACATCGCGCCGCAGTTGATCGAAGGTAAAATTGGTTGTGACCACTTTATCGAGCAGATCGCTGTCATCGCCGATACCCGTAAGTTTGTTTCTGCGCTGATTGTGCCTTGTTTTGATAGCCTTGAAGCCTATGCGAAAGAGCTCAACATTGCTTATCACGACCGTTTAGAGCTGATTAAGCACTCACAAGTGGTTGAGATGTTTGAAGCGCGCTTGATGGAGCTGCAAAAAGAGTTGGCGAAGTTTGAGCAGGTGAAAAAATTCACCCTGCTACCACAAGCTTTCTCCATGGATTTGGGTGAATTGACCCCAACCTTGAAGCTACGTCGTAAAGTGATCAGCGAGCGTTATATGGAACAAATCGAAGCCATGTACCGTGAGCCAAAGAAAGCCTAATCGCTTAACAAAGACAACGAAAAGACGCTCATTGAGCGTCTTTTTTTTTGCCTCGTGGTTGGCATGACATGGCTCATTTGAGGCCATGTCATATGCCATTACGAATGTGCAAAAATGGCTTTCAATTGCGTGATGAGATCTTTTTGTAAGGCACTACTGCGTTGATCGCGGCGCTGCACCAAGCGCATCTCAATGGGTTGAAGATTATTCAGATGTTGGCAGTCGAGCATCACCAAATGCGCGCTGTAGTAATCATCTTGAGTCATCAGATGCATGGGCACCAGCGCCCAGCCGACGCCGCGAGAGGCTAAACCTGCAATGGAAAAATAACTATCGAGAAGCCAGTAGTTGGCACTAAGAGGTACCGCCAGTTGTTGGTGCTCACTGGCGCTAATCAGCAGTTGGCGGTGGGCTTGTAGCTGGCTGATGGTGGGCGCTTTGATTTTTGCCAGTGGATGCTCTGGCGCGACGATTAAACAGGGTTCAATCATACCCAAGGAGTGAAAATCTAAGGGTTCAGGATGCGGGGTGTTGTGATGAAACAGCACGCCAAAATCGGCTAGATTCTGTGTCACCCACTTGCCGATATCTTGCTGGGATCCCGTGATCACACGCAGCTGGAGCAGCGGATAGTTGTCACTCACCTGCACCATAAATTGCTCAAGCAGGCGCATGGGAAGGGCTTCATCGAGCGCGATGGTCAAGCTCAAGGGTTGTGATTGGCTGGCCAATAGCGCACGGGCTTCAAATCGTTGGCACTGCTGCAAAATTAAATTGGCTTCAAGGTAAAGCTGCTGGCCCTCTTTGGTCAGTGTTGGAATACGAGTGCTGCGATCAAATAGGGTTAAATTCAGGTCGGCCTCAAGGTTGGTGATCGCGGTGCTAATCCGTGATTGCGCTTTACCCAGCGAGCGTGCCGCAGCACTAAAGGAGCCTTGCTGCACCGCTGCGCAAAAGGCGTTGAGTTGATCTAAGCTCCACTGCATCAGGCACTCCATTTGTCTGATTTCATTCTGATTAAACTATCCGATTATCGGATGGTTATTAACTTTATTCTATCTATTTTATTTCCATAATAGCGCCAGTTTGAATATTTCAGGTTGAGGTTTCTATGCAACAAAAAGCCGTCACAAAGACCTTTTGGCGTTATGTGATTCCAAGTGTCGCAGCCATGTTGGTGAGCGGCTTATATCAGGTGATTGATGGCATTTTTGTCGGTCACTATATCGGTTATGACGGTTTGGCAGCGATCAATCTGGCCTGGCCATTGATTGGCATCATTATGGGGCTTGGCGTGCTGATTGGTCTGGGCGCTGGTAGCTTAATCTCCATTGCTCGCGGTGAAGGTGAGCTGGCTCAGGCGAAGCGAATTTTAGGCCAAAGTTTTTGGCTGATTGGCGGCTTGGCCATTTTAATTATGGGCGTTGTTTGGTGGGCGGCAGAGCCTTTATTGCATGCACAAAAAGCCACGGGTGATGCCCATGATTTTGCTCTGAGTTATCTACATACGATTGCGCTGGGTGCGCCGCTTTCCATTGCGGCGATGGCGCTGCCCATGTTGATTCGTAACGATGACAGCCCTGCATTGGCAACACTGCTGATGGCAATTGGTGCACTGAGTAATGTGGTATTGGATTACCTGCTGATCGTCCATTTGCAATGGGGTTTGGTAGGCGCTGCCGTGGCAACCTTAATGGCGCAATCTATGGTAGCGCTATTGGCTTTGTTCTATTTTTTCAGTCGCAAAAGCCTGCTGCGTTTGTCGGTTGCAAGTCTTGCACTTGATCTATCGCTACAGCGAAAAATCATCAGCTTGGGCAGCTCGGCGATGGTGATGTATCTCTATTTCAGCTTTCTATTGGCTGTGCATAACAGCTTGTTTATGCAGTATGGTGGTAGTGTGACGGTCGGAGCCTTTGCGCTCATTGGTTACATTATGGGGTTGTACTATATGTTTGCCGAAGGGGTCTCGAGCGGGATGCAGCCGCCGATTAGCTTTGCCCACGGCGCTGGCCAATCACAAATGATGTTGCAGATTTTGCGTATGGGCATTGGCGTAGTGGTGGTGTCTGGCCTGCTATTGGTGGTGGTGCTCAATCTTTTTCCACAGCAGATCATTGCGCTGTTTAGCGCTGACCAAGTCTTGCAGCAGGTCGCTGTGACTGGAGTGCATCTACATTTGTGGGGGATGTGGTTGGATGGCGTGCTGGCGCTGACCGCGGTGTATTTTATGTCGGTCAATGAGGCGGGTAAGTCGCTGTTTGTTTCTTTGGGTAATTTGGCGGTGCAGCTGCCTTGCTTATGGCTATTTCCTAAATTGTGGGGAACCACGGGGATTTGGTTGGTCGTGCCTATTTCCAACGTGATGCTCTGTAGTGTGGTGCTACCGATGTTGTGGCGTCACTTGGCGCAATATCGCCAGCAAGCGCAGGTCACTCAGCCGTCGTTACCGCTATCTCAAGCGCAGCAAATGGTGAAAATGCCGCTACCTGAGTAGCATGGATCACTGATAGAAATTAAATGCCGTATTTAATCATCTGTTAAATGCGGCTTTTTTTTATTTATCGACTGTGAAAGGTGATGATTTTAGTGATTTTTTGCGTATTCGCCTCATTCTGGTCGATTTGAAACAAAGCCCAGATTCAGGCATAGACTTGGAGGGGAAGGAGACGTTAAAGTTGAACCAATGCATGCGCTGCATGTGGCGGTAAGGAGTACCGCAAATAAGGATTGAGATGCGAAAGCATCAGGAATGAGGAGGCATTCAATGGAGATGATATCCGGCGCAGAAATGGTTGTGCGCTCGATGATCGACCAAGGCGTGAAACATATCTTTGGTTACCCCGGTGGCTCAGTGCTCGACATTTACGATGCGCTGCATGAAAAGAGCGATATCGAGCATATTCTCGTGCGCCATGAGCAGGCGGCAGTTCATATGGCCGACGGTTATGCCCGTGCCACGGGTGAAGTGGGCGTGGTGTTGGTGACCTCAGGTCCAGGTGCGACCAATGCGATCACTGGCATTGCTACCGCTTATATGGATTCGATTCCTTTGGTGGTGTTTTCCGGTCAGGTGATGAGTAACCTGATTGGTAATGATGCATTTCAAGAATGCGATATGGTGGGGATCTCTCGCCCAGTGGTGAAACACAGCTTCTTGGTGAAAAAAGCAGAAGATATCCCTGCTGTTATCAAAAAAGCCTTTTATATCGCCTCTACCGGCCGCCCAGGTCCTGTGGTGATCGATTTACCAAAGGATGTGCTCAATCCTCAAATCAAACATCCCTATCAATATCCAGAGAGTATTTCGCTGCGCTCCTACAGCCCAACGACGCAGGGCCATCGCGGGCAAATCAAAAAAGGTCTCAAAGCGCTGCAAACGGCAAAGCAACCTGTGCTTTATGTCGGCGGCGGTGCGATCACCGCTAATTGTAGTGAGCAGCTGATTGCGCTATCGGAAGCCTTGTCGATTCCTGTGGTGAGCTCTTTGATGGGCCTTGGCGCCTTTCCGGCGACCCATCAACATAGCTTAGGCATGTTGGGGATGCACGGCACCTATGAAGCCAATATGGCGATGCACCATGCTGATTTGATCTTTGGTATCGGCGTGCGCTTTGACGATCGCACCACCAATAATTTGGAAAAATATTGCCCCAATGCCAAGGTGATGCATATCGACATCGATCCATCGTCGATCTCGAAAACCGTATCGGTGGATATTCCAATTGTTGGCTCGGCAGATGAAGTGCTGGGTCATATGGTCAAACTGCTCGCCAATCAAGGTGAAGTGGCCGCAGATTTGGGGCACTGGTGGCAGCAAATTGAAGGTTGGCGTCAGCGCCAATGCTTGTCCTATGAATCACACCCTGAGCGTATTAAGCCACAGCAAGTGATTGAGATGGTGTATCAGCTCACCCAGGGCGATGCCTATGTCTCTTCCGATGTGGGTCAGCACCAGATGTTTGCCGCGCTTTACTATCCATTTAATAAACCACGTCGTTGGATCAACTCCGGCGGTTTGGGCACCATGGGCTTTGGTCTGCCAGCCGCCATGGGTGTGAAGATGGCGCTGCCTGAAGAGACGGTGATCTGTGTGACCGGTGACGGCAGTATTCAGATGAATATTCAGGAGCTTTCCACCGCCCTGCAATACGATCTGCCGGTGAAGATCATCAACCTCAATAACCGATTCCTCGGTATGGTCAAACAGTGGCAGGATATGATCTATCAAGGTCGTCATTCGCAATCCTATATGGATTCGGTGCCTGATTTTGCTGCAATCGCTGAAGCCTATGGTCATGTCGGGATTCGTATTGAGCGCCCTGAAGATCTGCAAGCGGGTCTAGAAAAAGCGCTGTCGCTCAAAGATCGTTTGGTCTTTGTCGATATCTCCGTGGATGAGACAGAGCATGTCTACCCGATGCAGGTACGCGGCGGCGCAATGAATGAGATGTGGCTAAGTAAGACGGAGCGAACCTAATGCGACGGATTGTATCAGTACTTTTAGAGAACGAGCCGGGTGCGCTTTCGCGTGTGGTGGGACTTTTTTCCCAGCGCGGCTATAACATTGAATCTTTGACGGTATCCCCCACAGATGATGCGACGCTTTCGCGCTTAAATATCACCACCGAAGTGGAAGATGATGCGGCACTTGAGCAGATTGAAAAGCAGCTTCATAAGCTAATTGATATTCTCAAGGTGAGTAATGTCACTGCACATGAGCATCTTGAGCGTGAGCTGATGCTGATTAAGCTCAAGGCGAGCGGTTATGCGCGGGCTGAAGTGAAACGCACCGCTGATATTTTCCGTGGGCAAATTGTTGATGTTACTGCTGCGCAATATACGGTGCAGCTGGTGGGCACTGGCGATAAGTTAGATGCCTTTATTGCCGCCGTGAGTGAAATCACTGAGGTGATTGAAGTGGCTCGCTCTGGTGTTGTGGGGATCGCTCGCGGTGAGCGCGCGCTTCGCCCTTAGCGGTCTGCATTACCGAATAGCTGGGTTAGCGCTGGGTAAAAAAAAGGTAGCCATCAAGTGGCTACCCGGGAACGGACAAGCGAAAATGTTTCCATATTGAGATACCCCGCAGCAGTGGAGCGGGATAGGGGCATTATGCGTGCTTCAGCCTGAACTTAAGCTGTCCCAGCGACCCACTTTATAAATTAATGTAACCATTAAAAAACGCAGCACTCAGTGCTGCGTTTTTTTGCGTCGGTGGCGTTTGAAAAGCTTGTTGATAAACAGCAGCCAGATGAGATTACGCAACTGCGCTGAGGGTGCTATCCATGTAGTAATCAAATTGGTGAATCATTTCATGGCGAACCAGTTTGATATCGCGAGCCAGTACTGCTTTCATCATTCTTTCGTGCTGGCTGGTGATGATGGCGACCTGCTCTGGATTTTGCCGATGGGTGTCTAACCAAATATGACGATAGCGAGCTAGCTGAAGGCAAAGGGTATCAATAAAGCGCATTAAACTAGGTGATTGGCATTCACTGATTAAGGCTTGGAAGAATGCCAAACGTTTTTGTCCCCAAGTATTGGCACAAAAATCCTCAGCTTGTAGATCCATGCGATTGAGTTTGTGATAGCTGGTGATCACCGCAACCTCCCATTCTTCCCCCCCCATAGCAATGGACTGAGCAACGGCTTGCGTCATGAGTAGCTGCAGGGTTTGGCTGAGGTCTGAGAACTCTTCGCGAGAGACAGGTGCAACCCAACATCCTTTTTGAGGTTCAAGGGTTACGTAGTTTTGCCAAGCCAATTGAACTAAGGCTTCGCGTACTGGTGAGGCTCCAATTTGGTAGCGACTTTTCAGTTCAGCAACCACTAGTTTTTCTTTGGGCTGGTAGTGTCCCAGTAAAATATCGTCGGCGATTTTTTGTTGTACTTTTTGAGCAAGAGTTGGCGTCGACACGATGAGTTATCTCTTTGAATGATCGAAAATAGTTAACGGATTGTTGTTCTGTATAATGTCGAATTATAACCAACTGTTTGCCTAAGTAAACAGCCATTCATGGGCTGCTTAATAATCTGTGATCGCAAATGGAAATTTTAAATAGGCATAAAAAAACAGAGGCTTTCGCCTCTGTTTTGTGCATCGCTAGTGCGAAGAATTATAGTACGTGTACAGATGCAGTGTTTGTGGTGCCAGAAGCAACCAAAGCACCAGAAACCATCACCACGATATCGCCTTTGTTACCCATACCGGTTTCAAGCGCGATTGCTTTACCTCGGATGTAGAATGCATCAGTGTTTTCGAATGCATCAACAGTCACAGGGGTTACACCTTTCACAAGTGCTAGCTGAGCAGCTGTTTTCTTGTTGTTGGTAAGTGCAATGATGTTTGCAGTTGGGAAGTACTTACGTACAGAGCGAGCAGACTTACCAGCGTTGGTTGCAACGATGATTAGTGGTGCTTGAAGTTTCTCTGCAGTGTCTACAGCGCCTTTACATACAGCTTCAGTGATGCGTAGACGATCGCTGTCTAGACGTGAACCTAGCTCAGCTTTTAGTGCACGGTCAGTACGCTCACAGATTTGTGCCATGATAGACACTGCTTCTAGAGGGTATTTACCTTTAGCAGATTCACCAGAAAGCATAACTGCGTCAGTACCATCCATGATGGCGTTCGCAACGTCACCCGCTTCTGCGCGAGTTGGACGTGGGTTCTTGATCATTGAATCAAGCATTTGCGTTGCAGTGATAACAGTCTTACGAGCGCGGTTACACTTCTCGATCATCATCTTCTGAGCGAAGATAACTTCTTCAACTGGGATCTCAACACCTAGGTCACCACGAGCAACCATGATGCCGTCAGACACTTCTAGAATCTCGTCGAAGTTGTCCACACCTTCTTGGTTTTCGATTTTAGAGATGATTTGGATGTTCTCGCCACCGTTTGCTTGTAGAAGCTCACGGATTTCAAGTACGTCTTCTTTCTTACGGATGAAAGAAGCTGCGATGAAGTCAACGCCTTGCTCACAACCAAATTTAAGGTCAGCTTTGTCTTTTTCTGCAAGTGCAGGAAGTTTTACAGAAACGCCAGGAAGGTTCACACCTTTGTTTTCGCCTAGGTCGCCGTTGTTTAGAACTTTACACTTCACTTCAGTGTCAGTAGTCGCGATTACTTCCATCTCGATTAGACCGTCGTCTACAAGAATGGTGTTACCCGCAGAAAGGTCTTGTGCGAAACCAGGGTAGGTCACAGCAACAGTTTGTGCGTTACCAACAACAGATGCGTCAGTAGTGAAAGTGAACTCTTGACCAGCAACTAGTGATACATCGTTACCACCTTCTAGTTTGATGGTACGGATTTCAGGACCTTTAGTATCAAGAAGAATGGCAACTTGCTTACCAGTTTCTGCCATCACTGCACGAACGTTCTTGATACGGTTACCGTGCTCTTCAAAGTCACCGTGAGAGAAGTTCAAGCGCATTACGTTCATGCCAGCGTCAACTAGTTTGCCTAGCATTTCTTTTGATTCGGTTTTTGGACCAATCGTACAAACGATTTTGGTTTTTTTCATTGAGATGTATCTCCGGAAGAACTATGTAATTGTAAAAATTCAAATTGGTTCGCTGCGCTACATATTCCCCCTGTAGCTGGCCAGCATTACGACTTGCGCGTTTTTCGCTTTATGCAAGTGGTAATAATTCGACATTTCAATTGCTTACGTAATTGGTGGCGGGGCGCCGAAAATATTATCTGTTTCAGCCATAAAATAGCGTCACAATCTGTGATCAGCCACCCAATTACGGCGCGGTATGTTATCAGAAAGTCCCTAATAAATCACTTTATTTGAAAAATGGCAGCCAAGCCATAGAGGGTGCGGGATGGCGACTAATTGCTTATTATTTCACTGAAAAAAATAAATAATTTGATGAAAAAATTTTTCACGTTGATGACTAAAAATGCTGATTTATGGCCAGCATTTCACAAAATTAACCCAAGAATGATGAAAATTATCAACAAACGAAATGAAAAACGCGCCGAAGCGCGTTTTAAATTCGAGATTCATTCTCAGTGAATGTTATTTTTTCGCTTGGCAACAAGCGGCGGTGAACACCACGTCCGTTGAGCTGTTGAGCGCTGTTTCTGCTGAGTCTTGAATCACCCCGATAGCCATCCCCACAGCCACAACTTGCATGGCAATATCGCTTTCAATGCCAAATAGGCCGCAAGCCAGTGGAATCAGTAGCAAAGAGCCGCCAGCAACACCAGATGCGCCACAGGCTGATACAGAGGCGACAACACTGAGCAAAATCGCAGTCCAAATGTCCACTTCAATGCCTTGGGTATGAACCGCAGCAAGGGTGAGCACGGTAATGGTGATTGCCGCGCCCGCCATGTTGATGGTGGCACCTAGCGGAATAGACATGGAATAGGTTTCTTCATCCAAGCCAAGACGCTTACAAAGCGCCATGTTCACAGGCACGTTGGCCGCTGAGCTACGTGTAAAGAAGGCGGTCAGGCCACTTTCACGCAAGCAAACCAGAATCAATGGGTATGGGTTGCGGCGGGTTTTGTAGAACACGATCATTGGGTTGATCACCAAGGCAACAATAGCCATGGCGCTGAGAAGAACCACAATCAGTTGCAGATAGTTGCGAAGTTCGCCAAAACCATGGGCTGAGATGGTTTGTGCTACCAAACCAAAGATACCAAAAGGCGCGAGACGAATGACAAAGCGAACAATCAAGGTGATGCTTTCTGCGATGTCAGCAAACACTTGCTTGGTGCTGTCCTGTGCGTGGCTCAAGGTGATACCTAAACCAATGGCCCAAGCTAGCGTGCCGATAAAGTTACCAGTCATCAGCGCGTGTACTGGGTTATCGACCAATTGGAACAGCAAGCTGTGGATGACGCCAACAATGCTTTGTGGTGCTGCGCGATCGGCAGCGGCATCTAGCGCAATTTCGGTTGGGAAAAGAAAGCTAAGGGCGACTGCGACGCTTGCTGCAGCCAAGGTGCCAAAGAGGTAAAGGCCAATGATTGGACGCATTTTGGTATGCGCGCCTTTGGCTTGGTTGGCAATAGCTGCTGCGACAAGCATAAAAACCAAAATGGGAGCAACAGCTTTTAGCGCGCCAACAAAGAGTTCGCCGAGCATACCAACAGATTGCGCTGTTTTGGGCTCAAAATAGGCTAAGGTAATGGCGGCGACGATACCTATCGCGATTTGTAGTACCAACGGCGCTCGAAAGGCGCGACGGCACATCGACATCAATGGATTCATAATATCTTCCTGAACATGGTGTTGTGTTTGATTATCTTTGAATTGTGTTTTGGTGTGTGGTGCAAGCACATCCTTATGGGCAAGTCACCAGAATATTCTTTGTCTATTTCTCACACTACTGAGTGTTATAACAGGAAGTGATGATTTTATTCAAACCTAATTTATTAGTTTTTTATCCTGTTTATCGTTTGTTTGATGGGAAAATGAATGTTTTTCTAGAAAATTTGCAAGCTAAATAGCAAAAAGTTGTTATTTATTTATTGCTTAGGGTTTTCAAAATAAAACACCACCGCCAATAAAGACGCTGGTGTTTTTATTTTAGATTGGATGCAAGGACGTCATTTTTGATTAGGGCTGCAACTGCCAGGCTTGGCTTTGATCGGGCTGATCGCCCTGTGTCCACCACTGGGCTTGATAGCGCTTGCCTTGATAGGTGACGATATCGCCAGCATTGTAAGCTGTGGCCGCTTGCCAAGCATTGGTTTCAGAGCTCATCACCTGCCAAGCTTGGCTTTGATCGGGCTGGTCACCCTGAGTCCACCATTTTGCTTGGTAGCGCACGCCTAAATAAAGCACTTCACTTTGCGCCGGATAGGCGACATCAGCTTGCCACTGCGCAATATCGCCTGTGCTCGCTTGCACGATGACCTCAGTGAGGGCACTTGCACTGCTTTGGCCATCACTGACAGTGATAGTAACGGCAATCGTGCCTGGCGCTGTATTGGCATCTGTTGCTAGCGTGACCTGATATTGGTTGTGGTGCATCACCACTTGTCCATGCGAGCTGGTGACCGTGAGTGGATCTTGGTCGATGTCGTTGATCTCAAGGGCGATATTGGCGGTTTCGCCAGCCACAATGGTGAGTGATGGTGGGGCTTGAATGACCGGCGCATTGTTGCCTGTTTTGCTTTCGATTTGGAACGTCGCATCCTGCACTGGGCTAAACACTTGGTTGGCGCTTGGTGTGCTAGCGAGAACCAACTGGCCTTGTTCAAGCACACCGATGGCTGCTTGCCCTGAAGCCACACTGTCGAGACGCTGCGCTAACTCTGCGACCCAAATATCAGGCGATTGATTGTTGGCGGTAATCGCGATCTTTTCATCCACTAACTCTTGTCCTGTGGCATTAAACAGACGAAAACGTAGGGTTTCGCCGACTTGCGGTGCAAATCCTGGTTGAATCAAATGGCCGAGGGAAACGCCATATGTCGGCGTTGCATTGTCGCCAAATTGGATATCACTACAGTTGTAAAAGCCTTCACCGGCTGGGTCATCACGCTGCCAGCGAGTATAGAGCACCGCTTTACCTTGGCGATCCGCAGGTAGATTGACTGTCATTTCATAATATTTGCCCTGTGCATCTTCCAATACGGGGAGATCGCCAAAGCTGCCAATGAGTTCTAAGTCACTCCAATGCAGTGGCATGGTGGCAACATCAAAGCCGGGTTTGCTGAGATAGATGCGCCAAAAGCTTGGGTTGTGCGGTGTGGATGCGTGAAAACGTAATTTGAGTGGGCCGCCTTTGGCATCAACCACAGTGGTTTGCCAAGCATTGGATGGCGTATCCATGCCAGCCTTTTGTGGGTCGGCGGCGCTACATAGGTTGCCATCTGTCACCACGGCTTCGACTGCCGTTTGGTTTTGATAATCGCTGACCAGCGCTGCATATTCATGATGCTGAATAAAAGGTGTCCAGCTTGAGGTGAGATAGGCTTGGCGACAGGCATCATTGGCAATATCACTACCATCAACTGGGCCCCAATGGCCGCCTTGTTGATTACAGATCAATTGACGTGCTGGTGGATATTCGGTGTAACCGTGAGCAAAAAGTTGTGGGCTGAGCGCGAGCAGCGCAAGGCCGGGA
The DNA here is from genome assembly GCF_921293875.1 of Vibrio stylophorae. NCBI lineage: Bacteria > Pseudomonadati > Pseudomonadota > Gammaproteobacteria > Vibrionales > Vibrionaceae > Vibrio > Vibrio stylophorae. Next base: position 294,092 of record NZ_CAKLDI010000001.1, read on the forward strand.
AGGGTTCTTTTGAGCATAACTTTCTCCTTGTTATATGAAGCTGTGCGAGTGCTTCAATCAAGGATTGCAATGCATGTGTCGGCAATTTGCCAATGGCGCGCGTCAACTTGGTAGCAGGCTGCCAAAATTGAGCCGCCTGTGATGAATGAGTGGTAATTTGCTGCGAATGAGCGCTAAATTTGATGTTTTTTGACAGAAAAACAACGCAACTTTTAAATCAGTCTTAATTGGGCATCAGGCTAAAATAGAGCAGGTAGAAGAGGCACCAGCAGCCGAACAATACCCAAGTTACGGGAATTGGTGTGCCGCGCTTTTGACTGAGTCGGCGCAAGCCTGTGGTCACCATGGCGCATAGGCTGGTGACCAGAACAAATCGAATCAAACGTGCGGGAATGGAGATCAGCAAAAACAGCACTAAAGGGATGCCTGCTTGCGCGCTTTGCAGGGCATAGAGTTTATAGGGCGTGCCAGATAATGGCCCAAGGAGCATAGCGCTGACGCCTTGCTGCTCAAGATCCAACGCCACTTGCTTTATTTGTGCCGACGAAATGGCTGGGATCATATCCATGCCATGTAGCGCTTTAGGTAGCATATGGCTTTGACTGCCAAGCCAGTAGAGGAGTAAGCCGCCAAGTAGTGCGCCGAGCAGTGCCATAAAACAAGCGACGAGTGCATGGCGATAACTTTTCTGTGCCAGATAACTGAGCCAGACATCGGGCACGATAAAAAACAGGGTGGCTTCAGCAAAGCCCCAACCCGCCGCGACTTGATAGCTGCGGCGCCATCGAGCTTTGGGCCTATGCGTTAATTCCATAATTCTCGGCGCTAATCCCATTGCTGAAAATGTCCCTCTTGCTCCAACTGATAAAAACGCTGTTCAAGCGCGTCCATAAATGCGTGGCGATCGTCTTGGCCAAACAGCGGCTCACCAATAAAGCCATCACAAAAGAAAGGCACCAGTAGCCAGTCGCCCTTGGGAAGCGCTTTACCAAGGCCATGCAAAAAAATGGGCACCACAGGAATGTCGGGATAACGTGCGGCTAGTTTGGCAATGCCGCCCTTAAATTGGCAGCGCTTTTCAGGCTCGCCGCGGCTGCCTTCAGGAAAGAAGATCAAAATATCCCCGCGCTCTAAGGCCTCATAACAAGGGGCGAGTGGATCCTGATCCGCTTCTCGATGACGCGAGATCGGCAAAATGCCAACGATCTTTAAGGCAAACCATGCCAGTAGGCGATTTTTCAAAAAGTAATCCATCGCCGCCACAGGCTTTGCGCGTTTAAGCTGGGCATTGCTCAGCAGAGTCATCAGCACCATGGTGTCGAGGTGGCTATTGTGGTTCGCCACTAAAATCACGGGTCCTTGATTGGGGATCAATTGACGTCGACGAATATTTAGTCCCAACACTAAGCCAATAATGCTGCGAATGATCAGCCGATAGTAAATCCAGCGCAGCAGGCCATTGAGTCCATTCTTAAACCATTGCATCGCAAACTCTTAGGTGTAGTAGAAGTAACGAATAAAGTGCATAAACAGCGGCGCGCTATAGGTCAGGCTATCAATGCGATCGAGGATCCCGCCATGACCAGGCAGCAGATTCCCGCTGTCTTTAATTTGCAAATCGCGTTTTAGTGCCGAGATGGTGACATCGCCAATAAAGCCACTGATTGCAATGAGTACTCCCGCAGCCATGGCCATGGGCCACTGCATGGGGGTGAGAAAGGGCGCAAGAGCCACTGCCAGCGCTGTGGTTGTGGCGACGCCGCCAACAAAGCCAGCCCAAGTTTTATTGGGGCTGACCTTGGGAATGATTTTGCGTTTGCCCAGCAGTTTGCCCCAAGTGTATTGCGCCACATCGTTGAACTGGGTCAGCACCACTAAATAGAGCACCAAGCCAGGGCCGCCCGCGAGCGCATCACCATGGTCGGGTAGCGCCAGCAAAAAGGCCAAGTGGCTCACGCTAAAGACCATGGTCATCAAACCCCAGTGAATGGTGCCTGCCGCGCGTAAGAAGCGGTCAGTTTCACCGACGATCACCATCTGCATCGGTAGCAGTAGGAACATGTACACCGGAATAAAGATGATGAAAAAGCCATAGTCAGCGAGCCAAACCCAAAAAAACTGAATGGGAATGGCGAGATAGGCCCAAAACAGCACGCGGCGATCAGCGCGGCGGGTGGGAATAATGGAGAAATACTCCTTAAGTGCGAGATAGCTGATCAGCGCAAAAAAAGCGATGGCCACAGTGCGGCTGACAATCAGCGCGCCGCAAAAGAGAAACACCATGATCCACCAAGAGCGGATGCGCAGCCAAAGCTCAGTGTAATCGCGATCCGGATAACGCCATTTCAAACCATGTACCAATACAGTGGCAAAGCAGAGCACCGAGAAAATGGCGGCAAGAACCAGCTGAATGCCATGATGAAGCTGAGTGAGATAATCCATGATCATGCCTTTCCTTGTTGCGCTAATTCATTGAGTGCCTGACGGCTGCGGTTGATGATGGTCAGCGATAGTAGGCCAAGTACTATCCATAAACCGCCATTGAGCCAGCATGGGTTGAGCCAACCGCCGGCCATCAGTAGTGCGATAAGGCCAAAAATAAAGGCGCGGTCACTTTTGCCCATGGGGCCATCGTAACGGCGTGATGCGCCAATTTGCACACCAATCACCCCAGTCATCTCACTGATAATGGCAAAGATACAGACCAAGACCACGGCAATGGGGTTGAGCCCTGCAATCAAGGCAAAGGGTAGGTAGAGCGCTGTATCGGCTAATACATCGCCCAGCTCATTAAGGATCGCTCCGAGATTGGATTGCATTTGATGCTCTCGCGCCAGCATGCCATCAATGGCGTTGAGTGCCATGCGAATAAACAGTAGTACAGGCACGCACCATAGGGGCCAGGCATAGCTTGGCCAAATGGCAATGGCGGCACCAAGCGCAGCGCTTAACAGCAGTGCAAATAGGGTGACTTGGTTGGCGGTGATGCCCCAGCGAGCTAGTCGCTGTACCAGCGGTCGTAATAAGTTTTGAAACGCAGGTTTGAGCTGATAGATCGATGCCATAACAAATTCCTTCTCCAATACTGCCGACATCATAGCGGAAGTGTGTTGTTATCCTATTGATAAAAATCGTTTTTTTTGAAGTTATACGCGCTTTATTCTTTTTCGTTATAGATAAGCTCATTTTGATGTTTGTGTGATCTATTGCACATTCCTAGAATCGCTCGACTATTTCACTAAAAAGTAACAATTGATTAGTTGGATATACCAAACATCTCACTAACCCATTGTGATTTATCGGGGGTTCACATGACTGGCTTGTTGTTAGTTAACTTATTGGTCTTTTTGGGGCTGGCTTGGCTGGTGCGAACGCAGCAGCGTGCGGGTCACTCGTTATCGCGTCAGGTACTGATCGGCCTGATTCTTGGTGTTGGTTTTGGCTTCTTGCTGCATTTGGTTTATGTCGACCAAAGTGAGGTCATTGCAAAAACATTGGCGTGGACGCAAGTCGTCGGTGGCGGTTATGTATCATTGCTGAAAATGATTGTGATGCCATTGGTGTTGGTATCGATGCTATCAGCTGTGGTTAAACTGGATCGCTCTGGTTCACTAGGCAAAATTAGCCTCACCACCATTAGCATTCTATTGGTCACCACCATGATTGCGGCGCTGATTGGTATTTTGGTGAGCGCAGGCTTTGGTTTAAGTGCTGAAGGTTTAACGCAGGGCGTGCGTGAAGCGCAGCAACTTGAGCAGTTGGGTGTGCGTGAAGCTGCGGTACAAAACCTGACTTTGCCACAAATGATTTTGAGTTTTATTCCGACCAATCCTTTCGCGGATTTAACCGGTGCGCGCTCAACATCCATTATCGCCGTGGTGATCTTTGCGATTTTGCTGGGTCTGGCAGCACGTCATGTGATGCATGAAAAGCCTGAACTTGAGCGTGGTATTCGCGGCGCGGTTGAAATTGCACAATCTGTGGTAATGCGTTTGGTAAAAATGGTGATGGCACTAACGCCATACGGCATTTTGGCGCTGATGACCAAGGTCGTGGCAAGCTCTAGCTGGACCGATATTCTCAATCTATTGAGCTTTATTGTCGCTTCCTATGTTGCGATTGCCCTGATGTTTGTGGTGCACGGTTTGCTAGTGGGTTTGGTTGGTGTGAATCCAATTCAGTACTTCAAACGTGTATGGCCTGTGTTGACCTTTGCCTTTAGCTCACGCTCAAGCGCGGCGACGATTCCACTAAACGTGGAAGCGCAAATCGACAAACTCAATGTGCCGCCAGCGATTGCCAACCTATCGGCAAGCTTTGGTGCGACCATTGGTCAAAATGGCTGTGCGGGTATCTACCCTGCCATGCTTGCTGTGATGGTTGCGCCAAGTGCAGGCATCAACCCAATGGACATTCACTTTATCTTGTCTTTGATTGGCGTGGTGGCAATTAGCTCCTTCGGTATTGCCGGTGTGGGTGGCGGTGCAACCTTTGCAGCGCTGATTGTATTGCCAACAATGGGGCTCAACATTGCTGTTGTGGCATTGCTGATCTCTATTGAACCTTTGATTGATATGGCGCGTACGGCACTTAATGTAAGTGGTTCGATGACCGCAGGTACATTAACCAGTCGCATTCTGGGATCAAGCAAAGATGAGTCGTCAGAAGTTTTGCCATCAGGCCAAGAGTCGGCTTAATCCTTGCGCTTATTGATCAAGCTGACTAATCAAGCCATAAAAAAAACCGCCCATGAGGCGGTTTTTTTATGGCTGTTTTACGGCCGAATTGGATTAGTTTTGACGAATCCCTTCGACATGCAAGGTGAGATCCACATAGCTCGATGGTCCCATCACGGCAATGCCAAAATCTTTGAGCTCTAAACGGGTGGTTCCCATAAAGCCTGCACGATAACCGCCCCAAGGATCTTCGCCTTCACCAATTAATTTTGCATCAATGGTAATGGGTTTGGTCACGCCGTGTAGTGTGAGATCGCCTTGAATGGTGAATGCGTCTTTGCCCAAATCGGTCACTTTCTTGCTGACAAAGGTCGCGGTGGGATATTGGCTGGCATCAATAAAATCAGCGCTACGAATATGCTTATCACGTTCGGCATGAGCAGAGTCCAAACTTTTGGTTTGTACTGTGACGGTAACGCTGCTGTCACTGATTTTGTTGGGGTCAAAATTAAAGCTGCCCTCAAACTGATTAAAGCGTCCAGCAATAAAGCTATAGCCTAAATGCGGCACTTCAAAGTTAATGGAAGCATGCGCACCTTGGGTATCAATCAAATATTCAGCGGCCATGGTGTGACTACTGAACAAAAGCGAGCTGATTAGCGCGGCGCGGGAAAAAAGAGATTTCATGAGCTGACTCCTAGCATTTTTTTTAGTGTGTTGTCCTTGTTGATCCAGTGGTGTTTCAGCGCTGCAAGCAGATGCAAAACACTGAGCCCGATGAGCGTATAGGCACTGAATTTGTGAATGGTGCCGGCTATATCTGCTTGGTTGCTAAAAGCAAAAGGCAACGCTGGAATGGGTAGCCAATCAAACCAAAGAATGGGGCGGCCATCGGCTGTGGAGATGAGGTAGCCGGAAATAAACAGGATGAAAAGCAGTAGATATAGCAGGTGATGCGCAGATTTCGCCGCTATTTTTTCCCATCGTTGGCCACTGATTTTCGGCGCTTTCCAGCGAATCAGGGCAGCCACGCGAAGTAGGGTGAGTAGCAGTAAAATCAGGCCCAAGGATTTGTGCCACATTGGCGCGGTTTTATACCAAGGGCTGTAGTAGGTAAGGGTCATCATCCAGTAGCCCAGCGCGAATAGGCCGATGACAAAAAGTGCCGATAGCCAGTGCAAAATGATGCTAGCTGCGCTGTAGCGAGTGGGCTCTGTGGAAGTACGCATGCGTCGCTCCGTCAATGCATTGAATGCATCAAGTGTGAGTCAGCATCTGCAAAAAATCGAGGTCATGAAATAAAACAAGCTGTTCAAGGATTTTGAACAGCTTGTTGAGATAAAGCGATGCGGCGACTTATTTACTGGCGCGATTTTGCTCGATTTGTTTTTCCAGGAGCGCTTCAAGGCGATCAATTTGTGCCTTTAGGGCATCGACTTGCGCCACGGTGGCGGGCTCTTGCTTTTGCTCTTTGGCGTTGAGGTTTTCTTTACGCTGAGCTTCCACTTCAGAGGTCATCACCTCTAAGACGGCGCCCACCATCATGTTGAGGAAGATAAAGGCGGTGAGGAAGATAAAGGTGAAGTAGTAGATCCAACTGAGCGGGTAAACCGTCATGGTTTCATACATCACATCGGTCCAATCCTCAAAGGTGGCGACGCGAAATAGTGTCAACATCGCATGGCTGACATCGCCCCAAAGGAAGTCATTGATCTTGCCAAATAGAATCGCACCCACAGCGCCGTAGATATAGAAGATCACAAACATCAGCAGCGCGATATAGCCCATACGCGGCAGTGCGCGAAGCAGTGAGTTCACCAGCATCCGGAGATCAGGCAGCATGGAAACCAAACGCAAGACGCGGAAAATACGCAGCAAGCGGGCAATAAACACAGCTTGTGAGCCAGTGATTGGAATTAAGCTGGCGAGCACAATCAAAGTGTCGAAAATATTCCATCCTTTGCTAAAGAACGCCTTTGGTCCTTTGCTCGCCATAAAGCGCAAGCTGATTTCCGTGGCAAAGAAGAGGGTAATAAAGTAATCGAGACTGGCTAAAGGCTTACTGAGCCAGTTTGGCAGCTCATAGGTTTGGGCACCGACAGACAAGGCTGAAATGACTATCACGGCAATGACTAAACCTTGGAATAGGTTACTTTCATCAATGCGTTGAAGATAAAGCTTAATGGTCGACATGGTGTTGAATTGGTCATGAAAATAGATGCTTAGAATGGCAGAAATTTTATTTTCCGGCAAAACAAAGGGGCTCAAATCGAGCCCCTTATCATAGTGTGATTTCAGCATGCAGATGAATGCGTGCAAAGCCGACTTATTGGTAAAACTGCGCCATTTGCGTTAGTGCCTGTTGAATAATGGCTCGCGGCATTTGTTGGTCGCGCACCAAGATGAGATCATCATTCATCAGTCGGCTTTGACCTGTTGGGTCAGCCACCATAATCAGCTCTGGGGTAATGATCGCATAGTTGTAATAACTACCGGCAATAAACCAATCGCGGCTCGGCGTTGGCGAAAAGAGATCATGACCGACGCTATAGGCGTCAGTATTGCCTTGCACATCAAATAGCTGATTCAGCAGTGTTGGCACCAGATCATAGTGCGTGGTGCGATAGTCAATCACCTGTGGTTTTTGATCGGGAATATAGACAAAAAGCGGTACCTGTAATTGGGTGTGGCTATAGTTGCCGGAATGTCCCCAATAGTTTTGGTGGTGATCGTTAAACTCTTCACCATGATCAGAACTAATCACCACGATGGTATTGGATAAATCCACATGCGCCAGTACCTGCTCAATTAACCCATCAATATAGTAGAGCGCGTTTTTATAGCGGTTGTGATAGAGGTTTGGATCAAAATCATTGTTAAGGCGCATATGATCCACGCGTGACCAATAGGGCTTAAATTTTGAACCCGTTTTTTCAGGAAACTCGGTGCCATGCGCTGAGTCGTAAAACAGCATGCCAAAATAAGGCTGGTCGCTAGGCTGCTTAGTAAAGTCGATAAAGTCTTGCGTGATTCGTGCGTCGCGCTCAACCTGATTTTCCCCTGGCGTGCGCAGGCGAAGATTGGGCACTGATTTAAAGACGGTGCGCGAAAGCGGCGGACTGGTCAGCGGCGCAGAGCCTAAAATCATTGGGCGATAGCCTGCCTGTTGCAGCTGAGTGATAAATAGCGGTGGTGTTTGGCTCGCTTGAAAGCTATTCCAATAGGTCGCTGGAATGCTATAGAACAGGCTAAACATCCCAGCTTGAGTTGAGTTACCGCCGCTAAAGTGTTGCTTAAATTGGTTTGTTTTCGGGATGAATTCACTGACATGCGGCATTACTGCAGCATTCACATCATCAATGCGCCAAGCATCAATCAAAATAAATAGCACATTGGGCTGCTTGGCCTTAGCGGTGAAATGGAGATCGCCGCGTGGATAGTTGAGCGCACTGGTTTGAATGGGTTTGAGCTCAAGGCGCTGCTTTTCTGCGGCCACTTGATCCACCCAGCCGTGGCTATAAAGATATTTACGTGCAGTGAGCGGGTAGTACACCGGCCATTGGTTATTGTATTGGCTCAAGCTTGGATTAAATTTGGCGTGCTCAACGGCATGAATACCTTGGCTGGCCAGCAAAATGACAAACCAAGCGAGAACGCCTTGCCATAGTGCGCGATGCTGACTGAGGCGGTTACTAGCGATTACGGCTAAGGCGATGGCAAGCATGCTGGGAACCATGCTTAGCGCAAACAACAGCCAGCTCATCCAAGACAGTTCAAATACATCGCTACCTGCATCTAAAAACATCGAAATCAGCAATGCATTGATATGGAATTTATAGTGCTCAAAGGTGGTGAGATCGATTTTAAGTAGCAGCAAGAGCGCAAAAGCGATCACAACAGCAATGGTTTTAAATCCACGCGATGGTAGCCAAGCGATAAGCCATAGCCCGATACAAAGCAGCAGTGAAAACACGCCAAACCAACCGATTTGGGTTGTGATGAGATAAGTCCACTCAATGGCAGATAATTGCGTCCAGTTCACCTGTGCGAGGTAGGGCGCACCAATTAAGGCGAGAGCCAGCGTAAAGAAAAGGAAAAAGTTCACTAGCCAACGGCTGTGATACAACCAACGTTGGGTCATAAAATATGTCTCTTGTGGTGATGCGAGACTGAATTATCAAGGCGCGTCACGGCGTCTTTGTCTACAGCGAATCCGCAAGCAAAATGGAAAAATAAATATAAGCGTGGTCTGCTGACCACGTGCTGAAAATTATGGGGAAAAATGGGAGCTATATCAAATTTATAAAGCCAATTTATGCGCCGAAACAATGAAAAACGCCCAGCAAAAAATCTGCTTAGGCGTTGGGGGATGGGTTAAAAAGTGAAACGCAAGGCTTTAGTAGCGATGACTCCATGCTGGTGCAACGCCATTGACAAAGGCGCGCTGCCCTTGACGGATAACCTCAATTTCAATGGCTTGTTGGGGCAATAGTTGATTGAGCAGCAAGTGAAAATGGGGATCGTCTTCAATTAATTGGCCATTGATCGCAATGGGTTGGTCGGTCATACGCAATCCCATTTGTGCCAAGGGAAAAGAGGGTGCAAGTTCGGTAATTTGAATTGGCATTCTGCCCTGGGTATAGATCCCCCAACGTGGCACAACCAAATAACCATGCTGATCCAAACTGTAATCGTGAAATGCAAAGGCGTAGGGCGCTGGAATTTGCGATTGAAAGCGCCAATGGTTTTGTTTATCCAATGTGAAATTCTGCCGATAGCTGGCTAAATCAATTTTCCAGCCTTGATTGTGCTCAAAGAGCCAAGGGGTACATTGATACTGACCTGAACGATAGAGGATCACAGCGCGATCTTGATTAATCAGCACCTTATCGATGCTGCATTGCTGATAACGTTTGAGTAAATAACGCATTTGCGCTTGGCGCCAAGGATGGGCGGCCAAGTAATCGCGGCTAGCTTGATTATAAAAGGGCAAATCAGATTGACGCTGCTGTCCTGCAAGCGCTTGGAATAATTGGCGCAGTGCCACTTCTGGCGTTACCGCATGCGGCTCAAAATGAATTGGGGCGGCGGTCGGCTGTATATCATCTTGTTGCGCTATTTGTTGATTTTGCGCGCGCTGATTATATTGGCTGGGCGTTGTTTCAGGCATGCTCCCCATCATTTGATCGGCCGGTGTGACATAGGCTTGCGGTGCGGTGTGCATTGGCGATTTTCCACCAACTGGCGTGGCATCGAGGCCTTTTCTTGAACCCGTCGAAAAGAACGACAGTGCGCGCCATGGCATAAAAGAGAGAGCGGGCCTATTGAATGACGGCAAGTTGAGCGTACTTTGGTGCGGCTGGGTTTGCCAGCAGCCGGTGAGTAAAGTACTGGCGATGGTCAGGGAAAAAAGTGAAATCACGAGACGAATGGGCATGACGATCCTTGTCGATCACAAAAAAGCTAATCACGGCGCGCCATTTTATGCATCATCTGTGATATGGCTTGCACAAATCCCCTTTTTCTTGAGCGCTCTGGCGATTTTTTCTTAGAAATTTCTATGGATCTACATCACGTTGTGCAGCATCTCTTATTTATTTTATGCGATGAAATAAATCAAATTGTGCGCTTTGGCGAAAATTTGCACAGAAGTGATGGGGTAAGCAAAGAAATGCGTCGTGAATAGCGCTTGGATGATGGTTGCACCCTTGGCAGCATGATAATGTGTAGGGATATTGTTGATAGATAACAAAAGGATAGGTTGTCTATTCTATTGTTAAGTTGGGTGTTTATGAAAATGAAACACTGCATTCAGCAATTGATTGAGTGGATTACACTAAACAGTTTCAATATTTTGGCATTCAGGATGAATTATGACGCCGCAAATTAAGCCCGCGAACCCCAACTTTTCTTCTGGCCCATGTGCTAAACGCCCTGGCTATCAGCTTGCAAATCTCAGTACTGAGACACTTGGCCGCTCACATCGTGCTGCGATTGGTAAAAACGCGCTGGAAAAAGCGATTGTGGATACCAAAACCATTCTTGGCATTCCCGATGACTACCGTGTCGGTATTGTGCCTGCATCTGATACCGGTGCCATGGAGATGGCCATGTGGTCCATGCTCGGTGAGCGTCCTGTGGATGTTTGTGCGTGGGAAGCATTTGGCCAAGAGTGGCTGACTGATATCACCAAGCAGTTACAACTCAAAGATGTACGCAGTTTCCTTGCTGATTATGGTCAGATTCCAGCGTTAGAGCAGACCGATCCAAATCACGATATCGTCTTTACTTTTAACGGCACCACATCAGGCGTTCGTGTACCGCATTGCGATTGGATTGCTGATGATCGCCAAGGTTTAACGATTTGCGATGCAACTTCCGCTGTTTTTGCCATGGAGATGCCTTGGCACAAACTGGATGTGATCACCTTTAGTTGGCAAAAAGTACTGGGTGGTGAAGGCGCACACGGGATGTTGATTTTGAGCCCGCGCGCGGTTGCTCGTTTGGAGTCTTATACCCCAAGCTGGCCAATGCCAAAGATTTTCCGCTTGGCCAAAGGTGGCAAGTTAATGGAAGGGATCTTTGAAGGCTCCACCATCAATACACCATCAATGCTTTGCGTGGCCGATTACCAAGATGCGCTAGATTGGGTGCAATCCATGGGCGGTTTACAAGCCGCAATCGCGAAATCAAAAGCCAACCTTGCGGTGCTGGAAGATTTTATCGCTCGAACGCCGTGGATCGATTTTCTCGCGCAAGATGCCAGCATTCGCTCAAATACCAGTGTGTGCTTGAGTCTGGATTTAACGCCAGATCAGGTGAAAGCGCTGATTAAGCTACTGGCTGAGCACAAGGTTGCCTTTGATGTGGGCGCTTATCGAGATGCACCCGCAGGGCTTCGAATTTGGTGCGGTAGCACAGTCGAAGCGAGCGATTTAAAAGCGCTGCTACCATGGCTCGAATGGGGATACCAACAAGTCAAAACCCCAGCCACTGCAGAAGCTCAAGCATAAAAACAATATCTATTTTCAGCGCTCATTTGAGCGCTGTTTTTTTTCCAAATCCAATCACTGAAACAACACAAGGATGTGCCATGTACCGCATTCAAACATACAACCAAATAGCGCCCATAGGATTGGCGCAGCTTCCCTATGATCAATTTGATATTGGCAATGAACAGGCTGATCCGCACGCGATTTTATTGCGCAGTCATCAGCTGACTACTGCGCAGTGTGGTCCAGCGCTGCTCGCCGTTGCGCGTGCAGGTGCGGGAACCAATAACGTGCCCGTAGCTGAGTGCACAGAGCAAGGGGTGGTGGTGTTTAATACCCCCGGCGCTAATGCAAATGCGGTGAAAGAGCTGGTGCTCAGTGCGCTGCTGATGGGTTGTCGCGGTATTGCAGAAGGGATGCAATATGTACAGCAACATGCTGCTGATGACGACCTTGCCGCGCAGCTGGAAGCGCAAAAAAAACGTTTTAAAGGTGTGGAGTTACAAGGCAAAACCTTAGGGGTTATCGGCCTTGGTGCGATCGGTGCTAGTGTCGCTGCTTGCGCGCTTGATTTGGGGATGAATGTGGTGGGTTATGATCCCGCGATTTCGGTGGATGCGGCATGGCGCTTGCCAAGTGCCGTGGCGCGAATGGAAAGCCTTGAAGCGCTGCTTACTCGTGCGGACTTTATTACCCTACACATTCCAGCACTGCCGAGCACCATTGGTTTACTTAACCAAGAGAAGCTTGCTTATCTTAAACCTGGCGCGGTGCTGGTCAATTTTGCGCGTGGTAGCGTGGTGGATAATCATGCGGTGTTACAAGCGCTCAATGAGGGACGATTGAGCAAATATATCAGTGACTTTCCTGCGCCTGATTTATTGGAACATGAGCAAGTGCTGTTATTGCCGCATTTAGGCGCCAGTACCCAAGAAGCCGAAGATAATTGTGCGGCGATGGCGGCAAGCCAGCTGGCGGAGTTTTTGCGTTTTGGCAATATCACTAACTCAGTGAATTTTCCGGTGACGCAATTATCATCAAGCACGGGTTATCGACTCACATTTGCCAATCGTAATGTGCCCGGCGTGCTGGGGGACGTATTATCCATTTTGGCTGAATACTCAGTGAACGTGACAGATATGATCAATAAAAGTCGCGATCAAGTCGCCTATAACATTCTCGATACTGATGGTCCTTTAACGGATGCGATGCTTGAACGTATTCAGGCGCTTGAAGCAGTGGTCAAGGTGCGTTATTTACCGACCCAAGCCGCGATGGCCACAGAGCAAGAAGTAGAAGAGAGCGCAACGGCTTGAAAGGGCGTTTCACCTTCTCAGTGAGCGTCTTTCTTTCTGTAAAAACCAGCACACAGTGCTGGTTTTTGTTGGCTTGAATCTGCCTTGATGTTTTATTAACCTCAAGGGAAATCATAATATTTTGTGATGAGGCCATGGCGCAGCTCAATCCGATCTGGTTACAAACCTTTCAAACTTTGGTCGAACTAGGCCATTTCACACAAACAGCGCAGCAGCTCAATATGACGCAGCCAGGCGTCAGCCAGCATATTCAAAAGCTTGAGCAAGCCTGCGGGCAGAGCTTGATTAGCCGTTTTGGTAAACGCTTTGAGCTGACTGAAGCGGGGCGGTTGGTGTATCAATATGCCTGCCAATTCAAACAACAACAGGCCAGCTTACTTGCATCGTTAGCGCAAGATGACCCTTGGCAAGGTGAATGCCGTTTAGATTGCTCCGGTTCATTGGCTTTACTTCTTTACCCGCAATGCTTAGCACAGCAAAAACTACAGCCAGGTTGGTCTGTATCCATTGAGGCTGCGCCTAACGAGCGTATTTTGCAGCGTATTGAAGCCGGTTTATCCCATGTTGGTATTGTCAGTTATTGTCCTGCGCCCAGTCAGTTTTATGCTGAGTCCATCGCCAGCCAAACCCTTTGCTTGGTGCTGCCAGCAAGTTTTGCCAAGCAAGCGATTAATGCCTCGGTGCTGCATCAGATTGGTGTGGTGCAGCATCCTGATTTGGCGCACTATCTGAATCGATATATGGAGCTGTGCGGCGATGATGCGTTAAGTCATGTGCAATTTCAGGATTTAAAAGTGACCAGTCGAATCAACCAAATTGGTCAAATTCTACTGCCTGTGCTATTGGGATTGGGTTTTACCGTTTTACCCTACAGCGCGGTTTTGGCTTGTCCATATCGTGAGGATTTGCTGATCCATCAAGCGCCCAATCCGGTGTTGGAGTCTTTATATTGGGTACAGAAACGAAATCGCCAATTGCCGAAACGTTATGATTCGCTGAAACATTTGGTAGAACGGAGTCTATCGCCGCTGAGCACAGGCTAGGTCTAGCAGATACAAAAAACGCAGCCAAAGGCTGCGTTTAAAAGATGGTGGCCCCTGACAGACTTGAACTGTCGACCAAGCGATTATGAGTCGCCTGCTCTAACCACTGAGCTAAGGGGCCAAGGCTGCCGATTATAGGTGATTTGATGCAAAAGTGTCTAGCTTGATTCGACTCTGAGCGCTTGTTTTTTCAGCAATTAAATAAAAATGCTGCTATCCCTTTTGGTCGTCACTGTTCTTCGTTTTATTGCTAACTGCTTCATATGCATCAAATAATAAAAAAGCCGCACTGAATGCGGCTTTTTAAATTGCAGATCACTGGCGCGGATTATTCATCCAAGAAGCTGCGAAGAACTTCTGAGCGGCTTGGGTGACGCAATTTACGCAGTGCTTTGGCTTCGATCTGACGAATACGCTCACGTGTTACATCAAATTGTTTACCAACCTCTTCCAAGGTGTGGTCGGTATTCATATCGATACCGAAACGCATACGTAGTACTTTGGCTTCACGTGGTGTAAGGCCTGCCAATACTTCGTGCGTTGCCATGCGAAGACTGCTTGCAGTGGCTGCATCAACAGGCAATTCAAGCGTGGTGTCTTCGATAAAGTCACCTAGATGCGAATCTTCATCATCACCAATTGGTGTTTCCATGGAGATAGGCTCTTTGGCGATCTTCAGCACTTTACGAATTTTATCTTCTGGCATTTGCATGCGCTCTGCCAGCTCTTCCGGTAGTGGTTCACGACCCATCTCTTGCAGCATCTGACGAGAGATGCGGTTCAATTTGTTGATGGTTTCGATCATATGAACCGGAATACGAATGGTACGTGCCTGATCCGCAATGGAGCGCGTGATCGCCTGGCGGATCCACCAAGTTGCATAGGTTGAGAATTTGTAACCACGACGGTATTCAAATTTATCAACTGCTTTCATCAAGCCGATGTTACCTTCTTGGATAAGATCCAAGAATTGTAGGCCACGGTTGGTGTATTTCTTGGCAATCGAAATAACCAGACGCAAGTTTGCTTCAACCATCTCTTTCTTCGCACGGCGTGCTTTTGCTTCACCGATAGACATGCGACGGTTGATGTCTTTGATTCGCTCAATTGGCAAACCAGTTTCTTGCTCAATTTGTGCAAGTTTCGCAATGCAGCGTTTAACTTCTTCTTCAACGCCGTTGAGTTTCTCAACAAAAGGTTTACCTGTGGCAACCGCTGCGTCGAACCATGACTCAGAAGACTCGTTACCAGTGAATAGGCTAACGAAGGTTTTCTTCGGCATTTTGCATTGTTCAACACACATGCGCAGAATCAGACGTTCTTGAGTACGAACACGATCCATCATGTCACGCATTGAGCCAACAAGGTGATCAAACTGTTTTGGCACCAAGCGGAACTGTTTGAAGATTTCAGACAGCTCTGCAATTGCAGTTTCAGACGCTTTATCAAAACGACCTTTGGCTTCGATAGCAGAGTGCATTACGGTGTAGCTTTGACGAAGCTCAGCGAATTTTTCGCGTGCTAGCTCAGGATCGATGCCGGTATCTTCGTCATCGCTGTCATCATCATCGCCATCTTCGTCTTCGTCGTCATCAAGATCTTCATCTTCATCTTCAAGATCTTTGCCACTAAGCTCAGAGCCGATGTGCGTTGCGGTCGGTGCTGATGTTTCGTCAGCATTTGGATCGACAAAGCCAGAGATAATGTCAGTAAGACGCGCTTCTTCTGCTTCAACTTTATCGAATAGTTCAAGCAAGTGAGCGATGGCGCCAGGATATTCAGCAACAGAGCACTGAACTTGGTTGATGCCGTCTTCAATACGTTTGGCGATGTCAATTTCGCCTTCACGAGTCAGTAGTTCGACGGTACCCATTTCGCGCATATACATGCGTACTGGGTCCGTGGTGCGACCAATTTCTGATTCAACGCTTGAAAGGGCCTGCGCTGCAGCTTCCACCGCGTCCTCATCGGCAACGGTTTCAGACATCATCAAATCATCGGCATCTGGGGCTTGTTCAACTACTTGAATGCCCATGTCGTTGATCATCTGAATGATGTCTTCGATCTGATCGGAATCGACAATATCTTCTGGAAGATGGTCGTTAACTTCAGCGTATGTTAGATAGCCTTGCTCTTTACCCTTGGCGACAAGAAGTTTGAGCTGAGACTGAGGGCTTTGCTCCATAGACGATATCCAACTTATGATCTGAGTGAAGAATGTAGTATGCGGAAACGCAAACTGCCAATTATAACAAATTGCAAAAATCTTGGCTATGTTTTAGTCGGGACGATTCAGTATAAGTAGCTGTAATTCCCGCCGTTCATCGGTTGATAAACCGACCTGTCGCTCTTTCGCCTGCAATTGTTCAATTTGTCGTATGACGCATTGGTTAAACACTTTATCCAATGCATCGATAAATACTGTGGTCACGGTGTCATCATCAGTACTGAGTTCCCAACTATTGAGTCGCTTAATCAGCTGTTCATTGGGGTGACCGCGCCAATGCTCTAGCAATTGGCCTGTGCTGATATTGGGGCGTGATAAACAAAATTCAACCAGCTCAAGCAATAAATCTGTGCCCGGCATGCCTGAATCTTCCAGCGCCTCGACCCCTTCGGTGTATTGCACCAAATCAGGATTTTGAATCAGCAAGGCGATGGCAATACGCATGGGGGTGCGTTTAATGCTAGGTAAGGCTTGCTGTTGTTTGGCTTGTGGCCGTTTACTAAACAAACGATCCACTTGATAGCTTTCATTGATCCCTAATTTTTTGCCTAAGGTGTCGCGCAAGTATAGCTGCAAGGTTTGCCCTGGGATCTTTTCGATCAAGGGAACGGCTAACGTGGTGAGCTTGGCTTGTCCTTCGCGTGAGCTAACGTCGACCTGCTTTAGCAAGCTTTGAAATAGGAAATCACTGAGCGGCATGGCTTGCTGCACTTGTCGCTCAAAGGCATCTTTGCCGTGCTGACGAATATAGCTATCCGGATCTTCGCCATCAGGGAGGAACATAAATTTCAGTTGGCGGCCGTCATTAAGTTGTGGCAGCGCTTGCTCCATGGCACGCCAAGCCGCTTCACGACCGGCGCTATCGCCGTCATAGCAGCACACCACGGTATCGGTTTGGCGAAATAGCGTTTGCATATGATCGCCTGTGGTTGAGGTGCCCAAAGAGGCTACGGCATAGTCGACGCCAAATTGCGCCAAAGCCACTACATCCATATAACCTTCCACCACCAAAACTTGGTTTGGCTGGCGATGGCGTTGCATCACTTCATAAAGGCCGTAGAGTTCACGTCCTTTATGAAAGATCGGGGTTTCAGGGGAGTTGAGGTATTTGGGTTTTTCATCGCCCAAAACTCGGCCGCCAAAGGCGATGGTGCGGCCACGGCGATCGCGAATGGGGAACATGACACGACCACGAAAACGATCGTAGCGGCGCTTTTGATCGTTTTCGATCAACATTCCGCACTCAACCAATGCAGATTCACGCTCAGCATCTTGGCCAAAGCGGCGTTTGACTAATTCCCATTCATCGGCGATATAGCCAATGCCAAATTGCTGACAAATCTCACCGCTGAGACCACGGTTTTTGAGATAGTCGATGGCGTGTTGACCGCTAGGTTGGCGCAGTTGCTGCTGATAAAATTGCGCAATGCTGGCCATGAGATCATAACGATCACGTTTGATCGCAGGTTGCGATCCTTGCCCCTGTTCGCGTGGCACTTCCATACCGCATTGGCTGGCAAGCTCTTCAATAGCATCAACAAACTCAAGTCTGTCGTACTCCATGATGAAATCGATGGCATTACCATGCACACCACAGCCAAAGCAATGGTAGAACTGCTTTTCAGGACTGACGCTAAAAGAGGGGGTTTTTTCGTTATGAAAGGGACAACAGGCGCCGTAGTTCTTGCCTTGCTTTTTCAGCTTCACACGCGCGTCGATCAGATCAACAAGATCCACTCTTGCTAAAAGATCATCGATAAATCCGCGAGGAATACGAGCCATGCCAGTCCTTAAGGGAATTTTTTATATTCGAATAAATGCAAACAAGCCGCGCAGTCCCGAAGGAACGCACGGCTTGCTTTGAGCGCTGAGTGGAATTAACCGAGTTTCGCTTTCACGAGTTGGCTAACGACACCCATATCGGCACGGCCCTGAATTTGCGGTTTCAACACCGCCATGACCTTGCCCATCTCTTGCATTGAAGTCGCGCCCGAAGCGTCTACGGCTTGTGCAACCAAAGCAGCAATCTCGTCACTGCTCAAAGGTTGCGGCATAAACTCTTCGATCACCGCAATCTCTGCAAGCTCTGTATCGGCAAGATCCGTGCGATCTGCTGCTTGATATTGAGCCGCAGAATCACGACGTTGCTTCACCAGTTTGGTGAGCACGGCAAGCACTTCGTCATCATTCAAGGTTTTTCTTTCGTCAACCTCGATTTGCTTGACAGCAGCAAGCACAAGGCGAAGGGTCCCCAAACGGAGTTTCGCCTTCGCTTTCATTGCCGATTTTTGTTCGTCTTTCAGACGCTCGATCAGAGCCATAACCTTGCTAATCCTTAGTGATTAGTAAAGGCGTACGCGGCGTGCGTTTTCACGAGCCAATTTTTTAAGATGACGCTTAACTGCAGCTGCTTTCGCGCGCTTACGTACTGTGGTTGGTTTCTCGTAGAATTCACGGCTGCGAACTTCAGAAAGAATACCTGCTTTTTCACAAGAGCGCTTAAAACGACGTAGCGCTACGTCAAATGGTTCGTTTTCACGTACTTTAACTACTGGCATGTGCCTTTCACCTCAGGGGTTGTTCTTTAACGCTGGCGAGCGATTAGCCAGCCTGATTAAAAATGGTGCGAAATTCTAATCTGATCTTAGCCCCTTTGTAAAGCATTCTTGCGATCAGATCTGGTGAATTTTCACTATCGCGGTTAAGATGACGCCTCGAATCGACCAGCGATTGAGGAAAACACGCCACCATGCGAATTTTAGGCATTGAAACCTCTTGTGACGAGACCGGAATTGCCATTTATGACGAACATCAAGGTCTGCTGTCTCACCAGCTCTACAGCCAAGTGAAACTCCATGCCGACTATGGTGGTGTGGTGCCAGAATTGGCGTCGCGCGATCACGTCAAAAAGACGCTACCACTGATTCGCGCTGCAATGCAAGAAGCCAATCTCACCCCAGCTGATATTGACGGTGTTGCCTATACCGCAGGCCCAGGCTTGGTGGGCGCCTTACTTGTAGGCGCAACCATAGGTCGCAGTCTTGCTTACGCTTGGAATGTCCCTGCGGTTGCGGTGCATCATATGGAAGGCCATTTGCTTGCACCGATGCTAGAAGACAATCCTCCGCCATTCCCATTTATCGCGCTGCTGGTTTCTGGCGGCCATACCATGTTGGTGAAAGTGGATGGCATTGGTGAATACGAAATCATGGGTGAGTCCATTGATGACGCTGCCGGTGAAGCCTTCGATAAAACGGCTAAGTTGATGGGTTTGGATTATCCAGGTGGCCCTTTGCTATCAAAATTGGCACAAAACGGCACGCCAGGTCGCTTTAAGTTTCCACGTCCAATGACTGATCGCCCTGGTTTGGATTTTAGCTTCTCAGGTTTGAAAACCTTTACCGCCAATACCATTGCCAGCAATGATGGTAGCGAACAAACTCGCGCTGATATCGCCTTGGCATTTGAACAAGCGGTGGTGGACACACTGGCCATTAAATGTCGCCGTGCGTTGCAGCAAACGGGTTATAAGCGTTTGGTTATCGCCGGAGGGGTGAGTGCTAACCGCCGATTACGTGAAGAGCTTGCCGCGATGATGAGCAAGTTGGGTGGTGAAGTATTCTATCCGCGTACTGAATTTTGTACCGATAACGGTGCGATGATCGCTTTTGCGGGCATGCAGCGTTTGCGTCAAGGTGAGTATCAAGATTTGGCGGTACAAGCCAAGCCGCGTTGGCCCATTGATAAGCTAGCACCGATTGAAAAATAAAAATC
Source organism: Vibrio stylophorae (assembly GCF_921293875.1). Taxonomy (NCBI): domain Bacteria; kingdom Pseudomonadati; phylum Pseudomonadota; class Gammaproteobacteria; order Vibrionales; family Vibrionaceae; genus Vibrio; species Vibrio stylophorae. The sequence continues at coordinate 314,120 of NZ_CAKLDI010000001.1, forward strand.
GATTGATAAAACAGATGTTTTAATCACCAAGGATCCTACTGGAAAGATCCAAAAGATCCGATTTTTGTTTCAAAGATAAAAAAAACCGCGTTTTCGCGGTTTTTTTGATCCTTGTGATCCAACATAACTTTAAGCTCAGCCTTGAGTGCAGACTTGGATCTGGATTTCACCATTATTTCACAGATTTCTCACTGAGCGTTTCCGCATCCTCGTTATGCTCTTTCAGTGCCGCTTTGAGCTGTTGTTTTTTCTTCCACACTTTGTCTTCTTCGCCATTGGCAAGTCGGCGCAAATTATCAAAGTGGCGATAAACAATCAGGCAAGAGAGCATGGCTACGGGCATGGTGTATTGCGATTTCACCCAAAAGGTAAAAAGCGGAGCAACCAGCGCGGCGACGACAGAAGCCAGAGAGGAATAGCCAAATAGTAAAATCGTAATCAGCCAAGTTCCCATCAACATGCCAGCAAGATCAGCACCAATCGGTGCCAATGCGCCTAATGCCGTGGCAACGCCTTTACCGCCTTGAAAATGGAAAAAGATGGGGTAGATATGACCAAGACAAGCGGCAATGGCCACGATACCAAGGATCAAAGGGTTTAAGTCTAGAAAGTAGCTTCCCCAAACAGGTATCATCCCTTTGAGAATATCGCACAAAAGTACGGCAGCGGCCGGACCTTTGCCGCCAATGCGGAGCACATTGGTTGCGCCGGGATTGTTTGAGCCATGACTGCGCGGATCTGGTAGACCACAGATACGACAGATCAGCACTGCGCTGGAAATCGAGCCCAGTAAATAAGCAGCAATGATGATCAAAAAAGGTAAGGGGGTCATGCACTTCCCGTGGCAGTTTGCAATTTACTTTTGTCAGCTTATTCTGATTCCCTGTATTTTGCTGACAATTTGTAGGCATGATACGCAACTTTACCTAAATTAGGTATCCGACCTGTAACAAAAACAGAGTAAAAAAACGTGGATAAAGTCTTTATTGATCAATTGGAAGTGATTTGTACCATCGGCGTTTATGAGTGGGAGAAAACCATTTCACAAAAACTGGTACTGGATATCGAAATGGGTTGGGATAACCAACCAGCGGCGCGTAGTGATGATGTGGCGCTGGCTTTGGATTATGCCAGCGTGAGTGAAGCAGTGACAAAGCACCTGCAAGCGAAACCCATTGAATTGGTTGAACGCGTTGCTGAAGAGGTGGCCGATCTGATCTTTGATCGTTTTGCCGTGCCTTGGTTGCGCATTCGCGTGAACAAGCCGGGTGCGGTGGCCAATGCGCGTAGCGTGGGTGTTGAAATTGAGCGTCAGCGCCGATGAACACTGCTTATATTGGTGTTGGCAGTAATATTGAGCCCGAGCGTTATATTGCTCGCGCGCTTGCGCTATTGCAGCAGCAATTTGGCACCCTGCAGTGCTCTAGCTTGTATCGCTCTGCGCCACTTGGATTTGATGGTCCGCCATTTATCAATGCGGTGATCGCGCTTAAAACTGGTTGCGGCGCACAATCATTGATTTCGAAATTGAAGAACATAGAGCAGCAATGCGATCGGTCTCTCCCTCAGGATGTAAAAGGGCACACCCTTGATCTCGATCTACTGCTATTTGACTCGCAAAGCTGCTACCATCCGGACCTACCTAGACAAGACATCATCAAATTTGCCTTTGTCGCGATGCCGCTCGCAGAGCTGGCACCTAACCTTTTGACGGCGTTAGACCCGCGTTCCATGGTGGATATTGCAGCTGAGCTTGCAGCGCGTTATCCATTAAAGCGCGAGCCCATGCCGTCGTATTGGATAAAACAATATGAGTCATGTTGAAGCTTTTATTTTGGCCCTAATTCAGGGGTTCACTGAGTTTCTGCCGATTTCAAGCTCGGCGCATTTAATTCTGCCTTCGGAAGTTTTGGGTTGGCCCGATCAAGGCACTGCCTTTGACGTCGCCATTCATGTCGGTAGTTTGATGGCGGTGATGATCTACTTTCGTCATGAGATCGTTACCCTATTAAGTGCCTGGCTGAAGTCGATTTTCAAAAAGGAAAGTAGCCGAGAATCGCATTTGGCGTGGATGATTATTTTCTCCACGATTCCAGCATGTGTCTTTGGTTTGTTTATTGCTGACTTTATGGATGCGCTGCGCTCTAGTTTGGTCATTGCCACAACCACCCTCATTTTTGGTGTCCTTCTTTGGTGGGTTGATGTTCGTGCAACGCAAAAGCAAGATGAGTACCAAACCACTGCAAAACAGGCATGGTTGATTGGTTTAGCGCAAGCTGCCGCTTTGATTCCCGGCACCTCACGCTCAGGTGCCACCATGACTGCAGCGCTGTATTTAGGTTTTACTCGTGAAGCAGCGGCGCGTTTTTCATTTTTAATGTCCATTCCAATTATTTTGCTGGCAGGTGGCTATGAAGCTATTGCCCTAGTGCAAGATCCAAGCTTGATGGATTGGAACGCCATGGCGCTAGGGGTTGCGACCTCTTTTGTTAGCGCGCTGATCTGTATCCATCTCTTCCTTGGCATTATCAGTCGCATGGGGATGGCACCATTTGCCATTTACCGTGTCTTCCTAGGGATTGGTTTGCTGGTGATGGTTTTAGGCTAACGCCAAGAAAAACGCCGCATAGCGGCGTTTTTTTATGTCTCAAGAAAGTGGCGGGTTAGCTTTTGAGTTGCTGGGATCCAAAAGCTCAAAAAGCTGAACATGGCATTTTTCGCGATCGATTCATCAGGCTTGATACTCGCATCGATTCATCGATTGCACATATAATGGCGCAAAATTGAACCACACTGGGCACACTTGATTGCCCATAAGATGAGTCTTTGATGTTGAAATGTTTAAAACGAACCCTGCTGTGGTTAGTGCTATTGGTGATTGGCTTAGGTGCTTTTCATCTTTGGTTTATGAATCATACCGAGCAAGAATTGCGCGCAGAGCATAAGCAAGCCTGTTTGACCTTAATGGCTGCCGACCAAATCGGCTCGCCGCAAGGGGCGAAGCAAGAGCTCGCAAGCTATATGCTGAAAGGACAAGCGGAAGATTATGATAAGGCGGGTTTAGATCCTTATCGTCGTTACGTCTATCTCACCGAGCTAGAAGATATTTATCGCGATTGTGCGGGATTGTGATTGAAAAAAGCGCCATCTTGGCGCTTTTTACTTTTTATCGATGCTTCAATTGCTGCAGTTGTTTTAAGCATAGGGATTGCTTTGCACGGTTGCTTTTATTTGCGCCAGATAGCTAAGCGCTAACTGCTCCGCTTCTGCATGTCGCTGTACGGACTCTTGCTGTCGCAATGTTTGGTATAACGCTACGGTTTGCTCAAATGCTTGCAGTAGTGAGCGCGGCTCAGGTACCGCTATGGTCGCTTTGAGCTGCTCAGCAAATTGCGGTAATCGCATTTCAATGGTACGCACACCGGATGGCGTGAGGTTGTGCTGGCGAAGTGCCAGTGGCGAAAGTACCGTGGTTCGCAAAAAGGAGAGAAACTCCATCGCCTCAAAATACTCACCTCGGCCAATTTTCGTTGCGCCATAGTGCAGCCAAATCCAGAAGCGATCCTCAATCCACTGCGCATTGGGCTGCGGATAGCAGGGGGCTTGCATGTCATACATTTTCGTTAGCTGTTCATCGCGCTGCCAAAGAATTTTCGCATCATCGACTCGTTGGGCGGCATCGCTCAGTGAGACAAATTTAAAATCAACGTGGATCGCATGAGGCGCATAAAGGGCGATCACTAAACGTGGCTCGCCGACATGTTCACCGGTAAAAGCACTGACGCAACCTGGGATCTTTTCGATAAGCTGAAAACGCTGAGCCATCACTGCCGCATAATGCTCGGGATCGATAGCGATGATTAAATCGAGATCGCTAAATTGATCCATGTGATTGCTAGCATAGGATCCGCCAGCGGCGATGCCGACTAGTCGCGCGTCTTGTGAAAATTGCGCCAAAATTTGTTCGAGAAGCTGCTGGTGCTGATGGGGTAGGGTGCTTGGATATTTCATATTTTACCTTTGAATTGGGTGAGAACTGCCTTGGCAGTTAGTGCGGTAAAATAAACGCAGCATTCCAATGTATCGAGATTTCTGAGTAATCGCAATAGTTTGATATTTTTGAAAATTAAAGCTTTTGACTTACTGAAAAGCTTAAAAAGCTGATCAAACCTGCTTTCGCTGACCTATAAAAGTGCTTTAGGTTGTCTATGAAACGCTTTATGTTGCTCATGAAAACGCTTTAGGTTGCGAAAAACAGAGCGTAGGTCGCAGGCTGCAATATGATCGGAATCTTTTCTCTGCCCGCGGCTTACGATTTGATGGTGGGAACCCTACGTCTTCAATCTTCATTTCTAGAGCTGAATGTCTAGATTTGAATGTTTGGATCTGAGTGTGAGCGGCTTAAGCTTTAAAAGCTTGCATGCTTTCAATCAATGGCGCTAGCACTTGCGCGCGCTTGGTATTGAGTGCATCACGTATGGCGGCGCCTTTGATCCCTTGTGCAATGATCATCTGAACATCCACTTGCGCGGCTAATTCAAATGCTTGTTTGAGCCACGTGGCCTGTGGATAGGGTTCGTTCTCAAAGCCCAAACGCCCCGCATGATCTGCGGAGCAGGCAATGGCGAGTTGTGCTACGCGCTCAGGTTTTCGCCATGCGTCGAGTTGATTCAATAGTGCAATGATCGCTTCGCCCGATAAATGAGCCAGCTGATGCACTTGGCCATGCAGAGCGCACACTTGCAGCGCAAGATCGCGATATTGTGCTGGCACCTTAATGCGTTGGCATAGATTTTTGACCAGAGCCACGCCTGCTTGCTCATGCTCAGGATGGCGCGGCAGCGCATCGGCAGCGGTGAGTCCTTTGCCTAAATCATGCAGCTGCGCGGCAAAGCGAATACAAGGATCATCGGTGAGTTTAGCGGCTTGCTTGGCCACCATGAGCATATGTACGCCGCAATCAATTTCTGGATGCGAGCTCGCCGATTGCGGGACGCCAAAGAGCGCATCCATTTCAGGCAATAAAATCGCCAGTGCGCCGCAATCGCGTAGTACTTGCAAAAATACCTCAGGTGATGGTGTGGTGAGGGCACGTTGCCACTCTTGCCAAACCCGTTCGGCAGTGAGGTGGTTGAGCTCTCCTGCGTTGCCCATTTGACGCATCAATTGCAGGGTTTCATCGGCAATGGTGAAACCTAGGTGAGCAAAACGCGCCGCAAAGCGAGCAACGCGCAATACGCGTAGTGGATCTTCACTAAAAGCTGCGGAGACATGGCGTAAAATACCTTGTTTAAGATCCTGCTGACCACCGTAAGGATCGATCAAGCTGCCATCATCGGCTTGGGCCATGGCATTAATGGTGAGATCGCGACGCAGTAGATCTTCTTCGAGCGTGACATCGGGCGCGCTGTAGCAGATAAAGCCTTTATAGCCATGGCCAGATTTGCGTTCGGTGCGCGCCAGTGCGTATTCTTCTTTGGTTTTTGGATGCAAAAATACCGGGAAATCTTGGCCCACGGTTTGGTAGCCTTGAGCAAGCATTGCCTCTGGTGTCGCACCAACCACAACCCAGTCTTTGTCTTTTGCTGCAATGCCAAGTAATTGGTCGCGAACTGCGCCGCCAACAAGGTAAATTTGCATTCACTTACTCCATATCTTTTAACTGCACCCAAGCATACCTTGCTAAGACTTTACATTCGAGTGTGTGCTGAGTAACGTGTCGACAGTTTTGTCATCGGATGTCGTCATGTATCAGGATTATTATCAGCTCAAAGAGCTCCCTTTTACCATCGTCCCCAATGCTCGATTTGTCTTTTTAAGCGCGCGTCACCGTGAAGCTTTGCACCAGCTTACCTCAGGTTTGGCTAATGGCGGTGGTTTAGGACTGCTTACGGGCGAGGTGGGAACCGGGAAAACCACTGTGGCACGCCTGTTGATGACCAAGCTGGATAAAGAAGCGCAAATTGGCATGCTGCTCAATCCAACATTGACAGTGGAAGAGCTGCTGACCGACATCTGTAAAGCCTTTGATATTGAATGCCCAAGTCCGGTGACGATTAAAGAGCGTACGGACTTAATTTACGATCATTTGATGGCCAACCATGAGGCGGGTAAGCAAAGCCTATTATTGGTCGATGAAGCGCAGCATCTACTGCCACAAGTACTTGAGCAGCTTCGTTTGCTCACCAATTTAGAAACGGATCAGCACAAGCTATTAAAAGTGGTGCTGATTGGTCAGCCAGAATTGCAGCATCTGCTGCAGCATGAAAGTTTACGTCAGCTCGCGCAGCGTATTACGGCGCGATACCACTTGATGCCGCTCACCACCAATGAAGTGGGGCAATATATTCGCCACCGTCTGGATGTGGCCGGCGCTATGCGTCCGCTTTTTGATCAGCGCGCCATTGATGTCTTTGCCAAGGCGACCAGCGGTGTGCCACGTTTGATTAACCTGTGTTGCGATAAAGCACTACAGCTCGCGCAGCAACGCAGTTTGATGACAGTGGATCGTCCCACGGCAGTGCGCGCTTGCCAAGAGGTGCTAGAGTGGCAAACCGCCAGTGTGGACCAAAAAGCGCTGCGCGCAACGCAGCGCCGTAATCGCATCGCTAAATTGACCTTGAGCTTAGCGGCCTTGGGTGTTGCTGCTTGGGCCTTTGCGCCGCGTTTACAGCAATTGATGGATGCGCGTTTGCCTGCCGCGAGTCCGGCATCTGCGGTGGCATCGACACCTGCAACTTCAATACCAGCTTCAGCGCCACATTCGACCCTATCCTCGACGCCGGGTGAGGATGCTTTTGCGCGTTTACAGCAAGTAGATTCGACGGGTGTGAATGGCCATAGCGTGGAAATGGCGGTGGCAAGCGAGTCTGAACGAGCACAACTGGCCAAGGCGATTGAGCAAAGTCGTAATCAAGAGCGCGCCTTTATTCATCTTTATGAAACTTGGGGCTACCAAGTTTTTCCTCGTGAAGCCAAATGTAGCTCGGCGGATCGCGCTGGCTTACATTGCTATAAAGGTGAAAGTAATCTTGATCTGCTTTCGCGACTCAATCGACCGGTGATTTTGACCCTGCAAGATGATCGCTATATCCCATATTATGCGGTGCTTTATCGTCAATGGCCTGATAGCTATGAGTTGCTGGTGGGTGATATTGCCATTCGTGTGACTAAGTCTTGGCTGCAGCAATATTGGCGTGGTGATATGGTCACCCTATGGCGTCCGCCAGAAGGCGGCGCGCGTAGTATTCGCTATGGCCAACGTGGTGAGCGCGTGCAATGGCTCGATGGCGCATTGCAAGAGTGGTTGGGAATTAAGGATCTGAGCATCGAGCGCTTTGATCAAACCTTGCTTGCCCGTGTCAGACAGTTCCAAGAAGCCAATGGTTTGGCACCTGATGGTGTGGCTGGGCCGGAAACCTTGATGATGCTTGATGCTGCGTTGAAATTGCCGGGGCCAACACTGCGTCCGGTGGCTTCTCGCGATAAAGCGCCAAAACCAGCATGGACTGAGCCAAAATTGGTGACCTTTAGTGTAATGCCGATGCCGACGTTCTTTGCTGAGCCTTTAGCGCCAAAAGCTGAAAATGAGTACAGCAATTTAACGCCAGAAATTGTGGCTGAGCCTGCGGCAAAGAAAAAACCGACTAAGCCAACCGCATCGCCAGAAAAGGTGAAAACGGCATCTGTGAATCAACAAAGCGAAGATCTGAACCTTGATGAGATTGACTACTCATCGATGTCACCTGAGCTGGCCGCGCAACTTCGCGAGGCGGTGGCCGCAACCGCAGATGATGAACCCATGGGCTCTGTCACTCAGCCTTTAGAGAAGCTACCGAATGCCTTACGTCGACAGTTACCGCCGCTGAATTTTCAAACCCATTTGTATGCCTCTAATCCTGAGCGCCGTTGGGTGAAGGTCAATGATGTGGAAGTGCGTCAAGGTGAGATGATTGCGCCCAATTTAAAGCTGGTGGCTATCGAGCCACGTAGCGTGGTGCTGCAATACAACGATGTGCGCTTCTCAATGCCGGCGCTGTCTGAATGGGCGGGCGAATAAAAAGGATTCTGCGCTAGGCGCTTGCGCGACAAAAGCGTAGCGACAGAAAATAGCCAGGAAACGAGCCATAAAAAAGACCGCATTAGGCGGTCTTTTTTATGGTCAATTGCTTGCGCTGTTGCTTACATCCAACGGTCTTTTTTGCGACGACTTGGAACCAAGTGTGGCAATAGCAAACCAAGAATCAGACCAAGGCCTGCAACCATGGCGCCATAGGTAAACCAACGCATCAATAGATCATCTTTTTGCGTGTCGATTTTCGCTTGTAGCTCGCGAATCATCGCTTGGTCAGCGCTAAGCTGATCATTGAGCTCAAGGTTGCGGGCTTCTAAATCTTTAATGGTGAGTTTGTACTGCTCAACTGCGGTGGTGAGGCCTGAGGTTTTCACCTTCGCTTGTTCATTGGCTTGTGCCAATGTCTCTTTCACTTCAGTCAATTCAGTTTCAAGTGCACCAAAGCGTGCCTTGTAGCTTGGTTGTTTGCTGACAAACTTGCTCTCTACCCAGCCTTCGTGGCCTTTGCCATCACGAACTTTGGTGTAGCCCGCTGCACCGTTGACGCTCAGAATCGTCACTTTGGTACCCGCATCAATGGCGCCAGTAATACGATATTCCGTACCCGGACCGCGGTGCATATAGGTATAGAGATCATCTGAAATGTAACGAGGTGAGGCTTGCGCTGGTGCAATCGCTGCAAAGCTGAATACAAGCAGAGCTAGTAGCTTTTTCACTGTGTGTTCCTTAATGACGAATTGATGCCCAAGGGGCTCAGACGGGAAATATTAGCAGGTTCGAGATGTGGTGCAATCAACAAGGGAGCCCGTAGGCTCCCTAAATGAGAGGTCAGCCCAGAATTAGGCCATCACTGCGGACATAATTTCGTAGAAAACTACGGCCAGTAATGCGCCTGCAGGCAGGGTAACCACCCAAGATGCCACGATATTACGCACCACGCCCATGTTTAGGGCTGCGATACCGCGAGCAAAACCAACACCGAGAATCGCACCCACAAGTGTTTGTGTGGTTGAGATTGGCAAACCAGTACCAGATGCCAATACCACAGTTGATGCGGTGGCAAGCTGGGCAGCAAAGCCGCGGCTTGGGGTGAGTTCAGTAATGCCTGTACCAACAGTTGCCATGACTTTATGGCCAAGGGTCGCAAGACCAACAACGATACCCACACCACCCAAAGGTAGAATCCACCAAGCGATGGTTGATGTAGCTGTTAGCTCACCCATGTGCTCAACGGTTGAAACCACTGCAGACAATGGACCAATCGCGTTTGCAACGTCGTTTGAACCATGCGCAAAAGCCATGGCACAAGCGGTGATCACCATCAACACGCTAAAGATTTGCTCAACGCCAGCAAAGCCGTTGTCATCTTTTGAGGTCGCCGTGGTGTTCTTGTATTTCTTCGCGATATACAGATAACCACCCACCATGACCAACGCTGAAATGATTGCAGAGCAAACAAATGCTTCATTGGTGGTGAGGTGAAGACCAACGTGTTTCAAACCCTTCTTGATGGTTACCATTGCAATCACCATGGTGGTGATAAACATGTAAACAGGGACAAAACGTTTAGCGTTAATCAGTGGCTTGTCGGTATCAAAAATGAGGCGCTGGGCGCTAACAAAAATGATATAAGCAAAGATACCTGAGATGGCAGGCGTAATCAGCCAGCTACCTACGATGCCTTGAACTGAGCTCCAGTCCACAGCTTCTGTACCTACGGCCACACATGCAAAACCGATGATTGCACCGATGATGGAGTGAGTCGTTGATACAGGCCAACCCATATAGGATGCAACGATCAACCAAGTACCAGCGGCCAATAGTGCAGACATCATGCCGTAAACCAAGACTTCTGGTTTATCCGCAAAAAGTGCAACGTCAATGACACCCTTACGGATGGTATCTGTCACTTCACCGCCTGCAAGGTATGCCCCTGCGAACTCAAAGATCATGGCAACGATAATGGCTTGTTTCACCGTCAGCGCTTTTGAGCCGACCGAAGTACCCATTGCGTTTGCCACGTCATTGGCACCGATACCAACCGCCATCAGAAAACCAAAGATAGCGGCAGTGATAATAATCCAGGTGCCGTAATGCTGTAGAATTTCCATTGTTCAACCTTGTGAATAAATTCGCGCTTATGAGCGAGACAACATCAGCTCTAAGCGCGAGCCTACACGGAGTGCTTGGTCAGCAATGGCACCGACCCACTCAAGAATTTTATACAAGAACATCACATCAACAGGATTGTAGTCTTGTTCTACCGCCATTAATTGTTGGCGTAGTCCAATCTGCATACTGTCAGTGTCATCTTCAATGAGATCAAGTTGATTGATCATCTCAGCAACAAGTGTCACTTCACGGCCTTTAAAGCCGGTTTCAAGAAGCTCATCGAGTTCGTTAATAACAAGGCGTGCTTGTGCAGCAGCATCAATACAACGAATCAAATAAGCTTCAAAATTTTCAGTGAGTGCTTCTGGCACTTGCAAACGACGACCCAATACACGACCCGCGATATCTTTAGAGAGATTCGCAAGTTTGTCTTGTTGCGTCAAAAGGCTAAGAAAATCAGTGCGGTCCACAGGCATAAATAGGCCACGTGGCAGCTTGAGGCGAATTTCGCGTTTCAGTACGTCTGCGTCTTTCTCCAATTGAGAGATCTGCTCACGTAGTTGAGCGGCTTTATCCCAGTCGTTTTCAGCGCAAGCTTCAAAGAATGGAACGAGTAACTCACAACATTCATGGACTTTGGTCACATGACGTTGCAGCGGTTTAATTGGGGACTTTGCAAAGAGTCCCATAATAGTATTTACTGGCATAATCGGATAACACCTTTGTGGCGAAACCTTAAGCGATAGTAATCGTGAGGCCGAATGGTATCGAATCGTGACGACAAAAGAAACACTTTTGCTCAAGTTTGCTTTACCAGATTTTTTGCCAATTTTTTGTGCTGTTTTCGACGATCATACTGGCTTTTTAAGCCCCTTTAGTTACGGAACTGATTATGGAAACTGAGATAGAACTTAAGTTTTTCGTCTCACCTGATATTACTGAATCTCTTTATACCTTTCTTGAGAATGGCTCATCTTTAGGGCACAAAGTACTGCAACAGCGCTGTCGCATGCTGGGGAACGTTTATTTTGATACCCCAGATCATCTGCTACGTCAGCATGATATTGGCCTGCGCGTTCGTCGTTATGATGACGTTTATGTACAAACCGTGAAAACCGCTGGCCGTGTAGTGGCAGGTTTACACCAACGTCCCGAATACAATGCTGAATTGGATGATGCAACACCAGATTTGAGCTTGGTGGATGCCACCGCATGGCCTGAAGACCTTGATATTGACGCACTCGCGCAGCAAATTAGCCCACTATTTAGTACGGATTTTGAGCGCCAGCAGTGGCTGCTCGGTATGCCTGATGGCAGCCAAATCGAAGTGGCGCTGGATCAAGGCCAAGTGACCAGTGGCGATTTAAGCGACCCGATTTGTGAGTTGGAGCTTGAGCTTAAATCTGGCCAAACCGATGCGCTATTTACCTTGGCGCGAGAATTTTGCCAACTCGGTGCCATGCGCTTGGGCAACCTAAGTAAAGCGGCTCGCGGCTATCGACTCGCTACGAATTATCAAGGCGATGCCATTTATGAGTTGCCTTCTATTGCGCTGACGGATAGCACCGCCATTGAAGAAACCTTTGTACGTAATATAGAAGCGGCACTGGAGCATTGGCATCATCATGAACAGATCTATACCGAACGTTTTGAGCATCAAGCTTTAGAACAAATTAGCCAAGCCATCTGCTTTATTCGTCAGCAACTAGCGGTTTTTGGTGAGGTGATTCCACGTCGAGCCAGCGCTATTTTGCGTCAAGAGTTTGAATGGCTTGAAGGTGAGCTCAGTTGGTTACAGCAAGCCAATCAGATCGATTTTCTATTGGAAGATCGCGCGAGTGTGCTGCGTAAGCTCAATGCGCATAAACAGTTGCAGGATATTTTGGCTGAATACGCAGCCAATGAATTGCCATCGCAAGAAGAGATGTTGGCACTGCTCAACTCCTCACGCTATTGCGGATTGCTGCTGGATTTAAGTCGCTGGCTACTGTCGCGCGGTTGGCAGCCTTTCCTTGATGACAAAGCACGCCAGCGTTTGGCAAGCCCAGTGAAACCTTTTGCGGATGAGGCGCTGACCCAAGCATGGCATACTCTGCGCGCACAATTTGGCGAAGAGATCGTGCTTGATCGCAATGGCTATCAGCAGCAAGCGCGATTATTGAGCCGTAATTTACTCACGGGTGTCGCTTTTGCTGATCTCTATGACAGTAAGTGGCGCCAAGTCTTTCGTGACCCATGGCGTGATCTATTGCTTGGCGTTGAAGAGATCAGCATTATCGATTTGCTCAACGAGCATAAGCGGGATCTTGAAGAGGAAGACTGTTTGCAGTTTGAAAAATGGATTGAGCGTAAAGAAAGTTATCTACTTTATGCCATGGAGCAAACCCGTGCCATGGCGCTCTCCATGGAGCCTTACTGGGAACATTAAGCCTGAAATGAAGGCCGATAAAAAAGCGCTCAATGAGCGCTTTTTTTGATTCAGACGGAAGGCTTGGGCGGTTGGTTAGTCAGGCGAATTTTTTGAGTCGACATTATTTGAACTTGGTTTGTTCTCTTTTGACGGTATCTGATTGTCGGACTCGTCTTTAGCTTTTTCGTTATCTTTATGTTCGTCTGGAGAGTCTGCAGTGACGGCATTGACTGTTAGGGGTTGTTCAGTCGATGCGGCTCGCTGAGTACTCTCGAATTGTTCGCTCATCTGATTTTCAAGGTGTTCCAATCTAGCCAATAGCGCTTGTTGCTGGGCTGCAATGGCTTTGCTGGTGGCTAAAATCTCTGCTTGCTGCTGATGAAAGGCTTCAATGGCTTGGCGTTGCTCACTGTCATCTTCGGCATTGATGGTGGCACTGATTAAACCTGAAATCATACCGAAAATACCCACACCGCCGACAATCACCACCACGGCAATCACTTTACCGGCAAGCGAGACAGGGTAGTAATCACCGTAACCCACGGTGGAAACGGTAACAATGGCCCACCACAGTGCATCAATAGGCCCCGTAATATTAGCGCCTTCCACGCCGCGCTCCGCCATCAATACAAAGGTGGAGCCGACCGTAAGCTGAATGGTGAGTAGCAATAAAATAGAAGCCAACGTCGTTTCACGGCGATGAGATTGAATGGATGTCAGTAGATCGCGCCCAGCGCGCAAAATACGAATCACCCGAAAAATTTGAAACACGCGCGCAAAACGAAGTGGTTCGATAATTGGTAGGCTCGCCATTAAATCGATCCAGTGGTGTTTCACATATTGGCCTTTATGTGGGGCTCGTGAAAAGTCCACAGCCCACTGAAAGAGGAAAATGCCACAGATAAAGGTGTCGAGCGCCAGTAATAATGGGTATGCCTCATGCTCGATGTTAAGAAACAAAATGGTGGTCACAATCCCAAGCGAAATAAAACTTAAGATTAAGGTCAGTAAACTTAAGGGACGAACGTCATTGTTGATGGAAGCCATACTTTATCACTCTAAAGATTCCCATTTATTTGCCGATATATATGATATTCAAAGAATAAGTGATCTTGCTCGCGCGTGATCTTGAAAAATACAGTTGTTTCATTTTATGTGCTGCAAGCCACGCCATGGTACAGCGCATCGTTGTAACCGGGAGGCTTTATGGCCGGCATTGTATTTAAACCCTGGGAACGTTGGTTCGTTCAAATTCGTTTTATGCCGAAACTACTTGGCATTCTCTTGCTTAGTATTTTGCTATTGATTGGTAAGCAAGTTTGGGATGCCAAACACATGTATCAATCTTTATTAACGGTGCAGCAAGAGCGCGCGCAAGCGTTAGCGATTAATGGCGCAACCATGGTGGACACCTTGGTTCAAGCGCAGCAGCTAACTCAAGCACAGGCTGTGATTGAAGCGCAGCGTCAAAAATTGACCCATGGTGCACTGGTTTATATGGTGCATCCACAAAGTGGTCGTGTGGTTGCTTACCCACAAATCAACGACTTATCAAAGCTGGCGGTGAACACTACAGCGGGGCCCTTGAACCAAAGCTTAATACAAAAGCAGCAAGCCTTTGCCTTTGAAGTGGCGAATCAAGATTATGGCTATGCTGTACCTGTGCAAGGCAGTGGCTGGTGGGTGATCGCCAGTGAAAGTAACCAACAAGCCAAGGCGCAGCTGGCCAGCACGATGCAAACTATGGTGTGGCAAACCCTTCTATTGGCGCTGGTCTTGGCGTTATGTTTTGTTTGGATTGGCTCGATGTGGCATCGTCAAACCAAATACTTGACCAAGCAAATTGGCTATTTAACCCAAGGCGATCTGCAGCAATCGATCATCATGCCGGGGCGCGATGAGTTTTGTGATTTAGCAAAAGCCTTGGAGCAAACGCGTGAGCAGCTTCATCGCTTAGTTGATGGTCAGCGCCGCGCAGGTGAAGAGCTGACATCTTTAGCTGAAGTCATGGCTATCAGTATGGAAGAGACCAAGGATTCTGCTGAAGAGCAATTTAGCGAAATCGATCAGTTAGCATCGGCCATGGATGAGATGTCATCAACGGTACAAACGGTGGCGGAGCATGCTCGCAACGCTTCTGATGCGACGACGGAAGCTTCTGTACAAGCAGCTAAAGGCCAAGCCTTTGTACGCGATACCATCACCACCATTAACCGTCTATCCAGTGAAATCAGCGCTTCAGCACATGTGGTGAATAATGTGGAAGAGCGTGTAGATGCCATTAGCTCGGTGATTGTGACCATTCAAAGTATCTCTGAGCAAACCAATCTACTGGCACTCAATGCGGCCATTGAAGCGGCACGTGCGGGTGATGCCGGCCGTGGTTTTGCGGTGGTTGCCGATGAAGTGCGTAATCTTGCGCAGCGCACGCAAACCGCGACCGTTGAGATTCAATCGATGATCAACGAGCTGCAAAGTAGTGCACAAAAAGCGGTGGAGATCATGGAGCAAAGCGTGGTGGAAGCCGCCGAGAGTGTGGAGCAGGTGGCTAATGCGGGGAGTGAGCTTGAGCATATCGTCACACACGTTGACACCATTAATGGCATGAACTTCCAAATTGCATCGGCAGCAGAGCAGCAAAGTACGGTAGCCAATGAAATGAGCCAAAATCTCACTAATGTTCGAGAGATTGTGGAAGCCTCAGTGACTGTGATTGCAGAACTGGCTGAAACCGCAGAGATGCTGCAAAGCGGCGCTGAAACCATGGAAAGCAAAGTAAAAGTGTTCCAGTTGTAAGTGGTCACTCGCTCGCTTTTTAGAGCAACAGTAAGAGTAAATAAAAACGCGCCATTGGGCGCGTTTTTTATCGCTGCTGACTTGTCATCAAGACAGCTGAGCGTCACACTGACAAACAACTGATTGGCCAATGGGAAGGGATGCAATGCAAGTGGAGCAACAGCCAGGGGAATCATCTGAACAGGTATCTGAACTGTTATCTAAGGTACCTGCAGCGCTACAACGCGTAATGGAAAAAAACTGGCAGCACTTTATTGAGCGCCAGCCAAATTGGCAGCAGGATTGGCCTGTGGCTGAGGAAGCTGAACTGCGTCGCGTGTTGGGGTTCAGTGATTTTGTCTGTCATAACTTAAGCTGCGATCCAACACTGTTACCTTGGTTAGTGAGCGCTCGCCATAATGCATCCTTGAGCGAAGCGTATCGCACGCAGCTCGCGCAATTGTTGCAACCTTGCCAAGATGAAAACCGTTTATTGACCCTGCTACGTCAGTTTCGTCGTCAGCAAATGACCCGAATTGCTTGGCGTGATTTTGCCAATCTTGCCAGCTTAAAAGAGAGCTTGCAGGATTTGTCAGCGCTAGCTGAGGCGATGATCATGGAAGCCTATAACTGGCTTTACGCGCATTGCTGTGAACAATGGGGTACGCCCATGGACAGGGAGGGGCAGCCTCAGCCGATGCTCATTCTCGGCATGGGGAAACTGGGTGGTGGCGAGCTGAATTTCTCTTCGGATATCGATCTTATCTTTACCTACCCGGAAAATGGCGAAACCCAAGGCGCGCGGCGCAGCATTGATAATGGCCAATTCTTTATTCGCCTAGGTCAGCGTTTAATTAAGGCGCTTGATCAGGTGACCGCCGATGGTTTTTGCTATCGCGTAGATATGCGTTTGCGTCCCTTTGGTCAAAGTGGCCCCTTGGTGATGAGTTATGCCGCCATTGAAGATTATTACCAAGAGCAAGGGCGCGATTGGGAGCGCTACGCGATGATTAAAGCGCGGGTGATGGGCAAAGAGAGCTATCCGCAATATGCCGAACTACGGCAAATGCTTCGCCCCTTTGTGTTCCGCCGCTATATCGACTTTAGCGCGGTGCAATCGCTGCGCCGAATGAAGGCGATGATCAGCACTGAGGTGCGTCGCCGTGGCTTGGTCGACAATATTAAATTAGGGGCCGGTGGCATTCGTGAAATTGAGTTTATCGGCCAATCTTTTCAGCTGATTCGCGGCGGGCGTGAGCCAGGGCTTCGTGAGCGCGGTATTTTTGCCACCCTGCAAGCGGTGGGCGAGTTACATCTTTTATCAACGCAAGAAGTGGCCACCCTTGAACAAAGTTATTGTTTGCTGCGCCGCTGTGAAAACCTTTTGCAAGCCATTGATGATAAGCAAACACAAACCCTTCCTGCCGATGCAGTGAATCAAGCGCGTTTAGCTATGGCCATGGGTTATGGCGATTTTGCCGCCTTAAAAGCGGATTTAGCTGAGGCGATGGCGGCGGTGCATCTTATTTTTGATAGCCTGATAGGTCCTGATGATGCCGATGATGAGTTGCAGGTGAGTGCACCCTATCAAGAGCTTTGGGATATGGCACATCAGCCTGAGGTATTGCATGCCGTGCTCAGCGAGCTTGAGGCTGCCGATATTGAAGATAAGGTGCAGCAGCTCATTCAAGCCAAGCAAGATCTGGCTAAGCGCACCATAGGTCCGCGTGGCCGAGAGGTGCTCAATCAGCTGATGCCACGTCTGCTGGCACTTTCGGTGCTTCATGAGGAGAGTGCCAAACTGCTACCGCGTCTTTGCACCCTGATTAATCGCATTGCCACCCGCACCACCTATCTTGAATTGCTACTGGAGCATCCCGTAGCACTGTCGCAATTGGTTCGGCTTTGCGCTGAAAGTGCGATGATTGCAGAGCAGCTCGCGCAATATCCTTTACTACTCGATGAGCTCCTTGATAGCCAAGCGCTGTATGATCCGACGCCGCTTGGCGAGTATCAGCGCGCGCTGAGTGAATATATCGCGCGCATTCCGCAAGAAGATGTGGAGCAGCAGATGGAAGCGATTCGCCAATTTAAGCAAACTCAGTTGCTGCATATTGCAGCGGCGGATATTGCAGGCGTATTACCCATTATGAAAGTGAGCGATCACTTAACGGCGTTGGCGGAAGCCATTATTGCGGCCGTGGTGGATCAAGCTTGGCGACAAATGGTGCCGCGCTATGGCTGCCCTGATTATCTGCTCAATCAAGACAGCACCGGATTTGCGGTGATTGGTTATGGCAAATTGGGCGGTTGGGAGCTGGGTTATGGCTCCGATCTTGATTTGGTCTTTTTACATGACTGCCCAGCTGATTCACAAACCGTGGGCGATCGCGCCATTGATAGCCGGCAGTTCTTTATTCGCTTGGCGCAGCGCATCGTCCATTTGTGCTCTACCCGCACCGCATCGGGCGTGCTCTATGAAGTGGATATGCGTTTGCGACCTTCTGGCGCATCCGGGGTTTTGGTCAGTCCAATTGATGCCTTTTCGGCATATCAACAGCAAGATGCATGGACTTGGGAGCATCAGGCGTTAGTGCGCGCGCGTATGGTTTATGGCGACGTCGAATTAATGCAGCGTTTTCGTGCCATTCGTAAATCACTTCTGTGCAAGGAACGTGATGAGTCACAACTAGCCAGCCAAGTGGTCACCATGCGCGAGAAAATGCGCGCGCATTTAGGCTCAAAGGATGCGCAGGTGTTTTATATCAAGCAGGATGTGGGCGGTATTACGGATATTGAGTTTTTAGCGCAATATTTGGTGCTGCGCTTTAGTGCTGAGTATGACCATGTGGCCTACTGGAGCGATAATATTCGCATCTTTGATAGTCTGACTGAGGTCGGAGTGATGGCGCCAGAGCAAGCGGCTGCTTTAAAACATGCCTATATCACCATGCGCGATGAGATCCATCGATTGAATCTGCTGGGGCGCTCAGCGCGTGTTGCCGTAGATGCCTTTGCGAGTGAGCGTGATGTGGTCAGCCAAGCATGGCAACAATGGCTCGGTCATGCAGAGCAAAATGAAGCACTGTTGGCGCCCATGAGTGCCTTTGAGTCGTAAATTGTGTTTTAAAAACGCATAAAAAACGCCGCAATTGCGGCGTTTTTTGTTGTCTCTTGGTATCAGCAGCTGTTGGTATCAGTACCCTGCTGGCATCAGTACAATGAAGGCTCACCTTCTGGTCGTGTTTTAAAGCGACGATGAAGCCACATATATTGACTTGGCGCGCGCATAATGGATTTCTCAATTGCCTTGTTGATATAAGCTGCGGCAGCGGTTTCATCATCATGAGGAAACGCGTCCAGTGGTGGATCAACACGCAGGGTATAGCTGTAGTTATCTGGATTACGCACGATTGAAAAGGGCACCAAAGCGCAATCACTTGCGTTCGCAAGTAAGCTGGTGCCAGTCGTTGTATTGGCTTTTTCCACCGCAAATAGTGGTGCAAAGGTACTACGGCGTTTGCCATAGTCGTGATCAGGTGCGTACCACAGGAATTCGCCTTGGCGCAGTGCTTGCAGCATGGATTTGACATCTTTGCGATCAATCATCGCTTTATTGGAGCGTACGCGGCCATGAAACTGAAACCAGTCATAAACTGGGTTGTTATTGGGACGATAAACACCTAAGCCAGGTGTTTTTTGACCAAAGGCACGCGCGCCAATTTCTAGATTAAGTGAATGCACTGCAATTAACAGAGCGCCTTTGCCCTCTTTTTGCAGTTGATAGAGGTGTTCTAGCCCCTCATAGCGAACGTGACGTTTGATACGCCAATTAGGCCAAAACCAAGCCATCATGGTTTCAAATGCAGCTAAGCCTGAATTACCAAAGTTGTCATCGACCATGGCTTTGCGCTCTTGCTCGCTCATCTTTGGAAAGCACAGCTGTAAGTTGCGATCGGCAACTTTTACGCGGCTTTTGAGCACAATCTTGAGCAAGCGCCCCACACCACGACCGAGCCAAAATTGAAGGCGGTAGGGAAGCCAGCTAATCAAATAGAGTGAGCCCATGCCAAACCAAATATGCCAGTAACGAGGATGAAGCCATTGAATGGTAAATTTGGGTGGTTCAAAGTGATGCATAATTCAGGCGTAGCGAATCAAAAGAAGGTGTCAGTATAATGCAAACAAGCGATCGGTGCAGCTTACCTAACTAATTCGTTATGTTACAATTCAGCTAATTGACAGCATTTGGAGTGACGATGAAAGTCTCCTTACCTGATTATGATAAAGCCACAGTGCTTGTGGTTGGTGATGTCATGCTTGATCGTTATTGGCATGGCCCAACAGGTCGTATTTCGCCTGAGGCACCTGTGCCAGTAGTAAAGGTCGAGCAAAGTGAAGAGCGCCCAGGTGGCGCGGCCAACGTGGCCATGAACATTGCATCCTTGGGTGGCCATGCCACTTTGATTGGTTTAACGGGTAACGATGAGCCAGCAGATACCTTAGCGAAAAAGCTAGAGTCGCTTTCGGTTCGTTGTGACTTTGTTGCTTTGGATGATTTTCCTACTATCACTAAATTGCGTGTGATGAGCCGTGGTCAGCAATTGATTCGCTTGGACTTTGAAGAAGGCTTTGATCAGGTTGATGCGCAGCCGATGCTGGATAAAATTGCCGCGCAAGTGAGCCAAGCGGGGGCAGTGATCCTTTCTGATTATGCCAAAGGCGCATTGAGCCAAGTGCAGGCGATGATTCAAATCGCACGCAAAGCGGGCGTGCCGACCCTTGTGGATCCAAAGGGCACTGATTTTGAGCGCTATCGCGGTGCGACGATGCTGACGCCAAATATGTCAGAGTTTGAAGCGGTTGTTGGCAAAACCATCGACGAGCAAGATCTGGTGGCGAAAGGTTTGGCGCTGATCGCTGAATATGATTTTGAAGCCTTGTTGGTGACTCGTAGCGAGCATGGCATGACGCTATTGCAACCTGGCCAAGAACCAGTGCATTTGCCAACCCAAGCACAGGAAGTGTATGACGTGACGGGTGCTGGTGATACTGTGATTTCAGTGATTGCAGCGTCTTTGTCTGCGGGTAAATCTTTGGTTGAGTCTTGCGCCCTTGGTAATGCGGCGGCCGGTGTGGTGGTTGCGAAACTGGGTACATCAACCCTGAGCACCATCGAACTTGCAGAAGCAATGCATGGCGTTCAAGAAACTGGTTATGGCGTGGTGACAGAAGCGCAGCTGATTCAAGCGGTGCGTGCAGCGCAAAGCCGCGGTGAAAAAGTGGTGATGACCAATGGTTGCTTTGATATTTTGCATGCAGGCCATGTCTCTTATCTAAATACCGCAGCACAATTGGGCGATCGTCTGATTGTCGCGGTCAATAGCGACAGCTCAGTACAGATGCTCAAAGGTCCTGGTCGTCCAGTGAACCCTGAAGATCGCCGCATGGCGGTACTAGCTGGGCTTGGCGCCGTGGATTGGGTGGTACCATTTAGCGAAGAAACACCGCAACGTCTGATTAGCCAAGTGTTGCCAAACCTCTTGGTAAAAGGCGGTGATTATCGCCCTGAAGAGATTGCTGGTGGTCAGGAAGTGATTGCCAACGGCGGCGAAGTAAAAGTACTGAACTTTGAAGATGGTTGTTCAACCACTGAAATTATCAATGCGATTCGTGGTGGTCGTGGTTAATTGCTGTTAAAGCGAACCGTCATGCTATAAAAAAACCCGCTATTGCGGGTTTTTTCTTTTGATGGTTTAGGCTAAAAAAGGTCTAGGCCAGAAAAATAGTGGCGAGTCCAAGAAAGACCATTAAGCCAATCACATCGGTGACTGTGGTCAGTGCCATACCGCCAGCCAATGCGGGGTCGATATTGAGCTTTTTCAAGAATATGGGGATCGCAACGCCAGCGATGCCAGCGATGATTAAGTTGGTGAGCATGGCGGTGGAAATAATTAAGGCGAGCACTAAATTGCCTTTCCAAAAATACACCACACTACCAATGATCAGCGCCCACAATAGACCATTCATGAGACCCACGGCCGCTTCTTTTGCAAGCAAAAAACGGGTGTTGGATTGGCCGATATGACCCACGGCAAGACCACGAATAACGAGTGCAACCGTTTGGTTACCTGCCACACCGCCCATGGATGGGACGATGGTCATCAGCACCGCAATGGCCGCCATTTTATCTAATGTGCCTTCAAACATGTTGGACACAGAAGCAGCTGCCAGTGCTGCGAGCACATTGACGCCCAGCCAAATACTGCGGCGACGTGCTGATTTCACGGCTGGCGCAAAGGTATCTTCGTCATCATCCAAACCGGCCATACTCATCATTGAGTGTTCCGCGTCTTCACGAATGATATCCACCACATCATCGATGGTGATACGACCGACAAGATGGTTATTTTCATCCACCACAGGCGCCGATACCCAGTCACGACGTTCAAATAGACTGGCCACTTCGCCATCATCCATGGTCACCGTAATGGCTTCGTCGGCATCGGTCATCACTTCACTGATTTGCACATCAGGTTGGGTGGTTAATAGGGTGGTGAGGGCGATCTCGCCAATCAAAAAGTTATTTTCATCGACCACATAGAGGGCATCGGTGGCCTCTGGAATTTCGCCGCGCATACGCAAGTAACGCAGAACCACATCGGCATCGACGTCGGCACGAATGGTGATGAAGTCGGTATTCATGATACCGCCGGCGGTATCTTCCGGATAGGAGAGCGCCGCTTGGACACGCTGGCGATCCTGCGCATCCATTTGATCGAGTACTGAACGGGAGACGTTTTGTGGCAAGCTACGAAGGACGTAGGCCAAATCGTCGGTATCCATGCCTTCGGTTGCGGCGACCAGGCTTTCTGGTGCCATTTGCGCGACGATGCCGTCTTTTACATCTTCAGAAAGCTCTTCAAGGATTTCACCATGAAGTTCAGGATCGGTCAGTTGCCAAAGGGTATCACGGCTGCGAACGGGCGAGGCTTCAAGCAGGTGCGCAACATCTTCAGGTTCCATGCTTTGCAACAATCGCCTGACGTGCACAAACCGCCCACTCTCGAGGGCTTTGCTAACTTGTTGCAGGATCTGTTGTGTAGGGTCTTGGTCGACTATTTCTGCCATCGCGCACGACCTTGTTGATGAGACGCAATATGCGGAATCATATCGCAAAAAGTTCGATTTTGCTTGTTTCAAATCGAGCCAATGGTGAAAAAAGTTATTTTGCGGCTTTTTTAATCAACTTCATCAAAGCCAGATTCAATCAGCGCTGTGGCGGCATTGAGTGCTTCAAGCGCCTGACTTCCTGTGGCTTTCACATCAATATATTGACCTTGCGCTGATTCCAGAAGCAAAAGCCCCATCACGCTATCGGTGCTGGCTTCTTTCTCGCCATTGCTGACGGTGAGTTTGGCATCATAGTGCTGGCTCAGCTCAACCAACTTCATGGCTGCGCGAGCATGCAAGCCCAAACGGTTTTTAATCAGCAATGTGCGAGTCTGTGTCATGGCAAACGTTCCAATGTACGGTGCCGCGTTTGCACCTGATGTCCATGTTGTTTGAAATAGTTGGCTAGCTGCTCTGCGACATAGACAGAACGATGTTGACCACCAGTGCAGCCCACTGCAACGGTGAGATAGCTGCGGTTATTTTTTTCTAGCATCGGTAGCCACATCTCAAGAAAGTGGCGTGTTTGATAGACAAACTGACTGACGCTGCTTTGTCCTTGGAAAAATTCAATGACTGGTTGATCGAGACCTGTGAGGGGCTTTAGTGCAGGCTCCCAATGGGGGTTGGGTAAAAAGCGCACGTCAAAGACATAGTCCGCATCAGAGGGTAGGCCGTGCTTAAAGCCAAAGGATTCAAAAACCATCACCAGTTCACGCGCCTCGCGACCGAGCATGCGGGAGCGAACGGTTTCACTGAGGTCATGAATGGAGAGTTGGCTTGAGTCGATGACCAAATCAGCCATCTCTTTCATCGGAGCGAGGCGGGAGCGCTCTGCTTCAATTGCCTGCTCGAGAGACATTTGCTGATGCGACAGTGGATGCAAACGGCGCGTTTCGCTATAGCGTTTGATGATCACCTTATCGTCGGCATCAATAAATAAAATATTGGTTTGATAATCCTGTGGTAACAGCGCCAGTGTTTGCGTGAGCTCCTCTGGATCGCTTGGCAGATTACGCACATCCAAACTAATGGCAACAGGGCGCGCGGTGGATTGTAGATTGGTCGCAAGGCTGGGCAATAAACTCAGCGGAATATTATCAACGCAATAGTGACCCAAATCTTCAAGAACACGCAGCGCAACGGATTTCCCTGAACCCGAACGGCCACTGACAATGGTCAGCAGCTGAGTCGCAGAATTAGTTGGCATGGACGGTGTCTTCTTGTGAATCAAGGGTAGTGCTGGTGATTAATTGATATAGCTCTTCATCGGACTGAGCTTGGCGCAGCTGCTTACAGACGCGTTTATCACTGAGTTTTTCAGCAATTTTCGCCAGTGTTTTTAAATGAGCTTGGCACTGCTCTTCTGGCACCAACAGGGCAAAGAGAAGATCCACAGGTTGGTTATCAATGGCGTCAAATTCAATGGGCTCTTGGCACTGAAGCAGAACACCAATGGCATGGTCACTATGAGTCAGACGACCGTGGGGAATCGCGATCCCAGCGCCGATGCCTGTACTGCCCATTTTTTCTCGGCTCAGTAGGCACTCAAAAAGTTGCTGCGGGGATTGATCAAGCGCAGTTGCTGCAAGTTCACTGATGATTTCAAGCGCGCGCTTTTTACTAGAACATTGGACTGCACTTTTGGTGCAGTCCAAGGATAGAACAGAATCAAGTTGCATAGTTAATGACTATTTAGCTTTTCTTTATGCTTATTGAGTTGGCGACTGAGTTTGTCGATCAGGCCATCAATAGCGGCGTATAAATTTTCATTGGTGTTGGATGCATGAACTTCACCGGCATTCACATGCAGGGTTGCCTCAACAGTCTGGTCATTTTTCTCAACTTTGACCACCACGTGAACATTGTTGATGTGTTCAAAGAAGCGCTCTAGTTTAGCGAATTTTTGATCAACATACTCACGGATTGAATCGGTAATTTCGATTTGTTGGCCGGTTAGATTGATTTGCATAGACTCGTTCCTTTTGTGAGGCAGTCGACTAGAGTAGTCGTTTGCGCTGATTGGATGGAAGAATTCCTAATGATTCACGATACTTAGCAATAGTACGACGTGCAACTTGGATCCCCTGATCTGCTAACAGCTTGGCAATTTTACTATCACTGAGGGGTTTGGCGGGACTTTCCGCCGCAACCAATTTTTTCACCAGCGCGCGAATGGCTGTGGATGAGCATTCGCCGCCGCTATCCGTGCTGACATGGCTGGAGAAGAAATATTTGAGTTCAAACACACCGCGCGGTGTGTGCATATATTTTTGTGTGGTGACGCGTGAAATGGTGGACTCGTGCATCTCCACTTCAAGGGCGATGTCGTTGAGTACCATAGGTTTCATCGCTTCTTCACCATACTCAAAGAAATTTTGCTGCTGCTCAACGATGCAGCGGGCGACTTTAAGTAGGGTTTCATTTCGACTTTCTAGGCTTTTGATCAGCCATTTCGCTTCTTGAAGATGGGTGCGAATAAACTGGCTATCGCTGGCGTTGGTGACTTGTTTGCCTAATGAGGCATAGTGCTGATTGACGCGAATGCGCGGCACGCTATCTGGATTGATGGTGACGATCCATTTGCCTTGATGCTTAAACACAGTGACATCGGGCACGATATACTGTGGATCGATCTGAATCACTCGATTGCCTGGGCGAGGATCAAGCTGATGAATCAAAGCCATGACTTCTTTGAGCTGTGGCTCTTTCAGTTTGGTCTCTTTCATCAGTTGACGGTAGTCGCGATTGCCGAGTAAATCGATGTGTTTTGTCAGTAGAAGCTTTGCTTCCGTTAGCCATTCGGTATCTTTATCGTAGGTGCCGAGCTGAATCAATAGGCATTCTTGCAGGCTGCGCGCAGCAACGCCGAGCGGGTCAAAATGTTGAATGCGTTTAAGGACAGCTTCAACTTCATCAAGTTCAACCTCGGGCTGGCCCAAACTTTCTAAAATATCGTCACTACTGACGCTAAGAAAACCGGAGTCATCGATGGCATCAATGATGGCAGTGGCAATGGCCAGATCGGTTTCGCTAAAAGGAGAGAGCTGAACTTGCCACATTAAGTAGTCTTGTAGACTCTCAGTGGTTTCGCCTTGGTAGACGGGCATCTCGTCATCGAGCGCAATGCCCGTGTTGCCACTATGTGAGACGTAAACATCTTCCCATGTGGTATCGACAGCAAGCTCATCACTGATTTCATTTTTTTCAATAGCGCTGGCACTATCAAAGGATTCTGCGGGATCGTAATCGAGCTCATCGCTGGCTTCATGATGAGCGTCGGTGGTTTGTTCTGAGTGGTCGTTACCTTCAAGATCATCGTTAAAATCGGGATGATCTTCTTCGAGCAATGGGTTTTGCTCCAGCGCTTGTTGAATCTCTTGCTGCAAATCGAGGGTGGAAAGCTGCAACAAACGAATCGCTTGCTGAAGCTGTGGCGTCATCGCAAGCTGTTGGCCAATTTTCAGTTGCAGCGTTGGTTTCATGCGGTTGTTCAGTACCTTATTCAATCAAACGGCCGACAACGCAATGTGGCCCATGTAATAACTATAGCTTGAACTGATCACCTAGATAGACACGTTTCACATGCTCATCCGCAAGGACTTCTGCTGGTGTACCGTTGGCGATTAAACGCCCCTGACTCACAATATAGGCGTGTTCACACACATCCAGTGTCTCACGTACGTTATGATCGGTAATGAGAACACCGAGGCCTCGATCGCGAAGATGCTCAATAATCTTTTTGATATCGATGACCGAGATTGGGTCAACACCAGCAAAAGGTTCATCGAGCAGAATAAATTTAGGATTGGCGGCAAGTGCACGGGCAATCTCTACTCGGCGACGTTCACCCCCTGATAATGCCATACCTAAACTATTACGAATGTGCTGGATGTTGAATTCTTCAAGTAATTCTTCCAAACGGTCGTGACGCTCCTCTTTACTCAGGTCGTCACGGGTTTGAAGCACCGCCATAATGTTGTTGTAGACCGACAGGCGACGGAAAATAGATGCTTCCTGAGGAAGGTAGCCGATCCCTAGGCGCGCACGTGAGTGCATGGGAAGCAAGCTAATATCTTTGCCATCAATGGTAATACTGCCTTCATCGCGGCCAACAAGACCAACAATCATATAAAAAGAGGTAGTTTTACCGGCCCCGTTTGGGCCGAGCAAGCCGACAATTTGGCCTGAATTCACTTCAAGGCTGACATCAGAAACAACCTTGCGACTTTTATAACTTTTAGCCAAGTGGCTTGCTTTTAACAGGGCCATAGCGGTTTACTTTTGATTGATTTTGTTCGGTTGAATGATGGTGGTTACGCGCTCTTGACCACCGCTTTTTGCCACCAATTTCTGCTGGACGATGCTATAGCTGATGCTATCACCTTTGATCACACTGCCTTCTTGGTTCAATTCAGCATTGGTGGTCATGGTCAAAAATTCTTTGGCGATTTCATAACGTAGTTTGTTGGCTTTGCCATTGAGTGGTTTGCCATCATCTGTGGTTTGTTGGAAGGTTGCCGGTTTACCGTAAGCTTCGATAATTTCCTGACCTTCTTTACCTTTAGGGCGGATCACCACGATGCGATCGGCATGGATCTTAATCGAGCCTTGGGTGAGCACCACTTTGCCGCTAAAGGTGACGGTATTGGTCTTCATATCCACTTGTTGGTTATTGGAATGAATCACAATGGGTTGTTCGGTGTCATTACTCTTGGCCCAAGACCATGGGCTGGCAAGGCAAAGAAGTAAGAGCCCTAGTTTAGCGAATGAAACTTTCATAGCGACCTTGTACCTCGTCTTGTAGTTCAGCAACATGTTGCTCTAAGTTGCCCTGCATTTTATTGCCGCGGCTGTGAAAGCCTGGGCCTTGAATTTGTGTCGGTTGATCAGTATTAAAATCTTTACTTATCAAATCAAGTACTAAGTAATCCGTTTCCATTTTTTCAAAGGCATTGTTGGGTAACAGATTATAAAGTTTGACGTCATCCACCAAAATCAGCATTTGCTCTTTGGTGAGGGTGGCATGTTTCGCGGTTAAGCGCCATTCTGCCTGATCGCCATTGCGAAACACCAAGAGTGTGGGTTGTTCAAACTCAGTGTTTCCGTGTTCAGCAAAGTAGGAGAGTTTTTTCGACTCGACTTGATAGTTGAGTAGCCCCTGTGCTGAGTAGCCTTTATTAATAATATTATCGCCAACGAAAATTGGTTTTTCGATATCAATGGCCACTTGCACTTCCGATTGCCAGTGTTTTTCAAAGAGGTAATGGCCAGCGCCAGCGCAGACAATCACAAGCAGCGCAATAAAGAAACGCTGCCAACTCATATGCTGCGTCCTTGATAGGCTTCGAGTTGATCACGTGCGGCGAGTAACAGATCGCAGACTTCACGAACCGCACCAAAACCGCCACGTGTCGCCGTACAAAAATCAGCGCGCTGGGCAAGCAGTGGATGGCCATCTTGGACGCAGATACCCAAGCCTACTTTTTCCATGACTGGCCAATCAATAAGGTCATCGCCAATATAAGCCACTTGCTCAGGTGCCAGCTGAAGTTGTTGCTGCAGATCTTGATAGGCTGCAAGTTTGTTATCTTGACCTTGATAAAGGTGTTGAACGCCCAAGGCATTCATGCGGTTGCTCACGATGTTTGATTGACGTCCAGTGATCACTGCCACTTCAATGCCTGCATTCATAATACATTTGATGCCATAGCCATCACGGGTATGAAAGGCTTTTAACTCTTCGCCATCGTTGCCCATATAGACGCGCCCATCGGAAAAGACGCCATCTACATCACAGATGAGCAATTGAATTTTTGCTGCTCGTTGCCAAATGGTTTGAGGCACTGGACCGTATAAAAAATCAATCATCGTTTTGTTTACACCACACCAGCTTTTAAAAGGTCATGCATCTGTAATGCGCCAATTAGTTGTTGCTGCTCATTGATCACCAACAAACTGGTGATTTTGCGCTGCTCCATTAACAGTAGTCCTTCCGCTGCAAGTAGATCGGCACTTGTGGTATGAGGGTTTGCTGTCATGACTGTGCCGATCTCTGTGTGCTTGAGGTCAATGTTGCGCTCAAACAGACGGCGTAGGTCACCATCGGTAAAGATGCCAAGTACCTGTTGATTCGCATCGACAACAGCGGTCATACCTAATCCTTTTTGCGTGATCTCAAAGAGTGCCTGAGCCACGGTTGCTGTTGGCTGAATGCAAGGCAAATCATCGCCTTGGCGCATAATATCACCAATCTTTAAGAGCAGTTTACGACCCAATGCACCGCCAGGGTGAGAGAGTGCAAAATCTTCAGCAGTGAAGCCGCGCGCTTCCAATAGGGCAATCGCGAGCGCATCGCCCATGGCAAGTGTCGCTGTGGTGCTTGAGGTTGGCGCTAAATTCAGTGGGCAGGCTTCTTTGGGAACGGTAATTTGCAAATGTACCTTGGCCAGTTTAGCCATGCTAGATTCTGGATTGCCGGTCATGCAGATCATTGGAATGCCAAGGCGTGACAGTACAGGTGCCAGAAATAAAATTTCACCCGCTTCACCTGAATTCGAAATCGCCAAAACCACATCTTTTTTGCCAATCATCCCGAGATCGCCATGGCTGGCTTCGCCAGGATGCACAAAGAAACTTGGTGTGCCGGTGCTGGCTAAAGACGCGGCAATTTTGCAGCCGATATGTCCTGATTTGCCCATACCCATCACGATCACTTTACCTTCACACTGCATCATCAGTGCGCAAGCGTTGGCAAAATCATCATTAATATATTGCTTGAGGTGATTGAGTGCATCGATTTCGATATCTAAAACACGTTGGCCACTTTGGCAAAAGGAAGCGGTGGCTGTCATGACAACTCCTTGACTGCAAACTGGTGGTTAAGCGGAGAGATTCACCAGCAAATAACCTTGATAAACCACAAAACAGGCGAACAAAATAAAACCTGCAATTCGGCCTAGTTTACGCTGTTTTGCAAGTGCGAGCACGACCAAAAGCGCAGAAATTGCAAACATCACATAATAATCGCGCCCCATCACTAGTGGATTAATGGCGGATGGATTGAGTAGTGCGGGAATGCCCATGACGGCGAGTATGTTGAATATATTGGAGCCGATGATATTGCCCACCGCCATATCATCTTCACCTTTGAGCACACCTGCAACGGACGCGGCAAGCTCAGGTAAGCTGGTGCCAATGGCAATAATAGTCAGACCAATGACCAAATCACTCATGCCAAAATACTCTGCGATGGTCACCGCGGAATCGACCAATAAATTGGCCGAGTAGGGGAGTAATAGTAAGCCCAACACAACCCAGCCCGCCGCGGCTTTGTTGCTGACACCTTGCGGAATTTCGCTCTCTTGCTCGGTGAGCATGGGGTCGTCTTGGTAATCTTTATCTTTGCTGATTTTCAGCATGGTCAGAATAAAGGCGGCAAATAAAGCGATCAGTACGATACCTTCAATAAAGCTAAGGTAGTTATTCCACAGTAAGATACCTGCGATGAGGGTGACCGCCATCATCATGGGTAGTTCACGGCGAAGGACGGCTGAGCTGATGGATAATGGGCGAATCAATGCCGTTAACCCAAGGATAAGGGCAATATTGGCAATATTTGAGCCAATGACGTTGCCTACTGCGGTATCAGTTTTACCATTCAGTGCTGCGGTGGCTGAAACCACCATTTCAGGCGCAGAGGAGCCCATGGCTAAAATGGTCATACCAATCACTAAAGGGGCGATGCCATAGTTGCGCGCAAGCGCGGCAGCGCCATAGACCAAGCGGTCTGCGCTCCAGACCAATAAAATCAATCCAATGATTAGAAATATCACAGCGGTTAACATCATGTTCAGCTCGCTTGGTTAGAGTGAAGGGTTCAGTATTGAATATAACAGCATGAAATGTGAAGTGTTTGACGCTATTTCTTACAGATTAACCGAGCGTTAAAATCCGCGTCTTTATTGAGATTTTACTCATTTTTGACAGCTGCCTATTTTTATTTGGTGCAATATCAAATGAGCGTAAGGTAAATGACAGGGTAGGCGTAATTTTATGCGAGCTGAATCAGCTTGCCACCTTGTTCATTGGGTTGGGAATCTCTATCATGCGTTTGATTTTATTTAATCTTTTTGATTTTTCTATAAATAAGCGGATGCCTTATGGCGCAAAATGAAAATTTGATCACCATTCGCGATCTGCATTTCTGTCGTGGTGAGCGGGTTATTTTTGACCACCTCAATTTGAATATTCCCAAAGGAAAAGTGACCGC
The DNA here is from genome assembly GCF_921293875.1 of Vibrio stylophorae. Lineage (NCBI taxonomy): Bacteria > Pseudomonadati > Pseudomonadota > Gammaproteobacteria > Vibrionales > Vibrionaceae > Vibrio > Vibrio stylophorae. The sequence goes on from NZ_CAKLDI010000001.1 coordinate 344,936, forward strand.
CATTATGGGGCCATCAGGGATTGGTAAAACTACCCTGTTGCGTTTGATTGGTGGACAATTACTTCCCGATCAAGGGGATATCTTCTTTCATCAATGGAATATACCCAAGTTAGGTCGTCGAGCGCTTTATACGGCGCGCGAAAAAATGGGGATGTTATTTCAATCGGGCGCGCTGTTTAGTGATATGTCAGTGTTTGACAATATTGCCTTTCCGCTGCGTGAACATACGCAGCTCAGCGAGTCATTGATTGCCACGATTGTGATGCTGAAATTAGAAGCAGTTGGCCTGCGCGGCGCTGAAGCGCTGATGCCAAGTGAGCTTTCTGGGGGAATGGCGCGGCGTGTGGCTTTGGCGCGCGCGATTGTGCTGGATCCAGAACTGGTGATGTATGACGAGCCTTTTGTCGGCCAAGACCCGATCACCATGGGCGTACTGGTTAAACTGATTCGCGATTTGAATCAGGCATTAGGTTTGACTTCAGTGGTGGTTTCCCATGATGTGCCTGAAGTGATGAGTATTGCTGATTATGTGTACCTGCTCGCAGATGGCAAAGTGATTGCTGAAGGGACACCGGAGGCGCTTGAGCAAATGGATGATGACATGGTGCGCCAATTTATTCAGGGATTGGCTGATGGTCCCGTGCCATTTCGTTATCCTGCCAAGCCATTGGCTGAGGAGTGGTTGTAATGCAATGGATTATTGCGCTGGGCGCACGTACATTGGCGGTCACCCAAGCGATGGGACAGGCAACCTTAATGCTGTTTGGCGCGTTAGTGGGTAAACCGCAGCCGCGAAAAATGGCACCACTGCTATTTCGCCAGCTATATGTTTTGGGCGTGCAATCTTTGGCGATCATCATGGTTTCTGGCCTATTTATCGGCATGGTGATTAGCTTGCAAGGCTATTTAGTGCTGGTGGATTTTGGTGCTGAAACCAATTTGGGCCAGATGGTTGCGTTGTCTTTGCTACGTGAATTGGGTCCGGTGGTAACAGCGCTACTCTTTGCTGGCCGCGCAGGCTCAGCATTAACCGCTGAAATTGGCTTGATGCGCGCTACCGAGCAACTTTCCAGTATGGAGATGATGGCTGTTGACCCACTGCGTCGTGTGATCTCACCTCGTTTCTGGGCTGGCGTGATTGTGATGCCACTACTCACAGCGATTTTTATCGTGGTGGGTATTTGGGGCGCAGAGTTAGTCGGCGTGGATTGGAAGGGCATTGACCACGGTAGTTTTTGGTCGGTAATGCAGGCATCCATTGAGCTTGGCTATGACGTTGGCAACTGCATGATCAAGAGTTTGGTTTTTGCCGTGACGGTCACTTGGATCGCGCTATTTAACGGTTACTACGCAACGCCAACATCGGCTGGGATTAGCCAAGCCACCACACGAACCGTGGTGCATGCTTCGTTGGCGGTATTGGGATTAGATTTTGTGCTCACCGCACTTATGTTTGGAAATTAACGTATGCAACAAACACGTAAATTAGAACTTTGGGTTGGTTTGTTCGTTTTAGCGGGAATCGCTGCGCTTTTGGTGTTGGTATTTAACATCGCCAATGTCAAAGGGCTGAGCCAAAGTGAGAGTTATCAGTTAACGGCTCGTTTTGACAATATTGGTGGGCTGAAAGTGCGCTCACCAGTAAAAATTGGTGGGGTGGTTGTTGGGCGCATCAGCGATATCGACTTAGATGTAGCGACTCACACGCCTGTGGTGACCATGAATATCGACAGTAAATATGGTTATTTCTCTGAGACCACATCGGCTTCTATTTATAGCGCGGGTCTTCTTGGCGAGCAGTTTGTGGGACTAATTCCCGGCTTTGTCGATGAGGAGGAAGGCTTTGATATGCTCGGTGATGGCGATGAAATACAAGATACCAAATCGGCACTGATCCTCGAGGATTTGATTGGCCAAGTGGTATACAGCTTAAAAGGCGAGGATGAATAAATGATGATGAAATTGCGCCAAATTAAGTTAGGCCAAGGGCAGATAGCCCAATGGTTTGTCGGTTTGAGCTTGATGCTGGCCATGCTATCTAGCAGTGTGCAAGCAAAAACGGTGGATCAAACTGACCCCTATCGTTTGATTGACGAGGTGGCACAAATTACCTTTGCGCGCCTCAAGGCAGAGCAGCCAAATATTGCGAAAAATCCTGAAATCTTACGCACCATTGTTAATGAGGAGTTGTTGCCTTACGTCAATGCGCGTTATGCCGCTTATAAAGTGCTGGGTAATCAGCAGTTGAAGAAATCGACGAAAGATCAACGCGATGCATTTGTGGTGGCTTTTGAAGATTATATGATTGCTTCCTATGCGCAGGTGATGACCAAATACAGCGATCAAACCGTGAAAGTGGAAGCCGCTCAGCCTGTACCAGCCGATCGCAAGATTGTGACTGTGCGTGTTGATCTGATTGAGGGGTCCCATCCACCGCTTCGCATCGACTTTAAATTGCGTAAAAACAAAGATGGTACTTGGCAAGCCTTTGACATGGTGGCTGAGGGTATCTCTATGGTGCAAACTAAGCAAAGTGAATGGCGCGATCCGCTAAAAAACAAGGGCATCGAAGCGGTGACGCAAGAGTTGCAACGTTTGGGTCGCCAACCGATTCGTTTGGATGGTGATGATGTGGATAGTAAAGCGCCATGAGTGAGCCAGCGCTAACCTTGGATATCGATGCCAAGGCTTTAACCTTATCTGGCGAACTGACGCGTCAGAGCATTCCACACCATTGGCCAAAAGGCTGGCAATGGATCGCTAAAGCCGAACAATGGCCAGTAATTTTAACAAATGTGACTCGGATCGACTCTGCAGGCGTGGCAATTCTGCTTCATTTGATACAGCAGGCTCGAATGCAAGGATGTCATGTATTATTATGCGCAGTTCCAAATCAGCTTCAGACTCTTCTGAAGCTTAGTAATCTTGATTCGGTGATTACTGAACATCTTGAAGATGTGCAATAAAGGGTGGCTAAGTGGACATTAGCGAAATTAAAACAATTCTAGAGCAGCAGCTAGATCTAGCTGAGGTTCATGTCAAAGGCGATGGTAGCCATTTTGAAGTAATCGCTGTGGGTGAGCTTTTCGACGGTATGAGTCGTGTGAAAAAGCAACAAACCATTTATGGACCATTGATGGAGCACATCGCTTCCAATGCAATCCATGCTTTAAGCATTAAAGCTTATACGCCTGATGAGTGGGCTCGCGATAAAAAATTGATCCTGCCATCGTAACTGAGAACCGTCATGCAAAAATTTATTATTCAAGGTGGCGGCCCGCTTAAAGGTGAGGTTGCTATTTCTGGGGCGAAAAACGCCGCTCTTCCTATTCTATTTGCCGCACTCTTGGCTGAAGAGCCTGTTGAAGTGGCGAATGTGCCAAAACTTCGTGATATCGATACCACCATGGCATTGCTTGAGCAATTGGGCGCTAAGGTTTCTCGTAACGGTTCTGTTCATGTCGATGCCAGCGGTGTAAATAATTTCTGTGCACCTTATGACTTGGTGAAAACCATGCGTGCATCAATTTGGGCTTTGGGTCCATTGGTCGCACGTTTTGGTCAAGGCCAAGTGTCTCTACCTGGTGGTTGCGCAATTGGTGCACGTCCTGTGGATTTACATATTCATGGTCTTGAGCAATTGGGCGCAACCATTGTGCTTGAAGAAGGCTATGTCAAAGCATCTGTCGATGGTCGCTTAAAAGGCGCGCATATCGTGATGGACAAAGTGAGCGTTGGTGCAACTGTTACCATTATGTGCGCTGCGACTTTGGCTGAAGGCACCACTGTGATTGAAAATGCAGCGCGTGAGCCTGAAATCGAAGATACCGCTGCGTTCTTAAATACCCTTGGCGCAAAAATCGAAGGTGCAGGTACTGATACCATCACCATTACCGGTGTTGAGCGTCTTGGTGGTGGTTACCACTCAGTGGTTGCTGACCGTATTGAAACCGGTACGTTTCTTGTGGCTGCTGCAGTATCTGGTGGTGATATTCGCTGTACCAATACACGTCCTTCACTACTTGAAGCTGCGCTTTCTAAGTTGGAAGAAGCGGGTGCTTTGGTTGAAACGGGTGATGATTGGATTCGTGTAAATATGACGGGGCGCGAGCTGAAAGCTGTCAACATTCGCACTGCACCGCATCCTGGTTTCCCAACCGATATGCAAGCGCAATTTAGTTTGTTGAACTTGGTGGCCAAGGGCACTGGGATCATCACTGAAACTATCTTTGAAAACCGCTTTATGCACATCCCTGAATTGATTCGTATGGGTGCGCATGCTGAGATTGAAGGCAACACTGTGATTTGTGGTGATTGCGAGCAATTAAGCGGTGCGCAAGTAATGGCGACGGATCTACGTGCATCCGCAAGTTTGGTCATTGCTGGCTGTATTGCGCAGGGCGAAACTGTGGTAGATCGTATTTATCATATCGATCGCGGTTATGATCGCATTGAAGATAAGCTAACCGCTCTGGGTGCTAACATTCAGCGCGCTGACGCTTAATAATACCGCGTCTTCAAATAGCAAAAAGCCCGCATTTATGCGGGCTTTTTTTATGATGTTGATATGAGCATTCTAGTGCTTTGAGTAACGCTATTTTTCAAATAGGCTGAGCATTAATGGCCGTTTTCTGGCTCTTCGGTAATGGTAATCGGCAAGGTTAAGAGCTGCTCTTCACGCAACACTGTGAATGGAACCTTGGTGCCAGGACGTAGTTCAGTTACTTGATCGCGTGCATCCTGCGGTCCTTGCACCCAGTGTTCACCAATTTTCACGATAATGTCGTGGCGACGCAGCCCAGCCAGTTCAGCAGGTCCGCCTGGCTCTAATTTATTGATCATCACCCCGTTGAGATATTGCGGATCAATCACTCGAGCCATGACTGGATTGATTGCACCAGCGCTAAGAATGCCGACATAACCACGAATCACGCGACCATCTGCGATGATCTTATCCATAATTTTATCTGCAAGGGTGTAGGGAATCGCAAAGGAGATACCATAGGTATCCATTTCTGTGGTTGGCTGAAAGGATGCGGTATTAATTCCCACAAGATTACCCTTTGCATTGACCAATGCACCGCCGGAATTTCCCTGATTGATTGCGGCATCAGTTTGCAGAAAATCTTGTCGACCAAAACTCATGCCCGTACGGCCAGTGGCAGAGATAATACCAAAGGTGGTGGTTTGCCCTAGGTTATAAGGGTTACCGATGGCCAGAACTACATCGCCAATTTGCGCTTGATATTGTTTGTCTTGCGGAATGACGGGGAGATTGTCGGCATCGATTTTAAGCACCGCTAAGTCAGTGAGTGCATCTTGGCCAATCAGCTGCGCCATAAAAATGCGACCATCTTGCAGCGCTACGACCACTTGATCCGATTCGGCAATGACATGAAGGTTGGTCAGAATATAGCCCTGACTATTCATGATCACCCCAGAGCCTAAGCCTTGAACGGCAAGCTCTAAGCTATTTTCATTGGTATAGCGGCGGCTATAGATGTTGACCACCGCGGGCGCGGCGCGCAGCACGGCATCGTGATAACTCTGGCGTGGCCCTTGCTCTAAGGGGGCGATGGTTTCACGCACTTGGCTAAGCAATTGCTGGCGTAGTTGTGGCAGCGCCAAAACGAGAATGACACCCACCAATAAACCGAGGCGAACGGAGCGAAGCAGCGTTTGCAACATGTTGTGAGGTCCTTTATCTCGATGCGTTGAAACAGAAAATTATCGCTAGAATAGCACCGAATGTAGGGGAAAAGTAGCGAGGAAATGGCAGGCATCTCACAAGCTAAGGCTTGATGTATTGCTAACTTTTATGACGGATGTTTACGGATAAAAAAATAGGACAGCCGCTGAGCAACTGTCCTATTTTGTGAGCGGTAAGCAATTTTAACTTGCTTGCTTGGTCAGCATCTCATCTTTTAGTGCACCACTGGCGCCATTAGCGTAATCACGTGGCTGCGCCGGATCTGCAATATCGCTGTGATCTTCTTCAAGCGCTTCAACAGCGCGAAGTGACGCGGTAAATGGATTGTCTTGATCCGATAGATTTGGCATCAAGTCCACAGAGGTCTTGGCCATATGCTGATAGAGCTTATTGTAATCTTTTGAGATGTTCTCAAGTAATTCAGCGCTGCGAGCAAAGTGATCTGAGAGCTCTTGGCGATACTGCTCAAGCTCATACTTGGACAGATCTAACTCTTTTTTCAAGTTCTTCTGCTGGGCCAAGTCTTTGTTATTGAAGCGAGCGATGAGGAGGCCGAGGAGAACTCCAATGGCTAAGAAGATAAGCGCGTTCATCCACATCATAGTGACTCCTTGATAAATATATAAATGACTTGTCTTCGTCTTAACTATACATGCTGTTTTGCGGCTGTGATACTCTCAACATAGCATTTTGCCGATTCCATCAGCAGGTATTCAGGATGAAACAAGGCCCACCAAGCCAGCTTTATCAGGCATTGCTGGCGGACCATCACATTGAAGAAAACACACAGCAAGTCGCAGTGTTGCGACATATCGACGCGATTTACCACACCTTTATGGTGCAGCCTTATCAGGAAAAAAAGTCGTTTTTGCCCGCATGGCTAGACCTTTTTCTAAGGTCAAAAAAATCCCCTCACTCAGTTGGTATTTATCTTTATGGCCAAGTAGGCCGGGGTAAAACCATGCTGATGGATTTACTCTGTCAATCCCTACCCAATGACCAATACCGGCGCTTGCATTATCTTGAGTGCATGCAGGCGGTTCATGGTCATCTGCAACAATTGCAGGGCCAGAAAACACCGATGCCTGCGGTGGCTAAAGCACTTATGGGGCCTGCACGTCTGCTGTGTCTAGATGAGATGATGGTTACCGATATTACCGATGCGATGTTGATAGGCGATTTACTCAGCGCGCTGGTGGCAGATGGTGTCACGCTATTTTTTACCAGTAATCAGGCGCCCAATGCGCTTTATCATAATGGGTTGCAGCGCGCGCGGTTTTTACCTGCTATTTCATTGATCGAGCAGCATTGTGTATTACTCGATCTGGATCATTGCTCTGATTATCGATTAGCACAGGGGGTATCTGAGCCCCATTACCAAATCGTGGCGTCATCCGCGCAGCAAGCCGCATTGCAAAAAACGCTGAGTCAAACCTATCTCGGGATACATTCAAAGGGGCAACAGCATTTGATGTTACATGGCCACCAGCTTGAAATATTGGCGGCTACTGAATCTGCGTTGATGCTTTCTTTTGCTGAGCTATGCCAAAAGCCAAGACATCCCCGTGATTATTTATGGTTAGCTCAACACTATCGGCGTCTGGTGTTGCTTGAGGTTCCTCAGCTAAGCGATCGAGAGCCAGAATCGGTACGTCGATTCATCGCTTTGATTGATGCGCTATACCAACAGCAGGTGCAATTGGTGATCACGGCAAAAGTCGATTTAATTGTGCTTTATCAGGATTCTCGCTTTGAAGCCCTGTTTTCTCGTTGTCAGTCTCGACTGATTGAGATGCAAAGCCACAGCTATTGGCATGCGAGCACTGTCAAGGCAGTGAAGAAAAAAGCGTGAAAAGGGGGTGATTTTTTTTTCACCTTTCCCTATAATCTCGCGACCCACTATTCCTGTAAAGGCGAAAGCCTAGAGTGCCACCACTCGAAGGGGTGATGGATGGGGCTCGAAGGAGCGGAATCATTCGATTCCATAAGTGTTAAATTTTAAATTTGGGTATGAATTAGCATGAAAACTTTCGTTGCTAAACCAGAATCAGTAAAACGCGACTGGTTCGTCGTAGACGCTGACGGTAAAACTCTTGGTCGTCTAGCTGCTGAAATCGCTACTCGCCTACGTGGTAAGCATAAAGCAGAATACACTCCTCACGTTGACACTGGTGATTACATCATCGTTGTAAACGCAGAGAAAATCACTGTGACTGGTAACAAAGCATCTGACAAGATGTACCACCGTCACTCTGAATTCCCTGGCGGTCTAAAATCAATGTCTTTCGAGAAATTGATCGATCGTAAACCAGAAATGGTTCTTGAGCTAGCGGTTAAAGGCATGCTGCCTAAAGGTCCTCTAGGTCGTGCCATGTACCGTAAACTGAAAGTATATGCTGGCGCTGAGCACAACCATGCTGCTCAACAACCACAAGTACTGGACATTTAATTAGGGGAACATGGCAATGGCAGAGAATCAATACTACGGCACTGGCCGTCGCAAAAGCTCAGCAGCTCGTGTATTCATCAAACCGGGTAGCGGCAACATCGTAATCAACAAGCGCTCTCTAGAAGAGTACTTTGGTCGTCCAACTGCACGTATGGTAGTTCGTCAACCACTAGAACTTGTTGAAATGATCGAAAAACTAGACCTATACATCACTGTTAAAGGTGGTGGTATCTCTGGTCAAGCAGGTGCGATCCGTCACGGTATCACTCGTGCATTGATGGAGTACGACGAGTCTCTACGTCCTGCACTACGCGCAGCGGGTTATGTAACTCGTGACGCACGTAGCGTTGAACGTAAGAAAGTTGGTCTACGTAAAGCACGTCGTCGTCCACAATTCTCTAAGCGTTAATTCGCTGGAAATTTGGATTACGCAAAAAGGATGCCTATGGGCATCCTTTTTTTATGTCACAATTTTACCTTCAAATTAAAATTGCCTTTTCTCACAACTTGTTAACTTCCATTCCCCTGTCTACGCTCAAAACAGAGTCGTGAATTGGATTCACGTCCCCAAAGCGTTATTGAAAGAAAAACGCCATTCAAAAGGATAAAAGCGTTCAGATAAGCGCTCGACAGAAAAGGAAGCACAATCATGGCCAAGGAATCATCAGCGCCTCAGCCGCCTGATATGGCGCCAGAAAACCCCAATCGTCGTCGATTTTTAACCATTTCCACCTGTGTGATCGGTGGTGCCGGTGCAGCTGCGCTCGCGGTCCCCTTCATCGGGGCTTGGAATCCCAGTGCCAAGGCAAAAGCGGATGGTGCTGCGGTCAGTGTTAATGTCAGTAAACTTGAGCCCGGTCAGATGATTCGTGTGGAGTGGCGCAAACAACCGGTATGGGTTGTTCGTCGTACTCAAGCTGTGATTGATACCCTCAACCAGCACGATAGTCAGCTGCGCGATCCAGAGTCGATTCAAGGGCAGCAACCTGTCTATGCACAAAATCCCCTGCGTTCTTTGAATCCTGAATTTTTTGTCGCCGTGGGTATTTGTACTCATTTGGGTTGCTCGCCCACTTATTTGCCAGATTCTTTTCAAGAGCAAGTTAGCGGTGTGCAAGCAGGTTTCTTTTGCCCCTGTCATGGCTCTAAATTCGATATGGCAGGACGGGTATTTCAAGGTGTACCTGCGCCATTAAATTTGATGGTGCCGCCCTATCATTTTGCTGATGAGCAAACCTTGGTGGTGGGTGAAGATCCCAAGGAGGCTCTGACATGAGTAAGTTACTCGACTGGGTCAATGAGCGTTTTCCCGTATCTAAGCTGTATTACGAGCATATGGGGCATTATCCGGCGCCGAAAAACCTTAATTTTTGGTATTACTTTGGCTCGCTAGCCACCTTGGTATTGGTTAATCAATTGCTCACCGGTATTTGGCTGACCATGCACTACAACCCTTCAGCTGAAGGCGCCATGGCATCCGTGGAGTACATTATGCGTGATGTCCCCTATGGCTGGTTATTACGTTATATGCATGCAGTGGGCGCTTCCGCATTTTTTGTAGTGGTCTACCTGCATATGTACCGTGCTCTGATCTATGGCTCTTATCAAAAGCCACGAGAGCTACTTTGGATCTTTGGCATGCTGATCTTTTTAGTGCTGATGGCCGAAGCCTTTATGGGCTATCTGTTGCCTTGGGGGCAGATGTCCTATTGGGGCGCACAGGTGATCATTTCATTATTTGGTGCGATCCCTGTGATTGGCGACGATCTCACGCTTTGGATTCGAGGGGATTATGTGGTTTCAGGGGCCACCCTTAATCGTTTTTTTGCGCTTCATGTGATTGCCTTGCCTTTGGTGCTGGTACTTCTGGTGGTGTTACACATTTTTGCGCTGCATGAGGTGGGCTCAAATAATCCAGATGGCATTGATATTAAGAAGGACAAAGATGAGCGGGGTTGGCCGAAAGATGCCATTCCATTTCATCCCTATTTTACGGTGAAGGATCTGATGGGCGCGGTGTTCTTTATGATCCTCTTTAGTTATGTGATCTTCTTTAACCCCGAAATGGGGGGCTATTTTTTAGAGCCGCCAAACTTTGAAGCGGCCAATCCACTAAAGACACCAGAGCATATTGCACCGGTTTGGTATTTCACCCCATTTTACGCCATTTTACGGGCGATCCCTGACAAATTGATGGGGGTCATTGGTATGGGCGGCGCGATCATCATGCTGTTTGTTTTGCCTTGGTTGGATCGCTGCAAGGTGCGCTCATTTCGCTATCGAAGCATTTGGCATAAATTGAATTTAGCACAATTTACGGTGAGCTTTATCGCCCTTGGGATTTTGGGCGCATTGCCAGCAACGCCCTTATACACACTGCTTTCGCGCTGTTTTAGCTTGTCCTACTTTATGTTCTTTGTACTGCTGTTTATCTACAGCAAATATGAGCGAACCAAGCCACTGCCAACACAGGTGACGATGCGATGAAACAGTTGATTCAAAAGATAATCTATCTGTCGCTGGCCTGGGCCATGCTAGCGCTGAGTTTTTCCGTGGGAACCGCTATGGCCGCTGGTGGTAGCGCAATTCCATTGATGTCAGCCAATACCGATCTGACCGATACTGCTTCTTTGCAACGTGGTGCCCAGCTCTACACCAATTTTTGTTTTGGCTGCCATAGCATGCAATATCAGCGTTATAACCGAGTCGCGCAGGATCTTAACATTCCTGAAGATCTGATGGTCGAACACTTGATTTTTGATCCCAATGCCAAAGTGGGAGATCTGATGATCAATGCGATGCCGGAAAATTATGCCAAAGCTTGGTTTGGCGCTGCGCCGCCTGATCTGACGTTGGTTGCGCGTGTGCGGGGGGCCGATTGGCTGTATACCTACCTACAGAGTTTTTACGCCGATCCCAATCGTCCCTTTGGATCCAATAATTTGCTCTATCCCAATGTGGGGATGCCGCATGTGTTAGAAACGCTGCAAGGTATATCCACACCGATTTATGAGATAGTCATTGATGAAAATGGGCAGTCGAAACAGGTGATCGTTGGCCTCGAAAGTGACGGACTAGGAGAGCTCAATGCGCAAGAATATCAGCAAGCGGTTCGCGATTTAGTCAACTTTTTGCAATACAGTGGCGAGCCCATTCAAGTGAAACGTCAACAAATTGGTTACTGGGTGATCGCATTTTTAGTGTTGTTTTTGATCTTTGCCTTCTTGTTAAAGAAAGAGTATTGGCGCGACGTCCATTGATCAGGTACTCTAGTAGGTTGAATATCCCGCAATGGGGGTTAATTTTGCCTCCGTTGCTTTTTGCGTAGATTGAAATTTTGGAGGGGTGAATGGCTGTTGCTGCCAATAAACGCTCTGTCATGACGTTATATTCTGATGCTTCTGATATTTATAGCCATCAGGTGCGTATCGTTCTTGCAGAGAAAGGGGTGAGTGTAGAGATTGAGTTGGTTGACCCTCAAAATCTACCTGAAGATCTAGTTGGTCTGAACCCATACAACTCAGTGCCAACCCTTGTGGATCGCGAATTGGCTCTTTATGAGTCACGTATCATCATGGAATATCTTGATGAGCGCTTCCCACATCCTCCATTGATGCCTGTTTACCCTGTATCTCGTGGCCATAGCCGTTTGATGATGTATCGCATTGAACGTAACTGGTACAGCCTTGCAGAAACCATCATGAAAGGTGAAGAAGGTGCAGATCGCGCACGTAAACAACTACGTGAAGAGATTCTAGCGCTTGCTCCTGTATTCTCTGAGTTCCCTTATTTTATGAGCGAAGAGTTTAGCTTGGTCGATTGCTATCTTGCACCACTTCTATGGCGTTTGCCTATCATGGGTATTGATTTGATCGGTACCGGTGCAAAAGAAGTGAAAGCGTATATGGCACGTGTATTTGAACGTGACTCTTTCCTCGCTTCAATGACTGAAGTTGAACGTGAAATGCGTCTAACGCGTTAATCATGATGAATGAGATGCTGACAGCCCGCCGTCCGTACTTGGTTCGTGCTTACTATGACTGGTTACTGGACAACGATTTAACGCCACACTTGGTGGTGGATGCCACGCAATCGGGTGTGCGTGTACCGCCTGAATTTATCAGTGACGGTCAAGTTGTTCTCAATATTGCACCGCGTGCCGTGGGTCACCTGGAGCTCGGCAATGATGCGATTAGCTTCAATGCGCGCTTTGGTGGCCAGCCTCATTCGGTGATCGTACCTATGAGTGCGGTGATGGCGATTTATGCCCGTGAAAATGGCGCAGGAACCATGTTTGAGCCTGAATTGGCCTATGATGTGAGCCCTGATGAAGGGATTGTTGATAGCGCAGAGCCAGAATTGCTGGAAGAGCCTTTAACAGCCGTAACGCCGCCGGATGATGAACCACCATCACCACCACGTGGACGCCCAAGTCTACGAGTGGTGAAGTAAGATTAAAATCACAGCATTGATCATCAAAAAACGCAGCCTTAAAGCTGCGTTTTTTATTGCCATTTCTTATTGTCTCGTCAATCAGGATGGCCTATCTTGGCTGTGTTTTAGTCAAGAAAGTACACCTTAAAAAGGGCATATTAGAAAGTCACTGGACTGGTGATTGCACCATCACTTTGCGACTCATCATAATAGGGTTGCGTTTGTGCACCTTCGCTTTCAGCACCTTGCTCAGCAAGAGGTTTTTGCTCGTTTGAGAGGCTCGTATCGCTTACCGCTGGCTCTGTGACGACAGGTTTGGGTTCCACATACTCAAAAGCTTTGATCACTTGTTTGACGCCAGAGACATGGCGAGCGATATCTACGGCAATGTCTGCTTGATTTTTATCGATATAACCGAGCAAAAAGACTTCTTTATTCTCAGTGACGACTTTGATCGGCATGCTTTTGAGGCGCTCATCTGCAAGCATTTGAGTGCGCACTTTGGTGGTGATCCAAGTATCTTCGCTGATTTGAGCCAAGGTGAGTGGCTGCTCTAGGCGCACTAAGTTATAAACAGTTTGTACGCGATTGACGCGGCGTACCTGCTCAATCACATGATCCAGTAATTCACGCTCTGTCGATTGACCAACCAGCAGGACTTTGCCGCCATAGCTCACGCCTTGAATACGTAGCTTGGCACGATATTCGGGTTTGGCCACGATACGGCCAACCTCCATTTCAATTTCTTGATCGTGCCACTGCTCTTGTGGGGTGCGAGGATCACTGACCACCAGCGCCGTGCCTGCAGCACCGGCAAGAATTACCCCGGCACAACCTTGAAGAAGCGTCAGGGTACAAAGCAAAATTAAACTAATTCGTTTCATGGGTATTACTCGTCATGCGACGGAAAGAGTACTTTATCAATAAGATCGCACAAGCAGTGAATGGTGAGCAAGTGTCCTTCTTGAATTCGCGCGGTACGTTGCGAAGGCAGGCGAATTTCGACATCTTTTTCATCGCTGAGTAGGCCCGCCATCTCACCACCATCTTTGCCAGTGAGTGCAATAATAGTCATATCACGGGTAACCGCAGCTTCCATTGCCTTGAGTACATCACGGCTGTTACCGCTGGTGGAAATGGCCACGAGGACATCACCTGCTTGGCCTAATGCACGGACTTGCTTGGCAAAAATATCATCATAAGCATAGTCGTTAGCCACCGCGGTGAGTGAGACTGAGTCTGCCGTTAACGCGATGGCTGGCAGGCTAGGGCGCTCAGTTTCATAGCGGTTAAGCAGGGCTGCAACCAATTGTTGTGAGTTTGCAGCTGAGCCACCATTACCGCAGCACAGAAGCTTATTGCCATTAAGCAGCGCCATCACAATGGTTTGTGCAGCCTTGGCGATAGTTTCTGGGAGTGCTTCTGCGGCAGCAATTTGAGTTTGGATGCTTTCTTTAAAATTTTCTTTAATGCTTTCAAGCATACATTAGCCTTCTGCGATAACGTTGGTGAGCCAGTCGATCGCTTGCTTACCATTAATGGCAACATAATCAAATCGATAGGCTGTTTGGTGTGGATCGTAGCCGCGCTGGAGTAACCAGTGTTGGGCGGTGATCAGCAGTTTTTGTTGTTTACTTGGGGTCAGGGCATAGTGAGCGCCACCAAAGCGTTCACTTTGTCTATATTTGACTTCGACAAAGACAATCTGTTGCTGTGGATCTTGCATGATGAGATCCACCTCACCCCGCTGACATTGGTAATTTCGCTCTAGAAGCAACAAGCCTTGGCCTGTCAAATATTGACAGGCCAAGGCTTCATAAAAATCGCCGACGGACCGCTTATTGTGCGGCGGGTTGGCTTTGTTGCGCTTCCACAGGGGCAATGCCGGTACCTGTATAAATTGCCCAGTCAAGCTTGCGCTGTACCACGCATTGGTTATCAATGCTGAGCAGGCCGCTTTGACCTGGAACAGTGTAACCCTGTAGGGCTTTCATTTGCGGTAGCTCAACCGCAAGGGTATAGCTATCCATCCCTAATGCATGCAAACGAACCATACCGGCACTTTGACCAGGCCAGAGTGATTGGTAGGCATCGTAGCTTGAGTTGCCTTCAATAAGCATTGGAATATCACTAAAGATAATGCCTTTGATCTCATTAAGCTGCTGCGGATCAATGTTGGTTGCATGGCCACGAGAGCTGGCATACATGCCTGGCTGCTTCGCTTCAGGGTTGATTGCAACGCGGATAAATGGTTTGAGCATGGCCAATTCAGCTGGTGATGCCACCATATAAATCGCATCAATATCACGACGGCTGCGTTTCTCAGACTCTAAACCACGGCGGGTAAGCTGACGCATTTGCGAGATGCGATTCGCACTTTCATTGAGACCCAAAACTTGGTTGATCTGCTGTTGCATCTCTTTCATGGTGCCAAAATACTGAATCACAGTTGGTGTTTCAGCAAGGGTTTTCCACTGGGCGCTAAAGGCTTCACTGCTGCGCTCACCCAAGGCATTGTTTGGCGCAAAAATCAGTGGGTATTGGAAACCATGGTCATGCAGGTAGGTTGCAGCTTGCGCAGCTTCTTGTTCAGGTGAGAGTGCAAGATAACAAACATCACCCGTAGCTTTTACATCACTTGGTTCATTGAGTGCCAACATTGGCAATTTGCCATTGTTGATACGTTCAAACTCAAACACTTTGTCTTTGAGTAGCGGACCGACCACAAAATCGATGTTATCGAGTAGCAGTTGCTGATAAATATCGGTCAATGGTGTGCTGGTGACATCGTAGATTTTCACGGTCATTTGTGGATCGCGATCTTGATCATCAAGCATGGCTTGTAGGAAGCCATCACGAATCACTTCAGCTTGCGATGCAAATTGACCACTGAGCGGCAAAAGTAGAGCAATGCTTTGTGGACGTACAATCTCAATATCAGCCAGTGTTGCTAGCTCAACTGGCATAAATTGAATCGCAGGATGGGTTGGATGGGCCTCGGTCCATTCTGCCAATGCGCGTTGTAGGCTAACAGGGCGACGAATAAACTGATGACGAATAATAGCTAAATCAACCCAGCCCTTGAGAACACCATCGGTTGGCTCATAGGTCAGTGCTTGGAGGTTTTCGACAGGCTCTTGCATCAGGCGCTGCCAAAGCGCATCCCAGTTCACCGCTTGTTGGTCTTCTGGTAGATATTGGCTGAGTGCAACACGAGCGCGTAGCGCTGGTAGAAGTTCGGTGGATTGAGCCAGCAGTTTCGCACGCATTTCATGGTAGCTACGATATTGGTTATCGTTGAGTTGCCACCAATCAGGGAAGTTGAGGCCAGCAAGTGCGTTATCATAGTCGCCTTGGCCATATTTGATATCGGCGCGTGCCAACTGCCATTCAGCCATTTGTACTGGGCTTAAGGCTTGGTTCGATAGCCAAACTAGTAAAGTTTCGGCTTCGGTATAACGTTGTGCATTGACCAGAGCTTTAAGCTCAAGGATCTTCCAATTTAGGCGAGTTTCTCCCTCACTGCCTTCAGCTAATGTGCGATATTGCTCTGGGGTGCTTTGCGCTTCCGCGGTAATATCGGCTCGAATATTTGAAACGCCTGTACTTTGACAAGCGGCAAGACCTATCGTCATCGCCGCAATCAGGACAAGACGTGATACAATTCCTTTACTGAATAAATTGAGCATAGCTTGGTTTTACCGTTACTTAGTTGCACTCTATATTAATCTCAGGAGCCACCTTAGACAAATGAGTAATATTCCATCCGTGGTGGTCGACGCTGCTACATTGTACATTGTTCCGACGCCAATAGGTAATTTAGCTGACATCACGCAGCGTGCTTTAGCTGTTTTAAATCAAGTAGATATCATTGCAGCTGAAGATACGCGTCATACTGGCCGTTTGCTCAGTCACTTTGGCATTCAAACGCGCACCATGGCCTTGCATGATCACAATGAGCAGCAAAAAGCCGATCAAGTGGTTGCGCAACTGACCGAAGGTAAAAGTATTGCACTGGTTTCAGATGCAGGCACTCCATTGATCAGTGATCCTGGCTATCATCTCGTCAACCGCTGTCGCCAAGCCGGCGTCAAAGTGGTACCACTGCCAGGTCCTTGCGCGGTGATCACCGCCCTAAGTGCTTCGGGTTTGCCATCAGATCGTTTTAGTTTTGAAGGCTTTTTGCCGCCAAAGAGTAAAGCCCGCCAAGATCGTTTTACTGAGTTGCGTGAAGCCTCACGTACTTTGATCTTTTATGAATCACCTCACCGTATTATGGACTCATTGGCCGATATGCTTGCTGTTCTGGGGCCAGACCGTGAAGTGGTTTTAGCCCGTGAGCTAACCAAAACCTTTGAAACTATTCATATGGCGCCGTTGGGTGAGCTGGTGGCTTGGTGCCAAGCCGACGACAATCAGCAAAAAGGTGAAATGGTGCTATTGGTCGCAGGTTTGCGTAAAAAAGATCAAGATGAGCTTCCAGCGAAAGCGCGCCAAGCCTTGGCTTTATTGGCGAAAGAATTGCCACTGAAAAAAGCAGCGGCTATTTGTGCTGAGCTTTATGATTTGAAAAAAAATGCCTTGTACAAATGGGGACTTGAGCATCTTGATGCTTGATAGTTTTCTGCTCGCTATTTATAACCAAACGGGATCCCATGGGATCCCGTTTTTTATCTTTGCTTGATAGATAAGTGTTAGTGAGCTGTTTATTTATCTGCTTTAGTCATGGCGTTTACATGTCCGGCGTAGCGCCGAGATAGTCGAGCCACGCTGAATCGCGGCGTGCTAAAAGCGCACTCATGGGTTGCCAGCACATGGCTTGGCCACGATCGACAAACAAAGCATGGCTCGCAATGGCCTTTGCATCATTGAGATCATGGGTCACCATCAATACCGTGATATTTTTCGCTTTGGCTTTTTCTGCCACCAAAGCCAGCATTTGTTGGCGCAGCGCCGGATCCAGCGCAGAAAAGGGCTCATCTAAAAGTAGCAGTGGCTTTTGTCGAATCAAACAGCGCGCTAATGCCACGCGTTGCTGCTGACCTCCAGAGAGTTGTGGCGGTAGCTGATTGAGCTGTTGGCTCAATCCCACTTGTGCTGCGGCTTGCTCAATGGCGCGTTTTTCTTGCGCGTTAAAACGAAGGGCTGGGCGAATGCCAAGACCAATGTTGTGCGCCACGGTGAGGTGATCAAATAGATTGTGCTGCTGAAATAGGATCGACAGTGGACGATCACTCACCGCCAATGGATTGAGCACTTGGCCTTGCCATTGCATCTCACCTTGCTTGGGTTGCAAAAATCCAGCGAGCAAGTGCAGTAGCGTGCTTTTCCCTGCACCGCTAGCGCCTAAAATGGCGGTAATGGTGCCCGCTTCAATTTCACAATGCGTGGAAAATTGTGTCTCAACACTGCCGTAATCGAAGCAAAGTTGGCGCAGAGTGAGTTGATTGCTCTGCGCTGATGTTTGAGCCAAATTAGACACGGCTTTTCTCCTTGCTGGCCCATTCGGCCAACACAAATAACAGCAAGGACAGCAGTAGCATCAGTAGCGCCACACCGGCAGCGGCCTGCATTTGATAGCTATCCATCAGTTGATAAAGATACATGGGTAGGGTCATTAAATCCTGATGGCCAAAAATGGCGATGGCACTGATATCTCCCAATGAGAGTAAAAAGCTTAAGGCCATGCCCTGTAAAATGGGCCGCTTCAGGAGCGGAAGATCGATAAGCCACCGTTGCTGCCATCTGGATAATCCCAAGCTTTGATTGAGCTGATGGTAGGTGAAATGCGCTGAAATCGCTGGTGCACTGATAGCACGCATCATATAGGGCAGCGCCATCACCGCATTGATCAACATAATGGTGAGTTTGCCATAGTCATAGGCCCAATCTCGTTGCCACAACCATAAAAAGAGTCCGGCGCTGAGCATGACCGCAGGTAGCACCAAAATTAAGCTTGCACAAAGCTCAAGCAAAGTGGCGCGTCGGTGCCAATGCCGATAACGCCAGCGTTTCAGTGTTTGTACTAATCCCAAGGCAAACATGGCGGCCAATAAGCTAGCCACGAGGGCAATTTGCAATGAAGTCCACAGCGCCTGCCATAAACTGGATTGAGACAATAGCTGTAAGCTGGCGCTGGAGATCCCTTGTTTCACTGTGATGATAAGTGGTGGTAATAGGCATAGGCAGAGTATGCCGAGCCATAGGTGATCCCAAGCACTGGCGCGATAGACGCTTGATTGCTGAGCACGAAATTGACGCCAGCTCGACTGCTTGGGTTGAAAGCGATAAAAGAGTAGAAAAAGCGCGCTACAAAGCACCATTTGCCAAAGCGCAATGAGGGCGCCATAACCATAATCGAGGTCGTAGCGAATGGCTTGGTAGATGGCCACTTCTAAGGTGCTCGACTGAGGGCCGCCGCCCATCACCATCACGGCCGCAAAGCTGGTAAAGCAAAGCATAAAAATCAAGCTTAATACGCTCGGTAATACGCGTTTGAGCGTGGGCCAGTAAAGGAGATAAAAGGCGTAAAATCCATAAAGATTGAGCTGCTGCGCTTGTTGTTGTTGCGCTTGCGGTAAATTGAGCAAGGCTTGATAAAACAAGCGAGTGGCAAAGGGGCCATTTAAAAACAGATGCACCAGAAGAATGCCGGGCAAACCGTAGATGTTGTAGTGCGGGCCAAACTCAAACCACTGGGTCACCAGACCACGATTACCGTAAAGCGCCAAGATGCCAAAGACGGCAATAAACACAGGCAGAACTAACGTCAGTCCACATAGCTGAAGCAGCAGTGCTTTACCACGCCATTGGCTTCGATATAACGCGATAGCGCAGGGAATGCCAAGTAAGACGCTGAGAAGGGTTGAGAGCGCCGCTTGATAGAGGCTAAATTGGCTGAGATGACGCAGGTAGGGATCCTGCCAAAGCGCCTGCCAGTTAAGCGCAGGCGCAGCATGAAACAGCTGATAAAAGCAAAGGATCAGCAGCGCCAATAAAGCGGCCGCCAGCCATACCCCCATGGAGGGAATGGCGCGGCGAAGTTTATGGTTCAAGGAGAGATTCAAGCGCGTGATTGTCTGCAATGCGTGCATTACTGCACGAGTGCTTGCTGCCATTGACGAATCCATTGGCGGCGATGCTGGGCAATGTCATCAGCGCTGAGCTCTAAGCTTTTGACTGGTTTTGGCAGTGCATCAAATCCTTTGGGTAAGAGCACATCGGTCACGGGATACATCCAGTTGCCTGTTGCCATTTGGCTTTGAAAATCTGGGGTGAGCACAAATTGCAGAAATTGTTGGGCTAATTGGGGCTGCGGTGCATGCTTAAGCTGCGCGGCTACTTCAACTTGGCGGTAGTTCCCTTCGTCAAAAATCGCTGCGGCAAAGCGCTGATCATTTTCGGCGATGATGTGATAAGCCGGTGAGCTGGTATAGGAGAGCACCATATCCGCCTCCCCTTGCAAGAAGAGGTTATACGCTTCAGACCAACCCTTGGTTACGGTGACTGTGTGCGAAGCTAATTGTTGCCATGCCTGCGCTGCTTGATCACCATATAAGGTTTGCAACCAAAGCATCAGCCCTTGGCCTGGTGTTGAGGTGCGCGGATCTTGGTAGATCACCTTGATACTCTGATCGGCCAAAAGCGCTTTCATGCTGGTGGGCGGTGTGCTCAGTTTGTCTTGGCGATAGACAAAGGCAAAGTAGCCGTAGTCATAGGGGACAAAGGTGTCATTGTGCCAATCACCGAGTGCTGGCACGAGTTTGATCGATGACAATTGATGCGGCGCAAAGAGACCTGTTTTTTTCGCCTCAGTGAGTAGGTTGTTATCTAAACCCAGCACTACATCGGCTTTGCTGCGCGCGCCTTCTAAACGAACGCGGTTTAAGATTGATACGCCATCATCGAGTGCGACCCACTGCAAGTCGCAATCACATTGCGCTTCAAAGGCTTTCTCAATGGCAGGCCCTGGCCCCCACTCAGAAGCAAAGGAGCTATAGGTATAGACGGTGAGGACCGGTTTTTGTGGCGCACTATTGGCGAATGCAAAAGGGGAAAATAACAGCGATAAAGCAAGTAAGCGGCGCAACATATGACTCTCCATGGCCAGTCCATTTCGGTTGCATATGGTATCGCGGCCGCTGTCTTGGGTAAATGCTACAAAATACGGCTTATTGCGATAGCGAACCGTCGTTGAGCTGCCAGTTGTAGTCGTAATTTATCTTTCCTGACCACTGCAACAGCGTTGAAGCCAGTTGGGGATTGTATTGCGCAAGGTGGGCAAGTAGCGCGGCACGGTCGCCAAAATCAGATCCATACCAATCATAAATCTGTGATAGCTGTAGTTGATTATTCTGTAGCTCTACGCCTTTATTACTGTTGATAAAGCGGGATGCTGCATGCTCAAGTTGCTCGTTGAGGGTGTCGGCATTGAGCGCTTTTGCTGGCAAATCAGGACAGCCCAAGCTGGCACAATTGACCACATAGTGAATGCGTGGATCGCGCCAAATCGGCCGCAAAATGCGGTGCTCAATATCGTTTAGGGTGAGCTTTTGGCCTGCAATGGTAATAATTTTTTCATCCCAAGGTCCGGCTTTATACCAAGGGCCAATTTTGCGAATGGAGCTCACGGGATAGTGATCCAAAATCAATTGCACCGTCAACGCATTGTAGAGATTGACCCAATAGGCAAATTGCTGGTTACGATTGAGCGTGCGTGGATCGATTTGACTCAGGCGCGTGATGTAGCGATCAAGCGCGGCGCGATGTTGGCTAAGGCTTTGGTAATTCACATTGTGCTGCTGCGGCGATATCACCAGATAGTCATTGAGAATTTGCTGCCAAGCTTGGTGATCGACGCGCTGGGTTGAATTGGCTTGATAGGGTTGCCAAAAGGACCATAAATCCGCTTTTGGTGCAGCCAAAGCCAGTGCACTAAAGCCATAAAATAGAATCGCAAGACCAATACGCATGCCCATCTCCTGTGATCAAAAAAAGCGCCGAAGCGCTTTTGAGTATAGAGAGTTTTCGCTGCTGATTCGCGCGTATTAGGCGAGAAAGTCAGGGATCTTTGCTTCGTATTCGGCGATTTTGTCTGCATGCTGCAAGGTTAGACCGATATTGTCCAAACCATTGAGCAAGCAGTGGCGGCGAAACTCATCAATTTCAAAATGATAGGTAGCTTCGCCCGCTTTAACCGTCATGCTTTCAAGATCAACCGTGACCTGCGCTTGCTCGTTGTTTGCGACATATTGGAAAATCGCATCCACTTCGCTGTCAGTCAGGCGTACTGGCACCATTTGGTTGTTGATCGAGTTGCCATAGAAAATATCGGCAAAACTCGGTGCGATCATCACACGAATCCCATAATCGGCCAGCGCCCATGGTGCATGCTCACGCGATGAGCCACAGCCAAAATTTTCTCGTGCGAGCAAAATGCTAGCGCCTTGGTAGCGCGGTTCATTGAGCACGAACGCCGGGTTGGGTTGCTCGCCAGCATCATCAAGAAAACGCCAGTCGTGGAAAAGGTGTTTGCCAAAGCCAACACGGGTGACTTTTTGCAAAAACTGCTTTGGAATGATGGCATCAGTATCAACGTTTGCCGCATCTAGTGGAACCACCAATCCTGTATGTTGTTGAAATCCGCTCATGGTGACTCCTTAAATTGCGTCGCTGGTTTCAAGTTGGAATTCACGAATATCGACAAAGTGACCGGCGCAAGCTGCAGCAGCGGCCATCGCCGGGCTCACTAAGTGAGTGCGACCTTCACGACCTTGGCGACCTTCAAAGTTACGGTTGCTGGTGGATGCGCAGCGCTCTTTTGGCCCTAAGCGATCGTTGTTCATTGCCAAGCACATGGAGCAGCCCGGCAAACGCCATTCAAAACCTGCATCGGTCAAAATCTTATCCAAGCCTTCACGCTCAGCTTGTGCGCGCACTTGCTCTGAGCCGGGAACCACCAAAGCTTGTACGCCTTGGGCTACGCGGCGGCCTTTGGCAATTGCAGCTGCAGCGCGAATATCTTCAATGCGTGAGTTGGTGCATGAACCGATAAAGACTTTATCAATGGGGAAGTCAGACAGTTTCTTGCCTGCTTCAAGGCCCATATACGCCAAGGCTTTTTGCGCTGAGCTTTGCTCGACCAAGTCGCTCAATAGCTCTGGATTTGGGATCAGTTGATCAATACCGATCACCTGACCTGGGTTGGTGCCCCAAGTCACTTGCGGGGTGATCTCCGCCGCATCAAGGATCACCTCAGCATCAAAGCTTGCGCCTTCATCGGTTTTCAGTGTTTGCCAGTATTCAACTGCGCGCTGCCATGCATCGCCCGATGGGCTGAACTTGCGATTTTCAAGGTAATCAAAGGTGGTTTGATCCGGCGCGATAAGACCCGCTTTAGCGCCCAATTCAATGGCCATATTACAGACCGTCATGCGACCTTCCATGGTGAGATCGCGAATCGCTTCACCACAAAACTCCACCACATAACCGGTGCCGCCAGCTGCGGTGGTTTTGCCGATGATCGCCAGTACGATATCTTTGGCGGTGATCCCCGGTGCGACTTTGCCGTGTACTTCAATCTTCATGGTTTTGGCGCGCGCTTGTTTGAGCGTTTGGGTGGCCAGTACATGCTCGACTTCTGAGGTTCCGATACCAAAAGCTAGTGCGCCAAATGCACCATGGGTGGCGGTGTGTGAGTCGCCACAAACAATGGTGGTGCCAGGCAATGTGATGCCAAGTTCAGGCCCCATGACATGGACAATACCTTGGTAGGGATGGTTGATGTCATACAAGGTGACCCCAAATTCAGCGCAGTTTTGCGATAGGGTTTCCATCTGAATACGTGCCATCTCGCCACTGGCATTGATGTCTTTGGTTTGCGTCGAGACGTTGTGATCCATGGTGGCAAAGGTTTTGCTAACCTGACGCACGGTGCGTCCCTTTTCACGCAGGCCATCAAAAGCCTGTGGCGAGGTCACTTCATGGACCAAGTGACGGTCGATATACAAAATTGGGTTCTCACCCTTGGCTTCAACGGCGATGTGCGCGTCAAAGATCTTTTGATAAAGCGTTTTAGCCATGATTACACTCCTTGAGCCACATAGGCGGCGATCACATCACCCATTTCATCGGTACCAAGCGCTGGTTCCTTGCCTGCCAAATCAGCCGTTAGCTGACCTTTGGCAAGGGCGGCTGAAACCGCAGCTTCAATGGCTTGCGCCGCTTCTTCTTCACCTAGGCTGTAGCGAAGCATTAGGGCGGCAGACAAAATTTGCGCCACAGGGTTGGCGATGTTTTTACCTGCGATATCTGGCGCTGAGCCACCTGCTGGCTCATATAGGCCAAATTGGCTTTCATTTAAGCTAGCAGAAGGCAGCATGCCCATGGAGCCGGTGATCATCGCGCACTCGTCGGACAAAATGTCGCCAAAGATGTTGGAGCAAAGCATCACATCAAACTGCGCAGGATCTTTGATCAGCTGCATGGTGGCGTTGTCGATATACATGTGGCTCAGTTCAACATCTGGGTAATCCTGCGCCACTTCGGTGACCACTTGGCGCCATAAAATGGAGCTTTGAAGGACGTTGGCTTTATCAATCGAGCACACTTTTTTGCGGCGTAGGCGCGCTGATTCAAAGGCGATCTTGGCGATACGCTCAATCTCAAAGCGATGATAGATCTCAGTATCAAAGGCTTTTTCCTGCGCACCTTCACCTTCGCGACCCTTTGGCTGACCAAAGTAGATTCCGCCGGTGAGCTCGCGCACTACCACGATATCAAAGCCCTTGGCAGAGATATCCGCACGCAGCGGTGAGAAGTTCTCTAGCCCTTGGTGAATTTGCGCTGGACGCAAATTACAAAACAAAGAAAAGTGCTTGCGAAGCGGAAGCAGTGCGCCGCGCTCTGGCTGTTCATCGGGTGGCAAATGCTCCCACTTTGGACCGCCTACTGAGCCAAATAGCACGGCATCAGCAGCTTCACAGCCGGCAATGGTCGATTGCGGTAGTGGGCAGCCGTGGTTGTCGATGGCGGCGCCGCCCACATCATAGGCTTGGCGGCTGAGGGTAAAGCCAAAGCGGGTTTCAATGGCGTCTAATACTTTGTTGGCTTGCACCATGACTTCAGGTCCGATGCCATCTCCGGCCAATACTGCGACTTGATAATTCCTTGTCATTACATTTGCTCCGATGAAATATTGTGCTCTTTCTGCGAGTGCGCTTGATGCTGTTGATTTGAATGTTTGATCGCGGCGATACGCTCGGCGCGATGAATACTGTTGATCACGTGAAGTAGGGCCTGGCCTGAGGCTTCAACGATATCGGTAGCAAGACCGGTACCGTGATATTTACAGCCCTTGTAGTTGGCGATGATATCCGCCTGACCTAGACCATCTTCACCTTCACCCTTGGCAGTCAGATCGAATTTATCCAACACGATCTCATAGCCAGTAATGCGGTAGATACACTGATAAAGGGCATCGACAGGACCGTTACCCACCGCAGCTTCACAGCGCTCTTCTTCGCCGCACTGCAAACGAATGCTGGTGGTGGCCATAATGCTGCCTGATTGCACGCTGAGATAGTTCATTTTGAAGAAGTCATCTTCATCGCGCACATTGGCAAAATACATCAAGGCTTCAAGGTCATAATCAAAAACTTGGCCCTTACGATCGGCAAGATCCAAGAAGTCTTGGTACAACACATCTAAGTCGTACTCACCCTCGGTGTAGCCCATGGCATCCATATGGCTTTTCACTGCGGCGCGGCCTGAGCGGCTGGTCAAGTTCAGCGCTTTGTTATTGAGGCCGATGGACTCTGGCGTCATGATCTCGTAGGTATTTTTGTTCTTGAGCATGCCATCTTGGTGAATGCCTGATGAGTGGCTAAAGGCGTTGGCGCCGACAATGGCTTTGTTGGGCTGTACTGGCATATTACAAAGCTGACTCACCATCTTGCTGGTGCGGTGAATCTCTTGATGATTCACATTGGTGGTAAGGCCGCCCAAGAAGGATTCGCGGGTTTTGATGATCATTGCGATCTCTTCTAGGGCGCAGTTGCCTGCGCGCTCACCAATGCCGTTAATGGTACCTTCCACTTGGCGCGCACCGGCTTGCACTGCGGCCATGGAGTTGGCCACCGACATGCCTAAATCATCATGGCAGTGCACCGAGATCACCGCTTTATCGATATTGGGGACGCGATTAAAGAGGGTTTCGATAATGCCGCCAAATTCATTGGGCAGGGTGTAACCTACGGTATCTGGAATATTCACCGTACTGGCACCGGCATCGATCGCTGCTTCGACCATGCGGCACAAATTATCAATGGGCGTGCGGCCAGCATCTTCACAGGAGAACTCGACATCATCGGTATAGCGACGGGCGCGTTTGACGGCGGCAACGGCCATCTCAACCACTTGGTCATAGCTGCGCTTGAGCTTATCTTCGACGTGAATGGTTGAGGTTGAAATAAAGGTGTGAATACGAAAGGCTTCAGCGACTTTTAACGCTTCATAAGCGGCATCAATGTCTTTATCGACCGCACGAGATAGGGCACAAACACGCGCACTTTTCAGGGTTTGTGCAATGGTTCGAACGGACTCAAAATCGCCGGGCGATGACACCGGAAAACCAGCTTCAATCACATCCATGCCTAGGCGCTCTAGGGCTAAGGCGATTTGTAATTTCTCTTTGACGGTTAGACTGGCCGATAGCGCTTGTTCGCCATCACGCAAGGTTGTATCAAATAAAATAACATTGTTGCTCATCATGTTTCCCTTCTTTGCCCTGAGTCGGCGCTTCTTGCGCGGGCTTTAAAGATGAAAAAACCCGCGCCTTAGCGCGGGTTACAATTCGGTCTGTGCTCTTCTTCAGCCAATACCTACCCGCGCGAACCAGTCACGATCAGGAGGAGGTTGAGGAGAAGAATGTTGAAACGCATTTGAATGCCTTTTTGCACAGAAACTGACTTATAAGTAACCGATTCCCTTCTTTGGAGTCAAGGCAGCAAAACAAGAACGTCATAGTTGAGCAGTGAATGATTTGTTTGCTGGTTTTTTATGCTACTTAAGTTGAGTGTTCTTGGTTTTTTTATCTAGAGCACTTTGCTGCTTATACCTGAGTATTCACTTGCCCACCATTCACTGAGCTATCAACAAAGAAGCGCTGCGCCAAAATATCGAGCAGATCCTGCTGATAGTTTTGCTGTGTCTTATTGCCTAATAGCTTGGCAAGCTCGTTACCAATTGGGGTAAAGCGGTAATAGAGCAGGCGCGTACCTTTCTGGCGAGGGGTGAGCTGATAACTGTGCTGCTGATATTGCAACACCAAGGGGGGCTGCATGGCGACTGTGCCGGATTCAAGCTCGGTGGATAGAATCAACCCCAGTTCCATCAGTACTAGCAAGCTAGAGTAAGGCAATTGATACTGTCCAAGGCTAATCAGTTGCGGCGCTTCTGGTTTAAACCATTGCTTAATACCCGCGCCAGATTTAATACCTGTCAGCAGCTTTTTACTGTGGTCGCCGCCAAAGCTACAAGAGAGCGCGCAGGCACGCTGAAACAGCTGCGCTTCGCGTTGCGTCATATTGAGCAGTACTTGTAGCGATTTCACCGAGAAGTGGCCGGGCTGAATCATTTCATGCTTAAGGATGCGTGCCCATAACTGCTGCATGCTGGTGCCATGGACTTGCTGCGCCATAGTAAAAAAATGGTGTAGCCAATCGCTGTCAGGCTCTTGCGACGCCTCGTTACGGCATTGACCGTAGCAAAGTTTGAGAATGTTCTCGAGGTTGGCTTGGCGGCGTTGTAGCTCATAGCGCTGACGTTCTGCGGTGCGCTCTGCTAAATCTTGCTCTGATTTTCCCGCTATCAAGGCATCAATATGAAAGCGTTTACCAATCTCTAATGCACGCGCTTCGCTACTCATCATGTAGTCGCGCTGCTTTTGTTTGTTGCCTTGAGAGGATTGCGATTGGCTCGATGATGCTGATTGTGCTTGCTCAATGACCACTGGGGTGGCGGTGGATTCAGGTTGCGGTGTAGAGGATTCAGACATAGTCATTTACTCGAGTGACTGAGGCGATCATATTTAGCAGATTGGGCAGGCTAGGGTATAGCAAAAGCGCTTTTTTTGAGCGACAAATGTGTCAATTTTTTCAGCAGTCCACGTTGTCGATAAAAACCACTTGAATTTGCAATGGATTCTTTTCATGGCGCAGAGATGTCAATGCAAAGAAATTGTAAAATACTTTCGCTGATGTTGAATTGATGTTAATAATTAAATCGAATTTAGCCGCAAGGAGTGATGTGATGCGTTTTCCTAAGGATAAACTCGATCTGTTAATGGTGGTGGGCTATTGCGCTGTACTGTTTTCGCTGGGATATATTCTCGTTCGTACAGGCTCAATGTAATCGCTGTTCCATTAAGTCACCACAGATAAAAACTGGGTTGCAGCGGTGGGGATAGCCGCAATGCAACCGCAGTTTTATTCTCTAAACGCTTCCCTTTTATTTCATTTCAACCGCTCATTTAATACTCGTCATAGGGAAGTACGGCATTGCCCTCTAGTATATAAGCTACTTCTGCTAGCTCACTGCTGATATGTTCTGTTTTTAAAATACCGGTAACGTAGACCACATCCCACAGCTCTTGTAGGGGCGCGCCCTTGGCAAATTTCACATAAACGATTTGATTCGGTGGTGGTGGCGGCACATGAATACAGGCGCCAAAATAGGGCACCAACAAAAATTCAGTCACGACCTGATCGTCGCCTTCTAAGGGGATCACAAAGCCGGGAATCTTCACCTCACTGCCATTAAGCTCGGTGCGCACGTCGCCAACCAAAGATTGTTGCGCTTCCCCTTCATGATCGATCATCGGCATGGCGATCACTTGGTTGCGCTCTTTTTCAGGGATTAAATCGATCCAATCAAGCAGCAACTCTTCTGCGGAGACCGTGGTTGAAAACAGTAAACAAATCGCAAGCCATAATCTGTGCATGGCTGTTCTCCTATAAACGAATATTCATGCCATCGGCGAGCGATTGGCGATAGGCGCGTCGGGCTGGAATGAGGCCGACCAAAGTGCCAATGATCAGGACGACCAATAAAATCAGCCACTCAGTTTGCGTGGGCCACTGCGTGCTTAAGGCAAGACCAAATTGATTGAGCACCCAAGGTGAGAGTCCTGTGATGGTGAGCATCAGCAGAGCAATACCAAGGGCGATACCAAGGGTACTGAGAAGCAGCGCTTCACTGCATAAAAGCCAGTAGATGTGTTTCGGGCGAGCACCCATGGCGCGCAAAATGGCCATTTCTCGCCGTCTTTCATTGAGGCTGGTGAGCATGCTGGTGAGCATACCAAGCAGCCCCGCAATCACCACAAAGACCGAGACCATGGTCAGCGCTTTTTCTGCAATGTTCATCATCTGCCACAGCTCTTGCAGTGCAACTCCCGGCAAAATAGCGCTGAGCGCTTCGCCGCGATATTGATTGAGCTGACGCTGCAGGGCAAAGGCTTGAACCCGGCTGTTTAATCCCACCATCACAGCGGTGAGCTGTTTGGGTTGAAATGGATGATTGGCTAGCTCACTTTGGCTAGGCGTTTGGCCGATTTTTGCGCCGCTTTGCCAACCGACATGAATCGCCTCGATGGCCTCTAGCGAGACATGCACGCTTTTATCGACCGGGGTACCCGTTGGGTTGAGAATGCCAACAATGGTAAAGGGCAGATTGTCGTGACGGTTAAAGGCTTGATCGCTAATGCCATGGGCAATGATGATGTGATCGCCTACCTGATAGCCCAATTTTTGCGCCACTTCGGCGCCAATGACGGTTTCAAACAATCCTTGAAATGGCCAACCTTTGGCAAAGCTTAGCGGTTGTTTTTTTCCGTAGCGCAGGTAGGTAAAGTAATTCTGATTGGTGCCAAGTACGCGAAAACCGCGATGGGAATCGCCCAGTGACAGCGGAATGGTCCATTTGACAGCGCGATGGTTTTTCACCATTTGATAGCTTTGCCAGTCAATATTATTGGTGGCATTGCCAATGCGAAACACGCTGTAGAGCAATAAATTCACTTGGCTAGAGCGCGCGCCAACGATGAGATCAGTGCCCGATACAGTGCGCGTAAAGCTTTGTTTGGTTTGTTCGCGAACCTGTGAAACGCCCAGCAGCAGTGCCACTGAAATAGCGATGCTGAAAATAGTGAGGATCGCCGTGAGCCGGCGATTGCTCAGACTTTGCCAAGCGAGTAGCAACATATTCATTGCGTGCTCTCCTGCTGTGCTTGATTAAGTTCCGGCAATGCATAGTGATGATCAAAATGCTTGGCTAGCGTCGGATCGTGACTGACAAAGAGCAAGCCAGTATCGGTTTGTGCCACCTGTTCTAGCAATAGCTTCATAAAGCTATCGCGATTAGCATGATCTAGCGCGGAGGTCGGCTCATCGGCAATGATCAGCTCTGGTGAGCCAATCAGTGCGCGCGCCACGGCGACTCGTTGCTGCTGACCGATACTTAGTTGATGAACGGGTCGATGAGCCATTTTAAGCGGTAATCCTAAGCCTTTAAGCAGATCTTCAGCAGCTTGCTGCGCTGGTTTTTCAAGGCGCTGACGTCGGCGCTTGGAAAATTGCAGGGGTAGCCGCACATTATCAATCACTGAAAGGTAGGGCAGCAGATTAAACATTTGAAAAACATAGCCCATATGATCGGCGCGCAGTTGATCGCGCTGACTGGCTTTTTGCGCCGAAAAGGGGGCATTGAGCAGCTTGATGCACCCCTGTTCTGGCGATAGAAAACCTGCAATTAAACTAAGCAAAGTTGATTTACCACAGCCGCTTGGGCCACGTAAAAAAACGCGATCGCCAGCGTTGAGCTCAAAGCGCGGCAATTTTAATAGCCATTCATCCTGCTTTGACCAGCGAAAGTGCACTTCATTAAGCGTGAGTAAGGACATCCAATATCGCCAAGGCTTTCGCCTTGGCGTCCTGCATTATGGGTGAGAGATGGACTGGCTTTTACCGTCACTGGCTTTGAGGGTGAGTGCGGTTTGTCCTTGAGCGCTAAGCCAAGCGACTTGTAGGGTTTGGCTTTGTGGGAAATAGGTAAACCAACGCACATCAAGTTGATTTAAGGCTTTTGGATTGCTGCATTGATAGTGGTAATTAGCATGAAACTCGCCATGTTGATCCGCCTGACTCTGGTCATGATCATGCGCGTGGTGATCAGCGTGGTCATGCTTGTCATCATGTTTGTCGCTATGTTTGTCACCATGGTGTTCATGGGCGTCATGATCTTTGTGCTGAGCATGGTCATGATGGTCGGTATGATCATCTGCAGCATCAGGGGCCATGCCATGGGTTTCTACGGTGACGTCGTTGAGTTTGCATTGCGCATTGTTTGGCAGTTGCCAAAGCGAATTAGCTTGCTCTAACTGCGCAATCGCAGCGCTTAATTTCGCGGCTTGTTCTGCATTGCTGGGCGCATGTTCAAAGCCAACCACATCGCTGCCCGGTGCGACCACTTCAATCAGCAGTTCACCTTCATCTTGTGCAATATTGAGTTGCACTTGGCCATGGACATGCGCTTGGTGCTGCAGCATATTCTCAGTGTGTTTTTGGGCATAAACAAAGGGCGCACTTAAGCAAAGCGCAAGGGTGGCGCTGGTGGTGATAAATTTATTCATTGTATTGATTCCAAACTGTTTCTTTTAAGATAGATGAGAAATATGGCAATTTGGTGGCAATGAAGGTGGCGCGCGAGCACGAGGCGCAAGTGCTAGTGCAACAATCGGAATGATCAGTAAAAAAGGTGTCGGGAGCCAGTGCTGAAGGCACACCAGAATCGTGCTCACTGGGCTGGGTGGTGCATAAATCAGCTGATGGCAAATTTGGCAATGGGTTGAATGGTCGAGACTGGCAGCATCATGCAGGTGACAAGTACTCGCAAGGATCGCAAGCACTATCAGAGCACAGCAGATTTGACGCCACCGATTTAAAACCACAACACACTCCCTTGTCTAAGTTTTGTTATGTTATAACAAATGAGATTGATTGCGAAAAAATTTCATTTTCTTTTTTTGTACATTTGTTGCTCGACATTCAACAGGCTGCGGGATAACATCTGGAAGTCTGGATGTCTACTATGCATGGAAAGGAGTCTGCCGTGCCGATCAATATTCCTGATCAATTGCCTGCAGCAGGAACGCTGCGTAAAGAAAACATCTTCGTCATGACGCAAAGCCGCGCCATGAGTCAAAATATTCGTCCGCTCAAGGTGTTACTGCTGAATCTGATGCCCAAAAAGATCGAGACAGAAACACAATTTTTACGTCTACTCTCCAACTCTCCATTACAGATTGATGTTGAGCTGCTGCGTATTGATAATCGTCCGAGCAAGAACACCCCGACTGAGCATCTCAATACCTTTTACCGTCAGTTTGAGATGATTCAGGACAAAAATTACGATGGTTTGATCATTACCGGTGCGCCGTTGGGTTTGGTGCAATTTGAGGATGTGATCTACTGGGATCACTTGCAGACCATTATGAGCTGGGCGCGTCAGCATGTGACCTCAACGCTGTTTGTTTGCTGGGCGGCACAAGCGGCGTTAAAGCTCTTTTATGATCTGCCAAAGCGCACGCGAAAAGTAAAATTGTCTGGGGTGTATCAGCACCGTACGCATCATCTATGTCACCCGCTACTACGTGGTTTTGATGATTATTTTCTGGCGCCGCATTCCCGCTTTGCCGATTTCTCAACTGAGTATTTGGCCGAGCATACGGATCTCGATATTTTGGCCAGCTCAGAAGACGCGGGGGTTTATCTCGCGGCGACCAAAGACAAGCGCAATGTCTTTGTTACGGGTCACCCCGAATACGATGCACTGACCCTGCATAATGAATATGTGCGTGATGTTGGTGAAGGGATGGAGCCTATGATTCCGGTGAATTACTATCCTGACAATGACCCTAATCAGCCACCGCGAGCAAGCTGGCGCAGTCATGGGCACCTGCTGTTTTCCAATTGGCTTAATTACTGCGTCTATCAGCAAACGCCCTATGATTTGAATCACTTTTCCGAGGCTAATTTCACCAAGGATGATGATAGTCAGGACTAAATCACGACGATCAAAAAAGCTGCTCCATGAGCAGCTTTTTTATTACCAAATGCCAGTGAGTCGCGAGTGCGTTCATTGGCAATGCTTAGCGCGTTACTCTGAAGCTTTACCTTCACCAGCAGTTTGCGCATTGGCTTGCGCTTCTGCGAGTGCTGCTTCGCGCTCTGCTTCAATAGCATTGGCTTTGCGAATCATTGGGGTGATGGTGGAGCCTTGTACCAAAATGGAGAAAACCACCACGGAGTAAGTCATCACCAGCATGATTTCACGAACATCGATGTGTTTGTCAGGGATCACCATAATTCCGGCTGGAATGGTCATCGCCATGGCCAGCGCCAAACCGCCACGCAAACCACCCCAAGTCAAAATTGGCACAGAGAGCGGGTTGTAGCTACGGAAGCGATTAAAACCAACGTAGGTGGCGCGCACACTGATCCAGCGCGCAGCAAGAACTAAAGGAATGGCCAAGAACATCAAAATCCAGTCTTCAGCATGGAAGGTGAAGAGCAGCATGGTGAGACCAATGAGCAGGAACAGCACGCCGTTGAGGAACTCATCGACCAATTCCCAGAAGTGATCCAGATGCTGTTCACTCTCTTTTGAAAAGCCGACATAGCGGGTCCAGTTACCAATCATGATCCCTGAAACCACCATGGCGAGCGGGCCAGAAACGCCAATGGTGTTGGCGAGTGCGTAACCTGCCGTTGGAACACCAATGGTCAGCAACAGCTCCATGGAGTGGTCATCGGTGGCACTAATGAGGTAGTGGAAAATGAGACCGAGCAAGAAACCAAAGACAATGCCGCCAATGGCTTCTTGTAAGAAGATGCCAGCCACATGCATGACTGTGAGTGATTCTGAGCTAAAGGCCAAGGTGTAAAGGGTGACAAAAATGACTAAGCCAAAGCCGTCGTTAAACAGAGATTCACCTTCAATTTGGCTAGATATGCGTTTAGGCGCATTCATTTTTTTCACAATCGCCAGCACTGCAATCGGGTCTGTTGGCGAGATCAGTGCGCCAAATAGCAAGCAGTAGATGAGATTCAGTGGAATGCCGATAAGCCAGCAAATGCCAAATAAACCAAGGCCGATGACGACGGTAGAGATGATGGTGGCACCAAGTGCCAGCAAAGTGATCTCCCACTTTTGATCCGCCATATTGGGCAGACGAATGCCAAGACCGCCAGCAAAAAGCAAAAAGCCCAGCACACCATTGAGCAGGAACTCGTTAAAGTTGATGCTCTCAATGGTCTGCTTGGCTACTTGATTGAGTTGGAACCAACCTTGTTGGCCGGCGATAACGATTCCAAGAGATAGGATCAGCGCACCTGCGGTGATGGCAATAGTGGTTTGCATGCGGCCGATTTTATGATTGATAAAGGCAATCATCATCGCCGCTGCGGACAGGAAGCAAAGGGTGTAATAGACAGACATGTTGGGTGCTCCAAGCACACAATGGTTGTATGGATATAATTGTCAGCCTCGACTTGTCAAAGATCAAACGGTTTTATAACGCCGTCGCAACATTTGTAATATAAACGATTGCGTCGAACGGATATGGACGTCTAGATTTCTATATTGACTATGGTAGGATGAAGAACAAATCAAGCTGTGCTTGAATCATGGATAAATCAGCGCAACAAGGATGGGGCGGTCTCGTGACAGGAAGTAGAATCAAACAACAAATCGAAGCACAACTGAAGCAACGAATTCTTTTGATTGATGGTGGTATGGGCACCATGATCCAAGGCTATAGCCTCAGTGAATCTGACTACCGTGGTGAGCGCTTTGCGAATTGGCATTGCGACGTCAAAGGCAACAATGATTTGTTAGTGCTCACTCAGCCTAAGATCATTGCTGATATCCATGATGCTTATTTAGCTGCGGGTGCGGACATTATTGAAACCAATACCTTTAATGCCACCACCATTGCCATGGCTGATTATGAGATGCAATCGCTCAGTCGTGAAATTAACCTGCAAGCGGCGACCATTGCACGTCGATTGGCTGATCAGTGGAGTGCTGAAACGCCAAATAAACCACGCTATGTTGCTGGCGTATTAGGTCCTACCAACCGAACCTGTTCGATTTCACCGGATGTGAATGACCCTGGTTACCGCAATGTCAGTTTTGATCAGTTAGTGACGGCTTACATGGAGTCCACTGAAGCGCTCATTGAAGGCGGCGCTGATATCATTTTGATTGAAACCATCTTTGATACTCTCAATGCTAAAGCCGCTGCATTTGCGATTGACTCGGTCTTTGAATCCTTAGGTTACAGCTTGCCGGTGATGATCTCTGGCACCATTACCGATGCCTCGGGGCGCACACTTTCCGGTCAAACCACAGAAGCTTTTTATAATGCGCTGCGCCACGTTAACCCCATCTCCTTTGGTTTGAACTGTGCCTTGGGCCCTGATGAGCTGCGTCCCTATGTGGAAGAATTATCGCGCATCAGCGAATGTGCTGTATCCGCCCATCCCAACGCAGGTTTACCCAACGCCTTTGGTGAATACGATTTGTCACCAGAAGATATGGCGGAGCATATTGCCGAGTGGGCGCAATCTGGCTTTTTAAATATGGTGGGGGGCTGCTGTGGTACCACGCCTGAGCATATTGCCGCTATGGCCGAAGCGGTTGAAGGTGTGACGCCGCGCGCTAAACCTCAGCTGCAAGTGGCTTGTCGTCTCTCTGGACTTGAGCCGCTGACTATTTTACCTGAAACCTTGTTTGTGAATGTCGGTGAACGAACCAACGTGACGGGCTCAGCTCGATTTAAGCGACTGATCAAAGAGGAAAAATATGATGAGGCCTTAGAGGTTGCGCAGCAGCAGGTGGAAAATGGCGCGCAGATCATCGACATCAATATGGATGAAGGGATGCTGGATGCGTTGGCATGCATGCAGCGTTTTCTCAATCTTTGTGCCTCTGAGCCTGAAATTGCCAAAGTGCCGGTGATGGTCGACTCCTCAAAATGGGAAGTGATTGAGGCGGGTTTAAAGTGCATTCAAGGCAAGGGAATCGTGAACTCCATCTCGCTCAAAGAGGGGGAAGAGAAATTCCTTCATCAAGCTAAGCTGGTTCGTCGTTATGGCGCTGCGGTGATCGTCATGGCTTTTGATGAGGTGGGACAAGCCGATACCCGTGAGCGCAAGATTGAAATCTGTCGCCGCGCTTATCATCTGTTGGTGGAGAAGGTTGGTTTTCCGCCAGAAGATATCATCTTTGACCCCAATATCTTTGCCGTCGCGACGGGGATTGAGGAGCACAATAATTACGCGGTTGATTTTATTGAGGCTGTGGCGGATATCAAACGCGAGCTGCCGCATGCGATGATTTCAGGCGGCGTCTCTAACGTGTCCTTCTCCTTTCGCGGCAATAACTACGTGCGCGAAGCCATTCATGCGGTATTCCTCTACCACTGTTTTAAAAACGGTATGGATATGGGGATCGTCAACGCAGGTCAGCTTGAGATCTATGACAATGTGCCTGATGAATTGCGTGAAGCCGTTGAAGATGTGGTGCTCAATCGTCGTGATGATGGCACGGAACGTCTGCTTGAAATTGCCGATAAATATCGTGAAAACGCCGTGGGCCACGAGGTGGATAACAGTGCTGCTGAGTGGCGCACTTGGCCCGTGGAAAAGCGCCTTGAGCATGCGCTGGTCAAAGGGATCACTGAGTTTATTGTGGAAGATACTGAAGTCGCGCGCGCGCAAGCCAGTAAACCCTTAGAAGTCATTGAAGGGCCACTGATGTCAGGCATGAACGTAGTGGGCGATCTCTTCGGTGAGGGCAAAATGTTCTTGCCGCAGGTGGTTAAATCAGCGCGAGTGATGAAGCAAGCGGTGGCCTATCTTGAGCCCTATATCAATGCACAAAAACAGGCGGGGCAAAGTAACGGTAAAATTTTGCTCGCCACAGTGAAAGGCGATGTGCATGACATTGGTAAGAACATTGTGGGCGTGGTGCTGCAGTGCAATAACTTTGAGATCATCGATCTTGGGGTGATGGTGCCTTGTGAGAAGATCCTGCAAGTGGCCAAAGAGGAGCAGGTGGACATTATTGGCTTGAGTGGCTTAATCACCCCATCTTTGGATGAAATGGTGCATGTTGCCAAAGAGATGGAGCGTCAAGGCTTTGATTTGCCCTTGATGATTGGTGGGGCCACCACCTCAAAAGCACATACCGCGGTGAAGATTGAGCAAAACTATAGTGAGCCTGTGGTTTATGTGCCCAATGCATCGCGCGCTGTGGGGGTTTGTACCTCGCTGTTAGCACCACATTTGAAGCCTGATTTTGTTGCACGTCTTAACGATGAATATGAGATTGTGCGCGAGCAACATGCACGTAAAACGCCGCGCACGAAACCAGTGTCGCTGCAGGCTGCGCGTGACAATGCGGTGCCTTTGGATTGGCAAAATTATCAGCCGCCAGCACCGGTGCAACCTGGCGTGCATTGTTATGATCAAGTCTCGGTTACAACCTTGCGTCAATATATCGATTGGACGCCTTTCTTTATGACCTGGTCATTGTCGGGCAAATATCCGGCCATTTTGCAGCATGAGCTGGTGGGTGAAGAGGCGCAAAAGCTATTCGCCGATGCCAACGAATGGCTGGATCGTATTGAACAAGAAGGCTTAATGCAGGCCAAAGGGGTGTGCGGCATTTTCCCTGCAAACCGCGTTGATGATGATATCGAAGTGTATCTTGATGAGTCACGGCAGCAATGTCGCGTGCGTTTGCATCATCTTCGTCAGCAGACACAAAAGCGAAACGGTCCTAATTATTGTTTGAGTGATTATGTTGCGCCGAAAAGCGCGGCACTTGCGGATTGGATTGGTGCCTTTGCGGTAACTGGTGGTATCGGTGAAGAGGCGCTAGCCAATGCCTATAAAGCCAAGGGTGATGACTATAACGCCATTATGATTCAGGCGGTGGCCGATCGCTTGGCAGAAGCTTTTGCGGAATATTTGCATCAAGAAGTGCGTACTAAAATTTGGGGTTTCTGTCCTGATGAGGAACTCAGTAACGCAGAGCTCATTCGAGAAAACTACCAAGGGATCCGTCCGGCGCCCGGTTATCCTGCGTGTCCAGAGCATACAGAAAAACAGGCCATTTGGGATTTGCTCAATGTTGAGGCGCATACGGGCATGCAGCTGACCACAAGTTATGCGATGTGGCCAGGCGCTTCGGTATCAGGATGGATCTTCTCTCATCCTGAGTCTCGCTATTTCGCTGTGGCACAGATTCAAGAGGATCAACTGCAAGACTATGCTAAGCGCAAAGGTTGGGATTTAGAAACGGCTGAAAAGTGGTTGGCACCTAACTTAGAGCTTAAAGCAAGCAAAGTGGTAGTCACTGCGTAAGCGGGTAAGTTTGTGGTTCCTCAGTGAAGATTTGATCATCTTTAGCAATAAAAAGGCGCGAAATTCGCGCCTTTTTTGAACCATTGCTGCTGTGTTGTTTATTCAAAAAGTGCTTCATGCAGTTTTTGAATCACCTCTTTGGCTTCATCGGCTGAGACCATAAAGCACAGGTTATGGGTGCTCGCACCGTAGCAAATCATTCGAATATTATGATCTTCTAGGGTTTCAAATACCGCTTTGCTGGCACCTTTGGTGTGACTCATTTGGTTACCAATCAGCGCAACCAAGCTCAGGTTTTGCTCGACTTCAACGCGGCATAGCTCTGAGAGCTCTTCAAGGGCTGCTGCTGGAAGTTGCGGCGCGCCGCCACTGGTGTCGGTTTTATCTAAGGTCAGTGCCACACTTACTTCTGAGGTGGTAATCAGATCGACCGAGATGCGATGCTTGGCCAAAATCTTAAAGACTTCAGCAAGAAAACCGTAGGCATGGAACATATTTAGGCTGTGCAAAGTGACCATGGTTTGGTTGTTGCGCAGCGCTAAAGCGCGGAACAGCGGTGAGCTGTCAGCTGATTTACGGACCCAAGTGCCGCCTTGTTCTGGCGCTTTTGATGAGCCAACAAAGACAGGAATTTGCTGGCGAATTGCTGGGATCAGTGTCGATGGGTGCAAAATTTTAGCGCCGAAGTTCGCCATTTCAGAGGCTTCACTAAAGCTGATTTCTGCAATTGGGCCAGCTTTGGGGGCAATGCGGGGATCTGTGGTGTAGATACCCGGAACATCGGTCCAGATCTCAAGGGTGCCCGCATCAATGGCTTCAGCAAGAAGCGCGGCGCTGTAATCACTACCACCACGACCTAGGGTGGTGGTATTGCCTTGCGCATCACGGCCTATAAAACCTTGTGATACGATCATCTGCTGTTGGCACAGCGGTGCCAGCTGGGATTGTACCAATTCGCGAATGGCTTCCAGTTGTGGCTGGGCGCGGCCAAATTGATCATCGGTACGCATCACATCGCGAATATCGAAACGCGCTGCATTATTGCCGCGTTCGCGAAGCAGTTGCGCAAAAATATGGGTTGATAGCAATTCACCACAGGCAACCAGTGCATCTGTGGTTTGCACTGACGATGCCATGGCTGCTGTTTTTGCCAGTGTAGCGACATCATCGAGTAGCGCATCAATATCAGATTTGACGCTATCGCCTTGTTGCAGATCATCCAAAATGCTGTAGTGAATTTGCTGCAGTTGGCTAAGTAGTGCTTGCTGACGGGCGGCATCAACGCCATTGGCCAGTTCGACCAATAGGTTGGTAACACCTGAGCAGGCACTGATAATCACTAAACGTGTTGAAGGGTTGTTTTCCACCACTTGCGCACTGAGGCTCATGGCTTGAAAATCGGCCACCGAGGTGCCGCCGAATTTTGCTACGGTAATAGGGCTCACTTGTGTAACTCCGCGTAATTACTTCATGTTGCGGGATAATTCCCAACGTCCATTGTTAGGAGAGCTGACGTGGCGGGGCGTAAGCGGGTGCCATATCAGAAGCTCTCCACCGCCGATGGCGGTGACAGCCCGAGGGATTCAGCCCTCGTAGCCGACCTTTGCCCGTCCCGCAGGCATTGGCCTCGGCGTTACTCCCCTGATCGTCGGACTTGAGCGGGTCTCCCCGACGACTACCTGAGTAACGCACCTCTTCTGAGTGATCGCATCATGCGATTTGAAGATGCACTATTGATAAACAGTTGTGGTTATTTTGTCAACAATCACAAACGTCTTTATTTTTCTGTTGGTTGATTTTCTATACGGCGCAGGTCGATCTGTGCTTTGAGTGAGGCATCCATACTCACATCTTGGTTTGGAAATAGCATTGCGGCCTCACGCTGAATCTGCGCGATTTGAACATCATCCTTAAGGAGATAGCAGGCTATTAACATATCTCGGTAGAGATCCAGCTCGACACGATGCGTGGTGTATCTTTTCGCCCAGTTCAGGTAGTTGCGCGCAGCAGTTAAATCGTTGGTTGTAACTGCGAGAGCGAGTTGCTGCTGATATAGGGTTGCCTGATATTGCTGTGGCTGTGCTCTGGTGTTGAAGATGGTGTGCTGCTGTAAAAAGGTGGACTGAGCCGTATCATGATGAGCGATACGATGTAGTTGCATTGATGTATGTAGTGCGGTGATGACGAATAGACTCAGCGTGATGCAAAGCACAGGTATGGCAAATTTGAACGTTTTATTTGCCCAAGTTGCAATGGCATAGGGCTGGCTTTTTCGTGGTGTAAAATAGCAAACAATGAGTAGAAAGGTGAGCCAATAAGGTAAAGCGTTTTCAAATGGGCTCGATGTCAGCAACTGCATCAATAACGGTAAGATGATCGCAAGGTAAGTGATTTGCTGACTATGATGTTGTGATTTAGCCAGTGATATCAGCACATAAGCAAAAATAACACAGCCAATCAGTGGTATGACGCCGCCTTCAACCACCCAATAGAGCAGCTCGCTATTCGGATGCGAAGGGTAATGGGTCATGTTTGTTGGCATGATGCCTTGCACCGCATACTGCTGAGCGATGATTTGCCCAAAGTTGCCATAGCCATAACCAAGCCAAGGCTGCTTCAGAAAGAGAACCAACGTTTGTTGCCAAAGCGTGAGTTGTGATGAGATATCATGCCAATTGAATTGTGAAAGACGCTCAATATAACCTTGCAGCAATAATTGGAAGACAAAAGCAGTGGCTAGCAAAGTGACTAGAAAATAGAGGCGTTTTTTACGATGGGCTTGCCAATGACCGTAGATGAGTAGCGCTAGAGACACACAGAAAATCAGTAGTTGCTTGAATGCATGGATTTCGAGCAAAAGGCTCAAGAATAAAACGCAGCTAAGAAGCGTGGCTGCATCAGACCAGCGATATGCAGTTGAACGATGAACATAGAGGTAGCAAGACAGTACTGCGGCGATGAGCAAAAATGCGCTGAGGCTTTCTTTGTACTCAAATATACCGTATTGCATATCAGATAGTTCAGGCGTGAAATATAATCGCTGTCCCCACACGAATAGTGTTTCGATGACTGCAGCGCTAACAATGAGCCAGAATTGTGCGTTTTTACGACGTAGATGAATTTGCTGCCAAGCGATAAAAAATAAACCACCACTCCAAAGACCAACCATGCGCAGTAGGCTGGATGATGATTCTGTTGTCGAATAGAAGAATGGGATGGAGAGCAGTAAACAGATGCTTGTGATTGCTACGCTATAGCGATTGAGCTGAACATTGCCTCGGATGAATGCCTGTGCAATCCCTAAAACGATAGCGAAACCAAAGGGAAGAATGGATAGCACATTAAAAGGTAACTCAAGTCCTTCACGACCAGAGTGTGGTTGAAAGTAATGCATGGTCCCTAAGTAAAACAATGCAATACATGTGAAAAAAGGCAGAGCCAGTGATTTCTCACTGGCTTGCATGGGTTCAAGTTGCGTTCCTTGTAGATAGAGTGTCTTGCTCATCGGTTATGATTTTTTAATGTGCAACATCGGTTTTAAGAAATGCGCCGTGTGCGATCCTTTCACTTGAGCCACTTGCTCTGGTGTGCCTTGGGCAATAATTTCACCACCGCCGTTGCCGCCTTCAGGGCCGAGATCCACAATCCAATCAGCTGTTTTAATAACATCAAGGTTGTGCTCAATCACCACCACGGTATTGCCATGATCACGCAGACGATGCAAAACGGTCAGTAGCTGCTTGATATCATGGAAATGTAGACCTGTGGTTGGCTCATCCAAAATATACAGCGTTTTACCTGTATCGCGTTTTGATAGTTCTCGCGCCAATTTAACGCGTTGTGCTTCACCACCGGAGAGGGTGGTCGCGGCTTGGCCAAGGCGAACATAAGATAAACCGACATCGATTAAGGTTTGCAGTTTTCGCGCAATTACGGGAACTGGGTCAAAGAATTCACGTGCATCTTCGACAGTCATTTCAAGCACATCGTCGATGGATTTACCTTTGTATTGAATCTCCAGTGTTTCGCGGTTGTAGCGTTTTCCTTTACAGCTATCACAAGGCACATAGACATCCGGTAAGAAGTGCATTTCAACTTTGATCACACCATCGCCCTGACAGGCTTCGCAGCGACCGCCGCGCACGTTAAAGCTAAAGCGGCCTACTTTATAGCCGCGCGCGCGTGACTCTTGCGTGCCAGCAAATAGTTCACGAATTGGGGTAAAGATCCCTGTGTAGGTGGCTGGGTTTGAACGCGGCGTACGACCAATAGGACTTTGATCAATATCGATCACTTTATCAAACTGATCCAAACCTTGAATTGCTTGATAAGGAGCCGGCTCATTGACAGTTGCACCATTGAGATCGCGATGGGCAATACGGAAGAAGGTGTCGTTAATTAAGGTTGATTTACCCGAGCCAGAAACGCCAGTTACACAGGTAAATAAGCCGACAGGTAAGGTTAAATTAACGGCTTTGAGGTTATTACCTGTCGCGCCTTTTAAGGTGACAACGCGTTTGGGATCGAAGGCCACGCGCTCAGTTGGTAACTCAATCTGTTGTTGGCCGCTGAGATATTGGCCTGTGAGTGATTCTGGGGTGTCAATAATGGCTTGATAGTCACCCGCTGCAACCACTTGGCCACCATGCACACCAGCACCTGGACCGATATCGACGATATAGTCGGCTTGGCGAATGGCATCCTCGTCGTGCTCAACCACCACCACGGTATTGCCAAGATCACGAAGATGATTCAAGGTTTTGAGTAGTCGCTCGTTATCACGTTGATGCAAACCAATGGATGGCTCATCAAGAACATACATAACACCCACCAACCCAGCACCAATTTGGCTTGCCAAACGGATCCGCTGTGCTTCACCACCAGAAAGGGTCTCTGCACTGCGTGAGAGATTCAGGTAATTGAGGCCGACGTTAACCAAGAAGGAGAGGCGTTCGCGAATCTCTTTCAGTACTTTTTCGGCAATTTGCGCTTTTTGCCCGCTAAATTTCAGCGAGTCAAAAAAGTCCATGGCCTGTTGAATGCTCATTTCGCAGATTTGCGGTAGGTTCGTTTGATCAATAAAGACATGGCGAGCTTCGAGGCGTAAACGCGAACCATCACAACTGGCGCAAGGTTTGGTCGACACATACTTGGCTAACTCTTCACGGACGGCATTGGACTCCGTGTCGTGATAACGACGAGCAAGATTATTCAAAATCCCTTCAAAGGGGTGGCGTTTTACGCGGGTATCACCACGGTCATTGACATAGCGAAACTCAATTTCTTCATTGCCTGATCCATGCAAAATGATGTTTTGAATCTTTTGCGGGAGTGCATTAAAAGGCGCATGCAGATCAAAGCCATAATGCTCTGCTAGTGAATTGAGCATTTGGAAATAATAGAAATTACGTTGATCCCAGCCGCGAATTGCTCCGCCAGCAAGACTGAGTTCGGCATTTTGCACCACACGATTGG
Organism: Vibrio stylophorae; assembly: GCF_921293875.1. Classification (NCBI taxonomy): domain Bacteria; kingdom Pseudomonadati; phylum Pseudomonadota; class Gammaproteobacteria; order Vibrionales; family Vibrionaceae; genus Vibrio; species Vibrio stylophorae. Next base: position 388,494 of record NZ_CAKLDI010000001.1, read on the forward strand.
CATCAAAATATTGCTGAACGCCTAAACCATCACAGGTTGGGCAAGCGCCTGCTGGATTGTTAAAGGAGAATAGGCGAGGCTCAAGCTCAGCCATACTGTAGCCACAATGGTTACAGGCAAAATTGGCTGAGAAAATTTTGTTGTGCGCTTCAATCTCTTCCATGGAAGCGATATGCACTAAGCCGCCGGAAAGCTCCAGTGCCGTTTCAAAAGATTCAGCCAAGCGCTGCTTAAGATCATCACGCACCTTAAAGCGATCCACCACCACTTCGATGGTATGTTTTTTATGAAGCTCAAGCTTTGGTGGATCGGAAAGATCGCACACATCACCATCAATGCGTGCACGAATAAATCCTTGAGCGGCTAGATTGGCCAGCGTTTTCACATGCTCCCCTTTACGCTCGCGTACAATCGGAGCAAGGAGCATCAACTTGCTGCCTTCAGGCAAGTTCAGAACTTCATCCACCATCTGGCTGACGGTTTGTGCGGCCAGCGGCGTGTCGTGGGTTGGGCATCGAGGTTCACCGACGCGCGCATAAAGCAAGCGAAGATAGTCATAGACTTCGGTGATGGTCCCCACCGTTGAGCGTGGGTTATGGGAGGTTGATTTTTGCTCAATGGAGATCGCAGGCGACAATCCTTCAATATGATCCACATCGGGTTTTTCCATCAAAGATAGAAATTGACGAGCGTAAGCAGACAGTGATTCCACATAGCGGCGCTGCCCTTCGGCATAGAGGGTGTCAAAGGCTAAGGAGGACTTTCCTGAGCCTGAGAGGCCGGTGATCACAATGAGTTTATCGCGAGGGAGCTCAAGACTGATATTTTTTAGATTATGGGTGCGAGCTCCGCGGACTTCGATATGGTTCATAACACTACTTCACTGAGCAAATGACGAGCAGCAAGTATCGCACAGCGGGAAAAATACGCAATCACTAACTGTGATTATACACAGTGGTTTTTCCGTGCTAATCTTGAGATCTGCGCCTGTTTTCGCGCTATGGTTTTGACCACGAAGCGTGGTAAACTCGTCCGTTATTTTCAGTGGCGCAATGATGCGTCCATCAACTAGATCTGGAGCTCATTATGGCCAGTCGTGGCGTCAATAAAGTTATTCTTGTAGGTCACTTGGGTAACGATCCTGAAATCCGTTATATGCCAAATGGCGGTGCCGTTGCCAATATCACTGTGGCAACCTCTGAATCATGGCGTGATAAAAACACCGGTGAACAGCGTGAAAAAACTGAATGGCACCGTGTGGCGCTGTTTGGCAAAGTCGCTGAAGTGGCTGGTGAGTACCTGAAAAAAGGTTCACAAGTTTACATTGAAGGCCAATTACAAACCCGTAAATGGCAAGATCAAAACGGCCAAGAGCGTTACACCACGGAAGTGGTTGTACAAGGCTTTAACGGCAGCATGCAAATGCTAGGTGGTCGTCAAGGTGGCGGTGCTTCAGCACAGCAACAAGGCGGTTGGGGTCAACCTCAGCAACCTGCGCCACAAGCTCAGCAACAACAAGCGCCTTATCAAGCGCAGCAGCAATCTTACAATGCGCCTCAGCAGTCGGCTCCGCAACAATCTGCGCCGCAGTACAATGAGCCACCAATGGATTTTGAAGACGACATTCCGTTCTAATTTCGATGAGAACCATGTTTCTTTGATTAGAAAAAAACCGCGCTTGGCGCGGTTTTTTGTTTTTAGCGAATAAGCTTGGTCGCAATAACGCTTTTTTAAAAGGTGCTGCGGTAGGCAAACAAAGCAGGGCTGCCGCCGGTGTGTAAAAAGAGCTGTCGCGAACTTTTGTCGATTTGATTTGTGGTCACCAAGTCAATCAATCCTGCCATTGCTTTGCCGGTATAAACCGGATCAAGCAAGATCCCCTCAAGGCTGGCGCAACGTTTGACTGCGTCATTGGCTTGCTCGGTGACGATGCCATAGCCAGGGCCAAAGTAGTCGCCATTGGTATGTACGTAATCACTCGCATGGCTTGAATCAAGACCAAGAAAATCCAAAATTTCCACTAAGAGAGCCGTGACTTTGGTATTTTGTTCGCTGCTGCTGCGGCTAACATTGATTCCTAAAACTGGCGTGTGGTTATTGGCGAGGATCAAACCGGCAATTAAGCCTGCTTGAGTACCAGCACTGCCTGAAGCGAGGACGATTTGATCGACAGGGTTGTCTTTGAGTTGTTCGCTAAGCTCTAGTGCGCATTGTACATAACCCAAGCTACCGATCACATTGGATCCGCCCATGGGAATGATGTACGGGCGGCGACCTTGCGCTTTAAGCTCATCAGCGCGCTTGTTGATCGCATCGTCACAGCTTTGACCTTCTGCCAATTCAATGATCTGAGCGCCGCAGAGTTGGTTCAGTAGCAGATTGCCATTGTCATGGTAATTTTCGGTCGGTGTACCGCTCACTTGCTCCAAAATGAGCTCACATTCAAAGCCAAATTTTGCCGCAGCCGCCGCGGTCTGCCTTGCATGGTTCGATTGAATACCACCCACAGTGAGTAAGATATCAGCACCTTGTTTTTGTGCATCGGCAATTAAATATTCAAGTTTGCGTGTCTTATTGCCGCCACCTGCAAGTCCAGTGCAATCATCGCGCTTGATCCAAATATCACAGCCCAGCGCCTGTGAGAGACGCGGCATTGACTCTACTGGGGTGGGATTATGGCTGATGGTGACGCGCGGTATTCGTGAAAATTGCATGTTGCTTCCTTAACAAAAAACATCGGCACTGAAATCAGTGCCGATGTGGAAATTATAGGGGGAATCAAAGGCCTTAGCCCAACATCATAAAGCCAAGAATGGTAAAGAGCACGGTGGCAATCGCACCTGTTAACAATGCATATGGGAACTGCGTACGAATATGGTCAATATGGTCGTTACCCGTTGCCATGGAGGCTACAATACCGGTATCACTGATTGGTGAAGTCATATCACCGAAAATCGCACCGGAAATTGCTGCACCAATCATGAGCTGTGGGTCGATACCAATGGCCGTACCAATTTGAATACCGATTGGGATCATGATGGAGAAGGTGCCCCATGATGTACCCGTTGCCAGTGACATAATCGCAGCAATTAAGAATACAAACGCTGCAGAGAAGCCTGATGGAATGATGCCATCAATGGCGTTGGTAATATATGCGCCAGTGTTCAAATCACCAGAGATGCTGCCCATCAAGAACGCAAGGGTCATAATCGCACCCAGTGGGATCATGCTTGAGTAACCTGCAAATAGGTGTTTGAAGAAGTTCTCAATATTCATCATGCCGCGACCAACGAACCAGATCATGGAGATCGCAGTACCTGTCATCACACCCCAGAATACAGAAGTTGAGCCTGAACCCTGTGCAATATCGCCATTACCAGTGATTAACAGACCGATTGGCACCATCAAAATGGTTGGTACAAGCGGAATGAAGAAGTTGAGCATGCTGTTACATGCTGGGTGATCAATCACCTCTAGATCTTCTTCAGTTGAGATTGGGAATGCGCCTTCGCGAAGCTCTTGACCATTGGCTGCGCGAATATCTGCGGTCTTCATTGGGCCCCATGAGAAGTCACTGAAGATGTAGAACAACACGGATGCCAAAGAGAGCCAAGCCATCAAGTTAAAGACCATGGAGCCAGCTAGAATGCCAAATGGTTCGCCGTCGATGAAGCCTTTGCTGATCTGAACGCCAATGACACCCATCATTGCCGCACCCCAGCCGTTCACCATCACGCTAGAGCAAACAGAAACGCAAGATGATTGGATCACATAAGCCATTTTCTCACGTGATACGCCATAGGGTTTCGCAAGCTCTTTCGTCGCGGTACCCGCAGCCATTTCAGAGATTGAGCTTTCAATAAAGATCAGCGATGTGATCAACATAGAAAGTAGCTGCACTGCTTTCTTGTTGTTGATGACGTTTGCTTTTTCAGTCAACCAACGCACCAAACCAACAGTACCGCCAGTCACTTGCATCAAACGGATCAGACCGCCCACCATAAAACAGAACAAAATGGTGCGGGTGTTACCAGCAGAACCAAAAGTGTTGATGATGCCATCGAGTGTTGAAGCAGCACCTTGAAGAGGATTAAAGCCTGCGATAACAGTTGAGCCGACAAAAACACCAGCCAACAATGAGAGTATTACTTGGCGCGTGAAGACTGCCAGCAGGATGGTGACCAGAGGCGTCACTACCGTCCAAATTCCATAATCAGTCATAGTTATTTCCTTAAGCAAGGGCGTGAGTTAAATCGGCAATCAGATCATTGATATCTTCAATGCCTACAGAGAGGCGCAGGGTGGTATCAAACACACCAATAGCTTCTCTTTCTTCTGGAGTCATAGAGCCGTGTGACATGGACGCTGAGTGGTTGAGCATGCTCTCCACACCGCCTAGAGACTCGGCTAAAACGAAATATTGCAGTTTGCCAATGAAGGATTTCACTGTCGTCATATCGCCAGCTAAGCGAATGGTGACCACTGCGCCGCCGGTGCGCATTTGACGCTGACACAGTTCAAACTGTGGGTGTGATGCAAGGCCGGGGTAGTGCACTTCCACAACTGCAGGGTGATTTTCTAAGAAAGTTGCAATTTGTTGGGCGTTATCGCATTGACGTTGCATGCGAACATCTAGAGTTTTCATGCCACGCAGTGCTAGATAAGCATCAAATGGTGAGGCTACGGCGCCCACTGTGGTTTTGATAAAATCTATTTTTTCAGCAAGCTCAGGTTTATTGGTGATCAATGCACCGCCAATCAGATCCGAGTGACCGCCGATATATTTACTGGTGGAGAGCATCACAATGTCTGCACCAAGCGCCAATGGCTGCTGGTTCCACGCGGTTGAGAAGGTGTTATCAACGCAGGTGAGAATATTTTTTTCTTGTGCCAGCTTGCAGATGGCTTGAATATCAACCAGCTCAAGCAGCGGGTTGGTTGGTGTTTCAATCCAGATCATCTGCGTGTTATCGCGAATCGCAGCTTCGACAGCAGCAAGATCATTGAGGTTGATATATTCAAATTCAATGCCAGAGGTATTGCGACGCAGTTTTTCAAATAAACGGTAAGTCCCTCCGTATACGCCACACATGACAATCACATGGGCATCTTTAGGTAGAAGTTCCATCGCAAGTGCCGTTGCCGCCATCCCTGATGCTGTCGCAGTGGCGTAAATACCGCCTTCTAGCGCTGCAAGCGCTGTTTCATAGGCATGGCGAGTTGGGTTGCCACAACGTGCATAGCAAAAATCGCCACCTTCACCCAAATTGGTTTGAATAAAGGTACTGGCAGTGGTGATTGGCGGAAAAATAGCGTGATGACCTTTGTCATGCTGATCTCCACCGTGAATGGCTAGGGTTGCGATGTTTTTACTTTTCATAGTAATACCACGAATTGTTTATATTTATGGGTTTGCTAGCGATTTAAACCAACCGGATGAAAAAGAAGCAAAAATCATTTAATTGATAGAAAATTAAAGATTTACCCATCGAATTGACTTAAAGATTACTCGCGTTGAAAGAGAAAAAATTGTAATAAATTCTGCTGAGGCATGACTTCAAAGAAATATTTTGCTGTATAACTCAAAAGGCCGAGGTAACTTTTCTTTGCGTTGATTTAGATCAGTTTTGAAATATATAAAACATTAGCAAATTCAAACAAATAAAACGAAATCACCTAATTTGTCTGATAAATTAAGGTCACCAAGAATGACTGATGTCTCAATTTTAACAAAAGCATCAGTATTGTCTTATCATTTGCAAGTGGGCGTGTGATTTTAAAGTTAAATTCATTCACGCGATCAATAAAAAAGGGCTCGCAATATGCGAGCCCTTTTTCGATGTTTTAAAAATAAACGAAAGTTGATTTATTTTACAGCAATCACTTCAATTTCTACTTTTGCATCAAGTGGCAAGCGAGCGACTTCAACACAACTACGCGCGGGACAGTTTTCACCAAAAAATTCAGCATAAGCAGCGTTCACTTGTGCAAAATCATTGAGATCTTTAACAAACACAGTTGCTTTTACGATTTTGCTTTTGTCTGAGCCTGCCGCGAGCAAAATGGCTTCAACATTGGCCAATGATTGTTGTGTTTGTGCGCTGATATCCTCTGGCATTTTGCCAGTGGCAGGATTAATCGGAAGCTGACCCGAGGTGTAGATCATCTCACCAACGACTTTTGCTTGAACATATGGGCCGACTGCCGCAGGTGCTTTTTCAGTATTAATAATTTGAATCATGGAGCATTACTCTTTTTTATCGCTAAATATTAGGATGCTTTGTGCATCATAATGTCTAAAATTTGTACGTCAGTTTGTGCCATTGCACCATTGGCAAGTGCCGATAGATTACGAATTGAGGCATCGGCATCTTCCGCCACAATACCTTCATGGCCGGTGACACGTAGATCATCGAGTGCCATCAATGCCGCTTTTACCGCGGCACCAGCCGATGACGAAACTTTCATGGCGCAGCTTGTTTTTGCGCCGTCACAGATCATGCCCGAAATATCGCCAATCATGCTGCAAATGGCATGATTCATTTGTTGAAAATTGCCACCGAGTAACCAAGTAATCGCTGCGGCTGAGCCCATACACGCTGTGGTTGCACCGCACAATGCGGACAATTTGTTTTGATGGCTCTTAATATAAATCGCAGTGAGGTGTGACAAAGTCAAAGCGCGAGTGAGCTGTTCTGGGCTGACTTGTAGATGATCGGCAACAGCAACCACTGGCATTGTTGCGGCAATACCTTGATTGCCCGAACCTGAATTACTCATGGCCGCTTTCATGGCGCCATCCATTCGAGCATCGGATGCTGCCGCAGTGCGAGACAATACTGAGGTTAGTAAACCGGCTGAGAGCAGGCCGCGAGTCACATTACGTTCAAAAGTTGCACCCACTTGTAGACCATATTTGCCAGTGAGGCCTTCTTGAGAGAGGGCGTTATTGAGCTCATAGGCTTGCTGCATCAACTCAAGATCGCTCACTGGAGCCTGCGTTGCAAAATCAAAAACATCTTGCAGATTCGCTTGCTCAAATGGATTGTCGATTGGGTCATTGGCACTTGCTTTGACCGCGGTTGCAAAGCTTTCTACATTGGCATTTTCTTCAATGGCAATGATATTGGTATGTTGATCAGCAATGGTGACTGCGACACGATGTTGGTTCGATTGCAATTGAACTTTGGCATACAAAATATGCGGTACATCTGCGACATGTACTTGTACTTGGCCTTGGTCGACCATGGCTTTTGCAGCTTGTACATCTGAGCTCTGAATGGCTTTCAATACTTCCAATTTGGCATTTGCATCACCAGCAATCGCGCCCAATGCGGCTGCAATCGGTAGACCAACCATCCCTGTGCCTGGAATGCCTACGCCCATGCCATTTTTCATCAGATTCGCAGATACATAGATTTGAATCGAGTCAATTGGGCCGGTGAGTTTGGTCATGGCGGTGGCTGCGGCCAAAGCGACTGAGACGGGCTCAGTACAGCCAAGAGAGGGCACCACTTCACGCTTAAGAGTATCGATAAAGTGTGGCCACAAATTAGTTTTGATCATGTCAATGCCTTAAAGAGGCGTCGATGCGCGTCTATTGTCGTAGGTAAGGGCGATGTGAATCATCGGCATTTCATGTTCACTAATATACGAGTTTTGCTAGAAAGATATTTTCCATTTGCCAATGAAAATAGACTGAGTAAGAGAAATATATTCTCTTATTGCTTGTAACTTGACGTGTGATCTTTCTATAAAATTGCAACGTGATGGTTGTCACGTTTTTAAGGGGCAGGAAAACACGTCACTATCGACAAATGACACATTAAATTGTGAACGGGAGTTGTGCCATGTAGGTATTAAGGTTTGATGACCATGATATGAATGGGTGAGTGCGCGGCAACTTTGGTTGCAACGGAACCTAGCATAACCTTATCTACTTTACTGCGTTTATGGCTGGGTAATACGATTAAATCGGCATTTAAGTGTTGTGCATGCTCGATAATGGTGGTGTAAGGTTTTCCCTCTTTGATCGTTGTGGTGTAGGTAATTGGTGCTGGAATATGTTGCGCTGCAAATTGCTCCAGCTGCTGCTGAGCAGCGTGCTTCATGGCCTGCGCAGCATCTTTGGGAAAGTAGGTGGCAACCATGGATTGATGAATTCCGGGAACCACATTAAGCAGGTGAAGCGTGGCATGACAGTGCTGTGCAAGCCAAATGGCATGTTTGAGGGCTTTATCACTCAGCTTGTTTTCGTTGAGATCCACTGGGATCAGAATCTGTTGATACATATTTTTTCCCACATATCGATAAGGTAAAGGCAGCGCTATGGCTGCCTTTGTATTAATGAATGGGCTGATGCGGCAGGCGGCGTTTTTGATTCCAAGCCATGAGTCCAACCAAGAAAAGAACGGGAATAAACAGCCACTCTTTCATCGGCCGATCGGCCGGCAAAATGACCTGTTCAATTTGCCAGTCAAATTGAATTTTGGCTTTATCCGCAGGGCTATCAAAGGCCACCATATCGACGATCAATTGCTCATTGCGTTCGCTGAGTATTAGTCCAGTTGATTCAACGCGCGCCAGTCCGCCTTTGGCTTTTTCATCAAAGGGAAGATGAACAATTTTACTGACTTCATCACCTTCAATCGTCAGCCCAGAAACTTGCAAATTAAGTGGCTCACCAATGGCAAGTTGATCGGCGATTTCAACTAGCTGGCTTCCAGGATAGGTTTCAGTCGCGGGATAGATTTTGTCCCACCAAAAACCCGGACGAAATAGGCTAAAGGTAAAGACCAGCAGTAGTAAGGTTTCCCACCATTTATTGCGGGTCAGCCAATAGCCTTGGGTGGCGGCCGAAAAGAGCAAAATGGCAATGGTGGCGGAGGTTACGGTTAAGGCAAGGTGCCACAGTGAATCAATGCCTATCATCAATAGTTGGGTATTGAAGATAAACATAAAGGGCAAAATCGCGGTGCGAATATCGTAAGTGAAACCTTGAATACCGGTTCGAATTGGATCTGATTTTGCGATTGCGGCTGCGGCAAAAGCCGCAAGCCCCACCGGCGGCGTGTCGTCAGCTAAGATGCCAAAATAGAAGACAAATAGATGAACAGCAATGAGCGGTACAATCAGGCCATGTTGGCCGCCAAGTTCCACAATCACGGGTGCCATGAGGGTCGAAACCACAATATAGTTAGCTGTGGTGGGCAGGCCCATTCCTAGTAATAGGCTGATCACTGCGGTAAAGATCAACATCAAAATCATATTACCGCCAGAGATAAACTCGACAAATTCAGTCAAAATTAAGCCGATCCCTGTCAGCGTGACGACGCCAACCACAACCCCAGCCGCAGCTGTTGCAACACCTATTCCAATCATATTGCGCGCACCAATCACCATGCTTTCAAGCACATCTCGACAGCCACTGCGTAAGCTGGCTTGCTCGGCGTTTTCATGATCATTGGATAAATGCATTTGGCGGCGGAAATAGCGAATCAATGGATGCTGAGTGATCAAAATAAAGATCATCATGCAGCTAGCCCAAAATGCGGAAAGCCCAGGAGATAAACGCTCTACGGTTAAGCACCAGACCAATATCACAATGGGTAGTAAAAAATGCAGGCCCGAAAGAAAGGTCGGTAGTGGTGCTGGCAGCTCATCAAACTGCTGATCATGATTATAAATTTCAGGGGCGTAATAGCGCGCTGAAATACGAATCAGTCCAAGATAGGCAGTGATGGACAGCACCAGAACAAAATAGATGGTTGCGGCACCTAGCGCAGTTTTGACCCAGCTGAGTCCGTAGTAAAAGAAAAAGCTTAAGGCGATGACTAGGGTGGGGATGGTGAGCCAATAGAGGCTTTTTATCACAAAGCACATGGTGGCGGATTGCGCCAATGCACGCTCAGATTGATGGCGCGGTAATCCTTGCATGCCTGCTTTTAGCGCTTCTAAGTGAACGATATAAAGCAAGGCAATATAGGAGATGATCGCAGGTAAGAAGGCGTGTTTGATGACCTCGATATAAGAGATCCCCACATACTCCACCATTAAAAATGCCGCTGCGCCCATAACTGGCGGTGTGAGCTGACCATTGGTGGAAGCGGCCACTTCTACCGCGCCTGCTTTGGTGCCAGGAAAGCCAACGCGCTTCATCAGTGGAATCGTAAAGGTCCCCGTGGTCACCACATTGGCAATAGAAGATCCTGAAACCATGCCAGAAAGCCCAGAGGCGACGACTGACGCTTTCGCAGGGCCACCACGCATATGCCCCAATAGGGAAAATGCGACGCGAATGAAATAACTGCCTGCCCCTGCTTTTTCAAGCATGGCGCCAAAGAGTACAAAGAGAAACACAAAGGTCACTGAAACCCGCAGGGCGACACCAAAAACGCCTTCAGTAGTCAACCAAAGGTGTGACATCGCCTTATTAATGCTCGCACCTTTATGTGCGATTACATCGGGCATATAGGGGCCAGCAAAGGCATAGGTTAAAAAGAGTGTGGCGACAATCATTAATGGTGCGCCCAGTGCACGACGTGTCGCTTCGAGTAGTAGCACCATACCAATCACTGCAAAGATGATATCCATTTGGGTTGGCGCGCCTGCTCGATTGGCCAATTGTTCATGGAAAATATAGATATAGGCCGCGGCAAAGCTGCCAAACAAAGCAAAGATCCAATCAAATAGTGGAATGCGATCACGCGGTGAGCGACGAAATGCAGGGTAGGCCATAAAGGCTAAAAATACAGCAAAGGCGAGGTGAATAGAGCGCGCCTGCGTGCTGGTAAATACACCAATATTGAAATCTGTTGGAAAAGGCGATGCATACCACAGCTGAAAAAATGACCAGCAAAGTGGTACATACCAAAGAAGATGGCGTGCAAAGCCTTGTGGATTACGTGCACCAGAGTCGGCTTGAGCGACCATTTCCTGTGCATCTTGCGCGGTTGCGTGGGGCTGATTCATGCCTGGTCCTTCTTATTATGAATATCAAAATAGCGCAAAAGGATGGCGCAGTGCCGTGAAAAACACGGCACTGAGAATGACGAGTATTGAACCCGATATAAGTTAAAGGGATTACTTCAGTAGCCCCACTTCCTTGTAGTAACGAACCGCGCCTGGGTGCAATGGAATCGAGATGCCATCTTTGACCATGTCCTCTTTTTTGAGGTTGGCAAAGGCTGGGTGCAGGCGTTTAAAGGTATCGAAATTTTCAAACACGGCTTTGGTCACCACATAGGCGGTTTCTTCTGACATCGCTGTGGTAGTGACTAAGGTCGCAGCTACGCCAAAGCTTTGAATGTCTTTATCTGTACCTCGGTATGTACCCGCAGGTAGCGTGGTTTTCGCGTAATAACTGTTGTCTTTGACCAGTTTGTTTACTTCAGGGCCTTTAGCGCTGATCAGGACGGCATCGCAAGAGGTGGTCGCCTCTTTAATGGATCCATTGGGGTGGCCAACGACGTAAACAAAGGCATCAATTTTATTGTCACATAGGGCTTGTGAGCGCTCGGAACCTTTAAATTCAGCCGGTAGGGCAAAATCAGATTTATCCCATCCCATGGCCGCCATTACCACTTCCATAGTCGCGCGATCACCAGAACCAGGGTTACCGATATTGACACGCTTGCCTTTTAAATCGCTTAGATTAGTGATTCCAGCATCCTTGCGCGCAATGATATTGAAAGGTTCAGTTTGTAGTGAAAAGAGTGCGCGAAGGTTTGGCATTGCGCCAAGCTCTTTAAATTGATTGGAGCCATTAAAGGCATGGTATTGCCAATCAGATTGCACAATACCGAGATCCAATTCGCCAGAGCGCATGGTGTTGATGTTGTAGATAGAGCCGCCTGTGGATTCGACGTTACAGCGGACTTGATGATCTTTTCGATCTTTATTCACAAGTCGGCAAATCGCACCACCTGTTGGATAGTAGACGCCGGTGACTGAGCCAGTACCAATTGTAATGAACTCTTGCGCTTGCGCAGTACCAGCCGCCGCTGCAAGACCAATCGCAAGGCCTGTTGCTTTGAGGAGCGTGGAGAATCTCATAATGTCCCTTCCTTTTCATATGATCATTTCGAGTGTAGTCCACTGTGGATACAAACTAATGAATATGGATGCGTCATTGCATTGGCCGCAGATGATAGCAAAGAAAAAAATAGAATTTAAAAGATGAAAGCGGATTGGAATGCCCTGAATGGCGTCGAGAAAGAGGGATAAAAGGAATCAATGCGGTGTTAGAATAGGCTTTGATTCGTAAATTTAATTGTCAAGATAAATAATATTTTTGGTGATTTTGAGAGCAGGCGCACGATTAAGTGCGCCTCAATTTGCGGTGAATTAGCGTTTATAGCCAAACAATTCACAAACCGATTTAAAGAGTTTGGTTGTTGCCGTTTCTTTGGTTGGGGTGATAAAGAGGGTATCGTCACCTGCAACAACGCCAAGAATACCTTCGGCTTTGCCTAAAGAATCAAGCAAGCGTGCAATCAGCTGCGCTGCACCTGGTCCGGTATGAATCACCACAAGGTAATCGTTGTGGTCAATTTCCATTACCAACTCTTTGAGTGGGCTTGAGGTGGTCGGTACACCCAGCTCTGCTGGCATGCAGTAAACCATCTCCATTTTTGCATTGCGCGTACGCACTGCACCAAATTTGGTCAACATCCGTGACACTTTGGATTGGTTAATATTTTCAAAACCTTCGTGTTTTAGCGCCTCAACAATCTCTCCCTGAGAGCTGAACTTTTCTTCCTTTAAAATGGCTTTAAACGCTTTGGTCAGTTGTTCTTGCTTATCTGAGCTACGCATAGATTTGAATACCGAGGGTTGAAAAATGCTATTTTTGCATATTCATGCAGCTTGCCGCAAAAAAAGATGCGATAGTTTGTGTTCAGCTTCGCGATCTTTACTTAATGTGTGAAATTTAAGCATGTTTATGCATTTCGCCAAAAATAGACCAGATCTTCGGAAAAATCCTGCAATTATGCATGGAAAATGATCCCGTCTGCGCAAGGTCGCAAAGCTGTTGTTACAAGATTGTTTTTAAATTGGTCATGGGATAGTTTGGTAACAGGTCTGAAACATAATAATAGTCTGATAATCACTCTTACGAATGTAAGGAGATAATTATGAAAGTGGCTGTAATTGGAGCTGCGGGGGGGATTGGCCAGGCACTCGCCTTGCTACTCAAGACCCAGCTACCACCAAAAACTGTATTGTCTCTCTACGATGTTGCGCCAGTGACCCCTGGTGTGGCCAAGGATCTGAGCCATATTCCGACAGATGTTGTTGTCGAAGGTTTTGCCGGTGACGATCCAACGCCAGCGCTGCAAGGCGCGGATATCGTGATGATCTCTGCAGGTGTTGCACGTAAGCCAGGTATGGATCGTGCGGATCTTTTTAACGTGAATGCGGGCATTGTAAAGTCTTTGGCTGAAGTGATTGCCAAAGTGTGTCCTAAGGCTTGTGTTGGCATTATTACCAACCCAGTCAATACCACAGTGGCGATTGCCGCTGAAGTCCTTAAGAAAGCGGGTGTTTACGATCCGCGCAAATTGTTTGGTGTAACTACCTTGGATGTAATTCGGTCTGAAACCTTTGTTTCTGAGCTGAAAGGCAAGCCACTCGGCAGCTTTACGGTGCCAGTGATTGGTGGCCATTCCGGTGTGACCATTTTACCGCTGCTCTCACAAATCGAGGGTGTTGCGTTTAGTGATGAGGAAATTGCGCAGCTCACCCATCGAATTCAAAATGCGGGTACGGAAGTGGTAGAAGCAAAGGCGGGTGGTGGCTCTGCAACGCTGTCTATGGGGCAGGCGGGCTGCCGTTTTACATTATCGCTACTGCGCGCGTTACAAGGCGAACGCAATGTGGTGGAGTGTGCTTACGTCGAAGGTAAAAGTACGCATAATCGATTCTTTTCACAACCGCTGCTACTTGGGCGTGAAGGGGTTGAACAAGTGCTTGACTATGGCGTCGTGAGTGCTTTTGAACAGCAAGCGATTGAGACAATGCAGCCGATTTTGGCGAAAGACATTGTTACAGGAGAAGAGTTTGTCGCTGAAGCAGTGATTTAATTGTTCTCATTTGGAAATGCATAAAAACGGCCACATCATGTGGCCGTTTTTATTTGGATCTGAATGGATCTAAATTGATCCTATGATATGTATGCGAGCCTTAGCTACGACGTTCAACCGCAATGTGTGCAACTGCAATCAAGGCCTGCTTGTAAATGGAGTCTGGAATTGGCGCGAGTGCATCAATGGCTTTTTGCGCTTCCATTTGCGCGCGGGTTTCAGTGTAAGCCAGCGAGCCAACGCGTTCCATGCAAGCGAGGATGGGTTGTAACAGTGCTCGGCCATTACCTTGCTCAATGGCTTGGCGAATCATAATTTGCTCTTCTGCGGTGCCATGGGTCATCGCATGTAAAAGCGGTAGCGTAGGTTTACCTTCCGCTAAGTCATCGCCCGCTTGCTTACCCATCTCTTCGTCTGATGCCGTGTAGTCCAGTGCATCATCGATCAATTGAAATGCCGTACCGAGGTAGCGACCATAATCTTGCATCGCAATTTCTTGTTCTGTGGTGGCACCCGCGAGCACGGCGCTCACTTGGGTGGCGACTTCAAATAAGCGTGCCGTTTTTGAGTAAATGACTTGCATATAACTGTCTTCAGTTACATGTGGATCATTGCAGTTAATGAGCTGGTGGACTTCACCTTCGGCGATTACATTGACTGCTTCGCTCATTAATTCAAGGACGCGAAGTGAGCCAAGTTTGGTCATCATTTGAAAGGCGCGGGTGTAGATATAATCACCGACCAAAACGCTGGCAGCATTGCCGAATTCGGCATTAGCGGTGGCTTTGCCACGACGCAATTCTGATTCATCAACCACATCATCATGAAGCAGTGTTGCGGTGTGAATGAATTCGATATAAGCCGCACTCATCAGATGCTTATCACCTTGATAATTGAGCGCTTTAGCTGCTAATACCGCCAATGTTGGGCGAATACGTTTGCCGCCGCCACTGATGATATAAAAGCCAAGTTGATTGATCAGCGCGACAGGCGAATTGAGCTGGTCAAGAATGTGTTGATTGACGGCATTCATATCGCTTTCAATCAGTTGAGTGATTGCTTTGAAGTCCATTATTTTTCCTGTGCCTAGCTGTCAAAAAAGCAGATTTATGTATAATTAGCTACATGGATTTTACATGAAAACGGCATAGGTGACAGCGTTGATCCTATGTTGGGCGGGCGACGATTCAAGGTTGATCAGCTTTTCACCAATTTTCTTTGTCGAATGGCTTGTCAGTTGCGATTTAATAACGTAGAATTCGCGCCCTATTGATAAAAGATTTGCGCACACTCAATTGGTCACAATTTGACCTGACTGTGCGGATGAAGCGGAGTAAGAAATGTACGCTGTTTTCCAAAGTGGTGGTAAGCAACACCGAGTAAGCGAAGGTCAAACCGTTCGCTTGGAAAAGCTAGACGTTGAAACTGGTGCGACTGTTGAATTCGACAAAGTGCTACTGGTTGCTAACGGTGAAGAGATCAAAGTAGGTGCGCCTCTTGTTGAAGGTGGCAAAATCACTGCTGAGGTTGTAACTCACGGTCGTGGCGACAAAGTGAAAATTGTTAAATTCCGTCGTCGTAAGCATTCACGTAAGCAAATGGGCCACCGTCAGTGGTTCACTGAAGTCAAAATTACTGGCATCAGCGCTTAAGTTAAGGAGAAGGATTAGATGGCACACAAAAAAGCTGGCGGTTCTACTCGTAACGGCCGTGATTCAGAAAGTAAACGTCTTGGTGTAAAACGCTTCGGCGGTGAATCTGTTCTTGCAGGTAACATCATCGTTCGTCAACGTGGTACTAAGTTCCACGCTGGTACTAACGTAGGTTGTGGTAAAGACCACACACTTTTCGCTCTAACTGAAGGTAAAGTTAAGTTTGAAGTGAAAGGTCCTAAAAACCGTAAATTCGTTAGCATCGAAGCTGAATAAGCCAATCGGTACGAATGACAAAGCCCTGCCTTATGGCGGGGCTTTTTATTAATGGTGCATTACTCACTCTTGAGGCTTTATTCTCTCTGCTGCTGGGTTAAACTAAACAAAATGCACCGATGTGGAGCAACAAATGAAATTTGTAGATGAAGCCGTCATTAAAGTTGATGCCGGTGATGGTGGTAACGGTACCGTCAGTTTTCGTCGCGAAAAATACGTCCCTAAAGGTGGCCCTGACGGTGGCGATGGTGGTGATGGTGGCGACGTTTATCTGATTGCAGATGAAAACCTAAACACCCTGATTGATTACCGTTTCCAGCGCTTCTATGCAGCCGGTCGTGGTGAGAATGGCCGTGCAGGTAACTGTACAGGTAAACGTGGCGATGATTGCGTGTTGCGAGTTCCTGTGGGTACCCGTGCTGTTGATATCGATACAGGTGAAGTGGTTGCAGATTTAACGCAACATAATAGTAAGATCATGGTTGCCAAAGGTGGTTGGCATGGTTTGGGGAATACCCGCTTTAAATCATCTGTGAACCGCGCTCCACGTCAAAAGACCATGGGGACCAAAGGTGAAGTGCGTGAACTGCGCCTCGAGCTTTTGCTACTCGCTGATGTGGGTATGCTAGGTTTGCCAAACGCAGGTAAATCAACCTTTATCCGCGCAGTGTCTGCTGCGAAACCGAAAGTGGCTGATTATCCATTTACCACGCTGGTGCCAAGCCTTGGTGTGGTTCGTATTGCCGATGATAAGAGCTTTGTGGTTGCCGATATTCCAGGATTGATTGAAGGTGCATCTGAAGGTGCGGGTCTTGGTATTCGCTTCTTGAAGCACCTTGAGCGTTGCCGCGTGCTACTACATATGATCGATCTATTGCCGATGGATCAATCGGATCCTGTCGCTAATGCAGTGACGATCATTGAAGAGCTCGGTCAATACAGTGAAAAGTTAGCCAATAAACCTTGTTGGTTGGTATTTAACAAAGTTGATCTGCTTTCTGAAGAGGATGCACAAGCAACCATTGATGCAGTACTTGAAGCATTGGATTGGGATGAGCAGTACTACTGCATCTCTGCGGCAAACCGCCAAGGTACGCAGCAGATTTGTTATGATCTGATGACGCAAATTGAATCCATGCCGCGCGAAATTGAAGTGGAAGAGACCCTTGATGCCCCTGAAAAAGTGGAATTCAAGTGGGATGATTACCATGATCGTGCAATCCGCGAACATCAACAAGTCGATGATGACGATGATGATGATTGGGATGATTGGGACGAAGATGATTATGATGTAGAGATCATCTATAAGCCATAATGTAAATTATCGCTTAGTCGAAGAAAAAACCGCCGATAAATTCGGCGGTTTTTTTATACAAAAAGAGCCCATGATCTAAGAAAAGTGTGGATTTATATCAATATTCACATTTCACATTTTGTTACACTGAGCGCCATCTGTTGGAAGGAATTGCTCATACATGATCATACAGGATGTCGATGCGCATGGTTATCAGCGCAAGGTCACGCAGCTTGCGATTCTCGCAGGCCAAATGTTATTGCAGCACGGTGCGGAAAGCGCACTGGTTGCAGATATTAGTCGCCGTTTTGCTTACGCTTTGGGTGCTAAGGATGTTGCTGTGTCGCTCACAGCAAATTCGCTCACCTTAACCACCATTATTAACGATAACTGCATGACCACAGTGCGTGAATGCCCAGACAAAGGGATCAACATGCGTGCTGTCACTCAGATTCAGCGCACCTGCATCTTGACCGAAAAAGGGTTACTTGATGCCACGCAGGCACGATATAAGCTCGATCATATTACCCCGCGACGTTATAACCGCTGGTTGGTGGTACTCATGATTGGCCTGTCGTGTGCGGCATTTTGTCGATTGGCTGGTGGTGATATCGCAGCGATCCTTTTGACTTTTTTAGCCTCCAGCTGCGGCATGATTGTGCGCCAAGAGATGGGGCACCGTCATTTCAACCCAAGCCTAAATTTTGCTGTCACCGCCTTTGTCACCACGCTGGTTGCGGGCATTGGTGAAAAATACCAGATAGGTGATACGCCCTTCTTAGCCATGGCCTCTTCGGTATTGATGCTAGTTCCCGGCTTTCCTCTAATTAATACCTTTGCTGATATGGTAAAAGGCTATATCAATATGGGCATCGCACGATTTACCTTTGCCAGCTTGTTAACGTTGGCGACTTGTATTGGCATTGTCGCGGCAATGAAGGTACTTGGTGTTTGGGGGTGGATCATATGATCGTGGATA
This sequence comes from Vibrio stylophorae, assembly GCF_921293875.1. NCBI lineage: Bacteria > Pseudomonadati > Pseudomonadota > Gammaproteobacteria > Vibrionales > Vibrionaceae > Vibrio > Vibrio stylophorae. The sequence continues at coordinate 406,779 of NZ_CAKLDI010000001.1, forward strand.
TCAACTGGCTGGATCTTTTAATTGGTCTTGCCCATGACATGTTCTTTGCATCGATTCCAGCGGTTGGATTTGCGCTGGTGTTTAATGTGCCGGAGCGCGCATTGAAATATTGCGCCATGGGTGGTGCTTTGGGTCATGGCATGCGCTATGTGCTGATGCAATTTGGTATGCCTATTGAGTGGGGGACCTTAGCTGCGGCGACCACAGTTGGCATGATCGGTGTTTATTGGTCGCATCGCTTTTTGGCGCATCCTAAAGTGTTTACTGTGGCAGCGATGATTCCTATGGTGCCAGGCGTTTTTGCTTATAAGGCGATGATTGCCATGGTTGAGATTAACGAGCAAGGCTATAGCCCTGAGCTTTGGGCGATGGTCATGGATAATTTTATTAAGGCCATGTTTATTATTGCTTCCTTGGCGATTGGGCTTGCGATGCCTGGACTGTTATTTTATCGTCGACGTCCGGTTATTTAACGCCGCTAGCTTCAGTCGATATAAGGATAAACCATGAAAATTAGTATGATTGCCGCATTAGCAAAGGATCGTGTGATTGGTCAAGACAATCAAATGCCTTGGCATTTACCGGCTGATTTTGCTTGGTTTAAACGCTGTACTTTAGGCAAGCCTGTGATTATGGGGCGCAAAACCTATGAGTCCATTGGTCGCCCTCTGCCCGGCCGTCACAATATTGTGATTAGTCGCCAAGCGCCAGCTGATCAAGCGGTGACTTGGGTCAGTGGTATTGAGCAAGCCATTGAAGCTGCTGGCGATGTTAAAGAGGTGATGATTATTGGCGGTGGCTCTATTTATCGCAGTTGCTTAGCCACTGCAAATTGCCTGTATCTTACCTTTATCGATGCGCAAGTGGATGGTGACACTCAGTTCCCTGATTGGGGCGATGCTTGGCAACAAACTTATTCTGAGCATTATTCTGCAGATGATAAAAATGCTTACGATATGGAATTTGCGATTTTAGAGCGGATCTAAGCTTGAATTCTGAACAATAAAAAAGCGCCTTTGGCGCTTTTTTATTGTCTTGGAATGCGAATGGCTACGAGTACGACTCTGGCGCGATTAATTCGCGGATTGATGAGCCGTAAGGCTGGGCTGATGGAAGTATTGCTGATCTTCCCAGCGCAGCATGGTCATGCCATTGCCCCACACGCAGCCACTATCTAAACAAATCACACCATGACCTTGGTATTGACCAAGCGCTGCCCAGTGACCAAAGATAACCGTTGGCAATTTATTGCGACGCGGTACATCAAACCAAGGCATTAAATCAGGATTTTCAAGGGCTTGAGGTGGCATTTTTTCCGCCATATCCAGCGCCCCATCGGCATAGCAAAATCGCATCCGAGTAAGGCTATTGATGGTAAAGCGTGTCTTTTCAAGTGGCGTGTGTGCATCGCACCAACGCGCAGGCTGATCGCCATACATCTGTTGTAGTAGCTGCTGATAGTTAGCACTTTGCAGCTGTTTTTCGATTAATTTGGCTTGCGTGGCTGCGGTTTTCAGATCCCACTCAGGCGCAATGCCGGCATGACTGACCACAAAATCAAAGGTTGGGTGCTGGCGTAGCAAGGGTTGATGGCGCAGCCAAGTGAGTAAGGACTCACAGTCTGGCGCATCTAAAATCGCTTGGGTCTGATCTTTTGGATTGATGGTTTTAAAGCCATGCGCGACGGCTAGCAGGTGGAGATCATGATTGCCCAATACAGCTTTTGCACTATTGCCGAGCGATTGAATAAAGCGCAAGGTTTGCAAAGAAGCAGGGCCGCGAGCCACCAAATCACCGACCAGCCAAAGTTCATCAGTGGCTGGGTCAAAATGAACGCTTGAAAGCAGGGCTTGTAGTTCAGCTAAGCAGCCCTGTATATCACCGACAAGATAGGTGGCCACGTGAAGGAACCTTATGCTTCGTCACTATTCGCTGGATTGTTATCTGTTGCATTGCCATGATTGGCATCAAGCCAGTTGGCCATCGCAACAAATTGTGCCAGCGAGAGGTTTTCTGGACGTAGCGTTGGGTTGATATCCAAAGACTCAAGCACGGTATCATCCATCAACTTTTTAAAGCAGTTACGTACGGTTTTACGGCGTTGGCCAAAACCTTCACGACACACACGATCCAACCATTTTAAGTTGGTGGCAGGGTGTGGCAATTCAGCATGTGGGGTAAGACGAACCACAGCTGAGTCAACTTTTGGTGCTGGTTTAAATGCCGTTGGCGGTACTTCCAATACTGGTGTTACTTTGCAGTAGTACTGCGCCATCACGGTCAAACGACCATAAGCCTTGCTACCAGGGCCAGCCGCAAGACGGTTCACCACCTCTTTTTGTAGCATAAAGTGCATATCTTGAATGCAGCCGCTAAAGCTAAAGAGATGGAACATCAAAGGTGTTGATACGTTATAAGGCAAGTTACCAAATACACGCATTTTGTAATCAGGGCGTGCCAATGCAGAGAAATCAAATTGCATCGCATCAGCTTGGTTAATGGTGAGTTTGTCTTTAAGGACAGGGTGTACCATCAGACGTTCAGCAAGATCACGGTCAAGCTCAACAACAGTGAGGTGATCCACTTGCGCTGCAACAGGCTCAGTCAGTGCGCCAAGACCTGGGCCGATTTCGATCAGGTTTTCACCATTACGTGGGTTAATCGCTGAGACGATGCTGTCGATGATATAAGGATCATTCAAAAAGTTTTGGCCAAAGCGCTTACGAGCGCGGTGACCCAGGTGAACTTTGTCACTCATTACTGTTGTTCTACCATATGTTGCGCATAGGCGAGCGCTGTCCAGAGGCTGCCTGTGTCTGCGTTTCCAGTTCCAGCGAGATCTAACGCCGTTCCGTGATCTACTGAGGTGCGAATAAAGGGCAGGCCAAGGGTGATGTTCACCGCGTTGCCAAAGCCTTTGTACTTAAGTACGGGCAACCCTTGATCGTGATACATGGCCAATACCGCATCGGCATCAGCGAGATATTTGGGTTGAAATAATGTGTCTGCGGGTAATGGACCAATCAGGTTCATGCCGCGGCCGCGTAGTGTATCAAGGACTGGGGTGATGGTGTCAATTTCTTCGCGACCCAAACAGCCATCTTCGCCCGCATGTGGATTGAGGCCTGCGACCAATACTTTTGGCACAGCAATGCCAAATTTGCGCTTGAGGTCTTGCTCGAGAATTTCAATCACTTCCGTAAGCGATGCCTGGGTAATGGCATCAGAAATGTCTTTAAGTGGTAAGTGAGTGGTTGCTAGCGCAACGCGAAGTCCCTCGGTTGCCAGCATCATCACGACTTTATGAACGCCAGCTTGCTCTTGGAAAAATTCTGTGTGGCCACTAAAAGGCACGCCAGCGCGGTTAATCACCCCTTTGTGCACTGGGCCTGTGACCACCGCGGCAAATTCACCACTTAAACAGCCCTGTGCGGCGTAAGCAAGAGTGTCGAGGACATAGCGACCATTGGCTTCATTGAGCTTGCCAGCGATGGCTGGTGATGCCAAAGGTACATGTGCAACCACAAGTTCACCAGCTTGGCTAGCACTGGCTGGTACATTGCTGTCATAGTCTTTTAGTTGAATTGTCAGCCCGAGCGACTTTGCGCGCTCTGCTAGTAGCGTTTTATCCGCGCACACAACCAATTGATGGGGCCAGCTATGCTGGCCCATGGTGATCATTAGGTCTGGGCCAATGCCAGCAGGTTCACCAGCAGTGACGACAATGCGTTGGGTTGATTTATTGAGGGTCACGATTGATTACCTCAATGTAGGCGCTGTTGCGAAGTTGTAGCAGCCAGCTTTGTGCTTCGTCATTGAATTTGCGCCCCATCAGCATGCGATAGGCTTGATCCAACATAGCTTGCTCTGTGCGATCGACTTTTTTGCGACCAAGGACTTCGACAATATGCCAGCCGTGCGCAGTGACAAAAGGTTGGCCAATAACACCAATGGGTTGAGTCTCGATGGCATGCTGAAACTCGGGCACAAAAATACTTGGGTCTTGCCAGCCAAGGTTGCCACCTTTGACGGCAGAACCTGGGTCATCACTGTATTCACTGGCCATTTTCGCAAAGCTCACCTCGCCACTGCGAATTGATTGTGCGATACGTTCGAGCTCAGCTTTAGCGCCTGCATCACTTAAGATTGGGGTGGTTTTGAGCAAAATATGGCGGCTATCAATCTCTTGCGCAGAGACGGTTTCGAGGCCTTTCACATCAAAAATTTTGAGAATATGGTAACCCTGACCGCTGCGGAATGGACCGATGATGGCACCTTTACCTTGCGCGCCAATTTGATCGGCAAAGAGGGTCGGCATCGCTTCTTTACGAAGCCAGCCCCAGTCACCGCCTTGTAGTGCCTTTGGACCATTAGATTCAGTAAAGGCAAGAGTGGCAAAATCAGCACCGTTGTTTAAGCGCTTCACGATTTGGTCAATGGCCGCTTTTGCATCTTCACTTTCGTCAAATTTCACCTGAATGTGGCCCAAGTGATATTGCACGTTTTGTGTGCTTTGATCTTGCAGTGCTTTGGCTAGTGCTTTGACTTCCTCTGGTAGCACGTTGATTTGGCGCTGAACAATGGCGCCACGAGCGCGGCCAGCAGCCATATCATCACGAACACTTTGACGAAAATCAGCATAACTCACGCCGTTTTTCTCGACCGCGCGGCGCAGACCATCAACAGAAAGTCCTTCGCCTTTAGCAATGCGAGCAATGGCCTCATCAAGCTGTGCATCACTAATTTCAAGACCGATGCGTTTGGCTTGCTGAAGCTGTAACTCTTGGTCGATGAGGTTATCGATAATTTGATCGCGCATCACGGATAAACTAGGAACGCTTTGTCCTTTTAGCGCTGCGTTCATCGTTAAAATTTGGTGAGCGCGATTGATATCACTTTCCAAAATGACGCCATCGTTGACGATGACGGCCACCTGATCGAGTGACTGAGCTTGGGCTGGGGCAACAAGACTCACAACGCAAAGACACAGGTAAATCCACTTTTTCATACACAATCCACAATCAAATAGCACAGAGTTGAGACCTTGCTGGCTCAATTTCATTCATTAATTATTCAAATAAAATGGGCGACCATAACCTAAGGAATTACCACCATCAGTGGTGTCGAGATTTAGGTTTTGAGTGCTTAGGCCACGCAAGGATACGGTGAAGCTAATATTGTTCTCATAGTCCGCTTGTTGCGCGTCAAAGCTGTAGTCGCGAAGATATTCGTTATAACTGATGCCCATCGCCCAGCAAGCGGCTTCATAGGTGAGTCCTGCATAGCTTTGCAGCATGATATCTTCGTTGAGATCATGGTAGTAATTGGCGCGGAACTTCCAGTTATTGGTGATTGAAAAGCCTGTTTCAAAGCCCAGCTGTGAAATCCCTTCATCGGAGATAATTTGCTCACTACCTGGTACAGATAAATTGACCGTTTGGCTAATATAATCTTTGGTGATGTAGCGATAGCTAAGCTGAGCAAAAGTACTATCTTGGCGGTATTCCATGGTGGTGTTAGCCAATTGTACTTGATTGATGTTGGCATCATATTGCAATGAACTATGGAAAAATAACCAATCTGCATAGTTAAAATCAGACTCGAGCGCCCAAGCTGAATAGGTTGGCGGCGCATCTTGCCCTGTCGGTGAAGTGTTACCAGTATCGTTTAGATAGAAGATTTGACCAAAGGACAGGTTAAATCGCTCGATGTAATCACTATCAAAATAACGGGTGGTGGCACCCACGCTGACTTGATTGGCTTCGGCGATATAGTCAATGCCACTATATTTGCGATCGCGGAACAGACCATAGTAATCAGTTTGTAGTAAGGTGGTGTCATAACCACCGCCAGCATAGTTAAATGGCTGATAAATCGCGCTTTGATCTTCTTTTGGAATATACAGATATTGAATTCGAGGCTCTAAGCTTTGGGTATAAGCATGGCCTGAGATCTCGGTGTCACGCTCAAGATAAACCCCACCATCCCAACGAAAGCTCGGTAGAGTGCGCGTCACAGAGGATTCAAGTCGGTTGGTTTCGCCTGCATCGAGCGTAAGGTTGTCGATATTTTTTTGGTTGTAGTAGGTGTACATCAACTTGGCTTCGGTATTCATATACCACCAAGTGTCGCTGAGCGGCAGTGAGATACTGGGCTCAAGATGAACGCGATCCGCAGAAGGCTTATTCGGGTCATCAGTTTCAAAGCGGCTGACACTGCTGTTCATATTCCAATCCAAACCCAGTAATGAGTTGGGATAATAGAAGTTGAAATCGAGCTGTGGCACTAAACGATAGGGCAGGCTATCGCCAGTCAGCTGCTGAAAATCACGCACCATGATACGACTGTTCCAATGCTGGTCGCGATAACTCACCGCGCCAGTTTGCATCAACTGGTTGTCTTCGCGTTGACCAATATCAGAATCAAGATCGACAAAATAATTGGTATCACTGACGCGGCTGTAATCAGCCTCAATCAGCCAGTGCTGTTTATAGGTGCCGTAATGCTGCCAGTTAAAAGCCCAGCGTTTGCCAAGACTCGGATTTTTTTTATCTGAATCGAGAATTTCACCGCTGAGCGAACCTTCGCCAATATCCCAGAGGTAGCGAAATTCGGCGCCCATTTGCAGGCCGCGTTTTTCCATATATTTGGGGGTCAAGGTGAGATCGTAATTGGGCGCGATATTCCAATAAAATGGCAGTTCAAACTCTAAGCCGTCACGAGAGCCGATACCAATGGTTGGAAATAGAAAACCTGTGAGGCGCTGTTCGCCTACAGGAACACGCAGCCATGGCGCATAGAGAATGGGCACATCGAGCACTTCAAAGCGCGCGTTATAAAAATCGGCGTAGGGACTGTCGTCGTCTCGCTCAATATGGCTGGCAGAGAAATTCCAGCTTTTATCGCCTTCTGGACAAGTGGTAAAGGAGCCATCTTGCAGGCGAAAAATTTTCTGACCGTCTTTGTATACGCGATAAGCTTCACCGCGACCTTGTTGGCATAGCAGGCGATATTTCGCGTTATGCATCTCAGAGTCTTCGGTGGTGAGATTGGTCACCAACTTGTCACTTTTGACTTCAACTTGGCCATCACTAAAGATCACATCACCTTCGGCCGTCACAATATTTTCAGGTTGGCGTAGGGTCGCACTATCCGCTTGCATATAGCGCGCGCCTTGTCTTACGGTGACATCGCCTTCATATTGTGCATAACTTTCACTAATCGCCTTGGCGGTATTGGCCTTGATGGTGATTGGCTGATCGTTAACCGTTTCGCTATCTTGCGTTGCAGGTGCGCATTGCTCATGGGGCAGTGCGCTGGTGTCCTCGGCAAGGCTTGGGCTCGAGAGTAATAGTCCAATCAGTGGGGTAAGGGCACGACGAGCATGAGGTAGCATTTGACAGGGTAATCCTTTTTCTTCGCGGCAAAAAAGTCTATTGTGGACAACCAAAAGATAGAATCAGTTCGATCGCCAGCGTGCTGGCTATCATAATGCAATTTTATCAGTAACCACAGCACCTTGACGATGAAGTGTGCGATTAATTTGCAAACACATAGATAAAATGAGGATTGAGCACGTGTGGGGTAGAATTCTCGGCACTCTATTTGGATTTATTTTAGGACGCTGGATTGGCGCCATTTTGGGCTTTATGGTGGGATCCTATTTCGATCACGCCAACGCAAAACTTTATCGATTTAATAGCCCTTTTTCAGGCCAGCCTTTTGGCAATAATCAGCAGCAAAGCAACGATTTCTTTTATGCTGCTTTTGCTGTGATGGGTCATATCGCTAAAGCCAAAGGGCGGGTGAGCCAAAAGGAGATTGCCGTTGCAACGGCATTGATGGATCGCATGGGGCTCGATGCTGAGCGCCGCGCCAAAGCGCAGCAAGCATTTCGCGAAGGTAAAGATCCGCATTTTGCACTGAATCAAGTGTTGCAAGACCTGAGACAAGTGTGTGTCGGCCGTCATGATTTGATTCAGTTCTTTCTAGAGCTACAAATCTCTTTGGCCTTTGCTGATGGCGAAATTCATCCCAATGAGCGCGCAGCCCTGTATCAAATTGCGACCCAGCTTGGTTTTTCTGAACGACAAATGGCGCAGCATTTGCGCATGCGTGAAGCAGCGATGCGTTTTCAGCAAAACAATTTCCGCTCCTACTATTCACAGCAACAATCACAGCAGCAATATCAGCAAGCGGATCCACGAACCGCTCGCGATCAAATTGCCGATGCTTGTACTGTTTTAGGCGTGGCTGCAGATGCGGATGGTAAAACCATTAAGCGCGCTTATCGCAAGCTGATGAGCGAGCATCATCCAGACAAATTGGTGGCAAAAGGTTTACCGCCAGAGATGATGGAGATTGCTAAGGAAAAGGCGCAAGAGATTCAAGCTGCCTATGAGGTGCTGCGCAAGCACCACGGGATTAAGTAATGGCTATTATCAAATAAATAGGCCAACCTACTGATAAACAAAAAATAAAAAGCGCTCATGATGAGCGCTTTTTTGATGCCTAATTTGATATCTGGCGGTTGAAGTCAGATTAAAGAATTTGACTTAAAATCGCATCAACCTTGACTCGGCGAAGACGCTTGAGTAGACGCTTCACTGGCATTGGGTATTGTTCCAAATCCTCAACTTCAAGATAGGAGTTCAGGCGTGTGGTATGGGTCAAAATACAATCCAATTCACGCTGTTTTTGCTCGCGAAGATGCCCCTGTGGATCTTGAATCAAAATGGCATTTTCAAGATCAAGTTTCCATGCGCGAGGGTTGAGGTTACTGCCCGTGATCAACATATAACGCTGATCAATCCAGATCCCCTTAAGGTGGAAGCTGTTATCGTCATGGCGCCATAGATGCAGATTCAAACGACCATCATTGATCTCTTGCTGATGACGTTTGGCAAATTTGCGCAGATTGACCTCATAAAGATAAGGCAGCCCACCAATGGTGCGAAACGGCTCGCTGGGTGGAATGTAGAAGTCATTGGCGGTTTTATCACCGACAATAATGGTGACTTTCACACCACGTCTCATGGCGTTGCGTACTTCTTTGCTCAAACTTTTTGGCAAATTGAAGTAAGGGGTACAGATGGTGATCTCATGCTGAGCACTCGCCAAAAGTGTTTGAATTAGAAAGTTCAAACGGTTACGGCGTTTACCAAGGCCGACCACTGGGGTCAGTGAAATATGTTCATCACCAACACGTTGCGGCTCAAATTGATAGCTAGCGTGTTGCAGGCGACCACGAAGCTGACGAATCGCTGGCTTAAGTGATTTGGTGCTTGGTCGGCATGGTTGCGCTAGGCAGTTGACCGCGTCACTTTCAAGCATATTGTCGAGCACATATTGCGCCATGCTGTCAGCAAGCGATTGATTACGCAAAATATGGTAGCGGTCATAGCGGTAGCGTTCGTGCTGCGCTAAGTAAACATCGTTTAAGCTGGCGCCGCTGTAGATCACCTGATCGTCGACGATAAAGCCTTTGAGGTGCAGTACACCAAAGACTTCACGATTTTTCACTGGCACACCATAAATCTCAATGGCATGTTCATATTTTTCGGCATATTGGCGATACAGTGCCGCGTTGCCGTCAGAGGCGGCTGCGCCAATTAAACCGCGCTGCGCGCGATGCCAGTCAACAAAGACTTTAATATCGAGTGCCGGGTTCTTTTGTTTGGCTTGGTAGAGCGAATCCAAAATAGCGCGGCCAGCTTCATCGTCTTGCAAGTACAGTGCGACGATATAGATGCGATGCTGCGCTTCGCTGATCGCTTGATGAAGTCGGGCACGGAAAGATGACGCGTCAAACAGCGTTTCAAGATCGGCTGGATGATGTGCAATGCAGGGCAATTGTGCTAAGCGCTGCTGTTTCGCACTCAATACGTCCATAGGGCCTCGTCAAAATCTAAATCAAAAGAAAAACAACCGTGCATTCTACCAGAAAGCACCGAAAAAGCGCGACTTGTTGTTTTTACATCCCTTTTTGTATCGTGAAATTGCGGATTTTGTCATAAAAATCAGCTGTTTTATCACAATAAAAAAGCGTTAAAAAATAACCGAGTGTGATGGGTTTACGGGCATTATTTGTGAATAGTGCAAATATTTCGCGTAAAAAAGACCATAAAAAAAGGGCAACCCGAAGGTTACCCTAGGTCGCTCAATTTTGGCCATAGAGCGACAACGAACAACGATGCAGCCTTAAACTTTCAAAAAGGCTTTCAGTTGTTCTAGCACAGCTTCAGCTTCATCTTTGGTTGCCATTTCGACAAACAAGCGAAGCAATGGCTCTGTGCCAGAGAAGCGAGCAAGTGCCCAGCCGCCATTTTTGAAGTAGACTTTCGCGCCATCTTCATAGCTAACTTTTTCCACTTCATAATCAAAAGCTGGTAACGCTTTTTCGACATAGATTTTGTCGTAAATGCGGCCGCGCTCTTTGGCTGGGAATTTACAATCGCCTTCAGCAGTGTACATAAAGCCATATTTGCCGTAGATCTCGTCCAATAGCTCAGAGATCTTCTTGCCAGTCACACTGATCATCTCAACCAGAATGCTTGAGGCAAATACGCCATCTTTACCTTTGATGTGACCGCGAATGGTGAGGCCGCCAGAGCTTTCGCCACCAATCAATGAGTCATCGGCTTCCATTTGTGAGCTGATGTGTTTAAAGCCAACAGGCACTTCAAAGCACTTCTCACCATGGTCTGCTGCAATCGCGTCAAGTAGGTGGGTGGTTGCGATATTACGAACCACAGAGCCTTTCCAGCCCTTGTACTTGAGCATGTAGTAGTAAAGCAGCATCAGCACTTCGTTTGCAGAAACGAAGTTGCCTTTTTCATCGATGATACCCAGACGATCGGCGTCGCCATCGGTACCGATACCGATGTCATAGCCTTTTTCCGCAGTCAGGTGCTTCAAGCGGAACAGGGTTGCTGCGCTTGGGCTTGGCATACGGCCATCAAAGCCTGGGTTTTCGTTATCGTTGATTACGTCTACTTCACAGCGGGCGCTAATCAGTACGGTTTGTAGGGCGTTTTTCGCCACACCAAACATAGGATCGATCAATACTTTGAGGCTGGCATTGCGAATTGCTTCCATATCCACAAAGTCGATGATCGAATCAACAAATTCGTTCATTGGGTTGATGATAACAATGCTGCCAGCTTCGATGGCGTCATCAAACTCAATGGTTTTAATGTCTGCGGCGGTGAGTGTCGCAATGGCAGACTCAATTTTTTGCGTGATCACTTCATCGGCGTCTCGGCCGCCTTCGATAAACACCTTAATGCCGTTGTAATCGGCTGGGTTATGCGATGCTGTGATACATGCTGAATAGGCACAACCCATGTTTTTGGCTTTAAACATCACCACAGGGGTTGGGACATATTTGTTGATAAAGCTAACGGTAATGCCGTTGGCTGCCATCACTTCAGCAAACCAGCGCGATGCTTTATCAGACAGGAAGCGACGGTCAAAGCCAACAACGAAACCGCGATCTGTGACTTTTTCATTGATCATCACTTGCGCTAGGGCTTGCGCCACAAAGCAAACATTCTCGCGGGTAAATTCGTCGCCGATAATGGCACGCCAACCACCGGTTCCAAATTGGATCATGATTGAACTCCTATTTCAAAAATGGATAACCAAGGCAACATGGGGCCCGTAGGCCCCAGATTGGAATGGTGATTAGCCTAGAACAACAACGACTTCGTTGATGCTGCCTTCAGCTTGAACTGGAACCACGTTGCCTTCGATGGCGCCGCCGTTCACAGTAATTGATTTCACGCCTTTGCTGACGCCGTTTGGATTTTCAACTTTGATGTTGTAAGTCGCGCCGCGCCATTGACGAGTCACTTCAAAACCAGGCCAGTTGGTTGGGACACATGGGTCAATTTCTAGACCTGCGAAACCAGTACGAACACCGAGAATGAAGTTGGTCACTGCGTAGTATGCCCAACCAGAAGTACCGGTTAGCCATGGGTGGTTTGCACGACCGTGATCTTGGTGATCGCGACCCATGATGAACTGTACATATGAGTAAGGTTCAGCAATACGTTTTTCGATCATGTCGTTTTGGTTGTATGGGTTCAGTGCGTCGTAGAACTTCATCGCACGGTCGCCACGACCTAGTTTGGTTTCTGCAACCCAAGCCCATGGGTTTGGATGTGAGAAGATCGCACCGTTCTCTTTCACGCCTTGGTAAACGCGCGTAACGAAACCGATATCATCGTTTGGCGTTGCAAATGATGGTGAGTTGAGGTGTAGACCGTACTCTGAGTACAGGTTCTCATCCACTGCATCCATCGCTTTCTCACCGCGCTCTTGAGACACCGCGCCAGAAAGAACTGCAAGGGTGTTTGACTCAAGGTGTACACGGCCTTCAGCTTGTTGCGCAGTACCGATTTTGTCGCCATCTTTGGTTAGACCGCGAATGTACCAGCCGCCTTCGTCATCCCACAGGTGGTTTTCACAAGCTTTACGAACGCCTTCAGCCATCAGGGTGTACTTATCAACATCTGCTTGCTCACCGCGATATTTCGCAAGTTCAACAAATGATTGAAGTGCCCAGAAGTGAAGGAATGAAACCATCGCTGACTCACCGCCGCCAAGGTTCAAACAGTCGTTCCAGTCTGCACGTAGACCTTTACAGATACCGGTTTGACCCACGTACTCTGCAGAGAAGTCTAGTGCTGCCTTCATGTGCTCGTAAACAGTCGCCACACCGCCATCAGCGTATGGAATTGACTCGTCTAGGAAGGTCTCTTCACCTGTTTCTTGAACGTAGTTACAGATGGTTGGAACCAGCCATAGGTGGTCATCAGAACAGGTGTCTTCGATGCCGTGGATCTTATCTTCATCACTTGGGGTTGGTACAACTGTTGGTGATTTAGATGGTTTAACATCCGCTTTTTCAGGATCGAACCAATCAGGATCGAATAGGTGCAAACCGTAGCCCGCTTTTACTTGACCGCGAAGTAGGTCAACCAAGCGCTTACGTGTCATGCGTGGATTTGAGTGAGGTACAGAGATCGCATCTTGCGCAGTATCACGGTAACCCAAGCCAGTACGGCCGCCCACTTCGATGAATGATGCAAAGCGAGACCAAACCACACAAGTTTCTGCTTGGTATAGGGTCCATGCGTTGATCATGGTGTCTAGACCAGCGTTTGGTGATTTCACCTGGAACTTAGCACAGCGCTCATCCCAGTGTGCTTTGATGCCAGCAAATGCAGCGTCAATTTCAGCAACGTTTTGGTATTTAGTGCGAAGTTTCGCGCCAAGACCTTTACCAATACCCAGAATGTAGGCAAAGCGAACTTCTTCACCAGGTTGTAGAACGAATTGCTTGTGCAATGAACCACAGTGGTTGTAACAAGTTTGTGCAGTGTTGAAACACTTACCTTGCTCAACGGCGAGTGGGTTTGATTCGTCGCGGTACAAACCAAGGAAGCTATCACGTTGACCGTCGTATGAATCTGGGTCAAAGGTTGACGCTAGGTAGTAGAAACCTTCGAAATCATTGGTGTTGTAGTAAAGATCGTATTCGATCACGCCATCTTTATATTCAGTACCTGCTGAGTACAAAGACATCTGATGGTTTTGGTTATCAGATTGAATGTGGCTGAATGAGAACTCAACGAATGAGAACGCACTGATGGTACGAGGTTGTGCTGAGGTGTTTTTGATCACAACATCCCAAACTTCAGCATCTTCGCCCACAGGAACAAATAGAGTCTTTGTCGCAACGATGCCGTTGTAGTCACACTTGAATTTTGAGTATGACAAGCCATGACGCACTTCATAAGTTGCTTCATCAAGGCTCTTTGCCACAGGTTGCCAAGAGATTGACCAGTAATCACCTGTCTCGTCATCACGAAGATAGACGTAGTGCCCTGGGCGATCAAATGTCGCATTTGGGCGGAATTTGGTGACACGGTTGTACTCAGGCGAGTTGTAGAAAGAGTAGCCGCCTGCGTTGTGAGAAATCACAGTACAGAATTTTTCAGTACCAAGGTAGTTGGTCCACGGCGCCGGCACGTCAGGGCGAGTGATCACATACTCCCTGTTTTCGTTGTCAAAATAGCCGTACTTCATTGTTGTTCCATCCTTAAAAAAAAAGTGTCGCGAACACTGGGTTAAAGGGGGCGATAGTTAATGCCTTGACGATCCAACCAAGGTAGTTGTCCGTTCAGGCGGGCTAAAAAGTCGTCCCAGTTGCGCTGTTTGTTCTCTGTCCAACACACTTCGGACAGAGCAATCAGTCGTGGGAATAACATAAAATCGAGGCGGCTTTGGTTGTTTACAAACTCACACCAAAGTGCGGCTTGTACGCCCAAAATATGCGCTCGGACTGGATCGCTTGCTGGCAAATCAGCAAGCGGCTCATAACTGTAAACATGGCGAAGTGGCGCTGGGCAGGCCCAGTCGGCACCTGGCTCTGAAGGCTGATAACCCTGCGCCATATCGAGATAGGTAAATTGGCCAGGCTGCATCACCACATCAAAGCCTTTTTTGGCGCAAGCCAAACCAGCTTCTTCGCTGAGCCAAGAGAAGATAATGGTGTCTTCGCTGACTTTGTCGCCTTTGGTGGCCTCTTCCCAGCCCATCATGCGACGGCCCTTGGCTTGAATTTTTTGCTCAAGGTAGCGCAGCATATGGCCTTGTAGTTCTTTCGGATCGCTATAACCATGCTCATCCATCATCGCTTTACAGGCTGGGCTATCGGTCCAAACGCCTTGCGGTACTTCATCGGCACCGACATGGATAAATGGTGATGGGAATAGCTCACAGACTTCATCGATCACGGTATCGAGGAATTCATAGGTGGTTGCCAGTCCTGGCGACAAAATGTTGTCTTCAAACCACTGAATCGAGCGATATTGCGATTTGTCTTCGGCATCAACCAAAAGCTCAGGGAGCGATTTGATCGCCGCACGGCTGTGCCCTGGAACATCAATTTCAGGGATCACTGTGATACCGCGAGCGCTTGCATAGGCAATGATTTCACGCACTTCTTGCTGGCTGTAGTAGCCGCCATGACGCTGGCTCAGAAGGCTATATTGCGGCTCCATCACTTCATGTGGACCGCGCCATGCGCCAATTTCAGTCAGCTCTGGATAGGCTTTAATCTCAAGGCGCCAGCCTTCGTCATCGGTTAAATGCCAATGGAAGTAGTTAAATTTGTAGTGTGCTAACTGGTTAATGAGACGCTTCACGCGTGATACTGGATGAAAGTGGCGAGCACAATCGAGCATCATGCCGCGATAGACAAAGCGCGGCGCATCTTTAATCTCAACACAAGGCAGGAAGAAACCATTGTTTTTGCCATGCGCTGGCGTGCTGTTAACCAGCTGCAATAAGGTCGCCGCTGCGCTATGAAAACCGCCAGCATCGGCCGCCAAAATCACCACTTTGCTGGTGGTGATATCAAGTTGATAGGCACCTTTGGCAAGTGATGTGGAGTATTGAAATAGAATTTGACCTTGGGTTGCCAAACGAATCGGCTCACCGATATGTTGGCTTAGCTCTTCCGCCAGCCATGTGGCAGCTGCATCGGCTGCATCAGCGCAGCTGGCAATGGCCACAGTGGCATTGAGTGGCAAAATCCCAGCTTTGGCAATTTGCAGCTGAGGTTTTGGAATTACATTGATATCGCGCACGCCTGGGCTGAGCACTTCATCATCTCGATGCGTCACTGTACCGATATCAAGCGGTGTGACTTCCGCTGGAATTGGGGTGCTGTCATTGCCAATGGTGAGGTAAGCATCGCCAATACCATGAGTGTGATAACGAAACGGTTCGGTGCGCACGGTAAATTTAATGCAGTAATGACCGTTAGGTAGCAGGCTTGGTTGCGCGGTTGGCTTAAAGCAGCAGTAGCTACCCACTTGGCTGACTAGCGCACCAGAAAGCTCTGCTGGATCAATATAGCGGCTATAGGAAAAATGCAGCTGCCAATCAATCAGCGTGGTATCGCTGAGGTTATGTAGGGTCAGCGCCAAAGTACTATGAGTCGCGTTTTCGCTTAGTACTGTTAAATCAACACGATAACTCATCATTTATCCTTCAACAGAATACAGGTTATGACCTGAACCTTGAGCCATTAAAATTGCCCCAGCCATGGCATCAGCTTGGGGTTCAACTAAGCACGCTTGATCAAATGGCGAGAGCCAAGGAACGATGCGCTCACCAATGCTGCCCATAAGGGCAACTTTTTGTGCACCGCGATGGCGAAGTGCGCCAAGCCACATCTCAACATCGGCTGCGGTTTGCTTGAGCATCGCAATAGCAAGGGCATCGCCTTGCGCTGCGTGGGCAAAAATAGCCGGTGAGAATTGACCGTAGTCACGGGGAATCGCTGTTTTCGACCAATCGACAATGGCGTCGATATCATGGTCAAAATGGCTAAGAACATGTTCCGCAAGTGGCGTTTTTTCGATGATTTCATCAGCTGCCAGCAATACTTGCTGAATCAAGCGCAGCCCCATCACAGCGCCGCCGCCTTGATCGGAAATGGGAAACTCACGACCACCGACAATATGCTGTTGCTGCTGAGGGTCGATATAGATGCCGCAAGAGCCAGTGCCGGCGATTAAGATCGCGCCACTTTGCCCACTGTGCGCGCCAACACAAGCGCCATAGGCATCGGTATTCATTTGTACTTGCGCAAAGGGATGCGGTTGCGCCATAAACGCCAGCCAAGCATTTTTTTGCTCGCCGCCCGCAAGCGCCATACCGACTGAGAAATTTGCGTAGTCTTGTTGGCTCAGACCGGCTTGCTCTGCTGCCAGATCAATCGCTTGCATGATTGAGGCCATGGCAACATCAACACCCAATAGAATATTGGCACTGCCAACTTTGGCTTCCCCTAGGGTGTCACCTTGCGCATTGACGATGCGAGCGCGGCAGGAGGTGCCGCCGCCGTCGATGCCAACATAGTACTTAGTCATGCTGGTTTCCTTTGGCTTGCATACAAATCGCAAGCAGATACCAAGCACCGTGCGGGATCCATTGTTCGCCCCAGCGCCAATTTTGTAGCATGTCCTCAGCTTGCCCTTCAGGTTTAAAGGCGATATCACGTGGGTTATCAAAGCCCGCAGTAATACCATTACACACGCCACCCATGGCGTTGTGGAAACCAAGCTCAGGTAGGTAATCAGGGTTGTTGTGGCCGTGGCCATCCAACATACACATATCGTACGGGTTGAGGCCGACAATCCAGTTCAAGCATTGGTCGCCATAGTGGCGTAGTGCTTGTTGTAACAGTGGATCGCTTAAGGCGTCTTGTGCGATATAGGCCATGGCTGCAAGCGATGCGATACGTGCGTTCTCGCCTTGCCACCAGTAGCCGGTTTCATTGTTCTGCGCGACAAAGAAGCTGTCGCGTTTGTCACCATTCACGTCTTTGACGTATTGGCGTGGATAGCCAAATGGGTTGGTCACAGCCTTGGTGATATTGAGCTCAAAGCTCACCGCTTGCGCGATCACGGTGCGTACTTTGGTTTGCAGGTCATCTTGCGTTTCAACCAATAGATATTGGCTGAGCGCGATCACTGGCAAACCTGCTTCTGCAGCGTGGAAATAGGGGCGTGAGCCATCGGCAGTGGCGGACCAGAAATGGGCCATCTGCTCATCGCTTTGTTGGCGAGCGCAAAGGCGCTCAGCCCATTGACGCGCTTCTACAAGGTAGCGACAGTCATCTGTTGCACGGTAAAGCTCAACCGCGCCAAGCAAAGCACAGTACTCATCAATGATGTTCTCTACGCCATCATTGAGATATTCACAGTTGTGCTCAACCAAGTGCCAGTAGCCTTTTTCGGCTGCTGCCAAGTATTGTGCTGGGGTGAATTCACCGCCAGCTGTGAGACGAGATGCTGCTGCAAGAGCGGCAATCGCCACACCTGCGCCTTGACGGAAACCGGCTTGGTAGTCATCAGACTTATGACCTTGCTGTGTTGCGTAGGCGCAAATCTCCCGTTGCTCTAAAGACTTACTCCAGCGATCAAAGATCGTGGTGTAAAAATATCCTTCATCGTCTTGCATGCGATAAAGGAAATCCACTCCAAAAATTGCCTCTTCAGTGAGACGGTAGTGGGTAAATTTCGCAAAATCTTCTTCCACCTTGAGGCTGTCAAGCACATGCAACATGTTCCAACACACCATTGGAATCTGCTGCGGATTGAAGAAGTTGCTGTAAGACAGGTGTGTAAAATACTTGCTGACATCACCAGAGGCGTCATACCAGCCTCCGGTGACATCGGCGGTGCGATCACTACCAAAAATAGGCACAGCTTTGTCGAAGCGATCAAATACGCCGCCACAACGCTGTGATTTAAAGTAATGAATCACATCTGTGAGGGTTTCAGTCATCAACACGCCGCTACCAATGACAAAGTCATGGGAGCAGGTACCAGCAACTTCAATGCGATAGTTGCCTGGTGTGGTGAACTCTGAAAAATCAATGGTGTAAAACTTTCCTTGATGCCATTCGTCCACACTTCCTTGGGCAATGACTGGCAGCTGTAATACGGCTTGTTGAGTATCGACACAGCGTAGTGTTGCGGTTTGGGTCGCAAGAGATTGCGGTGCATTAAGCACCGCAACTTTTGCGCTGAATCGTTCGAAACCGAGATGGTTGACAAACAGCTGCATGAAACCTCCAGATTAATCTTCGTATAGGTAACAACGTACGAAGTGGTTGTCTGCCAATTGCGTTACGCCTGGTAGCTTTTCACGACAACGTGGTTGTGCGTGCAAGCAGCGGCCAGCAAAAGGACAGCCCACAGATTCAGGTGTCCAAAGCGGGATTTCACCCTTATTGCCTTCCAATTTTTCATGGATAGACTTGCTTGGATCTGGTACTGCAGAAACCAATAGACGTGTATATGGGTGTTGTGGCTTGTGAATGATCTCTTCACAGTCGCCCCATTCAACCATGTGACCTACGTACATCACCGCAATATCTTCAGTGATATAGCGAGCAGTCGCGATATCGTGGGTGATGTATAGAAGCGCCATGTTGCGCTCGTGCTTCATCTCTTCCATTAGGTTGAGAACGCCAGCACGGATTGATACGTCAAGCATTGAGGTTGGTTCGTCAGCAAGAACAACCTTTGCACCCACCGCAAGGTTACGGGCAAGGTTCACGCGCTGACGCTGACCACCAGAAAGCTGATGCGGGAATTTCGCAGCAGTTTCTTTTGCAGGAACGAGACCTACTTGCTCAAGCAGTTCGTAAACGCGCTCTTCAAGTTCTGCCTTGTTGTTACCTACTTTGTTGTGAATCAACAGTGGACGTGCAACGTGGTGGAAAATGGTATGGGTTGGGTTCAATGAACCAAACGGGTCTTGCCATACCATTTGCACCGCTTGACGGTATTCCATCAGATCTTGTTTCTTTTCGATCTCAGCGATGTTACGACCATCAAAGAAGATGTCGCCGCCTGAAGGGGCGTACATCTTGGCGATCATACGGGCTGTGGTTGATTTACCAGAACCTGATTCACCAACAACAGATAGACCACGACCTTGATACAGTTTGAAAGAGACATCATTGATGGCACGCATCTTTGAGGTCTTTAACGAATTGCTGTTAATAGCAAAATCTTTAATCAGATTTTTGCCTTCAACAATTGGTTTACCTAAATCTTTGCTCATATTGAATTCCTATTGCTTTTTCTTATCCACTAACTGCAGGTTTTATTTGTTGTTGAATAGGTTGCAGTTAGAGAAACGACCTGGTTCCACTTGAGTCAAAATGTTTTGACCCTGCTTACATTGGTCGTGCACCTTTGGACAACGCGCCTGGAAACGACAGCCCTGTGGAATCTCAAACAGGTTGAGAGGGTTACCAGGGATACCGGTCAAACGAGTCTTAGGCCCAAGTAGTGGCGGGAACGAGTTTGACAAACCTTCGGTATACGGATGGTATGGGTTTTCCAAAATCTGCTTCGATGGTGCCACTTCAATCAACTCACCGGCATACATGATGCCGATACGGTCAGAGAACTCGACCATCAGAGAGATATCGTGGGTAATGAACAGAATGGCAAAACCGAACTCTTCTTTTAGCGCATAGATCTTTTGTAGGATTTCACGCTGTACCACTACGTCTAGTGCTGTGGTTGGCTCATCCATGATGATCATTTTTGGATTAAGCGCCAAAGCAATCGCAATAACCAAACGCTGGCGCATACCACCAGAGAACTGGTGTGGGTAGTCGCGCAGACGACTTGGGTGAATATCAACAATCTCCAATAGACCTTCAGCACGGCGTACTGCCTGCTCACGAGTCATATTGGTGTGACGCATAATCACGTCGCAGAACTGCTCTTCCATGGTCAAAACTGGGTTCAATGCGTTCATCGCACTTTGGAACACCATTGACATCTCTTTCCAGCGGAAGTCAGTCACTTGTTGTTCGTTTAGCTTGAGTAGGTCGCGACCTTCGAACATCACTTCGCCACCAGTGATAAATGCGGGCGGCTTATGAAGGCGCATTAGCGAGAAGGCAACAGTTGACTTACCACAGCCAGATTCGCCAGCAAGACCAAAGACCTCGCCTTTACCAATATCAAAGCTTACGTTGTTTACTGCGCGGACATCGCCCGCGGCAGTAACATAATCTACACAGAGATTACGGATTGAAATTTGTGGATCCTGTACTTTCATGCTCATTACTCTCCGACTGCCGCTGCAGGTTGCGTGCTTACGGTTTTTTGTTGCTCTTTCTTCTCTTGTTTTGCGAGTGCTTTCCAGCGCTTCATGCCTTTGTGGCTACGCAATTGTGGGTTTGCAATTTCGTCAACTGCGAAGTTAAGAAGTGCAAGACCAACAGCGATGAAGGTAAGAGCCAAACAAGGAGCCAATACTTCCCACCATGCGCCAATCAGCATTGATGAAGAGGTACGAACGTTGTAGAGCATGACGCCCCAGCTGATTGCGTTCGGGTCACCAAGACCTAGGAACGACAGAGTAGATTCCATCATGATTGCAAGCATTACGGAACCGATGAAGCTGGCACCAACGATAGAGATCAAGTTTGGTAGTAGCTCAACGAAGATGATGCGAACTGATGATTCACCCAGTACTTCAGCCGCTTTAACAAACTCTTTTTCACGAAGCGATAGGGTTTGTGCACGAACAACACGTGCGCCCCATGCCCAGGAGGTACAGGCGATTACCAATGCGATTGCCACTGGACCTGCCTCACCGATAAATGCTGCGATAACGAACAGGATTGGGAACTGAGGCAGTACCAACATGATGTTCATTGCTGCGCTGAGTACGTCATCGACGCGGCCACCGAAGTAACCTGCTGAGATACCGATGATGGTTGCAAGGAAGCACACCATGATACCTGCACCAAAGCCAACGGCTAGTGAGGTACGCGCGCCGTATACAAGCTGAGACCATACGTCACGACCCATGCGAGTTGTACCCATCAAGTGATACATAGGCTCAAGCTCTTTTAGCTCGCTCAACTCTTTTTTCAGCAATGCATGCTCAGTCACCAATTGCTCTTCGGTAGACAAAATACCAAGGTTAAGCAGCTCTTCAGCTTGCTCAAGTGATACCTTGTCAAACAAAGTAACGTTCTTTGGTAGTGTCTTTTCCATCGCTGCTAGTTGCTGCGATTTCTCTTCGATTAGCTTGGCGCGTTGCTCCGCTTTTTTCACGCTCTGCTCATAGGCACGAACCGTGATTTTTACGTTGCGAGTGTCGCTAGCAATGTTGTTTGCAATCCAACCATCTTTGTTGCTATCTGCTGCGAAAGCGACAGAGGTTGGGAATTCATGTGGCTTACCCGTGCGCTTATCAGGCGCATGTTGAGTAATGAGAGGCGCAAAAATGGCCGCTAAAATAAAGGTAACGATGATACCCAAGCCAAACATTGCTTTTGGGTTACCTTTGAGAAGAGTCCAAAGTGCTTTCATGATTATTTACCTCCCTTACGTAGGCGAGGATCGAGTAGAACAATAAGGATGTCAGCCATGAAGTTGAAGAACAGCATGAACAAAGTCATGATGATGAGCTGACCTTGAAGAACTTGATAATCACGAGCGTTGATCGCGTTTAGCATCACCTGGCCAAGACCTGGGTAGTTAAAGACGATTTCAACAATCAGCTGGCCACCGATGGCCATACCAAGTGCCATAGAAAGCGCGGTCACACTAGGAAGAAGGGCGTTACGTGCTGCATAGTTAAATACAACGCGGTTTTCGCTTAGACCCTTACCTTTTGCCATGGTGATGTAGTCTTCGTTCAGTAGGTTGATCATGTTGTTACGCATGTTGATCAAGAAACCACCGACCTGAATGATACTGGCACAGAAAAGAGGCAAAACTGCGTGATAAGCGACCGACTTATAGAAGGCGAAACTGGTCCAGTCTGGCGTCAAACCTGGGGTGTAGGCATAACCCGTTGGGAACCAACGAAGACCTAAGGCAAAAATGAAAGACATTAATAGCGCGATAACCACAGGTGGTACCGCTTGGCAGATCAACATACCTGGTGACATGAAGGTATCGTACAAGCTGCCACGTTTCCACGCCGCAAAAATACCGGCGATAGAACCAAATGCGAAAGAGATGATTACAGCACTACCTGCTAGGAACAGAGACCAGCCCAAAGCACCATTCAGTAGTTCGTTTACTGATTGTGGGTAGTTTTGAATCGAAGTACCTAGATTCCAAGTCATCACACTCTTGATGTACGTAAAGTACTGCTCATAAAGTGGTCCTTCCGTGAAACCTAGAAGTTTTTGCATTGCCGCGATACGCTCAGGCGTTACCTGGACCGTGGCGTTCGCAAACATCATGGTCACTGGATCGCCAGGCATAGCCCGCGGAATAACAAAGTTTAGCGTTGCTGCAACGAGCAATGCCACTAAATAGAACGCAAAACGTCGTAGAAAATATCCCATAACTCACACCTTACCAATCCAGCTTTTTCCTAGGCCTGAGCTGGAAATCAGGCCGAACTCTCCCCTGACGCAGAGCGCCATACCTTGAAGTTATCGTTGGGGGGAAAGGGCGGTGCGCAGACTGCGCACCGCAATTACAGAAGTAAAAAATTACTTAACTGGTTTTAGATCCAATACGTGTAGAAGACGCTCTGGGATACCAGCCCAAATGTTTGGACGGCCTTTCGCGTTATCTTCGTTCCACCAGCCAGTGAAGCGAGTGGTGTTGTATTGGTACATGTATGCACCAGACATCACAGGAACAGTTACTTGGTTCTCAGCGATGATCTTCTGGATGTTGTGCGCAATAGCAATCTGCTCGTTCTTATCAGCTGTCTTATAGAAGCTGTCGAGTAGTTTATCTAGCTGCGCGCTCTTGAAGAAGTGCATTGCGAAGCGAGGCATACCTTCACCAGCTTGTAGTGCTGAGTTGTATGCGCTGTCCCAGTATAGATGTGGATCTGCACCGTGGAAGTAGTTGGTGTAAGCCACATCGTAGTCAGCGTTTAGCATCGCTTGGTTGTATACAGAGAACTCAGGAGTTACTGCACGTGCGTTGATGCCTGCTTCTTGAAGTTGTTCAACAGCTAGCTGCACAGTGTTGTTGAAGTCAGTCCAACCGTTTGGAGATTGGATGTTCAACTGGAACTCTTTACCCGCAGGAGTTTCAACGAAACCGTCGCCGTTCTTATCTTTATAACCAGCTTTCGCTAGAAGTGCTTTCGCGCCTTCAAGGTTATAAGTGTTGAACTTCTTGAATTCGTTGTGAACTTTCTCGTCAGACCATGCTTCGAAAGCATAACCAAGACCAGAAGCGAAGTCGTTCACAGTACCGCCACCGTAGAACGCGATGTCGATGATAGTTTGACGGTCGATCGCCATAGAGAATGCGCGACGGAAGTTAACATCATTGATTGCGTCGTGTTTTGCTTTGTCCTTGTTATTGAAGTTCAAAACAAATGACTGAGTACCTGCTGGTGGGTACCAGTAGTGGTGGTTAGGGCTCGCTGCTTTATAAGTACGATCGATATCTGGAATGAATGAAGAAGTCCAGTCAAGCTCAGAGTTGATGATCATACCAAGAAGCTGATCGTTACCCGCGATTTGTGGAACGCGTAGACAGTCTACATCTAGGTTCGCGTTATCCCAGTAGTTAGGGTTACGACATTGGATGTAAAGCTGTGGAGTAAAGGTATCGATCACAGTAAATGGACCAGTACCTACTGGGTTTTCGTTAGTGAAAGTTGTTGGATCTTTCACATCTTTCCACACGTGCTCAGCAACGATAGGAACAAGAGAAATTTCGTATGGAACGTTTGAGTTCGCTTCAGTTAGACGGAATAGAACTTCATAATCGTTCACTTTTTCAACTGCGCTAACCCACTTCGCGATACCGCGAGTGTCTAGTTCTGGCTTAGATTTAACTAGGTCGAATGAGTAAACAACGTCGTCTGCAGTGAACTCTTGACCATCAGACCATTTCACACCTTTACGGATGTCAAAAGTCACAGTCATTAGGTCATCAGACATTTTGAAACCAGTCGCTAGGCGGAATACTGGCTCGTTACCTTTCATCTCATTGAACACAACAAGTGGTTCATAGATGAAGTCAGTAGTTGTACGTAGGTTAGTTGCAGTTAGGTACGGGTTAAAGTTACGTACCATGCTTGGGTAGAAGTCAGGTACTACAGTTAGCTCTGAGCGAGCTGCTGCTTGTGGTGCTGCTACCGCAGAAGTTGCTGCAACGATAATTGCTGCTGCTAGTTTGGTCTTCTTAATATTGGCAAGCATAGCTGTTCCTTACTCTTGCTTTTTGTTTCACTTGTTTATGCTTTCATCACTTAAGTGAGTCGTCGATGAAAACAACCTTGGGCTACTTCATCTGTGTCTCGCACATTTGAATGGCCGTGTAGTCCTTCGGCGAGTGTTAGGAAACTACTTTGTAAGCTGCTGGTCAATTGACCGCCCCGTCAAAATCGTAAAAAAAAAAGACAACTCCGTTATTTCCGTTAATTTCAGTTTTGGCAAACGGTTGCAAAAGCATCAGATAGTTGATTTCGATCAATAGAAATCTCTTCTAAAAGTATCAATTGGTTAGTGGTTACAAACCTATAAATGCCTTATTTATAAGGGGTGGTTGTTTGTGTTTTGTAATAGGTGATCTCGATCGGCTGTTTTTTTCAAAGTCGAAAAATTACGGAAAATTTGACCGTCAAAAATGTTGTGATTGGCATCTCAATATCTAACAAATCTTCCAACCACTGACAATTTAACGTCATTTCGACGAAAAATTGGGCATTTTGAATGGGTGCGATGAATGACAATCGCGCTTCTTTTTTTGCTCAAAATTGAGCGAATAAGAATTGTTCTCTTGAGTTTTTACTCAGATTTCATGCTATTGGTTTCATTGAATCAACGCGAGAAGCATCACGACTAACCGGACGTTATTTCATTTGTTTTTATCAGGTTATTGCAGTTTTCGTTGCAATTGGCTGCATTGAATTGAGGTCAGTTTTATTGATCATAAATGGGGGGGCTTGCATCGAAAGGCTTTATGGCAAATATGCGATGAGCATGCGCCGCATTGCTGCTGAATGCATCATCTAACGCAGATCGTCAAAATGTTGGCTGCATCCCACAGATTTGAATAGCGATAATAAATGAGCGAGAGCGAAAAAGTAGTTAGCTAAGGTGCTAAACAAGGCAGATGGAGCCACTGCAATAGAAAAATTGATAAGAAAAGCAGCGACAGAAAAGAGTGAGCGGCACCGCCATGACAGGAAAAGCAATCTAGTGAAGTTGCGGTAATGCAGAGCGGTTGCGGTAGGGAGGGCTGCGGTAGAAAAGGCATGATGGCTCAAGGCGTATGGTTTTGTGTTTAACGTTTCAGGCTAAGTGCGGCTATGCAACCTCACAAATGCAAAGCTCTAAGCCATCTTGTTCGCGTGCGATTAGGTATCACTCCATGCTTAAAGATACAGAGCGAGCAGCACAGTTTTGCGCAGGAAGGAACGTATATGAGGTGTATAAGGTATGGGCGCTAGCAGCTAGACAGAGCAGACGTTTATAACGATTGAGATGGCGGTGAAAGGCTCAAAAAAAGCGCTCATTGAGCGCTTTTTTGGGGTTTGAGATATGCGATTAAACCTGGCTCATCATCAGCCGCTGCAGCCTATCGCGTGCTTGCTGTAGTCGCTGGCGCAGGTCTGTGTGTTGATGACCGCGCTCTAGGACAAAATCAACGGTATTGAGCACGGTGCGCCAACGCGGCGTTTTTGGCAGTGTTTCTTTTCTTAGGTATTTATCTAGGGTGCGGGTTTGTAGTGTGCTGCGGTCGAGATAAACACGCCATAGGCCACTCTCTTCTGCTAAGGCAAACTTGTTGCTGCCAGTGCAGGTTTCCCAATATTCCAAGGAGAGTAATGTCGCTTCAACCAAGCATTCACGCATTAAATCGCCTTTTTGAGTTTGCTGCCCACCGAGGCGATCGGCAAGACGAGTAAACTCACCGCCTAGCTCTCGCAGCTGCTGCAGCTTGTCATCATCACTGTGGAAGGCGTAATCAGAGAGTAGCTCAATGGCGCTTTCTAGAATATCAATGCGCACATGGGCGGCGGTTTCCCCGGTGTTAAATACTAGCATTGCGTTAAGCCCTGACTCCTCAGGAAGCTTAATCATGTCGACTTTAATGGAGTGTATCTCTTCACCAATTTTCACCGAAATCGCGCCACTATAGTGATGGCTTTCCATGGCGCTATGCGGCAAAGGTACTGAGAGTAGATCGTTAAAGTGCAGTCGCTCAAGCTGTTCTGAGGCGCGTTTAAATAGCTTACCTGCAGCATCGTTGGCATAGCGAATACGATCATCGGCCTGAATACACAGGACGGGTTCTGATGCACTTTCGAGCAGGTTGAGAAGACGACTTTGCGTTTCCAGTAGGCCTGCTTCCACTTGCTGGCGATGGCGAATTTCAGCTTGCAAACGGGCGTTTTCTTGGCGCTGTACCTCAGATTGGCTGGCGCGAAGGTGAGCCCGTATACGAGCGCTGAGCTCTTCTTTACTAAAGGGCTTGGTCAGATAGTCATTGGCACCGGATTCAAAGCCGCGAATGCGATCGTGAATTTGACTCAGTGCGGTGAGCATAATGATCGGCAGCTCAATTGGATTGTAGTGCTGGCGCAGCGTTTCTGTGACTTCATAACCATTCATACCCGGCATCATCACATCAGTGAGCACCAGAACCGGATGATAGGTTTGCACCAACTCAAGCGCGTTCATGCCGTTATCTGCGGTGATCACCCGATAGCCTTCAAGGCGCAGATAGTTATTGAGGATTTGCAGGTTCACTGGCTCATCATCAATCACGAGCAGCATATCGCCATTGGGGTTTTCTGGCAGCTGCTCGGATTCATCCAATAGCTGATTATCCGCAGCGCTTGGCGCTTGGAAGTGGTTGTGTAGATCCCGCGCCTTACTGGTGGAGACTTGAGCTTCTGTCGCCAACGGCAAGGTAAAGCTAAAGGTGGTACCAATCAGTGGTTGGCTGCTGACATAGAGCTGGCCGTTCATCAATTCAATCAACTGGCGGCTGATGGATAGCCCCAAGCCTGCCCCTTGGCGATAACGGCTGCTGTCGCTGGTTTGGGTCAGTGGCTCAAAAATTAGTTCGAGCTGATCGGCTGGAATGCCTTCGCCAGTGTCGACGACTTGAATGCGAAGCTGATGATCAAGCACGGTCGCTGAGATAATAATTTTCCCTTCGCTGGTGTACTTGATGGCATTGCCTACGAGGTTATAAAGCACCTGCTCAAGGCGCTGCTCGTCAGCAAAAATAAGCGGCAGGTTAGGTCCTACTTGGTTGATGATGCGCACAGGCTTATCACCCAATAGGTGGTTAGACATTTCCAAGACCAAACGCACTGCCACTGAGCTATCTAGTGCATGACTGTCGAGGTCTACATTGCCATAGCGCATCTTGTGATAGTCGAGAATGTCATCGACCAAGTTTGAAAGGCGCTGGCCACTGTTGATGATCATCTGTAGCTGATGCTGCTGCTGAAGTGGCAGCGGGCCATTGAGACCTGAAACCATAGATTCAGCAATACCCACCATGCCGTGTAGTGGTGTCCGCAGTTCATGGGAGGTCATGGCCAAAAATTCATCTTTGAGCTTATCGGCATGCTCAAGCTCGGCGTTTTTCTCTTCGATAATCTGAATTTGATGTTCGAGCTCTTGGTTTTGGCTGCGAATGGTGGCGATTTTCTCGCGCACTGAGCGTTGCATACGTTCAAAACTGATGGCCAACCGGCCAATTTCATCGTGGCGGTCGGTGCTGCTAATGGCTTGGTCGAGATCGCCTGCGGATACTCGCTCAGCTGCCCAAGTGAGGCGTAGTAGTGGTGCGGTGATGGAGTTCGATAGCCAGTGTGAGGCGATTACGACCAAAATAATCGCCGATAGCATGGCGATGATAAAGATAGTCTCGAGCTGGCGCACTCGCGCAAAGGCTTCATTGGTAGGCAACTCAATGACTAGCGCCCAATGTTTATCGAGCACATGAATCGGGGCAAAGGCACTGAGTACCGCGATGCCATCAAAGTTATCCAAGCGACCCACACCTGTATCGCCAGCCAGCGCTAGATCAATGGCAGGGCTTTCAAAAAGCTTGTCATTTTCAGCGCCCATATTGATGCGTGTATGGTGCGCTTGGTTAATCAGCAGGGCGTGGGTTGAGTTGGCTTGGTTATTGACATCCTCTTGCACCAACTCGGTGAGCACTGTGTTGGGCAACTCAAAGAACACATAGCTATGCAGGTAGTTATCCTGTGAAACTGGTGCAGCGAGCCAAGCCACAGGAACATCATGGCTATTGTTGGTTGAAAAGTCGGTCAAAATAACAGGAATATTGTTGGCATCAATGCGCCCTTGACTGGCTTTTTGAATTTGCTGAAAGGCTTGGCCCAGCGGTTTATCTTTATAGGCCGCAGAGGTGAGATTCATCCCGTAGTTGTTGCGTTTTTTGACTGAATAAACCACGTTGCCATCGACATCGACGAGCAGAATATCAGAGAAATCAGAGCGATTGAGAAAGTCTAAATAGCTTTGGTGATAGCGTTTGTGCAGTAAGCGATAACGCTCACTGGTGTTGACCAGTGACGGTGAAATAGGGCGCGTAGAGTCGGGCTCGGCCTGATTGCCATCTAAGTTAGCGGCGACTTGATTGGTAATGGCATTGAGCGCGCGATCTTTGCTAAATCCTAGCTGAGCAAAGGCGCTGACCAGACCATAAAAGCGGCCGCCACTTCCCACCGCCAAATCAGAACGGGAAAAGCCCTGCACATTGGAAACTTCCGCCTCAAAATAGCGGTTAATTTGTTTGACCTTACTATCACGCAGCGAGGCCAAGTGACCCTGACTTTGATTTTCAAGGTCACGGCTGTGCGAGTTCAGGAAGAAGAGACCAGTCAGAACCAAGGGGGTAATGCTAAGCGCCAAAAAGGCCAGCATCAAAGCATGTTGTAGCCGCTTAAATCGTTTGGTTGTTTGCATCCTTGGCCCACCACAAATTACAGCTTAAGCATCTAGGTCAATATGACAGATGCAAAATGAGAAAGTCGCGTCGGCGAAGCTTAACGAGGATCAAATTTATCAGCAAGGTAGTGACCAACTAACTGTGCGCCAATACACAGCTTTTTGGAAAATATAATCGCAACACCAAGTTACAAAGCCATGCTCGTGATATCAACCGCAAGCTCGTTATGTGAGAAGACCTTTTAGTAAGCCAAATCAATAAGACAAAGGCGCTCATTCAAGTTGATAGGTATGGATAAGAAGGGGATAGCCATGAAACAAAAATGAGTACCAAAGGGGATTGGTACTCATGATTTTGCAGGGGATGCGTGAAGGGCTTATTCAGCGCTTAGGTTGCTGTAGACGCGAAACCCTTTGCCCTCAGCCACAGTGGTGCATTGACCAAAGCTTGCTTGATAAACCGGTGGATATTGCAAGAAGCTGTTGGCCACGATCAGCAGTTGTCCTTGCGCAGTGAGATATTTTGGCGCTTGCTCAATCAGCTGCTCACTGGCGCGATAGAAGGTTTTTAGTCCGGCGTGAAAAGGCGGATTACTGATGATGGCATCAAATTTTTCAGCGTCAGTATTTTTATCAAAGGTGCTATACACATCGGTTGCGCGCACATCACCCTCAAGGCCATTCGCGGCTAAGGTCGCTTGGGTCGATGCCACTGCCCAAGCGCTCACGTCAGCGGCGACCAAATCAATGGTTGGATAGCGTTGTTTCATCAATGTGGCAATCACACCTGCACCGCAACCAAAATCAAGAATGCGCCCTTGTAGGTTGGGTAAGTGATTTAGCAGCAGTGCGGTGCCAACATCTAAGCTGCCGTGACTAAAGACGCCAGGCAGGCTTTGCACGCTGATCTGCTGTTCGCCTAAGGTCACTGTGTATTGCTTGAACCAGTCGTTGAGGTTGAACTCAGTCGGTGCTTGCTCACATAGGCCAAAGTAGAAGCTGCAGCGGCGCGCAGAATCAAATTTGGTGAGCTTGCCATAGGGGGCAAACATCTTTTCAGCGCTTTTTACGCCGCTACGGTTTTCACCAACCACGATCACTTCAGTACCTGCACCGCAGTGATGCATCAACATCGCAAATAGCATCTCGGCTTCCGCTTTGGCTTTTGGCCAATAGAGGATCACTTGGGTTGGTTTGATTTCAGCTGGAATGCGGGTGCCAAAAAAGCATTGTAATGACGGATATTGGCTGAGTCGCTGATAGTGGCCAAAGTGGGTGCAGAATACGGAAACACTGAGACTATGCTGCGCTAGGGTCAGAGCAAAATCATCACTGAACTCACCAGCAATTAAAAGGTGTTGATCGGCGACATAGGCCAGTTGGCGCTCAAGAATTTCGCTCGCAGGAATAAAGGCAGACATAGGGTGCTCCGCACAGGCTATCAATTGGGCGGCGATTGTCCCACAAAAGGGGGGGGGATAAAAGAGCGGCCAAGGTTTGTGCCTTGGCCGCTTTGATTTGATTGAAATTTGTTTGCACCGAGGTGCTAGCGGTTATCTTGATGGGTTAAGAAATCTTTGAACTCTTGTTCGTAGAGATGGAATAGCACCATGGTCATACCAAAAATCACTGGGCCATAAATCAATCCCATCAAACCAAAGAGCTGTAAGCCACCCAGTAGTGAGAAGAAGATAAACAGCGTGCTCATGGCTGAGCTGCCCTGCATCAAAATTGGTCGTAGGAAGTTATCGATAGAGCCGACAATCAAGGTGCCCCAGGTGGCTAAAAATAGCGCCCATTGCCAGTCACCCGTGAATAGTAAAAATGCAGCGGCGGGCACCCAAATGAGCGCTGTGCCGACTACCGGAATGAAAGAGGCAAAGCCCATGATAGTGCCCCAGAAAAGACCTGGGAAGCCGGCCAGCCACATCGCAAAGCCGCCCGCAAAACCTTGCGCAATAGCGGTTACGAATGATCCCAGTACCGCAGATTTAGCGACATTTTCCATTTGCGTAAAGAGTGCATCTTCTTGGCTACGAGAAAGCGGCAAAATATGGCGTAGGCCTCGAATCATCTTGTCGTAGTCACGAAGTAGGAAGAACAGTACAAAGAGCATCAAAAAGAAGCTGGCAATAAATCCGGTAAGATCGCCAAGTAGCTTGGTACTGAGATTAAGAATCTTGGTGCCCATGGTGGAGGCAAAGGTCGCTAAATGCTGCAAAATCTTCTGCGGTTCAAGCTTATCAAATGGGGTGTATTCATTGAGTAGCTTGAGCGATTTCTCCACATAGGGGTGCACCATGATTTCCTGAGCGCCGCCATTGCTGAGCCAATCATAGGCTTGGCGTGAAAAGACTGTACCTTGCTGTGCGATAGCTGAAATAACAAAGATCAGCGGGATCACAATCATAAAGGTGAGCAAAATACAGGAGAGTAGGGCAGCGGTATTGGCATGGCCGCCAATGCCGCGTTCAATGCGTTTATGCAAGGAGGCAAATAGAATCGCAATAATAAAGGCCATTACGATGGAGCCAATATAAGGGGCGATTAATTTATAACAAGCAAATGCGGCGATACCTAGGGCAACAATCAAAATCCAATGACGAGGTTCACTGGCCATACTTTGCGGTGATTGTGGCAATGGCTTATTGCTTTGTGATTCAGACACGTTGAATCCTTCGATGTAACAAAAGATGAGCACAGCATAGTATGTCTTGGCGCTGCTATAAATAGACTTTTGCTTGACCCTGCCGACTATCTCAAGTGACTATGAGCGAGGTAATGATTTTTTTGCAATGTAATTGAGCCAGCAAAGGCAAGCGAGGAGAACAGCATGGGTTGTGGATGTGGAGATTCGGGCTGCGGTAAAAAACGTAAAATGCCATGGGCATTGATCTGTGTGGTGGTGATCGCGATTGCGGCTGTGTTCCTATGGCAATAATGACGCGCTAGATATATCAGACATTGTTGTGACTCGCCTGTTTGCAGGCGTATATGACGGAGAAAAATAAGGGTGCAGGCTTTCAATGAAGTCGCACTCTTTTTTATTTTTTCGGTGAAAAACTGAAAGAGGGAAGGGGAATAGCAAAAAACCCCACTCAAAGAGCAGGGCTTTTTAAGGTGGCTCCCCCTGCAAGACTTGAACTTGCGACATACGGATTAACAGTCCGCCGTTCTACCGACTGAACTAAGGGGGAACAATTTGTCTTGTTTAATCACTTCAGAGAAGTCATCAAACGAAAGTGGCTCCCCCTGCAAGACTTGAACTTGCGACATACGGATTAACAGTCCGCCGTTCTACCGACTGAACTAAGGGGGAACAATTTGTCTTGTTCAATCACTTCAAATGAAGTCATCAAACGAAAGTGGCTCCCCCTGCAAGACTTGAACTTGCGACATACGGATTAACAGTCCGCCGTTCTACCGACTGAACTAAGGGGGAATTGTATGGTGCCTCGAGGCGGAATCGAACCACCGACACGGGGATTTTCAATCCCCTGCTCTACCGACTGAGCTATCGAGGCAAAAGTGCAGCATTTCTGCTTTCACTTTTGCAAGTCACTTAAAAAGTAACATTGCTAAATAATGGTGCCGGCTACCGGAGTCGAACTGGTGACCTACTGATTACAAGTCAGTTGCTCTACCAACTGAGCTAAGCCGGCACAAACTGGTTGTGCAATACAACATTTTCTATCTTAAGCGCTTGGTATTCACTTAAGAGCACAATATGGTGCCTCGAGGCGGAATCGAACCACCGACACGGGGATTTTCAATCCCCTGCTCTACCGACTGAGCTATCGAGGCGAAAGTAATGTATTTCTACTTACTTCCAGCAAGCCACTTACAAGCGACATTGCTAAATAATGGTGCCGGCTACCGGAGTCGAACTGGTGACCTACTGATTACAAGTCAGTTGCTCTACCAACTGAGCTAAGCCGGCACAAACTGGTTGTGCAATTTCAGCACCATCTCAAGTCATTCAAACTCAAGACTTAAATATGGTGCCCGGAGGCGGAATCGAACCACCGACACGGGGATTTTCAATCCCCTGCTCTACCGACTGAGCTATCCGGGCAACGGAGCGCTATTAAACGGATTTTCGCTGAAATGGTCAACCCTTTTTTCCAACTTTCTTTACTTTTTTGTTCGTTTGCTCGCTTTCTGTTCGCAATGGTTGTTTTGCCTACAGAAAACGATTGTTTACACGCCGTGTGCTGCAAATTCTTTTTTGAAATTGGTCACTTTGTAAAGATAGCGACGCGCTTCCTGTTTTGGGTGTTTTTGGGTGAGCGCCCAGTACACTTGGTTCGGTTTTAGACGATTGATCTTCTCAATGGCGCGTGTGCGGTTGGCATCAAAGGTTCTGAGCACATTGCCAGCACCACCGTTATAAGCAGAGATCATCGTATACTCTTTTGACAGTGGGTGGCGTACATCTTTGAGATAACGAGTCTTTAAGATATAGAAATAGGCGGTGCCGATATCGATATTCTTTGCTGGGTTAAATAGCACCTCAGGCGTGGGTTCGCCGGGTTTATTCATCACCAGCTTATAAACATCACGTCCTGCCGTTTTCGGTACCACCTGCATTAAGCCGTAGGCATTGGCCCAACTGACCGCGTAGGGGTTAAAGCTACTCTCGGTTTTGATAATGGCGTAGATCAGATCTTCTGGGATCCCATATTTACGCGAGGCTTGGCGAATATAACTGGCGTATTGGCCACCACGCATATCGCTGTGTCCCTCGACCATAGGGATCTCAACATAGTAGGCATTTTGATAGCCCACTTGACGCTTTTTAAGCTGATGAGCAATCAGATAATCAGCAAAACGGTTGGCGCGCCAATCCCATTCAATGGCTTTTTTATCTTGGTCGAGCACCTGTCCCAGCAAAAAAGGTTTCCCTTGAAGTGAGACATCTCGAGCACTAAAAAGATCGACGCCAGCAGGATCGTAAGGCGTGAGTAGGGTGGTGATAATGGCATTGCGCAAATGTAATTGCGGATCATCTTTGGCCACAGTTTCGACTGTGACTATGCCGCGGGTAAAGTCCACATGGGCACGGCTTAAATAGCCATCGGTATACTTGACGTAGTCACGTTTGCTGGCAATCAACACATCATTGCTGCCCCAACGATGTTCAATTTCGCCAGAGAAGTTGTTGATCAGCCGATCCATGGCTGCGATATCTTTGGTGAACTGGCCGGGCAGCGGCGCTAGGTTTTTAGCAAAGCGGTTGGTTGTGTCGTAATCAACATCATAAATTCGCTCCACCATTTCTCGAGAGCAGCCCGAAAGGGCAAGGAGAAGACAAACAAGCGCCGTGAATCGCATGACCTACATCGTCCTTGAATACTAAATCTAACCGATTGAAATAAAACCTTATTGATCCTTTCTATTGATCGTCGCTTGGTGGGGTATAGCCATCGATCACGGTATCGTGACCTTCAAATAGATATTTCACCATTTCAGCTTCGAGTAGCTGGCGATGTGCAGGATCCATCATGTTGAGTTTCTTTTCATTGATCAGCATGGTTTGTTTTTTCTGCCACTCAGCCCAAGCTTCTTTGCTGATATTGTCAAAAATGCGCTTACCAAGATCGCCTGGATAAAATTGAAAATCGAGGCCTTCGGCTTCTTTGTTTAGGCGCTGGCAAAATACGATTCGGCTCATGCTTGATTCCTCATATGGGCGCGCAATCCGTTTCGATTGCGTCAAAATGGGGTGAAGAGATTGTTATACCAAAGCTTGGCCGTCGCGGCTATGGCGCAGCGGCGAGAATCTGAGCTTGGTAGTGCTTTACGGCTGCCTAGTATCGATGGCATTTATTGATGAGATGCTGTTAAGCCGTGCTTTTTTCATTGTTTTTGAGACAGCTTTGTTCGCTAGTTTGCTGAAAGTGGGCGCTTACAAATTTTCGAATTGGGGTGGGCAGGCCAAGTTCATCACAGGCGCTGCGATCAAACCAAGCTTGATTCGCGCTTAGCTGGCCTAGGCTATCAATACGCCATACCCGTGCATCCAATTTATAGTGGGTAAAGGTGTGTTTGAATTTGCCTTTAAGCTGTGCATTTTTACTGAGCTCAGCTTCATCTAAATGAATTTGTGGTAAGCACCAGAGCGAGCCCCAAATACCACTGTCTGCACGTTTTTCGAGTAGCAACTTGTTATCGTGCTCCAGCCAGAGAAACTCCCCTGGTTTGGTCGGCGTTACTTTTTTCGGTTTGGGGTTGGGTAGCTCACCCACGCGATTTTGCGCCTTGGCTTGGCAGTGCGCATGTAAGGGGCAATCAGTGCAGTTTGGGTTTTTAGCTGTGCAGATGGTCGCGCCCATATCAAGTAGGCTTTGCGCAAAGCTGCGATTGCTTTGATCTGCGCTTAGCGCTTTGGGTTCGGGCGTATAGTGCTCGGCCAATTGCCAGAGCAGCTTATCAACGCGACTGGTGCCGGGGACACCATCAATGGCGAAGAAACGACAAAATAGGCGTTTTACATTGCCATCGACAATGGGGCCATATTGGTTATAGGCAAATGAAGCGATGGCGCCAGCGGTATAGCGGCCAACGCCGGGAATCTTTTCAAGCGCAGCAAGGCTGGTCGGAAATTCGCCTTGGCATTCGTGCATCACATATTGCGCGGCTTTTCGCAAATTACGCGCGCGTGAGTAATAACCCAGTCCCTGCCAAAGATGCATTACTTCATCTTCATCGGCGTTTGCGAGCGCTGCGATATCGGGAAAACGAGCCATCCAACGCTCAAAGTAGGGGATCACGGTAGCCACTTGCGTTTGCTGCAACATGATCTCAGAGACCAGCACTGAATAGGGGTTAGGCTCACGCTGCCAAGGCAGATCGTGGCGGCCATGCTGCTGTTGCCATGTCAGCAGGGTTTGACTAAATGTGTGGGGCGCAATCACGGCGCAGGCTTTTGTGAACATGACGACTTGCTTATACTGACTTTATTGTTGTGAATCGCATCTTTTATCTGATGCTCAATCGTTGATTGCGCATGATTGCACCACAAAGGTGATGGATGCGCAAACACAGCACTTGCAGTTCAGGGCAATCTTTGGATAATGCCCTGTCCGAATCGATGGATAATCCATCGCCAATTGAATAGCCAAAATAGTGAGCCAATCCATGAGCGAAGTGACGCAAACTGAATTGACTGAAGATGGCAAAGTTGTTCGCAAAATTCGCAGCTTTGTTCGTCGTGAAGGTCGTCTAACCAAAGGCCAAGAAGCGGCGCTAAATGAGTGCTGGCCAACCATGGGTATCGATTTCGCCTTAGAGCGTTTGGATTGGCAGCAGGTGTTTGGCAACAGCAATCCTGTGGTATTGGAAATTGGCTTTGGTATGGGCGCATCTTTAGTTGAGATGGCAAAAAATGCGCCAGAGAAAAACTTCATCGGTATTGAAGTGCACAGCCCTGGCGTTGGCGCATGTTTAATGGCGGCCAAAGAGGCAGGTGTGACCAATTTGCGCGTAATGTGTCATGACGCAGTGGAAGTGTTTGAGCACATGCTGCCAGAAAGCAGCCTTGCGACCGTGCAACTATTTTTCCCAGACCCATGGCATAAAAAACGCCATCATAAACGCCGTATTGTGCAGCTACCATTTGCTGAAATGTTGCGTCAAAAGTTAGCCATTGGCGGTGTTTTCCATATGGCGACTGACTGGGAGAACTATGCTGAGCATATGCTTGAGGTGATGAACCAAGCACCGGGTTATGAAAACCTATCCTCAACACAGGACTATGTGCCGCGCCCAGAAGAGCGTCCATTGACCAAATTTGAAGCCCGTGGCCACCGTCTTGGCCATGGCGTATGGGATCTTAAATTCGCGCGTAACGCCTAATTTGACGTCCTATCTGCGTTGCCACTGGTTGGCAACGCAAACTCTCCGTTAGGGATGACGGTAAAGATTTGCGCCATGACTTGAAATGCGCATTTATCTAGCAATGGAAGCCAGCCTGAAGCGCTGGCTTTTTTTATCCCTATGTATTTGACATAGCAGGAGAGAGAATGAAACCAACAGTTGAGCTGTTACAAAGCATTGTTGAATCGGCGCGACCGCTGATTGGTCAAGGCAAGGTGGCGGATTATATTCCGGCGCTGGCCGAAGTTGATCCATCGAAAATTGGTATTGCCGTGTGCACCATTCAAGGCGAAACCTTTTGCGCCGGTGATGCTGATGAGCGATTCTCGATTCAGTCGATCTCTAAGGTTTTGAGCTTAACGTTGGCGATGATGCTTTATGATCAAGATGAGGTTTGGTCACGTGTCGGTAAAGAGCCATCAGGCCAAGCCTTTAACTCGATGATCCAGCTTGAGATGGAGCATGGTATTCCACGTAATCCCTTTATTAATGCCGGTGCGCTGGTGGTTTGTGACTTGCTGCAATCGCGCTTGAGTGCACCGCGTCAGCGAATGTTGGAATTGGTGCGAAACCTCAGTGGTGAGCCTAGCATTCATTACGATAAAGTCGTTGCAGCCTCTGAAATGGAGCATAGCGATCGCAATGCTGCCATCGCCTATTTGATGCGCGCCTTTGGTAACTTTGATAACCAAGTGATGCCCGTGCTGCAAAACTATTTTCACTACTGCGCGATCACCATGAGTTGCCGAGAATTAGCGCGCGCTTTTGTCTATCTCGCTAATCAGGGGCGTCCGTTGGGATTATCTAATCCGCTGGTCTCACCGATGCAGAGCAAGCAAATCAATGCGCTGCTGGCCACTAGTGGTCTTTATGATGGTGCTGGGGAGTTTGCTTATCGTGTCGGTATGCCGGGTAAATCTGGTGTTGGCGGCGGTATTGTGGCCATTGTTCCTGGTGAGATGAGTATAGCTGTGTGGTCACCCGAGCTTGATAAAAGCGGTAACTCGCTGGCGGGTACCGCGATGCTTGAAGCGCTATCGACCCAAATTGGTCGTTCAATTTTTTAAGCCTTGATTGTTTTACCCTGCACAAATACAGAGAAACCGCCGCAATGGCGGTTTTTTTATATGCATTGCTGTGCTGATCTTGATATGAGCGTCAGCGAAAAAATAGGCGGCGATTGCGTGCCGTTGTGTCTGGAAAACCTTTCAGTCTGGCGCTTGTTTTTGCCCAGATTCAATCAACAAAATTGATATTTATTCTTGCTATAAACGAGATTGAACGGGATTTAAAGCGGCGTAAATTGATTTTCATAGACAGATATATTTATTTAAGGGCTGTCTATTAAGGAAAAATAATGAGTCACTTCAATAGCCAAGAACACAAACAATCACAGCATGGCCATCAACATGGCGCTGAATTTGAGCATGAAAAAATGGAACGTCGTTACGGCGAAGAAGTCGAGCACAAACATAATCGCGATCACCATGAAATGAGAGAGCACGAAAAAAGCCATCCTCATACTCAACATGGCGGCGATCCTGAAGGGCACAAACACCCAGTTCAAACCCATGCTGACCGTCATGAGCACAGCAATACACACCACCACAAAACCAAAGAGCATGACCATAAAGAGCATTCTCGTGAGCACCACAAAACAGGTCATCACCAATAGATTGTCCGCTTCTCTTTGATGTGAGTGTCGCTTTTGCGATGAATTGAGTTTTACCGCTTCCCCCATCTTTCTCAATTCATGGCAAAAGCAAAATGGCAGCGTTTAAACCCGCTGCCATTTTTATACTTCGGTTATATATTTGGGCGTTATATTTCGAAGCTTATTGTGATGTGATGCTTAACGCTCGCTATCTGCATCCACATCATCTTCGTCGGCAAGAAATAGCTCAAGCAGGTCATTTAAAAAGAGCGCGCCTTTGTCAGTAACTTGCCAGCAATCCACACCAGTTGAGTCTGTAACATCGACAATATAGCCCAGCGCTTTGGCTTGGTTGAGCTGTACGGCAATGGTGTCGTCATTGAGGCCGGTGCGCTCGCTGTAATCACGGTGTGGGCAAGGCTCAATGAGGCGCAGGCGATTCATCATAAACTCAAAGGGGCGCTCGCTAACCGGCACCGGAATTTCTTGGCTTAAATAGTCGCGTCCTGAATCAAGATAGCCCTTAGGGTGTTTGACTTTTACGGTGCGGGTGATGGCGCCATCAGCATGAGAAATCTTGCCGTGTGCGCCGCAGCCAATCCCCAGATAATCACCAAAACGCCAATAATTGAGGTTATGTTTGCACTGATAACCTGGCTGGCTAAAGCCTGAGGTTTCATAGCGCTGATAACCGGCTGCTTCTAGTTTTTTCTGACCGAGCTCATAGATATCCCACAGATCATCGTCATCGGGCAGTACTGGCGGTTTTGAGGCAAATAGGGTATTGGGTTCAATGGTGAGCTGATACCAAGAGACATGCGGTGGTTTCAGTGCGATCAGCTGGTCGAGATCACTCAGTGCTTGCGCTGGCGTCTGGCTTGGTAAGCCATGCATTAAATCGACGTTGACGCTGTTAAATCCCGCTTTGAGCGCCTGTTCAATGGCAACCTTGGCTTCATCACTTTGGTGAATGCGTCCTAGCAAATTGAGCTTATCATTGGCAAAGCTTTGCACGCCCAAAGAGAGGCGGGTGATCCCTGCTTGGCGATATTGCAAAATTGGCGCAGATTCAAGGGTGCCGGGGTTGGCTTCCATGGTGATCTCAATATCTTCAGCAAAGGGAATTTGCGCTTGGATCCCTTGTAGAAGTCGGGCGATCTGCGCTGGCGCAATTAAGCTCGGCGTACCGCCACCAATAAAGATGCTGTGCAGTGGGCGATTGTCATCGGCAAGATAACGCGCGCGGTCTTGCGCCAAATCTTCCAAAAGTGCATCGATATATTCAGCCTGCGGAATCTCTCCCTTAAGTGCGTGGGAGTTAAAGTCGCAGTAGGGGCATTTTTGTACGCACCATGGTACATGGACATACAAGCTAAGTGGTGGCGGCGTTAAATTCATGGTTGCTATCAGTATTGAGTAAAGGCTGTCTTGCGCTAACGCAAATGGGATTACAGATTGCCGAGCTGAGCTTTGACCTGTGCAAAGAGCGCTTGTAGCGCTTGGCCACGATGTGAAAGCTGCTTTTTACGCGCGCTTTCAAGCTCAGCAGCATGACAGTTTTCGCTGGGCACAAAGAAGATTGGATCATAACCAAAGCCATTGTCGCCGCAGGCTTGCAGTGCAATACGCCCTTGCCAAACACCATGACAAATCAGCGGCGTTGGATCGCTTGCGTGGCGCATGAGCACTAAAACGCAATGAAAACGCGCCGTGCGCTGCGCTTCTGGCACGCCTTCCAGTGCTTTGAGCACTTTGGCATTGTTGGCTGCATCATTACCATGCTCGCCGGCATAACGTGCTGAATAGATCCCCGGCTCGCCATTAAGGGCATCAATCTCAAGACCTGAGTCATCGGCAATGGCCGCTAGCCCTGAAACCTTGGCTGCATGACGCGCTTTAATAATGGCATTTTCCACAAAGGTGGTGCCCGTTTCTTCGACATCATCAATGTTAAATTCGCTTTGCGGGTGGACGGTAAAGCCAAAATCGGCGAGCAAATCCGCCATTTCTCGAACCTTACCTGCGTTTCCCGTGGCTAATACGATGGCTGTCATGGCAACTCCTAAGTGCTTATTTTCAGAACAGATACTCAGTGCTGATAGAATGAGGATGAGCGCTAAAGCGCAGGATTGATGTGGCGCTAGTTTAGAAGCCTGCCATGAAAAAGCAATCCTCACGCCTCGCGGCAAGCTTTTGTCGTGCGTCATGAGTATCAAAAACGCGTGAGTATAAAAACCTGTGAATATAAAAAACGCCATTCAGATGAATGGCGTTGATTAATTATGATTGCAGCGCGCTTGGTATTTTGACGGGTTGAGTAATACGCACTCGTTTGTGCCGACCCAGCTCGCCTTTTTCCACCGTCACCTTGCTCTTAGCCACGCCAAATTGTTTGGCGAGATATTTGACCAAATGGGCATTGGCTTTACCATCAATGGGCGGCGCGGTAATGGCGATTTTCAGCTCATCGCCATGCATGCCCATGATCGCATCGCGGCTGGCTTTGGGCTGAATATATAACGGAATCAGCCAATCGCCATTGGATTGCACAAATGTGTGTACCTGCATTAAAGATACCAAACTTCGTAATACCAGCCTGTCAGTAGTGATTGACCAATCAATGAGTTGGCAAATTGCATCAACAAGAAAATGATTAAAATACTGAAATCAAGACCGCCCATGGCAGGAATAATGCGGCGGACTGGCGCGCAAATTGGCTCAACCAATTGATGTAGCACATATTCAATTGGGCTGCGGCCTTGGCTAACCCAGCTTAAAATTGCGCGAATCAGTAGCATCCAAAATACCATCTCACCGGCTGCTTTGATCAATGAGACTAAAGCGAGCAGCGGAAAATCGGCGCTAAATTGATAACCACCTTGCGGCAGTAAAAAGCCTAATTTGGCACACACCAGCGCATAGGCAAACACCAAGGTGGCGCTATCGATATTACCCACAGGCGGAATGGCACGGCGCAATGGGCCGACCACTGGTTGCGTTGCTTTCACCACAAATTGTGAGAATGGGTTATAGAAATCGGCACGGACGTATTGCAACCAAAGGCGCAATAGCACGACGAAAATAACCAGATTAAATAGCGTCGAGACAAGTTGAATCACTGCTTGCATAGCGCGTCCTTATTAAAATAGTTGTTCCATTGCCTGACCTCGGTCATAGGCGGCTTGCATCGCCTCGGCAACGGTTTGTTCAAGTTGTTGTTCTGCAAACACACGCAATGCTTCTGCGGTGGTTCCTCCTTTAGAGGTCACTTGCTCGCGTAAAGTTGCAATATCGGTCTGCGGATTTTCAATCACCATTTTAGCGGCTCCCAGTGCAGATTGCTGCACTAACAAACGTGCGGTGTTCTGATCTAAACCTTTGGCCATGGCTGCTTTTTGCATCGCTTCCATAAACAGGAAGAAATAAGCCGGGGCACTGCCAGAGGCTGCAATAATGGTATTGATCTCAGATTCTTCCTGAACCCAGCAGGTTTTGCCTACGGCTTGCAGCAATTTTTCTGCAAAGGTGCGCTCATCGGCTTGCGTATTGGCACTGGCAAATAGACCACTCATCCCTTCACCCAGTAGGGCTGGTGTATTTGGCATGACGCGCACCAGTTTAAGTTCAGTGGCAAAAATCGCATTGAGACGACTGACGCTAATGCCTGCGGCGATAGAGATCACCAATTTATCACCCATCTCAATGGCTGCTAAAGGTTGGCATACCTCGGCCATCAATTGCGGTTTAACCGCCAAAACCACCACATCCGCTTGTTCTACGGCTTGGTGGTTGTTTTGCGTGGTCTCAATACCATATTGCGCTGCGAGTGAGTCAAGTTGTGCTTGATTGGGATCGCTGGCGATAATTTGCTTGGCGTGATAACCGCTTTTCACAATGCCTGCGATTAGCGCATGCGCCATATTCCCTGCGCCAATAAAGGCGATACGTTTTGCGTCCATTCTTAAATCCTATGCTGAAGGTTGGCTGTCGCCATCACTGTTTTGTGCATAATTGCGCGCGCCAAAAATGGCGGTACCAATGCGAACCATGGTGCTGCCTGCGGCAATGGCGGCATCGAGATCGCCACTCATGCCCATGGAAAGGGTATCCACATCACTGTATGTTGCTTGTAGTTGAACCAGTGCATCACGTAGCTGACTAAAAGTCGCTAGCTGGCTATCATAATCATCGCTCACTTCAGGAATCGCCATCAAGCCGCGCAGTTTTAACTGCGGTAGCTGCGCGATATGCTCGGCTAGCGCCGAAATTTCACTGAGCTGCACGCCTGACTTACTATCTTCATCACTGATGTTGACTTGAATGAGTACCTGCAACGGCGCTTTGTTTTGTGGTCGCTGTTCGCTTAAGCGTGTGGCGATCTTGGCGCGATCCAGTGAGTGCATCCAGTCAAAGTGTTCAGCCACAAGGCGAGATTTGTTCGATTGTAGTGGTCCAATGAAATGCCACTGCAACTCATTTGCGTGAGGGTGATCGGCAAAATAGTTAATTTTATCCACGCCCTCTTGCACATAGTTCTCACCAAAGGCACGCTGACCGGCATCAATGGCACTGGCTATGTCCTCGACAGGTTTGGTCTTACTTACAGCCAGAAGTTTCACAGAATCTGTGCGTCGTCCGCACTTTTGTGCGGCTTGGTCTATCTGATGGATGACCTCGGTTAGATTTTGTTTGATACTACACATGTTTGTTTTCTAGGGGTTTATTGATGGATATCACCGAATTATTGGACTTTACTGTCAAGCACAAAGCATCGGACTTACACCTATCTGCCGGCGTGCCACCTATGGTACGTGTAGATGGCGATATTCGAAAGCTCAGTATTCCAGCCTTTACGCATCAAGACGTTCACCAGCTTGTTTATGAAATTATGAACGATGGTCAGCGCCGTGAATTTGAAGAAAAGTTGGAAATTGACTTCTCTTTTGCTGCGCCAAATATCGGTCGTTTCCGTGTGAACGCCTTTAACCAAAGTCGTGGTTGCGGTGCGGTATTCCGTACCAT
Organism: Vibrio stylophorae; assembly: GCF_921293875.1. Classification (NCBI taxonomy): domain Bacteria; kingdom Pseudomonadati; phylum Pseudomonadota; class Gammaproteobacteria; order Vibrionales; family Vibrionaceae; genus Vibrio; species Vibrio stylophorae. The sequence continues at coordinate 450,827 of NZ_CAKLDI010000001.1, forward strand.
CCCAACCAAAGTACCGTCTTTGGAAGAGCTCAATTGCCCTGAAATATTTACCTCAATTTCTGAGTATCCGCGTGGTCTTGTCTTGGTAACCGGCCCGACAGGTTCTGGTAAATCAACCACTTTGGCGGCGATGATCAATTATGTCAACGAGACCAAAAACCACCATATTCTGACTATCGAAGATCCCATCGAATTTGTACACAAAAATAAACGCTGTTTGATTAACCAGCGTGAAGTGCATCGCGATACTTTTGGCTTCCAACAAGCGCTGCGAAGCGCACTGCGTGAAGACCCCGATGTGATTCTGGTGGGTGAGCTTCGTGACCAAGAAACCATTAGCTTGGCATTGACCGCCGCAGAAACCGGTCACTTGGTCTTTGGTACCCTACACACCAGCTCCGCGGCAAAAACCGTGGACCGTATTATCGACGTATTCCCTGGTGAAGATAAGGGCATGGTTCGTTCTATGCTATCGGAATCATTGCGCGCGGTAATTTCGCAAAGTCTTTTGAAGCGTCGTGGTGGTGGTCGTGTGGCCGCACACGAGATCATGATTGGTACGCCAGCGATCCGTAACTTGATTCGTGAAGATAAAGTTGCTCAGATGTACTCGATGATTCAGACCGGTCAGCAACACGGCATGGTGACGCTTGAGCAAAGCGTGAAGAAACTCATTGCAGAAGGTGTCATTGAGCAAGAAGAAGGCAACGCCAAGCTCAATGGTCCGATTTAATTTATTTTTGATGAAAACGCATTAAGCAAGGATTTTAGCCATGCAATTGGATGTTGTACTGGATGAGATGATCACCCAAGAGGCGTCGGATCTCTATGTGACGGTTGATGCCAGCTGTGTGCTGCGGGTCAACGGTCGCCTTAAGCCCTTTGGCGAAAAACTCGATATCAGCGGCGTGAACCGTCTGATCAAAGAGTCTATGGATAAAAACCGTCTCACCGAGTTTGTGAAGACCAAAGAAGCGAACTTCGCGATTGCACGAGGCAACGGCCGTTTCCGTGTCAGTGCTTTCTGGCAGCGCGAATGTCCCGGTATGGTTATTCGTCGAATTCAGACGCAAATTCCAACCATGGAAGAGCTTGAACTGCCCGAGGTAATGAAAGATATCGCCTTGGCCAAACGTGGTTTGGTGTTGGTGGTTGGTGCAACCGGTTCTGGTAAATCAACATCCATGGCGGCGATGGTGGGTTATCGAAATAAAAACCGCGCAGACCATATTTTGAGTATTGAGGATCCAATCGAATTTGTGCACCAGCACGATAAGAGCATCATCACCCAACGTGAGGTGGGCTTGGATACCGAAAGCTTTGATACAGCATTGAAAAACTCGCTGCGTCAGGCGCCGAATATGATTTTGATCGGTGAGATTCGTAACCGCGAAACCATGGAATATGCGATGACCTTTTCTGAGACGGGTCACTTGTGTATGGCGACTTTGCACGCCAACAACGCCAACCAAGCCATGGAGCGTATTTTGCACTTGGTGCCTGAGGATCGTCAGTCACAATTCTTGTTTGACCTGTCTTTGAACCTGCGTGCGGTTATTGCTCAGCAGTTGGTGCCAAGTATCGATGGTAGCCGTCGTTTTGCCGCTTTTGAAATTCTGATTAACACCCCTCGTGTTTCAGATGTGCTGCAAAAAGGCGAGTTGCATGAGCTAAAAGGGATCATGGGTAAATCTCGCGAAGCTGGGATGATCACCTTTGACCAAGCCTTGTACGAGCTCTATCGCAATGAGCGTATCAGCTACACTGAAGCGCTGCACCATGCTGATTCTGCTAACGAATTGCGCTTGATGATCAAACTTGATGGTCAGGATAGCGAAGCCAATGTGAATAAATTGGATGGGGTGAAGCTCGATTACGTGTAAGGCGTCCTCTTGTTTCATTAAATAAAAAACGCGCTCAAATGAGCGCGTTTTTTATGTGCTTCGTTTCCGCTCGATGCTTTGCCTCGAGCGACTTACTTTCTTGGCCAGCAAGAAAGTAAGCAAAGAACTGGCCCCAACATCATGCAGTTCTCGCATTTATTCACAACGCTTACTTTCACCACATTCCATACGTTCCCGACGTAGGGAATGTTCTCATGGCATCCATGCCATTCGTTCAATCACATTGGATAAATGCAAGGCATGATGGATGGGGGATTGCTGCATACTAGGTGGTGACACGAATACTCAATGTATAGCATTGCGTGAAATACGTGGGTACGAGGGGGGGTAGGTTTAACAAAAAAGAAAAGGAGGGCTTTATGTTGCTTTCAATAAAGCCCTGCGAGGCTAGCTTTGGTTAGTCATATTGACGCTCAAACCAGCTTTCAAGAATGATCACCGCGGATTGTGAATCGACGTTGCCTTTGGTCAGCGCTTTGTAGCCGCCTTGGGCGAATAGATCGCTGCGCGCGGACTTCGTGGACAGGCGTTCATCGTGCAGTTCAACTTGCACGCCAAAGCGGCCATGTAGACGGTTGGCAAATTTCTTGGCGCGAGGGGTAATGCCCTCAAGTGGTGCGCCATCCATATCTAGCGGTAAACCCACCACTAAGCAATCAGGTTGCCACTCTTTGAGTAGTGCTTCGAGCTGATCCCAGTTGGGAATACCATCACGCGCGGGTAGCGCTTTCAGTGGTCGTGCAGTGCTGGTGATGGCTTGGCCAATGGCGACACCAATACTTTTGGTGCCGTAATCAAAAGCCAAAATGGTTTGTGCTTGCATGGTGTTGCTTTGCATGAACTATGCGTGTCCTACATCTGAAGAGAGATTGGCGATATCAATGCCCAATTGAGCAATGGCCGCCTGCCAGCGTTTGCTGACCGGAATATCAAAGAGTACCTCGGGTGAGGCTTCAAGTGTGAGCCAAGCGTTTTCCGCCAGCTCTTGCTCCAGTTGGCCCGCTTCCCAGCCTGAGTAGCCAAGTGCAATCATATATTTATCCGGTTCATTCATTGAACCCAGTTGGCTAAGAATGTCGGTGGAGGTGGTAATACTGACCTGCTCGCTGACTTTTAGGCTGGTGCCATATTCGCGACTGTTTTCAAGGCTACTATGCAGCACAAAGCCGCGGTCTTCGGCAACTGGGCCGCCGTTGAGCACGGGTTGTTCAAGCCCCTTTGGATTACCGTGACGATCTTGGCTGGCCACTTCGATTTGTTCGAGCATGGCGCCAACGGTGATATTGATTGGCTGGTTGATGGCGATCCCCATGGCGCCTGATTCATTGTGTTCGCAAATAAACACCACAGAGCGCTGGAAGTTGGGATCTTCCATGGTGGGCATGGCAACCAAAAAATGATTTTTTAAATTCATGCGGTGCCTCCATGAAATAACGCGGCGCAGCAGGGGCTAACGCCGCACTTAATTTAAGCTTATGCCTTCGCAATGCGAGCAGCAATGGCATCCATCAGTTTTCCGGTAATTGAGATTGGGAAAGCTTTCTCAATTTCACGGATACAGGTTGGACTGGTGACATTAATTTCAGTGAGTTTGTCGCCAATGATATCCAAGCCAACAAAGATCAAACCTTTGGCTTTCAGGGTTGGACCGACGGCGCGAGCAATACTGAGATCGGCCTCGGTCAGTGGGCGCGGTTCGCCGCTACCACCGGCTGCCAAGTTACCACGGGTTTCCCCTTTGGCTGGAATACGTGCAAGACAGTAAGGCATTGGTTCGCCATCGACCATCAAAATGCGCTTATCGCCGTTGCGAATATCCGCAACAAAGGTTTGCGCCATACAGAAATGTTGGCCGTGACCTGTGAGGGTTTCGATGATCACTGAAAGGTTTGGATCGCCTTTTTGCACGCGAAAAATCGACGCGCCGCCCATGCCGTCTAAAGGCTTGAGGATCACATCGCCATGCTGCTGATAAAACGCTTTGATTTGCGCTGCATCACGACTGACCAAGGTGGTTGGAGTGAGCTCTGGGAACCAAGCGGTAAAGAGTTTTTCATTACAATCACGCAGGCTTTGCGGTTTGTTGACGATCAAACAGCCTTCAATTTCAGCGCGCTCTAGAATATAGGTGGCGTAGATATATTCGGTATCAAATGGTGGATCTTTGCGCATCAATACGGCATCGAGCTCACTGAGCGCAATATTTTGCTCACTGGTAAATTCATACCACTGCTCAGGGTTATCTTCCAATTTCACCGTACGAGTGCGCGCCATCGCTTTGCCTTGTAGCATGGATAGATCGTTCATTTCGATGTAGTGCACTTCCCAGCCGCGGCGCTGCGCTTCCAGCATCATGGCAAAGGTGGAGTCTTTTTTTGTATTGATGGATGCAATGGGATCCATCACCACACCAAGTTTAATCATTTGATTCTCCTATTATCCTAAATCGCCAAAGCGAACTTGAAGCGCTGTAATGGCGGTGAGCGCAGCGGTTTCGGTACGCAGTACACGAGGCCCTAAAAGGGTTTCAGTAAATTGATGATCGCGGGTCATCGCAATCTCTTCACGCGAGAGGCCACCTTCTGGGCCAATTAATAGGCGTACTTTTTCAACTGGTGTTGGTAGCGTATTAATGGAGTAGGGCGCGCGCGGGTGCAAATTGAGTTTGAGTGCGCCATCATTTTCAGCGCACCATGCTTCTAGTGACATGACGGGGCGAATTTCTGGAATGCGGTTACGGCCACTTTGCTCGCAAGCACCAATGGCGATTTTTTGCCATTGCGCCAGTTTTTTTTCAAACCGTTTTTGATCCAATTTGACACCGCAACGCTCAGAAATTAGCGGCGTGATGGTATTGACGCCTAGCTCCACCGATTTTTGAATGGTGAATTCCATTTTTTCGCCGCGTGAGATCACTTGGCCTAGATGCAAATCTAAAGGGGATTCAATGCTGTGCTGCTGGCGTTCTTGCACATCAACCAACACCTGCTTTTTACTCACCTCGGTAATGGTGGCTACAAATTGATCGCCGCTGCCATCAAAGAGCATCACTTGCTGTTCGGGCTGCATGCGAAGCACGCGACCGACATGGCCTGCGCCATCTTCACTCAGTGCCATAACACCAAGCTTTTCAATCAGCTGTGGATGATAAATACGAGGAATACGCATGAAACCTTCTTTCTATTTGTAATTTGAATATTCGCTTTAGCAAATGATGGGGGTCAATGACAGTGAATACAAGCGCAAATTGGTGCACTTGTATTCACTTGAATTTGAAATTGCGGTGACTATCGCCCTTGGCAGGCGCGCTGCACCCAAGGGTTGTGGTTGCCTTGTACCTTGGCGATACGCTGATCGCGGCGACACTCCCAATCGCTTACGGGGTATTTTTTGTTCCAAACTAGCATCAGTTTTTTCTGTGCTGATGAGAGGGCAAGATTGTAACGGTCTGCCATATAGAGATAGGTGCGAGCAATGGCGCCACGAGCGCGTGCTGGTGGCTCAGCTTGCTTGCGTTTAAAGTCGATTTTCATCTCACATTGGCCATAGAAGGCACCCAAATTGCTATTCCACTGGCTAAAACGAAAATTGGAGCGGTCGCCATTGACTTCGCCAATGGAAGGGACGAGGTTGTGCAGATCGCTTTCCATCAAACGAAAGGTCGGGTCGATTTTACCGCACTTTTTACGTCCGCCTTCTTTCCAACATTGGCGCTGATGGCCAAATTGCCATGCCGGCATGATGTGTTCCCACTCAATGCGCGCAGCGCGTTTTTTTTGCTTACGCACTTGATAACCGCATGAATCTAAATCGGGTGTTCCTTTTTTACCGCGCCAAGTGATCGCACAGCCACAGTAAAACGTGGGAGTATTTTGCTGGGCATAAATCTCTTTGACCAAAATGGTTTTGGCCTTGGAAAAAGATTGCGGGTGACCCGCATAACTAGCAAAAGGGAGCGCGCCGCATAGGGCGACAATCAAAAGAAGAACGCGAGACAACATACAACCACGCTGATAAATCCATCAAAAAATCGATTTTATCAAGATTGAGACAGAGGCGCTGCTTTCATTTGTCAGCACCTGTCTTTTCGCTGTCAAAAATTACTGCGTTTGTGCGCGCAATGTTTCACCGCATGTTTTGCAGCGATATTGGGTTTGTCCACGCTGAATCTTGTTATGGCGGCGAATGGTTAAATGATGCTGTTGACAGGCGCAATGATAGATATAGCGCTCTCCTTGGCTGGCGCTGATATCAAATTGATGGGTGACATCTGCTGGGCGTTGAAATACTTGCGTCATGATCGCGCGCCAAGCATCCCCATGGGGTTTTTGTCGATTGCCATAGAGATAAAACGCCCAAAGATGCGCCAGTTCATGGGGAATTACCTGCTGAACAAATTCCGTCTGATTATCACAAAAAAGCACGGCATTGAGGCGTATGAGCCAGCGCTGAGCATGCGCTGTGCCCGCAGCTTTACCTCGCAGCGCAAAGTTGATTTCAGGCACCGGCGGCGACTTTTGAAAGTACTGACAAGCGATGTGATGCCACTGGCCAAGTGCTTGCTCAACTTGTTGGCGCTGGATGTCTGAAATTTCAATCTTTTGTTTGTTCATTGGCGGTGGCGTTGATTAACTGTGACAGATCACGTTTTTTTTCAAATTTTGTTTAAGTTTCATGCGTGTTGGCCGATAGATGGCTTGAGCCTTTAGAAGTGATGGAGTTGATGGCATTTTATGAAACTCACTGTAAAACAAAAATTAATGCTTTCTTTTGGCAGTGTTATCGCACTTATGGTGCTCACTGTCGGTTTTATTTTTACCCAAGTCAGAAGTGCACACAATATTTCTCAAACGATTGAAAAAAGTGATGTGCCAAGTCTGGTACAACTGCTCTTTTTGGTTGATGAAGTAGGCGATGTGCAAAAAGCAACGCTTGCTTATATTCAAGGTGATGAAGACGCCAAGGCGGGTATTCACTCAAACTATCAGCAGTTCGAAACCTATTTCAATGTGCTGTATCCGCTGCAGGTGAATAACCCAGGCGATCAGCAAAAACTGGATCGCGTAAAATCCTTGATGAGTCAGTATATGGCTGATCTGGAAAGTAAAATTCTACCACGCGTGAATGGCGTCACTGATTCTGTCGTAATTTATGCCGATATTAAACAGCTTGATCAACGCTATTTGGTTGAGTTGGAATCAACTTTAGATGGTTTAGTGGATAACGAAATCCTGGAATCTGAAAAAGCTTTGGCAGGTCTTACCAACAACCTTACCACTATTGAGCAAGGGATGTTGATTGCAACACTGATTGCTGCTTTGGTGGCCAGTGTGATTGCTTATCGTCTATCAAACTCGTTGATTCGTCGTATTGAAGCTTTGGATCAAACCTCACGTCGCATTGCGCAGGGTGATTTGACTATGGCGCCGCTGCACGATAACAGTGGTGATGAGCTAGCGCATTTGGCATCGTCAGTAAATGAGATGCAAAACTCGCTACGTAGTTTGATTGGCTCCATTTCTGAGGTGGGTGCGCAGGTACAAGATGTGACGATTTCTCTGTCTCAAGCCAGTGACGCCATTGTCGATGGTGCGAATCAGCAAGCCAGCAAATCACATTTGATTGCCACTGCCTCTGAAGAGTTAAGTTTGACCATTTCAGAAGTGTCGCAGCACAGTACCGATACCGCAGATAGTGCTAATCAGTCTGGCGATGCAGCGCAAAATGGTCAGCATGTCATTGCAGAAATGGTGACTAATATTCAGCAAGTATCTACTCAGATGGAAGATCTGTCTGGCAAGATGGAGCAGCTCGGTCAGCGCAGCGAAGAGATTGGCAGCGTGATCAAGGTGATCAAAGATATTGCAGAGCAAACTAACCTATTGGCATTGAACGCTGCCATCGAAGCGGCACGTGCGGGTGAATTTGGCCGCGGTTTTGCGGTGGTTGCCGATGAAGTGCGCGCACTGGCTGAGCGTACCACCAAAGCGACGCAAGAAGTGTCTAATATTATTGAAGCGATTCAGCAAGGTACCCGCGAAGCGGTGAATCACTCTGAAGAGAGTCGTGCTCTGGTTGAAATTGGTGTCACCCAAAGTGCCGGCGCTGGTAGTGCGTTAGAGCAGATCGTGGCAAGCACTGAAGAGGTGATGAGTAAAATTCACACCATCGCTACGGCGACGGAAGAGCAAAGTCACGTGACCCGTGAAATTGCATCGGATGTCACTGTGATTAACGATTTGTCACAGCAAGCCTTGGCACATGCTTCAGAAAGTAGCGCTAGCGTGTCGCAGCTCACCGTTCGTGTACAAGAGCTAGAAGCCTTGATTAACCGCTTCCGCTTGTCTTAATTCTTGCGGTTATATTCTGTTGAAAAGAGCGCCTTGAGCGCTCTTTTTTTATCTTTGCTTATCTCTATCCCTCTTCGAATTTGATGCAAAAAAAAGAGCACCGAAGTGCTCTTTTTTCAGATTGCGCTTGCGATTATAGGCCAGCGAAATCACGAAGAAGTTGTGCTTTGTCCGTTGCTTCCCATGGGAACTCTTCACGACCAAAGTGACCGTATGCAGCCGTTTTTTGGTAAATCGGTTGCAGTAGGTTCAACATCTCTTGTAGGCCGTATGGGCGAAGGTCGAAGTGTTGGCGAACGGCTTCAACGATAATCGCGTGAGATACTTTTTCAGTACCAAAGGTTTCTACCATGATAGATGTTGGATCAGCTACACCGATTGCGTAAGACAATTGAATCTCACAGCGGTCAGCCATACCCGCAGCGACGATGTTTTTCGCTACATAGCGAGCTGCATAAGCGGCAGAGCGGTCAACTTTTGATGGATCTTTACCAGAGAATGCACCGCCACCGTGACGCGCTGCGCCGCCGTAGGTATCGACGATGATCTTACGACCAGTTAGACCACAGTCACCCATTGGACCGCCAATCACAAAGCGACCTGTTGGGTTGATAAAGAAGTTGGTGTCTTTGTTGATCCATTCTGCAGGCAATACAGGCTTGATGATCTCTTCCATCACCGCTTCGCGAAGATCTGGTGTGCTTACGCTGTCGCTGTGCTGAGTTGAAAGAACCACTGCATCGATACCCACGATCTTGCCTTGGTCATATTGGAAGGTCACCTGAGATTTTGCATCTGGGCGAAGGAAATCAAGTTTGCCGCTCTTACGAACTTCTGCTTGTTTTTGAACCAAACGGTGTGCGTAGGTGATCGGTGCTGGCATCAGAATGTCAGTTTCGTTGGTTGCATAACCAAACATAATGCCTTGGTCACCAGCGCCTTGCTCTTTTGGATCCGCTTTATCAACGCCTTGGTTGATATCTGGTGATTGTTTACCGATGGTGTTCAAAATGGCGCAAGAGTCCGCGTCAAAACCCATATCTGAGTGAACATAGCCGATGTCACGTACGGTTTTACGGGTGAGTTCTTCAATATCAACCCATGCAGATGTGGTGATCTCACCACCCACCATGACCATGCCGGTCTTCACGTAGGTTTCACAAGCAACACGTGCTTTAGGGTCTTGTGCAAGAATGGCATCAAGCACGGCATCAGAGATCTGATCCGCAATTTTATCTGGATGACCTTCAGATACTGATTCTGAGGTAAATAGATGTTTGGTCATTTCGTTGTCCCAATTTGAATGTAAATAGGAAACCACGAGCAAAATTGCTATCTGAACGCGTGGATGTTCCTCCATCTGGACGTCTATTTTAATTTGAGCTGTGTCAAAATCAACAAATTTTTATCTCGCACATTTTTACTAATTTGCCAATCGTTTGCTTATTTACCAAAGCCTTAGCGCAAGGCGTTCCTGCACATTGAGTTTCAAAGGAAAAATGATGAAAGAAAGGCGACAAAAGGCGACTTTCAACGTTGCGAAAAGTGGTGAGATTTTGCGACAATAGCGCCCGCTATTTCATCACTTGTGCCCTGATTTGGCATGAGTCTATAAAACCGTCTTTTCGATTAGGAGCAGACATGTCGTCTCGTAAACAACTGGCTAACGCGATTCGCGCGTTGAGCATGGATGGCGTACAACAAGCTAATTCTGGCCACCCGGGCGCACCTATGGGTATGGCAGATATTGCCGAAGTGTTGTGGCGTGATCACCTCAAGCACAACCCAACCAATCCTAAATGGGCCGATCGCGACCGCTTCATCCTGTCTAACGGCCACGGTTCAATGTTGATTTACTCTCTTCTACATTTGACCGGTTACGACCTCTCTATCGACGATCTGAAAAACTTCCGCCAACTTCATTCAAAAACTCCGGGCCACCCAGAGTATGGTTATGCGCCAGGTATTGAAACCACCACAGGTCCACTAGGCCAAGGCATTACCAATGCTGTGGGTATGGCGATGGCTGAAAAAGCGCTTGCGGCTCAATTTAACAAAGAAGGTCATGAGATCGTTGACCACCACACTTATGTGTTCATGGGTGACGGTTGTTTGATGGAAGGTATCTCACACGAAGCCTGTTCTTTGGCGGGTACCTTGGGTTTGGGTAAATTGATCGCATTTTGGGATGACAACGGCATCTCAATCGATGGTCATGTTGAAGGTTGGTTCTCTGACGACACAGCGAAACGCTTTGAAGCTTACGGCTGGCATGTGATTCCTGCGGTTGATGGTCACGATAGCGCGGCGATTGAAGCTGCGATCCAAGCGGCAAAAGCTGAAACAGGCAAGCCAACACTGATCTGTACTAAAACCATTATCGGTTTTGGTTCGCCAAACAAATCTGGCTCACATGACTGTCACGGTGCACCACTAGGTCATGAGGAAATCAAAGCGGCACGTGAATTCCTAGGCTGGGAATACGGTCCATTTGAAATCCCTGCAGATATTTATGCGCAGTGGGATGCAAAAGAAGCCGGTCAAACGGTTGAAAGCGCATGGGATCAAAAATTTGCGGCTTATGCAGCGGCATACCCAGAGCTTGCAGCTGAATATACCCGCCGCATGAGCGGTGAGCTACCAGCACAGTGGGAAGCTGAAACCAGCAAAATCATTGCAGATCTTCAAGCAAATCCTGCCAATATTGCATCTCGTAAAGCGTCACAAAATGCATTGGAAGCCTTTGGTAAAATGCTACCTGAATTTATGGGTGGCTCTGCTGACTTGGCGCCTTCAAACCTTACCATGTGGTCTGGTTCAAAATCACTGACTGCCGATGATTTCTCTGGTAACTACATTCACTACGGTGTGCGTGAATTTGGTATGACCGCGATCATCAACGGTATTGCGCTACACGGTGGCTTTGTTCCTTACGGTGCAACCTTCTTGATGTTTATGGAATACGCGCGTAACGCAATGCGTATGGCTGCACTAATGAAAGTGCAAAACATTCAAGTTTACACCCATGACTCCATTGGCTTGGGTGAAGATGGTCCGACACACCAACCAGTTGAGCAAATTGCTTCTCTTCGTTTGACGCCTAACATGAGCACATGGCGTCCATGTGACCAAGTTGAATCTGCAGTGGCTTGGAAATTTGCAATTGAGCGTAAAGATGGCCCAACAGCGCTAATCTTCTCTCGTCAAAACTTGGCACAGCAACCACGTGACGCGCAGCAATTGGCTGACATCACTAAAGGTGGTTACATCCTGAAAGATTGCGCAGGCAAACCTGAGCTTATCTTTATCGCTACGGGTTCTGAAGTTGAGCTAGCCGTCGAAGCTGCAGCACAGTTGAGCGCTGAAGGTAAACAAGTTCGCGTTGTTTCCATGCCAGCAACTGACGTGTTTGACAAGCAAGATGCGGCTTACCGCGAAGCTGTATTGCCTTCTGATGTAACGGCTCGCGTTGCAATCGAAGCAGGTATTGCTGATTTTTGGTACAAGTATGTTGGCTTTGATGGTCGCATCATCGGTATGACCAGCTTTGGTGAGTCTGCACCTGCAGATGAGCTATTCAAAATGTTTGGTTTCACCGTTGAAAACGCAGTAGATACTGCGCGCGAATTGCTTGCTTAATCGCACTTTGCTTGATTGATAAAAAGCGCCTCCTTGAGGCGCTTTTTTTTATTGCTGTTTTTCTGTGCAATTTTGCCTTTTGGGAATGCCTTTGGTTAAATGTTGTTCACAGGCGCGAGCGATAAGCACAGGGAATGGTGATGAAAAAGGCGTTTTTGATCTTGGCAGTGTTGGTAGCGATATTGGTATTTTATGGCTTGGGACGTGCTCATGAGGTCAATAAATCCAAGAGTTATCAATTGCCCGTCGATGAGCAAACCACCCTTGCTCAGTGGCGCCTAACACTGCGCGCTCAATTATCGGCATTGGCATCGCAAACCAGTGTGCGAAATTTAGCACGTCGCGATGATGCGCTATTGGCGCGTCTTGGACTCATCGCCAATGCAGAGCAAAGTATCGATCTGCAATATTACATTTTTGCTGAAGATGAAGTGGGGCACTTGCTTTCCTTTGCGTTGTGGCAGGCCGCTGAGCGAGGCGTGCGGGTTCGTATGTTGCTCGATGACATGCAAAAACGCAGTGATGACACGCTACTGAAATTGGCCGCGCATCCTAATATTGAGGTTCGTCTTTTTAATCCCTTAGGTAGCCGAGTGCTGGGCTCCATTGCACTACTGGCCGATGTCGGCAGCCTGAATCGTCGTATGCACAATAAAGCGCTGATCGTTGATGGCGTGGGCGCCGTGGTCGGCGGGCGCAATATTGGTGATGAGTATCTGTTGCCAGAAGCTGAGGTGGAATTTGGCGATTATGATCTCTTGGTGATTGGTGAGGTGGTGCCGCAAATCGGAGCGCAGTTCGATCAATATTGGAACAGCGCTTCTGCGCAACCTGTGAGTCATGTGTTAGGCCGTGAGTGGCAATTGCAAACCCCGCGAGTGCAAGCCTGGGTAGGGCAGCTGAGTGAGCACTATTCAGCGCATACCTATTGGCTGTTAGCGCAGGATTGGCTGGACACTTTAGCACTCAATAGTTGGCATCAAGGATTGGCCGCTTTGTTTTTTGACGATCCAGCTAAAATTGATAATCCGCAAGCGACTGAGCAGCGCATTTTGGATCAAATTGGCCAAGCCATGTTGCAAGCCAATCAGCGAATTTTATTGGTCTCCCCTTATTTTATTCCAACCCAAAGTGGTGTTGATGCGCTGATTGCTGCCAAATCACGCGGTCTTGATATCACCATAGTGACCAACTCGTTGTCTTCTAATAATGTGCTGCAAGTGCATGGTTGGTACGCCAAATATCGCCATGCCTTACTCAAGGCAGGCATCTTGCTTTGGGAGGTGAAAGGGACGCAGCATGATGAGCAACTTGATCTATTGCTGAAAACTAGTCTGCATGCGAAAACCTTTGTGTTAGATCACCGTCATGTGTTTGTCGGCTCTTTTAATTTTGATCCGCGCTCGGCTTATCTCAATACCGAACTTGGGATCATGATTGATGCGCCAGCATTGGCGCAGCAGATTGAACAACAAGTGGCGCGGCTCCTTCCCGCCACTGCGTATCAGTTAACCTTGAATGAGCAAGAGCAGATTCGCTGGCAAGATCATCAAAATCAAATCACTTACAGCCAAGAGCCAGAAACCGCGTTATGGCGTCGTTGGGGCGCAAAAATATATGGTTGGATGCCTGTGGAATCATTACTTTAGAGAAATATGTTTACGCAGGTTTGGGGGCGATTTATTGCGCCCTGACTCGCTATCCAAGCGGCGCTGCGGTACACTAACGCCGCCTTGGAGATGAGCAGTAACGATGACATTAAAAGTAGCAATTAATGGATTTGGCCGTATTGGCCGCAGCGTGCTTCGTGCGCTGTATGAAAGTGGCCATCGCGCACAGATGCAGGTGGTGGCGATTAATGAATTAGCCGAGCCTCAGGCTATGGCACATCTGCTGCAATATGACACCACCCATGGTCGTTTTGCATACAAGGTGAGTGTTGATCAACATCAATTGCAGATTCATCAGCCGCAGGGTGTGGATTCCATTCAGCTCTGTCATCATCAACATCTGGCTGATCTGCCTTGGCAAGCGCTCAATGTGGATCTTGTTTTAGATTGTACTGGGGTCTTTGGCGATAAAGCCGCTGGCCTTGCGCATATTGAAGCGGGCGCAAAGCGCGTGATGTTCTCTCATCCTGGCAGCCAAGATCTCGATAATACGGTGATCTTTGGCGTGAATCACCATACCTTGCATCCATCGCAGCGGGTGATCTCCAATGGTTCTTGTACCACCAACTGTATCGTCCCTGTAATTGACGTCCTAGACCGTCAATTTGGTATCGAATCTGGCACCATTACCACGATTCATTCGGCGATGAATGATCAGCAAGTGATCGATGCTTATCATTCAGATCTGCGCCGTACCCGCGCAGCAGGTCAATCGATTATCCCGGTGGATACCAAATTAGCCCAGGGCATTAAGCGCATTTTGCCAAAATTTAGCGAGCACTTTGAGGCGATCTCGGTGCGCGTTCCTACCCTCAATGTTACCGCCATGGATTTAAGTGTGACTGTTCACAAAAACGTCACTGTTCATGATGTAAATCAAGCTTTAATTCAGGCATCTCGCGGTACATTACGGGGCGTTGTCGATTATACTGACGCGCCTTTGGTTTCCATGGACTTTAACCATGACCCACACAGCGCCATTGTCGATGGTACGCAAACTCGGGTGAGTAACCACCGCTTGGTGAAAATGCTGGTGTGGTGCGACAATGAGTGGGGCTTTGCAAATCGTATGTTAGATACAGCCCAAGCCTGGTGGGAGCCGACGGCTTAAAATTTTGTAAGAATTTTTCAGGTGGTGCCTTGAAATCAAAAAAGGCATCCCCATTAATTAAGCAGTTTTATTTTGAAACATTTGGCATGAAGCTAAATGGCAAACTTTGAAAACATTTGAGAGGACCTAACATGTCTGTGATTAAGCTGACTGATCTTGATCTGGCCGGTAAACGTGTATTTATCCGTGCTGACCTTAACGTGCCAGTAAAAGATGGCAAAGTCACTTCTGACGCGCGTATCATCGCTTCACTTCCTACTATCAAGCTTTGCCTAGAAGCTGGCGCAAAAGTGATGGTAACTTCTCACCTTGGTCGTCCAACTGAAGGTGAATACGCTGAAGAGTTCTCTCTACTACCAGTTGTAAACTACCTAAACGACGCACTAGATTGCGAAGTAAAACTAGCGAAAGATTACCTAGATGGTCTTGAGCTAAACGCAGGTGAGCTTGTTGTTCTAGAAAACGTTCGCTTCAACAAAGGCGAGAAGAAGAACGAAGAAGAGCTTTCTAAGAAATATGCAGCGCTATGTGACATCTTCGTTATGGATGCATTCGGTACTGCGCACCGCGCACAAGCATCAACTCACGGCGTTGGTATGCACGCACCTGTAGCATGTGCAGGTCCTCTACTTGCAGCTGAGCTAGAAGCACTAGGCAAAGCAATGAGCAACCCAGAGCGTCCACTTGTTGCTATCGTTGGTGGTTCTAAAGTTTCTACCAAGCTAACTGTACTTGAGTCGCTATCTAAAATCGCTGACCAACTTGTTGTTGGTGGTGGTATTGCGAACACTTTCATTGCAGCTGAAGGCCACAATGTAGGTAAGTCTCTATACGAAGCTGACCTGATTGAAACTGCTCAAAAACTAATGAAAGAGTGTTCAATCCCAGTTGCAACTGACGTTGCATGTGCGAAAGCATTCGACGAAAACGCAGAAGCTGAAATCAAAAACGTTGCAGACGTTCAAGATGACGACATGATCTTCGACCTAGGTCCAGATTCAACTGCAGTTCTAGCAGACATCATCGCGAATGCAAAAACCATCCTATGGAATGGTCCAGTTGGCGTATTTGAGTTCAAGAACTTCGAAGCAGGTACTAAAGGTATCTCTGAAGCGATTGCAAAATCAGCAGGCTTCTCTGTTGCAGGTGGTGGTGACACCCTAGCAGCAATCGACAAGTTCGGTATCAAAGCTGACGTATCTTACATCTCAACTGGCGGCGGTGCTTTCCTTGAATTCGTTGAAGGTAAAGTTCTTCCAGCAGTAGAAATGCTAGAGCAACGCGCTAAGTAATATCTGATAAAACGGGAGATTGCATCTCCCGTTTTGTTGTTTGCGACGTAGGGGAGTGAGCTGATAGAATAGCCGCCGGTTACGAGCAAACGTTTGCAAGAATAATCAATATTTAACCAGTTTTATTTTAAAACGACAGATAAACAGGACTCTATCCATGTCTAAGATCTTCGACTTCGTAAAACCAGGTGTTATCTCTGGTGATGACGTTCAAAAAGTATTTGCAGTTGCAAAAGAAAACAACTTCGCACTACCAGCGGTAAACGTTGTAAACACTGATTCTGTAAACGGTGTTCTAGAAGCAGCAGCAAAAGTAAAAGCACCTGTTGTAGTTCAATTCTCTAACGGCGGTGCTGGCTTCTTCTGTGGTAAAGGTGTGAAGCTTGAAGGTCAAGGCGCACAAATCCTAGGTGCTGTTGCTGGTGCGAAATATGTTCACGCAGTTGCTGAAACTTACGGTGTGCCAGTTATTCTTCACACTGACCACGCTGCGAAGAAACTACTTCCATGGATCGACGGTCTACTAGACGCAGGTGAAAAACACTTCGCAGAAACTGGTAAGCCACTATTCTCTTCTCACATGATCGACCTTTCTGAAGAGTCTCTAGAAGAGAACATCGAAATCTGTGCAAAATACCTAGCTCGCATGGAAAAAATGGGTATGACTCTAGAGTTTGAACTAGGTTGTACTGGTGGTGAAGAAGATGGCGTTGATAACTCAGATATGGATTCTTCTGAGCTATACACTTCTCCTGAAGACGTTGCATACGCATACGAGAAACTAAGCCCAATCAGCCACCGTTTCACTATCGCAGCATCTTTCGGTAACGTACACGGTGTTTACCAAGCAGGTAACGTTGTACTAACTCCAACTATCCTACGTGATTCTCAAGCATACTGTTCTGAGAAATTCGGTCTTCCTGCAAACTCATTGAACTTCGTATTCCACGGTGGTTCAGGTTCAACTGAAGCAGAAATCAAAGAGTCTATCTCTTACGGTGTTATCAAAATGAACATCGATACCGATACTCAGTGGGCAACTTGGGATGGTATCCGTAAGTACGAAGCGGAAAACCACGATTACCTACAAGGTCAAATCGGTAACCCAACTGGCGAATCTGCACCAAACAAGAAATACTACGATCCACGCGTATGGCTACGTGCTGGTCAAGCGTCTATGGTTGCACGTCTTGAAAAAGCGTTCTCAGACCTTAACGCAATCGACGTACTATAAGTTACGACGCGATTTCGTGAATTGAAAAACCCGCGCCAAGGCGCGGGTTTTTTTATAAAAGAGCGCGAATCATAACGCGCTGACTATATTAAATAAGTTAGAAATCTTAAGGAGCTTGTTTTATGCCGGATCAAACCGCAATTACCGATTCTCTTGCGCAAGTAGAATCTTGGTTTACTCAAAATTCAAATTTATTGGTGGAATACAGCGTCAATATCATTGCTGCGATTCTGATTCTTGTCATTGGTAACTTTGTGGTGAAGATGGTTGCCAATAGCGTGAGTAAAGTGCTGCGTAAAAAAGAGCTGGATAAAGCCGTCGTTGATTTTGTTCATGCCATTGTGCGTTATACCCTTTTTATCATCGTTCTGATTGCCGCACTGAGCCGCATTGGCGTACAAACTGCATCTGTGGTTGCGGTGATTGGTGCCGCCGGTTTGGCTATTGGCTTAGCGCTACAGGGCTCGCTCTCTAACTTTGCCGCAGGTGTGCTGATTGTCGCTTTCCGTCCATTTAAATCAGGGGATTATGTGGAAGTGAGTGGCGTTGCTGGTGCGGTGGATTCGATTCAAATTTTCCAAACCATTTTGACCACACCGGATAATAAAATGGTGGTGGTTCCTAACGCTGCTATTATCGGTTCGCCAATTACCAACTATTCGCGCCATAAAGTGCGTCGCATCGATCATGTGATTGGTGTGGGCTATGACAGTGATCTCACGCTGGTCAAAAAAGTAATTGAAGAGGTGCTTTTGGCCGATGAGCGTGTGATTGCTCGTTTAGGTATTACCATTGGCGTGAGCGCTCTAGCGGACTCTTCTGTGAACTTTGTGGTGCGCCCATGGGTCAAAACGGAAGACTATTGGGATGTGTATTTTGACTCGTTACAAGCGATCAAAGAAACACTAGATGCTCATGGGATTCAAATTCCATTTCCACAAATGGATGTACATCTTGAGCAGATCAACAAATAAGGTCAATTGATAAAAAAAAGGCGCGAATGCGCCTTTTTTTATGCTTTTTTCAACATTCAGGGATATTTTGAAAAAAATACGAGTCCAAGCAATGTAAAACAGCTTTGCGATAAAAGGAGACAACCATGCGCAAGTTAATGCAAGCCAGTGTTTTAATGCTATCGAGCCTATTGGTATTCCCTGCGATGGCGCAGGAACCCGATTTTGCGCACATCTCAGTGGTTGGCCACGGTGAAGTGAAAGCAAAGCCGGATATGGCCGAGTTTTCAGTCTCAGTAGAAACGCTGGCGAAAAAGCCAGAAGATGCGAAAAAACAAGCGGACAAAGTGGTCGCTGATTTTCTTGCGAAATTAGCTAAGCAAGGTGTGAATCAAGATCAGATTCAAAGTAGCAATCTGATGGTGCAGCCACGTTATAACTATTCCAAAGATAACGAACGCAAATTGGTAGGGTATGTCGCCACGCGTCAAGTGACTGTGACTGTGACCGATCTGGATAAACTAAGCTCACTACTGAATATTGCGTTGACGCAAGGTTTTAATCAGGTGAGCAATGTGCAGTTAAAAAGCAGCAAAGCGGATGACTTGCAGCAGCAAGCACGTCAACAAGCTATTGCCAATGCGAAAATGCTTGCCGCAGATATCGCCAAAGGTTTTGGCCAAGAAGTCGATGGTGTTTGGCAAGTGACCTATCAAAAACGCGGTCCGATGCCAGTTTATGCGATGGCGGCGGAAGCAAAATCATTAAATAGCGCTCGCGCTGGCTATCAAGATAGCACCATTACTGTAAGCGATAGCATTGAAGTGATCTTTAAATTAGCGGAATAAGCTGCTTATCTGTATTTCACCTATCGTGCGTAGGTCTGAGTACGGTTGCGAAAAAAGCCCCGAATGTTCGGGGCTTTTTGTTATGGTGATGATTGGTTTCAATCGAATGTTTGCTAATTTGCAATTAGCGCATCAAACGCTGTGCCTTGCGGATTTCGATACATGGTTTTAAACACGCGCTCAGCATTTGAGCCCCAAGCATCACCTTCACCGAAGTTAAGGAAATGGTGCACCATGCCCATGGCGTGTGCAAATTCATGGATGGCGACATCTTGCGGCGCGCGCGCATTACAAGTGATCAGGCCACCATTGGCACCTTTTAAGCTATCGATATTCACCCAAGCGAATTTTGGCGTCGTTGTTCCATAGGGGTCTCTTTGATAGCTGATGCTGAAATCATCAGGATCGACAATGGATTGCACTGTGTTTGTCGTATAAGGACCAGTGGACACCGTGCCTTTACTACAGTTGCCCATGATCATCCCTGGCGCAGTACCTTCGCTGAGGATAAAGCCCCAATCATAGCTTAAGCCAGATAGGTCGATATGTTCTGGGTCGGAAATGTCGATATCAACGACGCCCATGCGATCAAAGAGTTTATAGCCAGCAAGCCTTTCCATTTCATCCATGGCTTTGACAAAGCGTGGGTCTTCTTTCTCACGAAAATAAACTGGAATCAGGTGGCCATCTTTAAAGCGCGTGAGTCTTGCGGCATCTATCATTTGTGTGGGTTTAGACTCAAAGCAATAATTGCCATAACAGTTATGATTAGTGAGATCGCCCCAGCCGGTCCATACATCCAATACACCGTTATAACATTGTTGGTTGGTGCATTTGACCGCTTCTATCACTTCAGCATCGCTAAAGGTCTCTTCTTCATCAATATTGCAACCCGACAACAAGCCCGCAGAAAGAAATAAAATTGAGAGCATTTTCAGCTTCACAGGATTTCCTTATATTCATTTATAATATGGGGCGGCATGATATGCCTTATTCCTTATATAAAAAACGAATCTATCGTAATTTGTGGCTTATCCAACATTTAAGGCAAGCGAATGATTATTTTATCATCGTTATGCATGGTGATGCGTAGTGTGACTTGAGGTCGGGTCGAGGCGTCAGTGGCGGGAGAGTGTGAGATGCTATGGCGCAATAAAAAAGGCCCTTCAATGAAGAGCCTTTTGTCAGATTGAACGCGTCAAATGAGACTAGTGTTAGTGCAAAATGCGTGCGCGAATAGTGCCGTCAATTTGCTTGAGCTTAGTCAAGGCATCTTGTGAACGCTCAGTTTCAACATCAATGACCACATAACCGACATCGTTGGCTGTTTGCAGATACTGCGCCGCGATGTTGATCTTCTCTTCTGCGAAGATGGTGTTAATTTGAGTCAAAATACCAGGCTGGTTGCGGTGAATGTGCAACAAGCGAGAGCAAGATTGCGTATGTTGTGGCAAAGCAACTTCAGGGAAGCCAACCGCTGAAAGGGTTGAGCCGTTATCTGAGTATTTCACCAATTTACCCGCAACTTCGATACCGATGTTTTCCTGCGCTTCTTGCGTTGAGCCACCAATGTGTGGGGTTAACAGCACATTGTCATATTTCAGCAGATCAGACTCAAATGGGTCTTTGTTGGTTTTTGGTTCAGTTGGGAACACATCAACAGCCGCACCAGCCAAATGGCCGCTTTCAAGTGCTTGGCAAAGGGCTGGAATTTCAACCACAGTACCACGTGCTGCGTTGATAAAGATGGCGCCAGGTTTCATGCGCGCAAATTCCTCTGCGCCCATCATATTCTTGGTTTCTGGCGTCTCAGGAACATGCAAGGAGATCACATCACACTTGTTGAGTAGCTCGCTCATCGAAGGCACTTGCACCGCATTACCTAGGGTGAGTTTGCTTTCGATATCGTAGAAATAAACTTGCATGCCAAGGTTTTCAGCCAAAATGCTCAACTGAGTACCGATATGGCCGTAACCGATGATGCCCAGTTTTTTACCGCGCGCTTCAAAGGCGTGGTCTGCTGATTTGATCCACTCACCACGGTGAGCTTTGGCGTTTTTCTCTGGCACGCCGCGAAGCAATAGAATGATTTCGGCAAGAACAAGCTCAGCCACACTACGAGTGTTTGAGAACGGCGCGTTAAATACAGGAATACCACGCGCGGCGGCGGCTTTGAGATCCACCTGGTTGGTACCAATACAGAAACAACCAATTGCGGTTAGCTTTTTCGCTTGCTCAAGCACTTCTGCAGTGAGGTTGGTGCGTGAGCGAATGCCAACAAAGTGCGCATCTTTAATCGCTTCGATTAGTGCGTCACCTGACAAGGAACCTTTGTGGTATTCGATGTTGGTGTAACCTGCGTTTTGAAGCACTTCCAGTGAAGATGGATGAAGTCCCTCAAGCATCAGAATTTTGATTTTGTCCTTGTCCAGTGAAAATTTAGCCATTGTAATTTCGTCCTTAAAACAGTGGGACAGACTACGACAAGGCGCCGCTTGGAATCGGTTGCGTGGGCTAGCGTCAGAGGCCGTGGCCTGAATTTCTCAACTAACTTATCAAAAAATCATCAGTTTGGGTAAAAATATTACGACATAGCATAGAAAAAACGGCGCTAAGTGCGCCGTTTTTGATCTGATAACAACATTTGTGCATCCTGATGCGCAAATGTAAAAAAATTTAGTCGATTCGCTTCGCGCCTTCAGGGGTGCCCATGATTACCACATCCGCGCCGCGGTGGGCAAATAGACCCACAGTGATCACGCCAGCAATACCATTAATCTTGGTTTCAAGTGCTTGTGGATCAGTGATCTGTAGATCATGCACATCCAAAATCTGACCGCCATTGTCGGTGATCACGCCTTGACGATAGACTGGGCGACCGCCCAATTTTGCCAACTCACGCGCCACATAGCTGCGCGCCATAGGAATCACTTCAACGGGCAATGGGAATTTACCGAGTAACTCAACTTGTTTGGTGTCATCGATAATACAAACAAAAGTATCTGCAATAGCCGCGACAATCTTTTCACGGGTTAGCGCCGCACCACCGCCTTTGATCATTGCCTTGTGTGCTGTGATTTCATCCGCACCATCGACATAGATATCGAGTTTGTCTACTTGGTTGCAATCAAATACAGGAATTCCCATGGCTTTTAGACGCTCAGTTGAGGCTTCAGAGCTAGATACTGCACCTTCAATGCGATCTTTCATGGTGCCAAGGGCATCGATAAAATGATTCACGGTTGAACCTGTGCCCACCCCAACGATGCTGTTGTCTTGAACAAATTCTAAGGCTGCCCAGCCTGCCGCTTTTTTCATTTCATCTTGGGTCATTGTTCTCTCCTGTATCAATCATCCACACCAAGCGATGGCGCATTATAGCGTTAATTTTTCACCCCCGTCAGGCGTAAAACATGTGCTAGGTCATGATTATTTGGATTTAACGTTAACGATTGCGTGATTTTCAGGGGTAATCACTTGCAAAAGTGGTTGATCCCAAGTCGCAGTTGGTATTTTCGCCACTTGCTGGCAATCATGGGCAAGACCAATGGCTGGGAGTGTTTCGTTAAGCGCAAGAGTGCGATCGTAATAGCCGCCGCCCATGCCGAGGCGATGGCCTTGTGCGTCAAATCCCACTAAGGGGGTAAAGATTAAATGAAGCTGTTGTAGCGGCAGCACGCGTTGCACAGAGAGTTGCGGCTCTTGAATACCATAGCGATTGGTTTGCATTGGTGTATCTGCGGTGAAATGCAAAAACAATAAATGACCTTTGCGAAAAGGGTGTAGCACTGGAAGATAGGTTTGAATCTGCTGCTGCCAGCAAGCTTGCATCGCCGGCATAGGGTCGATTTCGCCATCGCTGGCGAGATAAAAGGCGACATGCTGCGCTCGATGCTGCGCAATTTGCGACAAAATTGGCAGAATAATCGCTTGGCTTGCGCTGCATTGTTGCGCCATGGATAGCGCCCGGCGTTTGCCTTTGAGTGTTTGACGAAGTGTTTGACGCGCCAGTTGGTCATGGAGTGAGTGAGACACAAACTATCCCTGTGCTGAGCAAATGATCACCAGAATCATACCCAAGGAAGTAGCAAAGGCGAAAGAAAAAAGAGAGGAATCCCGGAGTGCCGTTGAGGATGGCAGCCCTTGAACCCTTAGGTTCAAGGCGGACAGCTAACGTTGGAACCGTAGGCTTCTCGGTACGAGCCGAGCATGCTCAATAGCCAATCTGTTAACCATCCTTTGGTTTGATTATCGGCTCAGGGGACATTCATCCACTGACGAACACTCCAGGAAAATAGGTAACTTAAACCGCGCTATGTTGTTTAAGCGCTGACTCAAGTGCTTGTTGTAGTTGCATGATTCTGTCATCAACCCGTTGTTTTTCGGCTTGATGTTCATGACGCAACTGCAGTAATTCGTAGCAGACATTGAGTGCCGCGATGGTCAAAATCTGATCGCCGCTACTACCATTTGCGCGCTTGGCTAATTTATCGAGCTCTTGTTTGAGATAGTTTGCAGCTTGGTGCAGCGCTTGCTCTTGTCCCGTTGGACAGTTTACGCCGATTCGACGTCCCAACACTTCGATTTGAACCGCCTGTGTCGTCATTTTGTCATGGGCTCCGTAGCACTAATTCTCAATCAACCGCAGGGCGCAAATGACCTGCTCTGATTGCCACAATAGGCAATGGGGGGGTAAAAAGCAAGCGTGTTACGGCTTGTTCGCTGTAACTTTGCTCAGTTCAACTCGACCTTTTTGCGCTTTGTCGAAAATCGCAGCAGCTGGCCTTGCGATCTCGGAAAAAGCGGCGGTGATAGATGAGAAATTGGCGCGGCAGTGGTAGCATGCGCAATAATCAATATGCCCATTTAGTTCAAAAAAGAGAGCGCCATGAGCCAAGTTCAATACCCAGATTACCTCGCCTTTGACAGTCTTCTTCGCCAGCATGGTTTGGCGCTTTCACCCGCCGAATTACATGGTTTGGTCAGTGGCATTTTGGCCGGTGGCGTATCGGCGCAGGCACATGCTTGGCAGCCTTTGCTCAATGAATATACCAATGAAGGCCAAGCTTGGCCTCACGCAGCGCAGCAAGCAGTGAGTGCACTAGTACAAGCGAGCAGTGATGAGATGAAGGCGCAGCAATTTCAGTTCACTTTGTTAATGCCTGATGATGAAGAAAACCTCATGGATCGCGCTGATGCCCTTGCTGAATGGGTGAACCATTTTCTTTCTGGCCTTGGTTTGGCCAATATCGATCCAAGCAACATGTCAGCCGAAGCCAAAGAAGTGCTCGCTGATTTAGAAGAGATCGCTAAGTTGGGTATTGATGAAGACGATGATTTAGAAGAGCAAAGCATGTTATTTGAGCAGGTAACTGAGCACGTCAAAGTGTGCGTGTTGACTCTTGCGCTGGAGCTTGCTGGCCCTGAGCAAGGTGCGCAGCAGCCAACCTTGCATTAATTTGTTGCTTGATGGTGGTGATTGCAGATGAAAAGCCAGCGCTCTGATTGCCCACCTTTGTACCGATATCCATACCTATGCAAACTTTAAAGCCAATGCCAACCCAGCTTGATGTTGATATCGCGATTGTTGGCGGTGCGATGACAGGTGTTACCCTGGCGTTAGCGCTGCGCCAGCGCTGCCCGCAACTTTCTGTTGCGCTGATTGAACGTGCGCCGCTGGCGCCATCTACCGAGCCCTGCGAAAGCCAAGTGCAAAGCGGCTTTGATGCGCGGGTGATTGCGCTCAATTTGCATACCCAGCGCCGGTTAGAGCGAGATAGTATTTGGCCTGCATTGCAGCATCAAGGTTGCGCGATTGAGACCATTCATGTCAGCGATCAAGGCCATGGCGGCATGGTGAGCCTAAACCCGCAGTGTGGTCAGCGCCAGCATGGTTGGGTGATGGCGCTGAGCGATGTGCAAAAGGCTTTGGTGCCGATGCTCGCAGAGCGCGGCGTTCGCTGTTTTGCGCCGGCAACCATTTGTCAGATGCAAGCGATCGAACAAGGCCATCAGCTGCAATTAGCCGATGGCACCCTGCTGACTACGCGTTTATTAGTCGGCGCAGATGGCACGCAATCGCAAGTGGCGCAGCATTTGGGCTTGCAAAACCAAGTGCTAGATCTGCAACAAAGCGCGATTATTGCCAATATTGCCTGCCAGCTGCCGCATCATGGCTGCGCCTTTGAGCGTTTTACCGCGCAAGGCCCAGTGGCGCTGCTGCCAATGCAATCGAGCGCAGAAACCCTTGCCGTTGGTGGGCAAGGGCAGATGTCCTTGGTTTGGTGCTTGCCACCAGAGCAAGCGATGACGTTTCAGCAATTGCCAGAGAATGAATTTTTACAAGCGCTGCAGCACGCCTTTGGCTGGCGTTTGGGGCGTTTTTTGAAAGTGGGAACACGCCACTCTTACCCACTCAATCGCCACCATCAACCATTATTGGTGGGACATCATGGCGTCTTAGTGGGTAATGCTGCACAAACCCTGCATCCGATTGCGGGGCAGGGCTTTAACTTGGGGCTGCGTGATGTCGATACGCTGGTGGATGTAATTGCCAAACACCACGCCATCTTTGGCTCAAACGCATTGGGTTCGACCGCGCAACTTGCTGATTATGCTGCGCGCCGTGCGCCTGATCGTCAGCAATTACTGAGCGGCACTGTGGGATTACTGCAACTGTTTCGCCAGACCAGTTGGCCGATGGTTCTGGGCAGACAACTTGGGTTGATGTTGGCATCGCACTGCGCGCCGCTTCGACAACACATTCAACAACTGGGGCAAGGGATCAAAGCCGGCCCACAAGAGGAGCAACAATGATGAGCGAAATGGAAATAAATAGTGTTGATGTTGCGATTCTTGGTGGTGGCATGGTGGGTTTAACCTTAGCCGCAGCACTTGAGCAAAGTGGCTTAACCGTGGCTGTGGTTGAAGCCGGTCATACGCCTCATGTGGATGAGCGCCAGCGCGATAATCGCGTGTCTGCATTAAGTCGTGCCAGTGAGCATATTTTAACAGCGGTAAAAGCCTGGCCTGCCATTGTGCAAGGTGCCCATGGTCTCTATGACGCGATGCAGGTTTGGGAGCGTGATGGAAATGCCAAGCTTGATTTTTCAGCGATGCGTATTGGTCAACCGAACTTAGGTTATATCGTTGAAAATCGGCGTATTAGCCAAGCCTTGTGGCAGCGCTGCGAGAAGTTATCGCACATTCAGTTGCTCACCGGAATGCGCTGCGAGCGCATTCAATATGGTCGCCAAGAAGCTTGGTTGATGTTGCGTCAGAGCAAGGATGATGCGCAGGGTGGTGAGAAAAGTCTGACGGCGAAATTAGTGGTAGGCGCCGATGGTGCCAACTCATGGTTGCGCCAACAAATGGCTGTGCCCATGCTGCAATGGGATTATGATCATCATGCATTGGTAGCGACCATTGAAACTGAGTTGGCACATGACAATGTGGCGCGGCAAATTTTTAGCTCGCAGGGGCCGCTGGCTTTTTTGCCGCTGGAGCAATCACATCTCAGTGCCATTGTCTGGTCTTTACCGCCAGAGCAAGCGCAGCGCATGCTCAATGCAGATATCACTGAGTTTGAACGACATTTAACGGTGGCATTTGATCATCGCTTGGGGCTTTGCAAGCTGCAAGGTGAGCGTCAAGTGCATCCACTCAAAATGCGTTATGCTCGCGATCTCGTGCAAGCGCGTGCGGTTTTGATTGGTGATGCCGCGCATACCATTCATCCGTTGGCAGGGCAGGGGGTCAACCTTGGCCTGCAAGATGCGGCTGCTTTGGCGCAAACACTGCGTGAGCTCCATCGACAGCAGCAAGATATAGGTGATCCGCAAGTGCTGGCAAGTTATGCACGCTGGCGTAAAACAGAAGCTGCAACCATGATTGCCAGCATGCAAGGGTTTCATGATCTGTTTGCTGGAAACAATCCACTGAAAAAAGGGATTCGTCAATTGGGCATGCAATTGGTCAGCCGCTGCGAGCCACTGAAAGATCAGTTACTTTATCGGGCATTGGGTTTAACTGGTGAATTACCTGAGATGGCCAAAGGCTAATCAACTAGCGAGGCGCTTGTTCAGCGCGCAATAAAAAAGCCATGCGATGCATGGCTTTTTTGTGCCTAGCCGTTTTATGCGGCTAACTTTAAGCGCTTAATCTCGCCGTTAATCTCCTTGACGGCGCGGTAATGATCAAGCTCTGCTTGTTGCGGCACTTCAAGCTTTCCCTTGGCAAAATGGAACTGACCCAATCCCTGAATATAGATATCACCAGCGAATAGACGGGTGACATGCTTAGCGATCAGCTTCGGTAGATAGCGCTGAAATTCACGCATATATTTTCCTTTTGTCGTGGTCTTGCTGTTACTTTTTAATATTTTATCTGGTTTGTTGTGACAATCGGATGAAAAATTTTGGCCAAATTCATGAAATGAGAGATCAACACAATGCTAGCGCACAGTTCCCTATGGCGCTGTGATCATTCTGCCAAATTTCACATAAACCATTGTTTTAAAATGTGAACTCAAAGGTGCATATCGCTGGGTTAAGCCTTTATTGTGCTTTGAGTTGTTTGACTTGGGCTTGAACAAGCTCGGTGACTTGGCTGCTGAGCCATTGCAATCGCGGGTGTTTGCTATCGTGCAGACGTGACAAAAGCAGCACCTCGAAGTCATCCACCGCCAGTGGCGGCTCACAGACCTGTAATTGGCCAATCAGATTGGCTTGTTTCACCATCAATTCGGCAACTGTGGCGATCAATTTTCGTCCCTGCAGTAGCTGCGCCACACTTTGGAAGTGGCGAGAGCAAACCTGTACCCGTCGATGCAATCCAAGTGCCTGTAAGCGCTGGTCAATGGCCGTTTCTAAGCGACCTTCAGGGCTGACTAATGCATGGGGGATTGCGGCAAATTGGGCAAGGGTTAAGCAGCCATCGAGTTCGCAGGCATGGGCGTCAAATAAACAGAGATGGCGCTCATGATAGAGATGGGCGCAGGCGATCCCTTGCTTGGCAAATTCGGGTGAATGGGCAATACCACCAAGCACTAGATCGACAGTGCCTTCACTGAGCATCTCGCTAAAATTAGCGCGATCCACATGGCGCAGCACCAGCTGAGAGTGCGGCGCTAAGGCGGCAAGGCGATCAAAAAGCTGCGGCGCAAAAATGAGCTCAGCATAGTCGGTGAGGCCAATGCGAAATTGACCGCGATATTGGCTAGGTTCAAATTGACTTGGATTCAGCAGTTCATGGGCGATAGAGCCCAGCAGTTGGTCAATCACCACGGCAAGCTCATTGGCACGCTGCGTGGGCTGCATTTGTTGGCCTTGGCGCACAAACAGTGGATCGGCAAAAAGGGTGCGCAGCTTGGCCAGATTATGGCTCATCGCTGATTGGCCTAAGTGCATCATTGCGGCCGCTTTGGTGACATGACGATGTTGATAGAGAGCACGAAAGCTCACCAGCAAATTGAGATCGATGCGTCGCCAGTTAATCTCATCCATCATCTTTCACTTCCTTTATTTGATGTCAGCGCAAGTGTCCGCATCTTGTTGCGGTGTTTGGTCGCGGCACAATGAATGCCATTGCGGTTGGCACAGGGCGACTAGATCTTGCTGCGCTAATAACACACCAGCCCGCGGATCGCCGCTACTAATACTGAGCACGGCATGCTGCGCTAATTGGTGATCAAAAAGAATCGGTAGTGGCTGGGTGAGGGCAATGGGGGTGACCGTGCCGATGGCAAAGCCAGTGAGTTTGGCAACATCCTTTGCCGCAACGCAGGTCATTCGTCGACAGCCCAAGGCGGCGCGGACCAAGCGTGGATCCACTTGATGATCGCCTGGGACGCAAGCTAGTGCTAGTTGCCCTCCCATATCTTGAAGCAGCAGTGATTTGACCATGATGCTTGGCGATATGCCACGCGCTTTGGCCAGCGCATGTACTTGCTGAAGTGGCTCGTGGGTTCGCAGCTCAAAGGCAATATCACGCGCCTTTAATAGGCGCGTGACCACGGTATCAATGATCAGTTGGTTCATCGCTGGGCTTAATCGAGCGCATAGGGCAGGGTTTGAATCTGCCAGTCACTGCCTTCAGCGGTTTGGCGCAGCGGCGTATCCGGCGCAAGATCTTGATTCATCACTGCCATGGCCAAACAAGGCCCATCGGTAAAGTGATAGCTATAAAGCACCGTCGCGCCATCACGCCAGCTTTCTGCAGCAGGGCGAAGCAGGGCATCACCAGCAGTGAGCTGCGTATTTGGGCTCGCAAGCGTGCCCATGACTACATAGCTGGCACGTTTGTTCGCGCCGCGGTATTTGGCGCGCGCCACCATCTCTTGGCCAATATAACAGCCCTTGTTAAAGCTAATGCCTGCTAGCGCTTGTAAATTAAAGGCTTGCGGCAAGTATTGGTTGCTCAGCGCTTGCTCCACTACAGGCTCTGCGGCTTGTAGTGCCATCAAATCAAAGAGTGAAGGTTCATGTACAGGTAGTTGTGCCAAGTTTTGCTGCCAAAAGGCCAGTTGGCTGTCATTGGCGCAAATAACAAAGCGGGTGCTATCGAGCATTAAAATGGTGCCTTGCTCAAGGTTGAGCACAGGATGCTCTGCCATATCGAGGGCGCTATCGATCATGTTATCGAGAACTTTAGCCAAGGTTGCTTTGGCTTGTGAGCCCAGAATCGCAAAGCAGTGATCGCTACTGTCGCTGAGCGTTGTTTTTGAAAAAACAGCGTATTTTTTCAGCTCGGCGAGTTGTTGCGCTTGCACACTTTTAGGGAGTAAGAGGCTAAGGCCCTGCTCACCCAATTGCGGGCGATGAAACAAGCGGAAAATACTCCACAGTTTGCCCTTGGCATCGCAATGGCCGGCAAAGGTCCATTGATTAGCTTCGAGCGCGGTGACATCGCAGGTCAGTTGACCTTGAAGATAGCTTTTGCAATCGGCGCCAAAGGCATCAATCAGCGCCCAATGCGGCAGGGGAACCAGCGCGCAATCAGGCAGGGCATCTTGGCTGCTGAGGCGGCCATGGGTGATGGTAAAAGAGGGTGTGGTTTGCGTCATCACAGAAGTTCCATCATCAAGAGTTGTACTTATGTTACTGTGCTCCTAGCATCTTGTCAGCCATTGCGAGATGACGTGTCGGTCATCGAGACGAGGAGCATCTCACGCTTTCGTGTTGCGGTTGGGCGATAGCATAGTTCGCATGGGTAAGGCTTGCTACACTGCATCACAGTTTTGAATATTACTTTGCCAAGGAGTGAACATGAGTCAAGTAACTTGGACGGCGGAGCAGCGCGCCAGAATTAAATGGGCCTGTCGACGCGGTATGCTAGAGCTCGATGTGCTGATTATGCCTTTTTATGACGAGTGTTTTGAGGCGCTCAGTGAAGCGCGTCAGCAAGCTTTTGTTGCGTTACTTAACTGCGATGATCCGGATCTATTTAAATGGATGATGGGTCATGGCAAAAGTGACGATCCTGCGCTGGTGGATATCACGGCTCAGGTAGTGGCGCATAATCGCAGCAAGATGAGAACGCCTGCTGAGTGATGGCTAGCGAGCCTGTACACAGCGCAAATATGGCGCTCGGCAAGCAGCAGATGGGCCCCATTTTATTGGGGCCTTCGCGTCTTTTTGAGCGGCTGACTTGGGCACTTTATTTCGCGCTGATGACGCTGATTTTGATTTCCGCCTTGAGTATGGTGCTGTGGGTTCAGATTGCAGCGGCCTTGTTTTGCGCCCTATTACTTTACAGGCGTTGGCAGCAAGTTCATGACAACCGAACCACTGGTTATCAAAGACTACAGTTAAATCGACAAGGGGCGTTATGGCTGGATCAGCGGCGCTATCAGCTTGAGCGCATTCAGGGTTACAGCCGTTATTTGATGATATGTCAGCTTCGCACGCAAACAGGAGAGGGGCAGCGACTACTGATTTGCTGCGATGGACTTTATGATTTAGACCAGCAGCCATTAGGGCATTCGGCTTATCGCGATTGGCTGAGTTTGAGTTTATTGGCGATTAGCCAAGGCCAATCATTTAAATCTTGAATGTTTGTAATAAAAAACGCGCCATTAGGCGCGTTTTTTATTGCTCTGACGATGAATCAGACTCGCTATTGAGTGATGACCATCAAGTCGTGGTTAACGGCATGTCGTGATTAACAACAAGGCTTACCAAGCGAAGATTTGGTCCACCCAAGATTTCTCATTTTTAGCTTTCTCACAGGCCTTGGTCTTGGCTTGGTCCACATCCCACACAGGCACCATCACCTCGCCATCACAGTCAAAGACTAAGCGTTTATGATCTTGCTGCCAGCTGTAAGGCAGGGTGCGAATCTCACTTGGCCAGCTGAGTTGCAAGCGCTCTGGAATGCGGCGTTTCAAATATTGGCGGTACACTTTGAGGGCACCTGAAGAGCCCGTTAAGTTGGTGGACTGGTTATCGTCTCGGCCAAGCCAAATGGTCACCACCTCACGACCATCAATGCCGACAAACCAACTGTCACGGTTATTGTCTGTGGTGCCTGTTTTACCAGCCAACTGGGCTTTACCAAATTCCCCTTGCAGCGCGCGCGCCGTGCCTTGGGCGACCACCTGTTTCATCCCATACACCGTCAGCCATGCAGCTTGCTCGGCTACCACTTGGCGAGAGCGCGGAATAAAGTGATAGAGCTGCTGACCATCTTGGGTGGAAACGGCACGTAGTGCTGTGAGCTCAGCATAGCGACCGCTGTTACCAATGGTTTGGAACATCTGCGTGACTTGATAAGGCGATAGGGTCAGGCTACCCAATAAAATGGATGGTAGTTTAGGGATCTCATTAGCTGGTACACCAAGCAGTACCATGGTATCGATCACCTTGTCCAGCCCCACAGCCATACCAAGATTAACCGTTGGCACATTCAGAGACTTGGCCAGTGCCTGATAGGCGGGTACCTCTTCTCGATATTTACGGTCGTAATTTCGCGGTTGCCAGGTTTTGCCATCTTCACTGCGTAGGGTAATGGGTTTATCCGCAATGGGGGTGGCTAAATCAAAGCGTTTTGGCTCGCGCCATGCGGCTAGATATACCGCAGGTTTAGACAGCGAGCCAATTTGTCGCTTGGCATCTGTGGCGCGGTTAAAGCCGGCGTAACTGGCATCGACACCACCGACCATGGCGCGTATTTCTCCGCTTTGGCGATCAGCAATGACGCCTGCCGCTTCTAGTTTGCCGGTGCGATCAATTTTAGGCACATCATGGTGAATGGTTTGCTCTAAAAATTGCTGTGATACCGGGTCAAGCGTGGTAAAGACGCGCAGCCCTAAGGTTGGCGAAAAGGCATCGCCGACTTTGGCTTTGAGCTCTCGCTTGAGCTGCTGAAAATAAGCGGGCTGACGACTGGCGATCTTCGCTTTGCTTTGAATATCCAGTGGGCGGGTGACCGCTTGCTCATATTCTGAAGCGCTGAGCAGGGTATTTTCCAGCATGATTTTTAGC
This sequence comes from Vibrio stylophorae, assembly GCF_921293875.1. Lineage (NCBI taxonomy): Bacteria > Pseudomonadati > Pseudomonadota > Gammaproteobacteria > Vibrionales > Vibrionaceae > Vibrio > Vibrio stylophorae. Next base: position 483,309 of record NZ_CAKLDI010000001.1, read on the forward strand.
ACTAGATCGCGACGCTTTTGCGCGCGCTCAGGGTAGCGCCATGGATTGTAATAGGATGGGCCTTTGACCACGCCAACCAGCAGCGCCAGTTGGTCAATGCGCAGCTCTTGAATCGGGCGACCAAAATAGAGTCGAGCGCCAAGCGCAAAGCCATGAATTTCATCGCTACCGTTTTGTCCGAGATAGACCTCATTGAGATAGGCTTCGAGAATGCGATCTTTGCTATATCTATGGTCGATAATGAGTGCGATATAGGCCTCACGCAGTTTACGCCATAGGGTGCGCTCTGTGCTTAAAAATAGGTTTTTCGCGAGCTGCTGCGTTAGCGTGCTGCCACCTTGCACAGTTCGCCCGGCCTGTAGGTTGACCGCAAAGGCGCGCACAATAGCCATGGGTGAGACGCCGCCATGTTGGTAGAAATCGCGATCCTCGGTGGCCAATAGGGCATCGACTAAAATCTCAGGGAACTGCTCTCGCGGCAAAAAGAGACGCTGCTCATCCATGCCTGATTCCAAAAGGCCCAGTAGTTTCGGTTCTATGCGCAAAAAGCCGAGCTGTTTACCGCTCTCGGCATCAACGATGTTTTGCACGCTACCATCAGCAAAGCTGATCATCACATGGCGCTCAGATTCTGGACCATCGATAAAGTCAAAGGGGCGTCGAATCATTTCGATTTTGCTGCTGGATGCCGAATACTCGCCACTGCGCTGTGGATCGCGAACCTTGCTATAGGCCAGTGCATCTAGCTCTTGTTTGACTTGGGTAATGTTATAGCTCGCACCCGGCTCTAAGGTGAGGGTTCGGCTATAAACCACCGCAGGAAGCTCCCACATTTGATTGGCATCAAAGCGTTGGCGTACACGGTCATCAAGGTAGATACCGATTACAATCAGGATCGCAATGGCAACCAGCGCGAGTTTTAGGCCCAGCCAAAACAGGCGTTGATACCATGGTTTTTTCACCGCGCTTTGATTACTGCGCGCCTTTTTCGTGGTTTTCTTGCGTGTTTTCTTTGCGTTGGTCATGACGATTGCTGCTGTCGTTTGGTTTTTAAACTGGGCTGATGATGTGCGGGATCATCAGGCCAGACGTGTTTGGGATAGCGTCCCTTCATCTCTTTTTGCACTTCTTTATAACTGCCTTGCCAAAAGCCAGCGAGATCCTGAGTGCGCTGAATGGGTCGCTGTGCCGGCGATAAAAGCTCAAGCATCACAGCCTGTTTGCCTTCGGCCACCATAGGCGTTTGGCTCTGACCATACATCTCTTGTAGGCGTAATGACAAACAAGGTGGCTGATTTTCGTGATAAACAATGGCGTAGCGATGGCCGATGGCGCTGGTAAAGTGAGTGGGTAGCTCGCGGCTGAGCCACTGCACCTGATCCCAGCCCAAATAGCTATCAAGGACACTGTGCCACTCTAACTGAGCAAGCTGACTGAGGCGATTGATCTGGGTTAAAAAGGGAGCGAGCCAAGTATCTACATTGGCAATGAGCGCTGCATCATCTAGCGCTGGCCACGGGCCGCCTGCTTGCCAATGAGCGGCGCAGCGCGCACGGGTGAGTTTTTGCCAAGCGCTTTCTGTCATCGGAAGTGCGCTTAACCCAGACTTTTCAAGCTGCTTGCTGAGCGCCTGCGCAAGTGCTTGTTGCTTGGCTTCGGTGCTCATCGCGCTGGAAGGGGCGGGTTTTCGAGCCAGAATCAATTGGCCATAACGGTATTGCTCTTCTGCAATCAGCGCACCTTTTTCTTCATGCCAAAAGACCACCGTTTGCCAGTCAAAGGCCTGTGGTTTGCGCTGGGCAAGTGCTTCTATATTGCAGGGCAGCGCAGTGAAAATGCGGCTATCGCCCTGCTGCGTTTGATTGAGCGCCAGCACCAAGAGTGCAGGAGATTGGCTGAGAGGATCGTCCTGAGACAGTTGCGCCCCTTGACCGCTAGCAAGCTGATAGCGATGGCTGTCACCGCGCTTAAGCGCAAGACGATCAGTAAAGGCGTAGCTGAGCCAATAGGCGCATTCATCATCACGCAGGACGATATCTTGCCAATTTAGGTTTTGCCAAGTCACCTGTTGCTTAGGTGCAAGCTGCTGCAGGAGCTGTTGCGCGCGCTGGCGATAGCGGGGGGCTAATTTTTGCTGCTGGAATAGGTGTAGCTGTGTGGCGAAATTACTGCTCGCTTGCTTGACCGGATCCTCCAGTAGCGCGGTGATGATTGCGCATAGTGGTAGGGCATTGGGCGCTTCATGTTGCGCTTGCGCCAGCATGGCGGCTAAGCGTGGCTCGGTACCAATTTGGCTCATCCGTTGCCCTAGCGGGGTCAGCTGCAAGTTGTGGGTGAGCGCCCCTAACTGCTGTAGTTGTTTTTGCGCCTGTGAAAGATGCGCTGCTGGGGGCTGCGTCAGCCAGCTTAGCTCACTTGCATCGCTACAGCCCCATTGTGCGAGCTCTAGCGCTAACTGGCTTAGATCACTTCGCAAAATTTCTGGCATGGGGACTTTGGCTTGCTGCTGCAGATGACTTTCACTGTAAAGGCGAATGCAGTGGCCAGGCATGAGACGGCCGGCTCGGCCAGCGCGTTGCTCAGCGCTACTTTGTGCAATGCTTACTGTTTTTAGCTGGCTGATCCCAGATTTGGCATCCCAATGGGCACGCCGCTCGAGGCCGCTGTCAATCACCACCTCAATCCCTTCAATGGTTAAGCTGGTTTCTGCAATATTGGTGGCGAGCACCACTTTGCGCTGATTTGATGGCGCAGGCGCGATGGCGGCTTGCTGCGCCTTTGCATCAAGCTGACCGTATAGCGGGCAAATGGCAATCTGCCGATCAAGGCTGGCTTCTAAGCGCTGCTGAAGCCGTTTGATCTCGCCAGTTCCCGGTAAAAATACCAAGATCGAACCCTGATAATTTTGGCTGGCAAAGAGCACCGCGCGCTCAAGTGCTTCATCCAGATATTGCTGGGCACTGAGTGGGCGGTAATGAATATCCACAGCAAAACAGCGACCTTGCGATTCAATATAAGCTGCGTCAGGTAAGAGATCTTGCAGCGCTTGCTGATCAAGGGTGGCCGACATCACTAATAGATGCAGATCATCACGCAGCGCCATTTGACTCTCTAAACAAAAGGCAAGGGCGGTATCGGCATGAAGAGAGCGTTCGTGGTATTCGTCAAAAATCACCAGACTCACGCCGGAGAGCTCAGGATCGCGCTGTAACATGCGCGTGAGCACTCCTTCGGTGACGATCTCAAGGCGAGTTTGCGCGCTCACTTTGCTTTCGCCGCGAACGCGAAAACCGATGCGCTCTCCCACAGACTCACCCAGCTGGGCTGCGAGATAATAGGCAATATTGCGCGCGGCTAATCGGCGCGGCTCGAGCAGAATAATCCGGCCGTCAAAGCAAGGATGGGTGACTAAGCTCAGTGGTAATTGGGTTGATTTACCGGCACCTGGTGGCGCTTTGAGGATCACTTGTGCGTTTTGTTGTAGCGCTGAGCGGAGCGCATCGAGCACGGCATCAATGGGTAGAGACAAGTTGCTTCCTTATATCATCAGGCCGAGTCAGCGAGAAAAATAGCGCCTTAGTTTAGAGGATGGGGGCGCGGATTGCAGCAGCTTGTGCCGCGCTTTGTGTCATTCAGATGTGAAATATCACGTGTGTCGAGGCGCTAGATTCTTCATTGAAACGCATGCTAGGCTGGTGAAAGTGAGTATCAAAGAGTGAATTCAGCCCATGCCAAGCCCGCGTCCTCAGGTGTTTTATCCGCTACCTGAACTAAAATCTGCAACCTTATTGCGCCGTTACAAACGATTTTTAGCTGATGTACGTGATGACCAAGGTCATGAATTTACCATTTATTGCGCCAATACAGGGGCGATGACGGGGTGCGGCGTTGCAGGTGATCGCGTCTTTTATAGCACCAGTGACAATACCAAACGTAAATATGCTCATACTTGGGAGTTGACGCTGACTCAGGCGGGGCATTGGGTGTGCGTGAATACCGCGCGTGCCAATGATTGGATGGGTACGCTGCTTAACGCCAAAGCGATCTCAGGTTTAGATCAGTATCAACAGGTGCAAGCTGAAGTGCCTTATGGTGAGGAGCGAAGTCGTATCGATTTTTTACTTACCGATACGCATTTGCCAACGTGCTATATCGAAGTGAAAAGTTGCACCTTATTGGATGAGCAATTGGGACGTGGCTGTGGTTTTTTTCCCGATGCGGTAACCAAGCGCGGACAAAAGCATTTGCGAGAATTGATGGCGATGCAAGCGCAAGGCGCGCGAGCCGTGCTGTTATTTGCTGTGCTGCATACCGGGATCAGCCAAGTGGATGCGGCGCGTCATATTGATGCCGATTATGGCGCATTGTTTGATCAAGCCATCGCCTCAGGCGTTGAAGTGCTGGTCTGTTATGCTGATATCAACACACAAGGGATCGCTTTAAAACAAGCACAATGGAAATAGTTTGAGCACCTTGATTGGCTATAAAATATGAAAAGATAAAAAAACCGCCTCAGGCGGTTTTTTTATAGTCTTTGGTGAGGAGCATCGCTTAGAAGCGATAACCAAATACAACAGAGCCTTGGCTCAAATCGATATCTGATGTATTTACAGAACCTAAACCTGAAACATTGAATTTATCTAGTGACGCAAAATCATAACTAACGTTGATATAAGCACCACTATCACCTTGGAAATGAATACCAACCCCATAGTAGAAGGTATCAGAATCGATAGTGTCTTCTTCATAATATAGGTAGCCAGCAGACAGGTACGGGCGAACATAGCCATTTTGGATATCGCTATTAAATTCAAATCCATAACCTAGCTCCACACCTGTTTTTAGTGTCTTGCCATCTGCTTGGTAAAATTGATCTGGTGTTGCTGGAACTGGCGGTGTTGCGCCAGGATCTCCCGGTGTTCCCGCAACTTCAACGATATCGGTATCGCCTTTATTTGTTTCATAAGACGCTGTGATGCTTAGAAAACGGTTAAAGTCGTAGCCAAGTTCCCACTTGATACCATCACCATAAGATGTAGATAAACCTAAGACATCAACTTCGGCTTTGGTAAAGGTGTAACCCACACCCATGCGGAAGCCGCTATCATCTGCCATCGCAGGGGCACAAAGTGCAGCAGATAAACATGCGGTCAGCAGAATCTTTTTCATGCTAAGCTCCAAAAAATAGAATTGTGAAATCAAACACCATTATTGCACCATCCCTATCTCATTCAATCTATTGGCTTTTTGTTGGCTTTGCTCGGTGATCATCTTTGGGGCTGAATCACAAAAAAATGCATGCGATATGCCGTTTGAAGGAATGGTGGCGTGCACTGGGTTGTGATGTGCCTAAAGAAACCGCGTGATGCTCATGAAATCTGCGGATGCAATGAGCTGCACTTATCCTTTTTCTTACGCTATATCACGATGTTGAGTGATGAGCCTTTACCGAATATTTCACCTCAATCAAGATATCGTTTTAAAGACAAGGGTGAATTTGAGGATTAAAGCGGGCGCTTTTCGCCAACTTTTTGTGCCCATTTGAATGGTGCGAGGTAGACGCATTTCGCTGCGATTTGCTACGGAATTGTGAAAATTGTCGTGCTGCTCACGTGAGGTAATCACGGTCCAAAATAACCGTTGCTATGGGGGAGGCCTTCTGCTATAGATACCGCCCTAAAAATTTGGCCCACTCGGGTTGAGTAATCACTCTAGGAGAAAGCTGCATGCCAGATAGCAAAAAGAAGACGCTTGGAACCCTGGCCATTGCCGGCGTCGAGCCATATCAAGAAAAAGCGGGCGAAGAGTACATGAACGATGCGCAAATCGCGCACTTTCGCACCATCCTTGAGGCATGGCGTAACCAACTCAGGGAAGAAGTGGACCGCACCGTCACGCATATGAAAGATGAAGCGGCAAACTTTCCTGATCCAGTGGATCGCGCGGCGCAGGAAGAGGAGTTCAGCCTTGAACTTCGTAACCGAGATCGCGAGCGTAAGCTGATCAAGAAAATTGAAAAGACGCTGATCAAACTCGAAGACGATGATTTCGGCTTCTGCGACACCTGTGGTGTTGAGATTGGTATCCGTCGTCTTGAAGCACGTCCAACAGCGGATCTATGTATCGACTGTAAGACACTTGCTGAAATTAAAGAGCGTCAAATGGCTGGCTAATCGCCGACATTGACAGCGAAAGAAAGAGAGCGTTAGGCTCTCTTTTTTTATCCCTCAATTTTGTGCCGCTTGATTATGTCTGCTTATATTGGTCGTTTTGCGCCTTCTCCGTCAGGTCCGCTTCATTTTGGCTCTTTAGTTGCCGCGCTAGGTAGCTATTTGCAAGCTAAATCACAGCAGGGTCAATGGCTGGTACGGATTGAAGATATCGATCCGCCCCGTGAAGTTGTCGGTGCCAGCAGCCTGATTTTAAAGACTCTCGATGCTTATGGTTTGCACTGGGATGGCACTGTGCGCTATCAAAGCGAGCAGCTGGCACGCTATCAAGCGCAAATCGATGCTTGGTTGAACACGGGCCAAGCTTATTACTGCCACTGCACACGTAAAACCATTCAGGCCATGGGCGGCATTTATCAAGGCCACTGCCGAGATTTAGGTTTAGGACCTGAGCAAGCAGCCGTGCGTCTTCGCTTAGATCATCCTTATTATGCCTTTGATGATGGTTTGCAAGGCCATATTGAAGCGAACCGCGCCTTGGTTGAAGAAGATTTGTTGATTCGTCGTCGTGATGGTTTATATGCCTATAACCTTGCCGTGGTGATGGATGATATTGACCAAGGAGTCACGGAAATTGTGCGCGGCGCTGATCTCATCGAACCCACGGTGCGACAAATGGCACTCTATCGTCAGCTTGGCGTGTCACCCGTCAATTATGTGCATCTACCTTTGATTGTGAATGCGGATGGGCAAAAGCTATCGAAGCAAAATCATGCGCCAGCAATAGATATCAATCAACCACAGCCCGCACTGGTCGCGGCGCTGCGCTGTTTGGGGCTTGAGTTACCTGCTGCGCTTCATCGCGCACCTTGTGAAGAGATGCTTCGTTGGGCTATTGGTCATTGGCAATTGCAACAGCTGCCAGTAACGACAAAGATCAGCCTGCCATTCTAAAATGGATCACACTAGGCTATTATGTGCGCCTTAATTTCGCGGGCGAACATGGTTCAGAGGTGTGGTATTTTTTCTCGAGTCGCAAAATTCTGCCGTAAGGTACTGAATACAAAAGGTGGTTCACGTGATCTCAATGCGTTGTCGTTGGAGATCATTGCACGCGAAGATCATAATATTTCTCGCCAAGATATCAGCGAAAATGCGCTGAAGGTGCTTTATCGCCTGCACAAAGCAGGTTATGAGGCCTATCTTGTGGGTGGTGGTGTTCGTGATCTATTGCTGGGCAAGCAACCGAAAGATTTTGATGTGACGACCAATGCCACGCCAGAACAGGTCCGTAAACTGTTTCGTAACTGCCGCCTCGTCGGTCGTCGTTTTCGCCTAGCGCATATTCTCTTTGGTCGTGATGTGATTGAAGTGGCTACGTTTCGTGGTCACCATGAAGATGTGAACAATCAACAGCATTCCGCCTCATCACAGCAGGGGATGCTGCTGCGTGATAACGTCTACGGCACCATTGATGAAGATGCTGAGCGCCGCGACTTCACCGTCAATGCCCTTTATTACAATATCGCTGATTTCTCGATTCGAGATTATGCTGGCGGTATCGATGATATCGATGATGGCATCATTCGCATGATTGGCGATCCTGAAACCCGTTATCGTGAAGACCCTGTGCGTATGCTGCGCGCTGTGCGTTTTGCCGCCAAGCTTGATATGCATATCGACAGCACCACCGCTGAGCCGATTCCACGTTTAGCTAAATTGCTCAATGAAATTCCTTCAGCACGTCTGTATGAAGAAAGCTTAAAACTGCTGCAAGCCGGGGAAGGTTATGAAACCTACCAATTGCTGCGTCAGTACGATCTATTCGATAAGTTGTTCCCGCAGGTGGTGAGTCACTTCACTGAGAGCCAAGAGAGCCATACTGAGCGCATGATCGCCTTGGTACTGCAGGCGACTGATGAGCGTATCCACAACGACTTGCGCGTCAATCCCGCCTTTATGTTTGCTGCGATTTTGTGGTATCCCATGGTAGAGCGCGCGGAAGAGATCGCCCATACCGGTGGTTTGACCTTCTATGATGCGGTTCTGATTGCGGGCAACGATATTTTGGATGAGCAAGTGAAAAGCTTGGCGATTCCAAAACGATTTACTGCCACCATTCGTGATATTTGGCAGTTGCAGCTTCGTTTGCCTCGTCGCAGTGGCAAGCGCGCTTTCCGTTTGCTTGAACAGAATAAATTCCGCGCAGCCTATGACTTTTTGGTGATGCGTGGTGAAGTGGAAGGCGGTGATACCGAAGAGCTTGCCGACTGGTGGACCCATTTCCAATCGAAAGGCCGCTCACAGCGCCAGTTTATGGTGCAATCGCTGAATAAAGAGGGCGAAGCGCGTAAGCCACGTCGCCGTCGTCAAGTGAAGCCGCGCCGTAAGCCAAACGCCAAGAGTGGCCAAGGCGAATAAGATGGCCCAGGTTTATATTGCCATCGGCAGTAACCAAGCCGATCCCATGGCGCAAGCAAGGCAGGCGATTCAAGCGCTTGCCAGCTTGCCCGCGTCGCGTCTGCTGGCCGTATCTTCACTTTATGGCAGCAAGCCCATGGGGCCGCAGGATCAGCCTGACTATATTAATGCCGTGGCATTGATTGAGACAGCGCTTGCGCCTTTGGCGCTGCTTGATGCCACTCAAGCGATTGAATTGTCGCAGGGTCGCGTGCGTAAAGATGAGCGCTGGGGTCCACGTACCTTAGATCTTGATATTTTGCTTTATGATCAGGCGATCATTGAGAGTGAGCGCTTAACGGTGCCACATTATGGCTTAACGCAGCGTGAGTTTGTGGTTTATCCACTCTACGAGTTAAGTCCAGAATTACGTTTGCCAAATGGCCAAGCGATTGCTGTACTCAAACAGCAATTACCCGCCAATGGACTTAGTGTGCTTGCCGAGGTGTAAGACGCACTGCAAAGGGAGAGCAGATGAGAAAAGTCACCATCAATACGCTCATGGCATGGAAAAAAGAGGGGCGAAAATTTGCTTCTTTAACTGCCTATGATGCGAGTTTTGCTAAATTGTTTGAAGCTGCCGAAGTCCCTGTTCTTCTTGTTGGAGATTCACTGGGAATGGTGCTTCAAGGAAAAGATGACACCTTAGATGTCAGTGTTGATGACATCGCCTACCACACCCGCTCGGTTCGAGCCGGTAGTCAGCATACCTTGCTGATGGCCGATATGCCCTTTATGAGTTACGCCACCCCTGAGCAAGCTTGCGCCAATGCAGCTGTGCTGATGCGCGCAGGCGCCAATATGGTCAAGCTTGAAGGTGGAAGCTGGCTGGTGGACACGGTAAAAATGCTGACTGAGCGCGCTGTGCCTGTCTGTGCACACTTAGGTTTGACACCACAGTCGGTCAATATCTTTGGCGGCTATAAAGTGCAAGGGCGCGACCAAGATGCAGCAGAGCAGATGGTGCGTGATGCGCTGTTACTACAAAATGCTGGCGCTCAAATTATTTTGCTGGAATGCGTGCCGCGCGCGCTGGCAGAGCGGATTACCCAAGCGCTGGAAGTACCGGTGATCGGTATTGGTGCAGGCAATGCCACCGATGGCCAGATTTTGGTGATGCATGATATCTGCGGCATTTCAGCCAACTATATTCCAAGTTTTTCTAAGAACTACCTTGCCCAATGTGGCTCTATGCAGGGAGCCGTTGAGACTTATGTGGCAGAGGTGACACAGGGGATCTTCCCTGGCGCCGATCACGGCTTTGACTAAGGAGTCTTGATGTTAACCGTGAGTGAAATTGCGCCGCTTCGCCAGCAGATTCTGCAATGGCGTCGTGACGGTAAACGTATCGCTTTTGTGCCAACCATGGGCAATTTGCACCAAGGTCATATGGCCTTAATTACCACGGCTAAATTGCACGCCGATGTGGTTGTTGCCAGTGTCTTTGTCAATCCAATGCAGTTTGATCGAGCTGACGATTTAGCCGCCTATCCGCGCACTTTGGAAGCCGATAGCCAATTGCTTGATGGACATGGTGCGCACCTTCTTTTTGCGCCAACGCCAGAGCTTATTTTTCCACAAGGGTTGGACGATCAAACCTTTGTCGAGGTCCCTGGATTGAGCCAAATGCTTGAAGGCGCTTGTCGTCCGGGCCATTTTCGCGGCGTTTCAACCATCGTCAGTAAGTTGTTTAATATCGTGCAGCCTGATGTCGCCTGCTTTGGTGAAAAAGATTACCAACAATTGGCACTGATTCGCCAAATGGTTCGCGATTTAGCGTTTCCCATTGAAATTGTTGCGGTCCCGACGGTGCGCGATGTCGATGGCTTAGCGCTGAGTTCCCGCAATGGTCGCCTCAATGCCGATGAGCGTCAGCGAGCGCCTGTATTGGCGCGTACCATGCGTTGGATCGGATCACAGCTTCGTGGCGGTCGTCGCGATGTTGAACAACTGCTTCTTGATGCTGGAGATCAGCTGCGCGCGGCTGGTCTGGCGCCTGATGAACTGTTTATTTGTGATGCCAACACACTCCAACCTATGGTGGATGAATCACCACGGGTGGTGGTGCTGATGGCGGCCTTTTTGGGGCAGACTCGACTGATCGATAATCTCACGGTAGACTTGGTTGGTTAAACTTTCATCGACATGAGCCATGTTTTTGATGAAATGTGTGTAATGAAGAATAGGGAATAGTGAGACGCGTGATGCAAAGAACGATGCTCAAAGGGAAGTTACACAAAGTCCGTGTAACACAGGCCGAGCTTTACTACGAAGGCTCTTGCGCCATCGATCAAGACTTTCTTGATGCGGCAGGTATTTTGGAATATGAAAAGATTGAGATTTATGCGGTCAATAATGGCGAGCGTTTCTCAACCTATGCCATTGCCGGTGAACGCGGATCTAAAGTGATTTCTCTCAATGGTGCTGCGGCGCGTCGTGCTGCGGTGGGCGATACAGTGATCATTTGTGCCTATGTAGGAATGAATGATGAAGCCGCGCAAGCACACAAGCCAAGCTTGGTTTACTTTGATGAGCACAACAATATTGTGCGCACTAGTAAGGCGATTCCAGTTCAGCTGGGTTAGTCTGAAATGCGTCAGTAAAAGCAAGCAGATTAAAATGCTATGAGAGCGCGCCTTTGGGCGCGTTTTTTTATCGCTAAAGCGCAGTAAGACGAGTGGATTAGTGAGTCCTCAATGGTTGAAAGTAAACTTCGCTTGTTATTTCAGTCGCAAAAATTCTGAGGTCGATGTATGGCGACAAAAAAGGCAATGAGCTGGACAACAAAACCGAAAATGGGTGTCGTTTTTATCACCAAATTATTTTTTCTGTCGTTATCATGTTTTAAATTTTGTTTTTAACTCAATGGATTATGAAAAAATATCTGCTTTGTTTGGTTTGTGCCATGGGGTTGAGTGCACCCGCAATGGCAAATGTTACTCCGCAACAATTTATCGATGATCTCTTTGCCCACATTCCGCAAACCTTGGATGGCAATCATGACTTCGATGCCTTTAATGCGATGTTTTCTCGCTACATCAAATATGATCAAAAAGAGACCTATAACGGCGCATCAGGCGATGGCAAGTTGCCCTTTATCAAATCAGGAACTTTCTTTTACTCCGAATGCCATGGCGCACTTGAGTATGTTCAGTTTCGTTTCGATATGAAGGATTTTGATACCATCAATGCACTTGCTGATAAAGCGATGAGCAAGCGTCCAAATGACAGCTGTAATCAGGTTGAACTCAATAAAACCAAGGATAAGCAGCAGTTTCACATGACCGTTTATCACTGTTTAGATATTTGCTAATTGAGCCTGTGAGCTTGATGGTTTGAGTAATAAAAAAGCGAGCTTAAGCTCGCTTTTTTCTTGCAGCAAATGTCTGCTGTCGTGGCTTTATTTTTCGCTTATTCCCAGTCTAGCTCGACTAAAATTCCTTGCTTGGGCGCTTGTTTATTGAGCTTGGCAAAGCTTGCTTCAATCACTTTGGCTCTGGCAAGGAACTTGCGTTTCGCCTCACCTGTCAGTGAGCGAGCATCGGGTAGTTTGACGGTGCGCGGGTTTTTATGCACGCCATTGACCAAAAACTCATAGTGCAAATGCGGTCCAGTGACGCGGCCTGTGCCACCCAAGGTACCGATTTTTTGTCCTTGCTTCACGCGCTCGCCTTTTTTCACAAAGCGCTTGGTGAGGTGCAAATACTTGGTGATGTAGGTGGCATTGTGGCGAATAAACACATAGTTGCCATTAAATTTGTTATAGCTGGAGGCGATCACCGTACCGTTACCAGCTGCCATAATCGGGGTGCCCACAGGTGCGACATAATCAGTGCCGCGGTGCGCGCGTACTTTACCTGTAACCGGATGGAGGCGACGCGGGTTAAAGTTTGAACTGACGCGGCGAAAATCCAATGGCGCACGCAAAAAGGCTTTTTTCATCGCCTCGCCTTTGGGGCTGTAGTAGTTGCCATCGCTATTTAAAATCGCGGTAAAGGTTTGCCCTTGATTAACAAATTGCGCCATCAAAATACGGCCGGTATCGATGATCTCGCCGGTTTGCTCATTAAGCACATCTTCATAGAGCAGCTTAAAGCTATCGCCCGGGCGCAAATCTAGCGCAAAGTCGATATCCCAACCAAAGATGAGCGCCATCTCCATAATCTGCTTATCGCTCATGCCCACATTTTGCGCGCTCAGCCAAAGAAAACTACCGTTGGCAATTTTGCCCTGCACAAAGTTCTCACGCGTGGTGGTTTTTAGGGTATCGATGCGACTTTCAAAATGTCCCTTTGCATTACGTGCCACTGTGAGGGTATCGCGGCTGTTGATCGCATAACGCAGCTGTTGTAGCTCGCCGTGCTCAATGGTCAGCCAAAAGGTATCGCCCACTTTGATGGTATTCAGCGCTTTGGCCGCTTCGCCGCTGTGTAATACCGCATAGAGGGTGTTGGTGGAAAGACCCGCCCGGCTAAACAGCTGAGTGAGATATTCACCTTTTTTAAGATGCCAAGGGGTGCCTTCATCGATAAAGGTTTGCACTTGGATGGCGCGCGCTTGTGGCTGCGTTGCAAGGGTGACTGGATAACGCTGGTTCAGTTGGTAGTGGTAATCCGGTTTCGCTGCTTGCGGGCTTGGCATAATGAACAGCACAATGACACAGATACTGAGTATGGTAATCAGTTTGCGATGTAGAGCAGGCAAGCTGCGATCCTCGAGACAAATTAGAAAGAAATTGCTGCGTGCTAGTGTAACTGGTTTCAAAACCGAGCGCTATTGAGTACCATGCTTGTTTATTCACAAAAATTAGCCACTCGTCGGAGATAGCCATGGCGCATATCGAAGCCGCACTCGAGCAGATCAAACGCGGCGTAGAAGATTTGATCCCAGAATCTGAATTGATCGAAAAGTTAAAATTGGGCCGCCCTCTAAAAATTAAATTGGGTGCCGATCCAACGGCGCCAGATATTCATCTTGGCCATACCGTGATTTTGAATAAACTTCGTCAATTCCAAGATTTGGGTCATGAAGTCATTTTCTTGATCGGTGACTTTACTGGCATGGTGGGTGATCCAAGTGGTAAGAACACCACGCGTCCACCGCTCACTCGCGAGCAGGTTGTTGCCAACGCTGAAACCTATAAAGAGCAAGTATTCAAAATTTTGGATCCTGCGAAAACCCGTATCGAGTTTAACTCAACTTGGCTGAGTGAACTGGGTACCGAAGGGATGATTCGCCTTGCTGCAAACTCAACCGTTGCACGTATGCTTGAGCGTGATGATTTCAAAAAACGCTTTGCCGGTAACCAGCCGATTGCGATCCATGAATTTATCTACCCATTGCTTCAAGGTTATGACTCTGTTGCCCTAGAAGCGGATGTTGAGCTTGGCGGTACCGATCAGCGCTTTAACCTGCTGATGGGGCGTGAGCTACAAAAATCACACGGTATGGCGCAGCAAGTGGTATTAACCATGCCACTACTTGTTGGTTTGGACGGTGTGAAGAAAATGTCCAAATCACAACACAACTACATCGGTATTAGCGAAGCACCAGAAGAGATGTTCGGCAAGCTGATGTCGATCTCTGATGATCTGATGTGGGATTACTACAATCTGTTGTCTTTCCGTTCTCTTGAAGAGATTGCAGTCTTTAAGGCTGCGGTTGAAGCGGGTACGAACCCACGTGATATTAAGATCACCCTTGCCAAAGAGATCATTGCGCGTTTCCATAGCGAAGCGGATGCTGATGCGGCTGAACAAGCCTTTATCGCACGTTTCCAAAAAGGCGTGATTCCGGATGAAATGCCAGAATTCACCATGCCTGTGGGTACCGCGATTGCCAACGTGTTGAAAGACTCAAACCTTGTTGCTTCAACTTCTGATGCTATGCGTATGATTCGCCAAGGTGCTGTGAAGCAAGACGGTGAAAAACTTGAAGACACCAAGCTTGAACTTGCAGCGGGTACTTATGTACTGCAAGTGGGCAAGCGTAAATTTGCACGTGTGACGATTGCATAAGTCAGCGGCTATTACACAGTTCTGCGACTTAGCAATATTGATGCGCAAGTGAAAACACCGCCTTTGGCGGTGTTTTTTTATGGGTGAATTTTGTGGTGAGAGGGGATTTTTGTGTGTTGTACAGGTATTTGAGCTTTTGGATCTCAGGTGCTCAAAAGCTACTTCACATGTAGTGAGTTCAGGTTTCGTTTGATGGTTCATATCTCGGGATTCGCCCCGAGAGGCGACCTACTTTCTGCAACAGCCCAGAAAGTAGGCAAAGAGGCCGCCCCATGTCGTTTGCCTTCACGTCAAAGGCGTCTTTGCTATATCGCCGTCTCAGAACGGCATCCTGCCGGCTTCGACTGATTTTTTCGTCCTGAAAAAATCCGATGCAAAGCATCCTTTTTCGTGAAAACGACAAAGGGAAAATTCCCCATTTATCATGCCTTGCAGAATCAAGCGTGGATGAGCGAAACGACGTTATTTTAGAAAAGGTGTACAGCTTTTTAAGCTTTTGGATCCCCGTAGCTCAAAAGCTCTTTTTCTTTGCAGGTGAGCTCGGTGGTTTTGTTCAGGCGTTTGAGTCGGCGTAGGGTTAAGCCAAGGCAGGGAAGCAGCATCACGGCCATTACAACGGCTGCTGGGATAAAGGAGAGATTGAGCGCATGGTGGCAAATGACCAGCAGGATCAATGGAACTGCAATCAGGTAGCCTGAAATAACAAAATAGCGTGTCATGCTGATTCATCCCTCAATAAATGAAGTGGAATTCTATTGATGTGCGCAGGCAAGGGCAACTATTTATCTATCGATAAGGTAAAATTTTTCTCTTATATATACCAATATAATCAGTCGGTTAGTGTTTTGTTGGTGAAGTGTTTTGGAATTTTTAACTATTCTTTGCGACGCCGGTGTATCTCTAATGCACGCAAGGCGAGTGCTAAAAATGGTGAAAAAAGCAGCGCAATCATAGGTAAAACGATAAAGCTAAATGCACTCATGGGATTGGTCGATAGAAGCAAATAGGCGAAAACAATGGTCAGCAGATAGCTGAGAATCAATAATCGGTCGGACATAATCATCAAATAAAATATAAAGTACGACGTATTGTATATAATTTGAGTCGCTAAACAAGATGAAAAAATGTGCAACACTGAGACAAGATGAGATTGGGTCAAATAAAAAGCCGCATCATTGCAATCAAGATGCGGCTTGCGCTTTGTTTGGGCTCTGGATAAGCGATTGATGTGCAGTGAGCGCCAGTCCGATGATTAGGACTTATTAAACACAAAGGTGGGTAGAGAAAGTCGCCAACGAATCGCGGCAAGACGTATGGTGAGTGTCGTCGCGATGCCAGCAAGGCCAGCCCAAGCACTATTACAGCCTAAATAGAGCGAGAAGGTGTGAACCATTCCGCCGATAATACAAGCCGTGGCATAGACTTCAGTGCGCAGTACCATGGGCACTTGTCTGGCCAACATATCGCGCAAAATACCGCCGCCGCAACCCGTGAGAACGCCCATCACCACCGCGACATCATAACCTGTGCCATGAGCCAGTGATTTCTCGACGCCGATGGCAACAAATACGGCAAGGCCGATGGCATCACATACGGGAAGAAAAAAACTGGGTAAGCGTCTGGGGCGACGTCGCAGGGTCAGCATCGCCAAAACACAGGTGGCGATAATCACCCAAAAATAGTTGGTATCGTGAATCCAAAATACCGGGGTTGCGCCGAGTGACATATCACGTAGTGTGCCGCCACCAATGGCTGTGGCGCTAGCAAGGACTAACACGCCAAAGGGGTCCATTTTTAATCGGCCAGCGAGTAACACGCCAGACAGAGCAAAAATTGCGGTGCCAAACATATCAAGAGCATAGAGCAGCATAACATTCCTTTTGTTGTTCTTATCTCGCCGCTGGCGAAAGTCGGCGGATTGTATGAGTTGGCCCATCCTGCGCCAACATTTTCATCAGTTATCGTTTTATTCCTGTGCTCGCGATCTCGCTTGGTCAAAATAGCCACACACCTGATCAATTGCCAATATCACCCGTGGTGTGGGGCGATTGAGCCAATTGGAATTCAGTAGCCAAATCTGTTGTTGATCATATGCAGGAAGATGACCTGCCCATGCTTGCCAATCGCGTTGAATGGAACGGTTACTGCCATCACCTTGATGGTCTGCGCCAAAGATGATCTCAGGTTGTTTCATTAACACTTGTTCTGGCCCGACTTGCGGATAGGGCGCTGGTGCATTCGCAAAAATATTTTGACCACCACAGAGCGTAAATACGGGGGATGGCCAACGTTCTTGCGCCATGGTGATTAGCGGCTGGTTGCTCAGTTGATAAAAGTAGCGCAGTGGTTTGGCGTCTTGGTATTTTGTGCGACGCGCGCTCAGCGCTTGCCAGTATGTTTGGGCGGCTTTTTCTGCGGTTTGTGGGTTTTCAGCATAGGGCGCTAGCGCCATGAGCTCGTCGCCAATGCTTTCAAGCGTAGTGGGATTGGAGTAATGAATTGGAATACCAAAAGCGCTGAGTTTGTCGAGCTGTGCTTGCGGCAGGCCGCCTTTCCATGTCACCACTAAATCAGGCTTTAGCGTGATAATGCGCTCAAGGTTAATGCCACGATAATTGGCAACGCGCTCTAATTTGAGCGCGGCTTTCGGGTAATCACTAAATTCACTGGCGGCGATGAGTTTATCCCCCATACCCGCGGCATAAATCAGTTCTGTGGTATGGGGCGATAGGCTGATAATGCGCTGCGCCGGTGCCGCCAAAACCCACGGGCTGAGTAAAATAGTGAGCAATAATGCGAGCAATCTGTGCATATCAGTCCTTGATAGTGGCAAGCTAAATGAGAGTGTGAAGCGCAAAAAATAATGCGCTTTGTAGGCCTAGCCAGATTAGAAGTCGCCAGTTCAGTTGGCGATGAAGCTGCGCAAGCTCAATGGCACTGGGCACACGTACGCCGCCGATGCGTGGGCGCTGACGTTTGTTGTCGCCATAAATGGCTGGGCCACCCAAACTTAAATCATATTGATGGGCAATAGCGCAAAGCAGCCAACCTGGGCCGGGTAAAAACCAGAGTTTGGCTTGGCGAAATATGCCGGAAAATGCTTGTTTGCCTCGCTTACCAAAGGCACATAAAAGTGCAAAGAGGCGCAGCGGAATGAGATCGGCTAAGGCGAGAATATTGGTCGACGCGGTACCAAAGGGAAAAAATTCACTGCGGCTAGGCGACCAAGTGCGCGCCAGCGTTAAGGTCAAACGATACATCGCGGCGCCGATGCCACCAAAGCAGCCATACCAAAATAGCACGGCGACAACTTCGCGACCGTAGCCAAGGATCATCAGCTCTGCGGTGGCCTTGCCTAGTCCATTTTCCGATAGGCTTTCCGTTTGTCGATTGAGTTTCGCGGCCAAAATGCGTCGACTGGTTTCTTTGTGCGCTTGCGCCAAGCTGGCGATCAAGCTCTGGCTAACTTGTTGCAGTGGACGCCAACCAAGGCTAAGCCAAAGCAGCGCAGCATCCAATAGCCAAGGTGAACTGACTAAAGTGGAAAGGGCAATCAGTACCACCAAGCTTGGAAACCAAAATAGCGCCCAAGTCATGGAGCCTGAGATCAGATTTTGTTGGCGTGAATTATGCGGTTGATTGACCTTTTGCGCGATCACCTTAGCCAATCGTTGATAGATAGACCAAGGTGAAAGCGTATTGGGCAGTGGCAATAAAAGATGAAACAGCAGCGCGCCCCAAAAAGTAAAAAGCGCAAGGTGATGTTCCAATAGATGCCACGCCGTCATGATTAGGCCATTTTTTCAAGCATGCGCACAATCATCTCAGATGAGCGTGCAGCCGCTAGTGGTAGAAACTCATCAAAGCTCATTGGTGAGGCTTTGTCTGCTACATCAGAGATAGCGCGAACCACTACAAATGGCACTTGGAACTGATGACAGGTTTGCGCAATGGCAGAGGCTTCCATTTCAACGGCAACTACGGTTGGGAAGTTGGCTTTGATTTGTGCTTGGCGTTCGCTGCTACAGATAAATGCATCACCAGTACAGATCAAACCGCGCACGGCATGTTGCTCTGGGCTTGCTTCAATGGCTGCTTCAGCTTGCGCAATGAGAGTTGCATCAGCAATAAATGCCGCAGGTTGGCTGGCCATTTGACCAATTTCATAACCAAACGCAGTGACATCGGCATCGTGATGGCGCACTTCTGTTGAAACAACCACATCACCGACATTCAGTGATGGATCAAAACCGCCTGCAGAGCCAGTGTTGATGACCACTTCTGGTTGGTAGTGATCAAGTAATAGGGTGGTGCCTACAGCGGCAGCCACTTTACCAATGCCAGATTGCAGCAAAATCACGTCATGGCCCTTGAGGTTGCCAGTATAAAAGTGGCAGTTGGCGATAGTGGTTTGTGTCAGGTTTTCTAGTTGATCTTTGAGGATCGCGACTTCTTGTTCCATCGCGCCAATAATGCCGATTTTCATAATATGGTTCTTTTGGGTTTTATCAGAATAGGCGCTCAGTCTAGCATAAATTTCTATCAAGTCAGCGGGGTGAAACCGCTTCAATTGCGCTTTTGAGCTTTAGGAAGGTGTAACTCAAAAGCTAATTTTCGGGTATAAAAAAGCCAGCCCTTATAGGGCTGGCAAAACTGGAAGGTCGTTTTTATTATCACGATAGCATTAAAGAATCCGCTTTCGCTTCAAGATGGGTGTTACCCATCAAGTATTGGTCAATGGCGCGGGCGCATTCACGCCCTTCGTTGATACAGCGAACCACTAAAGACTGACCAGTGCGCATATCGCCAGCGGCAAATACACCTTGTTGGTTGGTTTGAAAATCCGTGGTCGCCACATTGCCGCGATCGTCCAAGGCAATATCAAGCTGCGCCAGTACACCCGATGGTTCTGGATGTAAAAAGCCCATGGCCAAGAAGGCGAGATCGCAAGGGATATCACGCTCAGAGCCTTCCACTTCGGTAAAGCTTGGACGCTCGCCTGGCTTAGCGTCTTGCCAGACGATATCGGCGATACGTAGCGCTTTGACGTTCCCTTGGCCATCATCAATAAAGGCCTTGGTCAAAATATTCCAATGACGCTCACAGCCCTCTTCATGCGAGGTCGAGGTGCGAAGAATCATCGGATATTGCGGCCATGGCATATTGGCTGGACGCTTTTCTGGTGGCACTGGCATGATTTCCACTTGGGTAATGCTCGTAGCGCCGTGACGGTTTGAGGTACCGACACAGTCTGAACCGGTATCACCACCACCGATCACCACCACATGTTTACCCTTGGCGTGAATCTCTTGCGTTTTCAGATCCATCCCATTGGCACGGCGGTTGTTCTGGCCCAAAAACTCCATGGCAAAGTGAACGCCCTTGAGTGAACGGCCATCAATCGGTAGATCGCGCGGTACGGTTGAGCCACCAGTGAGTAGCACCACATCATAGTCATGCTGAATTTGCGCGGCACTCACATCGACACCCACATGGGCATTGACCACGAACTCTACGCCAGCTTCGCGCATCAAATCGATTTTACGATCGATGATATCCATGCCTAGCTTAAAGTCAGGAATACCAAAGCGTAGCAAGCCACCCACTTTTTCATCGCGCTCAAAGACGGTCACGCTATGACCGGCGCTATTGAGCTGCTCTGCAGCCGCCAGTCCCGCAGGACCTGAGCCGATGATCGCCACGGTTTTACCGCTGCGCGAACGTGGGGTTTTGGGCTTGGCGTAACCTTCTTTATAGGCGCGCTCAACAATGGTTTTTTCCATGTTACAGATGGTGATGGGATCTTGGTTGATACCCAAAACACAGGCTGTTTCACAAGGCGCGGGACAAACCCGACCTGTGAATTCAGGGAAATTGTTGGTTGAGCTTAAAATTTGCCACGCTTCTTCCCAGCTATCGCGGTAAACCGCATCGTTAAACTCGGGAATGATGTTGCCAATTGGGCAACCGCTGTGACAAAACGGTACACCACAATCCATACAACGTGACGCTTGCTCAAAGATCTTGTCTCCAAACTCATCGTTTAAAACAAACTCTTTGTTATCGGCGATACGAACCGCTGGGTCCTTTTTACCCGGCAACTCTCGGCCGAACTCTAAAAATCCAGTTGGCTTACCCATTGACGGCCTCCAATGCTTCCTTGTTATTGGCTTCTGCTTTGCGTTTTTCTAGCACGGCTTTGTAATCTCGTGGCATCACTTTGATCATTTGCTGCAAGCTGCTTTCCCAGTTATCAAGGAAGGCTTGCGCCACTGGACTGCCAGTGAGCTGCGCTTGGTTGTTGATCATGCGTTGCAGCAGTGCAATGTCTTCGGCATCAAGCGGATCAAGATCAACCAGCTCAGGGTTGAGTTTGCTGTTGAAGTCGCCATCGCGATCCCAAACATAAGCCGTACCACCACTCATGCCTGCGGCAAAGTTACGACCTGTGCTACCGAGAATAATGGCCACACCGCCGGTCATATATTCACAACCGTGATCGCCAATCCCTTCGACGACGACGCTGGCACCTGAGTTACGTACACAGAAGCGCTCACCTGCGATACCGCGAATATAGGACTCACCTGACGTCGCGCCGTAGAAACAAACGTTACCGACAACAATGTTTTCTTCGGCCACAATATCGCTATTGGTATGCGGATAAAGCACCAAGGTACCGCCTGATAGGCCCTTGCCCCAGTAGTCGTTGGCATCGCCTTCAACTTCAAAGGTCACGCCTTTGGCTAGGAAGGCACCAAAGCTTTGTCCAGCACTGCCGTTGAATTTCACTGTCATTGGCTGTGGTAGCCCTTGGTCTTTGTAGACTTTGGAGATCTCATTGGAGAGCATGGTACCGGCGCTGCGATCGGTGTTTACGATCTTAAATGCAGCATCCACTTTTTGCCCTTGCTCAAGCGCTGAGCGCGCTGCTTCAATCAACTGACGATCAAGGATCATATCCAAACCATGCTCTTGCTGACGTTGGCAGTACATGCCATCGCCTTCGCGCGGCTCTTCTTTATAAAGTGCCACATCCAAGTTGAGGTTTTGATATTTCCAATGGCCAATATCGCGACGCACACGTAGGTGCTGTGATTGGCCCACCATTTCATTGATGGTGCGATAACCAAGCTCTGCCATGATTTCACGCAGGCCTTCAACCATGTATTGGAAGAAGGTGACCACATCATCAACACGGCCATCAAAGCGCTCACGCAGGGTTTTGTTCTGCGTTGCGATACCGACAGGGCAGGTGTTGAGGTGACACTTACGCATCATGATACAGCCCTCAACCACCAAGGCTGCGGTAGCTACACCCCATTCTTCGGCACCGAGTAGGGTGGCAACGGCGAGGTCACGCGGTGTTTTCATCTGACCATCAGACTGCACCACAATTCGGTTACGCAGACCATTGCGAAGTAGGGTTTGGTGCGTTTCAGCAAGACCCAACTCCCATGGCAGACCAGCATGTTTAATTGATGACAGTGGTGATGCACCTGTACCACCGTCAAAGCCGGCAATCAGTACAACATCGGCTTTGGCTTTCGCAACCCCAGAGGCAATGGTACCGACGCCAGCTTCAGAAACTAGCTTGACGTTGACACGCGCTTTACGGTTGGCATTTTTCAGATCGAAAATGAGCTGTGCCAAATCTTCGATGGAGTAGATGTCATGGTGCGGCGGTGGTGAAATCAAACCAACCCCTGGGGTGGAGTGGCGGGTACGGCCGATCCAATCATCCACTTTATGGCCTGGTAGCTGACCACCTTCGCCTGGTTTTGCACCTTGCGCCATCTTAATCTGAAGCTCATCGGCATTGGTCAGATAGTAAGAGGTCACACCGAAACGGCCGGAAGCAACCTGCTTGATCGCTGAGCGTTCCCAATCACCATTGTCTTTTCGCTCAAAGCGAATTGGGTCTTCGCCGCCTTCACCTGAGTTGGATTTAGCGCCAATGCGGTTCATGGCGATGGCCAAGGTGGAGTGTGCTTCATGAGAGATGGAACCAAAGCTCATGGCACCTGTGGCAAAGCGTTTAAGAATATTTTCCGCTGGCTCCACTTCCGATAGGGGAATCGCACCCGCAGGATTTTTAATAAACTCAAATTGGCTACGCAGGGTGGCTGCGTTGTCGCCTTGGCTATCCACTGCGCTGCAGTATTGTTTGAACTGAGCGTAGTCTTTGTTGCGCGTTGAGTTTTGCAATAGGTGAATGGTTTCAGGGTTAAACAGGTGTTTTTCACCACGCTGTTTCCACTGGTAAACACCGCCGACATCCAACACTTGCATTGGAATTTCACGAGTTGGGAAACCAAAGCGGTGACGAATCAACACCTCTTTGGCGATGTCATCAATGGACAAACCTTGAATACGAGTCACTGTGCCGGTGAAGTATTTATCCACCACAGCTTTGCTGATCCCCAGCGCTTCAAAAATTTGCGCGCCATGATAGGACTGCAGGGTGGAGATCCCCATTTTCGAGAAGATCTTCAATAGGCCGGCATTGATCGCTTTGCGGTACTGCTCAAACAGCACTTCGGCACTTTGGTCTTGATTGAGGCGTTTTTTACGCTGCAGCTCAACAATAGTCTCATGCACCAAATATGGGTTTACTGCGTTAGCACCATAGCCCACAAGTGTTGCAAAGTGATGGGTTTCACGGGCATCGCCTGTTTCCACCACGATGTCACATTTGGCGCGCAGGCCTTTGCGGATCAGGTGATGGTGCACCGCGCCCACTGCCAGCATCGCTGGAATTGCGGCGTGGTTTGAGTTCACCGCGCGGTCAGTCAATACAATAATCGAGTAACCATCGGTGACCGCATCTTCTGAGTATTGGCAGATGCGTTTCAGTGCACGCTCAAGCTTGCCTTGATCTTCACTGGCGCGAAATACGATATCGAGCGTCTTGGCTTGCAAGTGATCGTTATCGATGGCGCGCAGTTTCTCAAGTTCGCTGTTGCTTAGAATTGGGGTTTCAAGCTCGACTTTACGACAGTGCTCAGGCGTTTCTGCTAATAGGTTCTGATCCTTACCTAGATAAGTTTTCAGTGACATCACCATGCGCTCACGGATCGGGTCGATCGGTGGGTTGGTGACCTGAGCAAAGAGCTGCTTAAAGTAGTGAGAGAGATGCTGTGATTGGTGTGACAGCACCGCCAATGGCCAGTCAGCCCCCATCGCACCTAATGGCTCTTTACCATCGCGCACCATGGGAATGATGATCTCATTGACTTCTTCACTGGTCACGCCAAAGGCTTGTTGACGATGTAGCAGCGTTTCTGAGGTTGGTTGCTGATGCAGATTTTCAGGCTCTGGCAGCTCAGTGATTGGGAATAGGTTTTTCTCAACCCATGCCTCATAGGGCTGTGCGGTGGCGATTTCCCGTTTCACCTCTTCATCAGAGATGATACGGCCTTGCTCAAGGTCCGCTACAAAGATCTTACCTGGCTGCAAACGGCCACGAAGCTGAATATTTTCAGGGGCAATCTCAATGACCCCAGACTCGGATGCCATGATTAGGAAATCATCTTTAGTCACGGTATAGCGTGATGGACGCAGACCATTACGGTCTAGTGTGGCCCCCACTTGTACACCATCGGTGAAACAAACAGAGGCAGGGCCATCCCAAGGTTCCATCAAGGTGGCATGATATTGATAGAAAGCATGCATGGTTGGGTCGAGATTTTTGTTCTCTTGCCATGCTTCAGGAATCATCATCATTAAGGCGTGCGGCAGGCTGCGGCCAGAGAGCACCAACAGCTCGAGCGCCATATCAAAGTTGGATGAGTCAGAACTTCCTTCTTGGCAAATCGGCAGCAGCATTTGTAGCTCGGCTGGCGTGAATAATTTGCACTCAAGAATTGCTTCACGTGCGCGCATCCAGTTGAGGTTGCCGCGAACAGTATTGATTTCACCATTATGTGCGATATAGCGGAAAGGCTGTGCCAAACGCCATTTCGGGAAGGTATTGGTGGAAAAGCGTGAGTGTACCAGCGCTAGTGCGGTCACCATGGCTGGGTTTTGCAAATCAAGGAAGTATTGCGGGACTTGCGCTGTGGTCAACTGACCTTTATAGACCAAGGTCTTATAGGAGAAGGAGTTGATATAGAAGTTATCTTCAATACCTGACACGCTCTCAAGACAGATACGCACGGTATAGTTGCGTAGAACATAGAGTTTACGTTCAAGCACAGCTGGATCGCACTGCTCACCACCGGTAACAAACACGTGTTCAAAGTGCGGCTCAGTACTCAGGGGATCGGCGCCGATCATTGAGTTATCGGTTGGCAGTTCACGATAGCCAATCAGTTCCAGATCAAGACGCTTGATATTACGTTCTAGAATTTCACGACATTGTTGACGTTGATGTGGATCTTGCGGGAAAAGTACGACGCCGACACCATAACGGTTAAAGGCGGGAAGATTGAACCCAAGGTCTCGGGTCTCTTCAAGGAAAAATTCGTGGGGCTTTTGTAAAAGAATCCCTGCACCATCACCGCTACAAGGATCACAACCTTGGCCACCTCGGTGCTCCATACGCGCGAGCATTTCCAATGCTTGGCTGACGATTTGGTGTGATTTGCGGTTTTTTAGATGGGCAACAAAGCCGATACCACAGGCATCGTGCTCAAGCTCAGGCACGTACAGGCCCTGAGCAGTTTGCGCATTATCTGTCATAGATACGTCCTTCCAGTTGACGCAGTTTCGCTGCGACCAGCGACTGCTTTTATCCCTATCATGTTTTCGCTACGCCCAATTGATATGGCAGGATGCCGTGGCGTAAAAAGTGAGGTTTGTGATGTGTTTTTGTGATGCACCTGGCATTGTGAATCACCTCACAAAACTCGGTTAAGCTCAACTGTGACAGGTTATTATCACGGTTAACTTTATTTTCTTAGGTTTTTTATTGGGAAAATTCATATTTTTCGAATAAAAAACCGACCAAAAAATAGTCGCGTATGAAACTATCCTACATATTTGATTTAGTAATTACCATTAAAAAATTAAAGCTTTGTTAAAATTAAATCCAAGTTAAGGTGGATAAACGTAACGAAAAAGGGTGTAAATTCGGATGATATCTAAAATATAGTGATATCCACTAATGATTGATTGTTGCGAGATGCGCAACGTGACAATTGTTTGTGAGCCAGTCGACTATAAAACGATAATTTTTTGTGAAAATGTAATTTATTCTCATTTATATCTTGTTTTCCTTCATTTTTATTTCCGCCCTGTGGTCAGAAATGCCTTTATGTTAATATTTCCGGCGATTTTCTCCGTCGCGACTTCCGTTTTTTAGCGCGCAAAACAAAGAGCATTTTTATTCATGCAGTTACATCAGTTGGTGAATACCTTCGGCCAAGATCTTCAACGTCGTTATGGCGAAAAAGTACATAAACTCACCTTACATGGTGGTTTTAGTTGTCCGAATCGCGATGGCACTTTGGGCCGTGGTGGTTGCACCTTTTGTAATGTTGCCTCTTTTGCTGATGAATCCACGCAGCGTCATAGTATTCGTGAGCAGCTTTCAGCGCGCGCTGATGAAGTCACCCGAGCTAAGCGTTACTTAGCTTATTTTCAGGCTTACACCAGCACCTATGCTGAGGTGCAGCTGCTGAAAAAAATGTATGAAGAAGCGCTGCAAAGTGCCGACATTGTCGGTTTGTGTGTGGGGACGCGGCCTGATTGCGTGCCGGATGCGGTGCTTGACCTATTGTCTGAATATCATCAGCAAGGCTATGAAATTTGGCTCGAGCTGGGGTTACAAACCGCCAATAATCAAACCCTCAAACGCATTAACCGAGGCCATGACTTTGCTGCTTATGCTGCGACTTGCGAAAAAGCGCGCGCACGTGGATTAAAGGTGTGCACACATTTAATTATGGGCCTGCCGGGTGAAGTGCAAAGCGATTATATGCAAACCTTGAATCGCACTTTGGCAGTGGGTACCGACGGTTTGAAATTGCACCCTCTGCATATTGTTGAAGGCAGCACCATGGCCAAGGCTTGGCAAGCGGGGCGACAGCAGGTGATTAGTCTTGAGCAATATATTGAAGCGGCAGGAGAGATGATTCGTCACACCCCGCCTGAGGTGATCATTCATCGCGTGACGGCTTCGGCAAGGCGTCCAACCTTACTGGCGCCACTTTGGTGTGAAGGGCGCTGGAAAATGATGCATGCGGTTGCAGAATACTTAAATCAGCATGGCGCACAGGGCAGCGCATTGAATCAAAGCTTTGTTTATACCGCGCCAGTACTAAAGTAATTTGAGACTTGATCACGGATTTGTTGCCCAGACTTAGCGCTGGGCATTTTTTTATGTGGGCTTGGGTTAAGATACAGGTTCACAGAGGGAGCAATTTTTCATCATGAAACCAATCAAACAGCTCGCACAATATTACGTCGACCTTTTGGTCAAATTGGGCTTGGTGCGATTTAGTATGCTACTGGCGATCGCGCTGGTGGCCTTGGCGATGTTTGTACAAATTGGCCTGACCTTGGTGGTTGAAGGTCGCGTTCATGATGTGGATATTGTTCGCTCGATCTTCTTTGGTCTCTTGGTTACCCCGTGGGCGGTGTATTTTCTTTCGGTGGTGGTGGATCAGCTCGAAGAGTCTCGCCAGCGTTTGACCAAATTTATCCATAAGCTGGAAGTGATGCGTGAGCGTGACTTAGAGCTGAATGCGCAGCTCAAAGCCAACATTGAACTGCTTAATGAAGAGATTGAAGTGCGTCGACGCGCAGAGCAAGAGCGTGAAGCGGCATTTGCTGATTTAGAGGCTGAAGTCTTTGAGCGTGAGCGCGCGCAGTTGGAAGCTGCAGAGCAAAGTTTGCTACTGCGATCATTTCTCGATGCTTCGCCGGATATCATCTATTACCGTAATGAAGAGGGCGTATTCTCAGGTTGTAACCGCGCGCTGGAAGAGATGATCGGTATGACCGAGCAGGATATTCAGGGCCTAACGCCGCACCAAGTGTATACCCACAAAGTGGCTAAAGAGATCGCCCAGACTGATGCGCAGGTCTTTGCCACCAGTGAGTCGCTTTGCTATGAGCAGTGGATGAACTACCCCGATGGCCGCAAAGTTTGTATGGAGATCAGTAAGACCCCACTTTACGGCCGAGATGGACACCGAATGGGGGTGGTAGGCTTTGGCCGTGATATCACCGAACGTAAGCGCTATCAAGAAGCCTTGGAAAAAGCCAGTCAGGAAAAAACCACCTTTATCGCCACTATTAGTCATGAGTTAAAAACGCCGCTTAATGGCATTGTCGGCTTAAGTCGCATGCTGCTTGATACGCCGCTTTCTGATGATCAGCGCAACTATATTCGCACCATCAATATCAGCGCTATTACGCTTGGCAACATCTTTAATGATCTCATTGATATCGATAAATTTGACCGCCGCCGGTTGGAATTAAGGCCAAGCGCTATCGATTTTCATGCCTTTGTTGCAGATATGGAAAATATGGTGGGCTTGCTGGCTGAAGAGAAGGGGCTGCATTTTCAGTGCGATCAGCTAACCGATCTGCCACATCATATTGAGGTGGACTCCACGCGATTGCGACAAGTGCTCTGGAATCTGCTGAGTAATGCCATCAAATTTACCCCTGAAGGGAATATTGATGTACGCGTCAGCGCTGAAATTATTGGCGATCAAGCAGAGCTTGAGTTTGAAGTGGAAGATACCGGTATTGGGATCCCCAAGGCAGAACAAGACAAGATTTTTGCCATGTATTATCAGGTGAAAAGTGGCAAGAACAATCTGCATGCCATGGGGACGGGGATTGGCTTGTCAGTATCGCGGCAATTGATTGAATTTATGGGCGGCGAGATCATCCTCGATAGCGAAGAGGGCGAAGGCAGTCGTTTTGTTATTCGACTTACAGTGCCCGTGGTACAGCAAGCCGACCCAAGCGATAGCATGCCAACTGAGAAGCAGCAGCATCTGCGCGTCTTTATGGTCGAAGATGTGCCACTGAATGTGACCATTGCTCAAGGTTTGCTTGAAAGTCTTGGCCACAGCGTGACAGTGGCGATGACCGGTGAAGAGGCGCTGGCCAAATTTGAACCAGAGCAATATGACTTGGTGCTACTGGATATTCAGCTGCCCGATATTACAGGGCTGGAGGTCGCTGAGCGATTGCATCAGCGCTACGCATCCTTGCCGCCACTGATTGCGCTGACCGCCAATGTATTGCGGGATCAGGCGCAGTATCGTGAGCATGGCATTATCGATGTGGTGACTAAGCCACTGAGTGTCAAATCACTTAGACAAGTGATTCATCGGCGCGTCCTCAAGGATGACGCGGCTTTCACTGAAACCGACGCACTCAAAAATGAGACGAATGTCAAAATTAACATGCAACAACTCGAGGCCGTTCTAGATTTAGAGATGTTAGAGTCCTATGTCGAGATTGTTGGTGTCGAGCCAATGCTCAAAAGTATTGATATGTTTGAAGCCATGATGCCTGACTATCTGGCTTTACTCGAAGGTAATTTGGTCGCAGGCGATCAACAGGGGATTACCAGCGAGGCGCATAAAATGAAAGGCGCAGCAAGTTCCATAGGGCTAAAACACCTCCAACAGGTGGCCCAAAAAGCACAATCACCGGATCATCCTGCTTGGTGGGAGAACATCAACTCTTGGGTTGATGAGATAAAAAGTAGCTACCAGCAAGATGTCGAATTACTAAGGAGCTGGTTAGCCCAACAAGAGGGGTGAAACCATGAAATGGATGGCTGTGCTCGCGCTACTGACCGTGGTGGGTTGTAGCGCACAACCACAATATAGTCAGTTACGAACGTCAGAAATTATGGCCTCGGCCAGTGACTCGATCTTACTGCAAGCGGTACCTCTGGATATGGATGCCGCAATCTTTCTCAATCAAGGCCCTCAATTCGACCGCCAGAGCACAATGCCAATGGCCAGTGTTCGTTTACTCGGGAATGCGCGGGTCATTCCTCAAGATATCGAAATCAAGACAGTTGTGATGCGCCAGCCTGGCCATGTAATGACCTTAGCAGAGCATCAATTTGAAATGCATCAGTCAACAGATTCGGATATTTGGCGCCTAGATAAAGGCGCATTGGCTAAAGTGGATCAATCACAGCCAGTGGATGTATATCTGATTTTTGAACACGACGATGCTTTATATGTATTACAGCAAAGGCAAGTGCGAGTACAGGCTGTTTACTAAGCCTATCAGTCGATAAATGGATTTCTTCTTCGTGACCTAAAAAGACGCTCCGCATTGCGGAGCGTAAAAATAGGTGATGCACCAAAGCAAACTTTATAGCGTTTCTAGATCACCGCAGAAGCGATAGCCTTCACCATGAATGGTGGAGATGATTTCTGGGCCATCAGCAATCGATTCAAAGTGTTTACGAATGCGACGAATAGTCACATCAACGGTGCGATCGTGTGGTTTCAGTTCTCGGCCAGTCATCTTTTTCAGAAGATCGGCGCGGGTTTGAATTTTGCCTGGGTTTTCACAGAAGTGTAGCAGGGCACGAAATTCTGAACGTGGCAATTTAAAGGAGTCGCCACTTGGGCTCACGAGTGCACGGCTGTTAATTTCAAGCGTCCAGCCATTGAACTGGTAGCGTTCAACGGTTTTACGTTCTTCCTGTGGCAAGCTTTGATTCATGGCGCGGGTCAATAGATTGCGGGCACGAATGGTAAGCTCACGAGGGTTAAAAGGTTTGGTGATGTAATCATCGGCACCAATTTCTAGGCCAAGGATTTTATCCACTTCATTATCACGACCAGTCAAAAACATCAGTGCTGTGTCGCCTTTTTCGCGTAGTTCACGCGCCAACAATAGGCCGTTTTTACCTGGTAGGTTGATATCCATGATCACAAGATTCACGGTGTGGGTTGAGAGCTGTTGGTGCATCTCGTTGCCATCATTGGCTTCGTAAACAACATAACCTTCCGCCTCAAAAATACTTTTGAGGGTATTGCGGGTTACATGTTCATCTTCAACAATCAAAATTTGCGGGGTTTGCATGGCATTACCTAAACAAGGGTCCAAAATAGCAATAATAATCGCCGAATTTTAGCGAAAAACGTTATATACAAGCAAAATGGATCAACAGTAAGTGTTGTCCAGTTATCAATTATTCACTGCTTTGTGATATCGATGCGGTGAAAGTGAGCAAAAATAGGGCGCTTAGGGTATTTCACCCGTTATAATTCTGCGCCGTTGGCCTCGCTCAAAGTCGCCATTTTAAGGCAGATTGTATGTACTTCACTATATCGCCACAATCTGAACCGAAATCACAAGGGGAAAACCGACGACTTTGTTGATTTAAGTCAAATCAGAAAGCCCAATTTAGTTGACAACTCTACGCTAATTTTCAATTACTTATCTTGTTTTTTTGTTGGAATGCAATCGATGTCAAATTCATCAATAGAATCAATGTTACCGCTTTGGCAAAGCTACTTTGATATTCAATTTCAATTTGATGCGCCATTACAGGGGACTGCATTCGCAATTTTAACCGCCTGGAATCCCAAAAGTCAGCCATTATCACTGGCTGAAAATCAGCAGCGAAATCTTGCCCTAGTCGAGCAATTAACCGCTCAGCAGTTGGGTTTTCAAAGGATGAATGGTGGCGCGACTGATGGTAGTTGGTTTGAGCCGGGATTTGCGTTGTTTTGCTCGCGTCAACAAGCGCACAAAATTGCGGCGCATTGGCAGCAAAACGCGATCTATTGGGTGGAGAATGGGCGGCTCTATTTGGACCCTGTATTGATGGCATCTTTTTCCATCACAGAGCTTGGTGAGTTTGCTGATTTTATCGCGTCATAATTGGGCCAATTAGTGAGCTGAATCGAGCTAAAAGCGGCGCTAAAAATTAAGGCCAATGCCAAAACTGAGCTGGCTATCTTGTTCTTTAACATCCATGCTGGCGTTCAAATTGAAGTGTTCAAATTGATATTGGCTAGAAAACTCAAACTCGGTTTGGCTGTTGGCGGGTGAATCATCGCTTGGCGCTGGAGCGGTGATGCCAGTGGTAAAGCTTAACCGATCAGACACCTGATATTGCAGTCCGCTGGTAAAGCCTTTTTGTGATTGCTGTAAGTTGTCGCCAGTGATCATGCGCGTACCGATATAAAGCTGGAAATGATCGTACATGCGGTAGCGATAGCCGCTGTCAATTTGCCATAGGGCAAACTGCTGCGACTGGCTCTGAGAGGTCAGATACCATTGATGTTTACTGCTGTTGTTTGATGGTTCTGAAAGGTTTTCTGCACTCACTGAGGCACATAACAATAAAAATCCGGCCAGTCCCTGTGCAAACCTTGAACCATAGCAATGGATCATGGCGATTCGCTTCCTAAATAACTGTCATTAGATTAGCGTGATTGAATGCGGTGGTCATATTTTGAACATCAAGATGAGAGGTCGCTTCTTCTTTTTCCAGACAAAATCGCTCAAATTGTGAAAATGCTAACGGATTATTTCGATCGAATTTTCGACAAATTGATTATTTTTTGTTTGTTTGCTTGACTCGGCTAGTTCGATGCGGTACTTGTAACAGCACGTTTTAAAAGAGTAATCAGTTGATGGCATTCGTAGTTCGTACCATTACCACCACCATTATTACCGGCACCATTAGTGTTGGGGTGGGCTGATACTCGACGAATAGACAAATGAGCCCGTACCCCACAAGGTGCGGGCTTTTTTTATCCAAGAAGGAACTGGAGGAAAGGATGCGAGTTCTCAAGTTTGGCGGCACTTCGCTGGCCAATGCAGAGCGTTTTCTGCGCGTCGCTGACATCGTGGTCAGCAATCAATGTCAAGGCCCTGTTTCACTGGTGCTCTCTGCACCAGCAAAAATTACCAACCATTTGGTTGCAGTTGTTGAAGACACAGTTGCAAAAGGTGAAGCTGAAATCCATATCGGTGAAATTGAGCGTATTTTTACCGAGCTATTTCATGGTCTGGCGCAAGCAGAAAGCAAGCTAGATAGCGCACCACTGTTCCAAGCATTGGAAAAGTTGGTGGGTCAACTCAAGCAATACCTGCATGGCATTCAATTACTTGGCCTATGCCCGGATAACGTCTACGCCAAAATCATTTGTAAAGGTGAGCGACTTTCAATTGCCGCCATGAAAGCTGTTTTAGAAGCGCGTGGTCATCAAGCTTATATTATCGATCCGGTGCAATATCTCGTGGGTCATGATGACTATCTTGAGTCGATGATTGATATTGAGCGCTCAACGCTGAACTTCCGAGCCAATCCCATTCCACAAAACCATGTAGGCTTGATGGCTGGTTTTACTGCCGGTAACAACAAAGGCGAGTTGGTGACTTTGGGCCGTAACGGTTCTGATTATTCAGCGGCGGTACTGGCGGCATGTTTACGCGCAGATTGCTGTGAAATCTGGACGGATGTGGATGGCGTTTATAGCTGCGATCCGCGTTTAGTGCCGGATGCTCGTCTACTGAAATCCTTGAGTTACCAAGAAGCAATGGAGCTGTCTTACTTTGGTGCCAAGGTTCTGCATCCAAAAACCATTGCGCCTATTGCCCAATTCCAAATTCCTTGTCTGATTAAAAACAGTTTTAACCCGCAAGCGCCAGGTACTTTAATTGGCCAAGATGCCGGTGAAGATGGTTTGGCCATTAAAGGGATCACTACCCTAGATAAACTGACCATGGTCAACGTGTCAGGTCCGGGCATGAAGGGCATGGTGGGTATGGCATCGCGTGTATTTGGTGCGATGTCGCAAGCTGGCGTCTCTATTGTATTGATCACTCAGTCTTCATCTGAATACAGCATCAGTTTTTGTATCGAGCAAGAAGATCGCGATCGCGCAGAGCAAGCGCTTTATAGCAGTTTTGAACTTGAGCTCAAGGATGGCTTGCTTGAGCCGGTGGAGTTTATTGAAGATCTCGCCATTATCTCTTTGGTCGGCGATGGTATGCGCACCTCTCGCGGTGTGGCTTCACAATTCTTCACCGCGCTGGCTGAGATGAATATCAATGTGGTGGCGATTGCCCAGGGTTCTTCTGAGCGTGCTATCTCTGCTGTAATTCCTGCAGAAAATGTTTCTTCTGCGGTGAAAGCGTGTCATCAAAATCTATTTAACGCCAACCATGCGCTGGATGTGTTTGTCATTGGTGTCGGTGGTGTCGGCGGTGCTTTGGTCGATCAAATTTCTCGTCAAGGCGAGAAGCTATTGGGTCAAGGCATTGAGATTCGTGTGTGTGCGCTGCACAGCATTGATCAGCGTTTGCTCAATGCCGATGGCATTAGCCTTAATGATTGGCGTGGTCAGCTTGAGCAATCTTCTGGTGCTTTTGAGCTATCTGATTTGATCAATATGGTGCGTCGCAACCACATCATTAACCCTGTGATTGTGGACTGTACCTCAAGCCAAGCAATTGCTGATCAATATGCAGATTTCCTCGCTGCTGGCTTCCATGTGATCACCCCGAACAAGAAAGCCAATACCGCGAGCATGAACTATTACCATCAGCTTCGCCAAGCAGCGCGCGGTACGCGTCGTAAGTTTATGTATGAAACCACTGTGGGCGCAGGCTTGCCAGTGATTGAAAACCTACAAAACCTGATTGCAGCTGGTGATGAGTTAGTGCGCTTTAACGGTATTTTGTCTGGCTCTCTTTCTTATATCTTCGGCAAATTGGATGAAGGCATGACCTTTAGCCAAGCCACTGGCGTTGCCAAAGACAATGGCTTTACCGAGCCCGATCCGCGTGACGATCTATCGGGCATGGATGTGGCGCGTAAGCTGCTTATTCTAGCGCGTGAGTCAGGTCTTGAGCTTGAGCTGGATGATGTTCAAGTTGAGCCTGCCTTGCCACCGGGTTTTGATGCATCCGGTTCGGTTGAGCAGTTTATGGCACGTTTGCCAGAAGCAGATGCTTACTTTACTGAGCAGGCTGGCAAAGCCGCCGCTGAGGGCAAAGTGCTTCGTTACGTGGGTGAAATTGACCAAGGCAAATGCGTGGTACGTATTATGGCCGTGGATGGCGATGACCCAATGTTTAAGATTAAAGATGGTGAAAATGCCTTGGCATTCTATAGCCGCTACTATCAGCCAATTCCGCTGGTACTGCGCGGGTATGGCGCAGGTACTGAAGTGACCGCTGCTGGCGTGTTCTCAGATTTGATGCGCACGGTTGGCTGGAAATTAGGAGTATAAGCAATGAGTGTGGTGGTTTATGCCCCAGCTTCCATTGGCAATGTCAGTGTTGGTTTTGATGTATTAGGGGCGGCAGTGTCGCCCATTGATGGCACCCTGCTTGGCGATCGCGTGGCCGTTGAGGATGGCGATTCGCCATTCTCTTTACGCTGCATCGGTCGCTTCGTGGATAAATTGCCTGCCGATAGCCAAGAAAATATCGTTTATTTTTGCTGGCAAGCTTTTGCCAAAGCACTTGAGCAAACTGATGTCGCGCTCAAGCCTGTGGCCATGACCCTTGAGAAAAATATGCCCATTGGCTCAGGTTTGGGCTCCAGTGCTTGCTCTATTGTCGCAGCGCTGGATGCGCTCAATCAGTTTCATGGCAGCCCGCTAGATGAGATGACGCTGCTTGGTTTGATGGGCGAGATGGAAGGGCAAATCTCAGGTGGTATTCATTACGATAACGTAGCGCCTTGTTATTTGGGGGGCATGCAACTGATGGTGGAAGCGCAGGGCATTATCAGCCAGCAAGTGCCGAGTTTTGACCAGTGGTACTGGGTCATGGCTTATCCTGGCATCAAGGTTTCAACCGCAGAAGCACGCGCTATTTTGCCTGCGCAATATCGCCGCCAAGATGTGATTGCTCATGGCCGATACCTAGCCGGCTTTATTCATGCATGTTACTCTCAGCAACCAGCGCTGGCCGCCGAGATGATCCATGATGTGATTGCAGAGCCCTACCGTGAGAAATTGCTGCCTAATTTTGCCAATGCACGTGAATTTGCCAAGCAAGCAGGCGCATTGACCACAGGGATTTCAGGCTCAGGCCCAACGCTGTTTAGTGTTTGTGATGATTTGGCCGTTGCAGAGCGTGTCGCGCGCTGGTTAGAGCAAAACTATGTGCAAAATGAAGAAGGATTTGTCCATATCTGTCGCTTAGATGGGTTTGGTTCAAAAGTGACAGGAAGTACACTATGAAGCTATACAACATTAAAGAGCGAGACGAGCAAGTCTCCTTTGGCCAAGCCGTACGCCAAGGCTTAGGTCGTAATCAGGGCCTCTTTTTCCCTGAAAATATTCCTCAGTTTGATGATATTGATGCGCTCCTTGCGCAGGATTTTATCACTCGCAGCACCACCATTTTATCGGCATTGATTGGCGATGAGCTGAGCACTGAGCAAGTGCGCAGCATGGTGGGAAATGCCTTTCAATTCCCTGCGCCCCTAGCGAAAGTCAGTGCGCAGGTGGATGCCCTTGAACTATTTCATGGCCCAACTTTAGCCTTTAAAGACTTTGGTGGCCGCTTTATGGCGCAGTCTTTAGCAACGGTTTCTGAAGGTGGGCAAATCACCATTTTGACTGCGACCTCAGGCGATACTGGCGCAGCGGTTGCTCATGCTTTTTATGGCATGGACAACATTAAGGTGGTGATCCTCTATCCAAAAGGTAAGATCAGCCCGTTGCAAGAGGCGCTGTTCTGTACCTTGGGCAAGAATATTCATACGGTTGCCATTGAAGGTGATTTTGATGCTTGCCAGGCCATGGTTAAGCAAGCCTTTGATGATGCCGCACTTCGCCAAGAGATTGGTTTGAACTCCGCGAACTCAATCAACATCAGCCGTTTGATGGCGCAGATTTGCTACTACTTTGAAGCCGTGGCTCAACTCTCTGCTGAAAAACGCCAGAATCTTGTGGTCTCTGTACCAAGCGGTAACTTTGGTAACTTGACCGCTGGTCTACTAGCCAAAGCCATGGGTTTGCCGATTAAGCGCTTTATTGCTGCAACCAACGCCAATGATACTGTGCCGCGTTATCTTGAAACCGGTGAGTGGGCTCCGAAACCTACGGTTGCAACGCTTTCCAATGCGATGGATGTTAGCCAGCCAAACAACTGGCCACGCATTGAAGAGCTATGCCAGCGCATGGGCTGGGGGCTTGAAACACTGGGTCGCGGCGCGGTCACTGATGCGCAAACCGCAGAAACGCTCAAAGCAATGTACAAAGATGGCTACCTGTGTGAGCCGCATGGTGCGATTGCCTATCGCGTATTGACTGAGCAACTCGCTGCCGATGAGCACGGTCTATTCCTTTGTACTGCGCATCCAGCCAAGTTTAAAGAGGCGGTGGATGAGATTCTGGCAACCGATATTGATCTGCCTGCGCCTTTGGCCAAGCATGCCAAATTGCCACTGCTTTCTCAGACGCTTGCGCCTGATTTTGATGAGCTAAAAGTGGTATTGCGTCGCGTGCAGCCATAAGCACAGCAAAGATGTATGGTTCAAAAAAGCGCTCCTGGGAGCGCTTTTTTATGGCTTTTTGTCTTTGGAGTGACCTGAATTCGAGACCTTTTTCAGGAATTGTTAGCTGGGTCGCAATGTTAAATTTGATGTAATAAATGAACACAAGCGCCAAAGCGGGGCGAAAAATTGCTGTCAATCTCGCACTATTTGGGGCGATTTGCTGGCTTTTGATCAAGTCCGGTGAAAGGAATGTGAAATGACCGGAATTTCATGAAAAACAAAGGATTTTCGGTTTAAAAACGTGACTGAAACGCGCTTACCTAAAGTGCAAAGCTATGGTTATCTAAGCTCGATTTATCTCATATTTGATTGAGGATGGAGCCGAATGAATAAGTTTACCCTGAGTGCATTAGCGCTTGCCATGGCCGCGACTGCGCCACTTACCCAAGCCGATGAGTTGGCGGGTCTATCGCAACTGACCATTATTCCAAACCATAATGCGCAGCTGCTTCGCAACTTTAACCCTTATCTCACAACACGTTTGCACACCGCGCGTGACTTTATCTATGAGCCATTGGTGATTTTTAATGAGCTAAAAGGGAATACACCTGAGTATCGTTTGGCGACCAACTATAAATTTAGCGATGATCTTTTGACCCTCACTTTTGATTTGCGTGAAGGCGTGAAATGGTCAGATGGTCAAACCTTTAACGCAGATGACGTGGTTTACTCTTTTGAACTGCTGAAAGCACAACCTGAGTTTGACGATCGCGGTATCAACAAGTTGGTGAAATCAGTTAAGAAGATCAATGACTACCAAGTGTCATTTGCGCTGACTGAAGTGAATACCAACGCCGCTTATGAAATTGTGCAAGTACCAGTAGTTGCTGAGCATATCTGGTCGAAAGTCGACAACTTGGTTGAGTTCGAAAACCCAAATCCAGTGGGCACCGGTCCATTTACCGATATCAAAGTCTTTACCCCAACCCTGATGGTGCAATGTCGTAACCCGAACTACTGGGATAACGCAGAGCTTGAAGTGGACTGTTTGCGTCTACCACAATTTACCCATAACGATCAGGTGTTCGCATCCTTGGTGAACTCTGAAGTGGACTGGGCGGGCTCTTTTGTTCCTGATATCGACAGTACTTATATGAAGGCATCGAAGCACCATGGCTACTGGTATCCAGCTGCGGGCACTCAGTCTTTCATGTTTAACTACCAGTCAAAAGATGCTGCGAAAGCTGAAGCCATGAATA
Organism: Vibrio stylophorae; assembly: GCF_921293875.1. Lineage (NCBI taxonomy): Bacteria > Pseudomonadati > Pseudomonadota > Gammaproteobacteria > Vibrionales > Vibrionaceae > Vibrio > Vibrio stylophorae. The sequence goes on from NZ_CAKLDI010000001.1 coordinate 521,623, forward strand.
ACGTGGACTTCCGCCGTGCATTCTCCATGGCCATTGACCGTGCAACCATCATTGATATTGCTAACTATGGCAATGGCACAGTGAACGACTTTGCATCGGGCTTGGGTTATGCGTTTGAAGCCTGGTCTGATGAAGGCGTGCATCAGCAGTATAAGCAATATATGACTTATAACGTGGACGCAGCCAAGGCGTTGTTGAAAAAAGCAGGCTTTGTCGATAAAAACGGCGACGGCTTTGTTGAAACCCCATCAGGTAAGAGCTTTGAGCTAGAAGTTCAATCACCAAATGGTTGGACCGATTTTAACAACGTGGTGATGCTTGCAGTTGAGCAGCTTGGTGAAGCGGGTATTAAAGTCACAGCGAAAACGCCTGACTTCTCTATCTATAACCAAGGGATGGTGAACGGTAACTACGATGTGGCCTATACCAACTACTTCCATGGGCCAACGCCATTTACTTACTGGAATAGTGGTTACCACTCTAAACTGCAAGCTGGCCAAGGGATGCCTCGTTTCGCGATGCACTTCTGGAAAAATAGCCAGCTAGATGCACTACTTGATGGCTTCTTTAAAACAGCTGATGCCAACAAGCAAAAACAAACAGCGCACGAGATTCAAAAGCTGATTGCTGAGAACCAAGTAACCGTGCCTGTGATGTCTGGCTCAAACTTCTACCAGTACAACACCAAGCGCTTTACTGGCTGGTGGACACAGGACAATCCAAAGGGTCGTCCAATGGTTTGGGAAGGAACACCTGAGCGTATTTTGCACGTGCTTGATCTGAAGCCTGTGAAATAAATCATCGCTTACGAAAAAGCCCAGCAATTGCTGGGCTTTTTGTTGTTTGTTCTTTGTTTTTTGTTCTTTGTTTTTGGGGGGCTGACTATTCAGCGATGACCTCAAAGGCCAACAACCGTTTGGCTAGCAAACTGTCGAGCATCTCGCGCTCGCTTTCTTTTAGATAGGTCCAGCGCAATTGATAGCGATCCATCATCGCTTGCTTTTGCTCAAGCTGATGCTGCTCATCCTCATTAATAAAATCAAGATAGAGATTGGCCTGTGGTAAGTAAAAGCTGGCAAAGCACAACTCATCAATTGGCAGCTGACGCTCGTAAGCATGGGGAATACCAGCAAGATAGAGCCAGTTATCGATTTCAAGCTCGCCTTGGTGGCGCACATAGTGGCCGTCAAGCGCTTGGTATTTGGCTGCAAATTGAGCGCGAAAACGGGCAAAGGAAAGATGGGTATTTTCCTGCGTGCTATTGCCTTTGAGTTTACTCGCTAGCTCTCGTAAGCGCGGATGAAAAGAGAGGGTATCAGGCCAAATGGCGTAGGGAATACCGGTTTGCTGCGATTGTTTTTGCTGTCCACCAATCTGTTCACCCGCGGCGGTGACTTTCCAGCCTTTGGTTGCTTTTTGCAGCCAACCTAGCTCGCGTAGCAGTAGATTAATTTGATTGGCGCTTAATGAAAAATAATGCGCGATTTGCTTGGCTGAATGATAGCCCTGTTCTTGTTTCAGCGCACTTTGGCCGCGAACATCCAAATCATTGGGCCAGATAATATAAGTGCCGAATTTATCACTTTGCTTATACTCACCCCCATGGCGACGGCCAAGGTCGGTCAGTTGCCACTGCTCCTGCTGACGGGCAATGAGTCCAGCCTGTTGCAGCTGAATAAATAGAGTCTTAAGGTCGATTTGGCGCTTTTTTGCCAAAGCTGAGGTGGAGAGTTTTTCTGGCGATGAATTTGACATGGTTGCAAATACAGCGAGGAGTGATGGCTCAATCTTAGCGATTATTTGTCTTGAAAGCTGTGTTTTTTCAAAGGGACAGATGGTAACAAATGCAAAAAAGCGAGCCGAAGCTCGCTTTTTTTGTTGTCACTTTAAGAGCAATTAAAGTGACTCAGTAAAGGTACGAGCAATCACGTCACGTTGTTGTTCAGGTGTGAGTGAGTTGAAGCGTACTGCATAACCAGATACACGAATGGTTAGCTGTGGATAATTTTCTGGGTGTTTTACCGCATCTTCTAGCGTGTCACGTTGTAGTACGTTCACGTTGAGGTGTTGGCCACCTTCAATTTTTGGTGCAACTTCTAGGTTGATTTCGCGATATTCGATGTCGCCTAGGGTTTCAGTTGCAACTGTGTCATCTGCGTTAAAGTTGCCAGCGGCTGCAACACAACGTGCTTGGTTTGTTTCGCTGTCTAGCAACCAAATTGAGTTTAGTAGGTCGTCGTTCGCAGCTTTGGTGATTTGAATACCAGTGATCATATGACTTTACTCCTATCAAATTAGGATGATGTTTTATTTCAACGCACCGGCACGCTTTGTGCTAGCGCAATTTGTATTACTTATTCTTGATGTGAGTCAATTTACCGCAAGATTTCCTTGGGATCAATAGGGTTTTTCATTGAGTTAAATCAAGAAATGGGTGTTTTTTTGTTTTTGTGCGCTAGAATGCAGTTCTGCTCATTTGAGTGGAAATAATACAAAAAGTGGTAAATTTACAACCAAAGGTGGCAAGATGAAGTATATCGGCGCACATGTCAGTGCATCTGGCGGGGTCCATCACTGCATTGATAATGCATTGGCGATTGGTGCTAATGCTTTTGCGCTTTTTACTAAGAATCAGCGCCGCTGGCAGGCCAATCCGCTTGAAAGCAAAGTAATTGACCAATTTCGTCGTCGCTGTGAGGCGGCCAATTTTTCTGCCGCGCAAATTCTTCCCCATGATTCCTATTTGATTAACTTGGGACATCCTGATGCCGAGGCGCTTACTAAATCGCGTGATGCTTTTTTAGATGAGATGCAGCGCTGTGAGCAACTGGGTTTAACGCTGCTCAATTTCCATCCGGGTTCGCACTTAAATCAGATTGATCCTGAAGCTTGTCTCGACCGCATTGCGGAGTCGATCAATATCACTTTAGAGAAGACGCAAGGGGTCACGGCGGTGATTGAAAATACTGCAGGACAGGGGACCAACTTAGGTTATCGATTTGAGCATCTGGCGCAGATTATCGACAAAGTCGAAGATAAAAGCCGAGTGGGTGTGTGCCTAGATACCTGTCATACCTTTGCTGCGGGTTATGATTTGGCTTCTACGGCCGCGGCGCAGGCAACTTTTGCTGAGTTTGAGCAGGTGGTGGGGTTTGAATATTTGCGTGGTATGCACCTCAACGATGCCAAGGTGACCTGTGGTAGCCGTGTCGACCGCCATCATAGCTTGGGGCAAGGGCACATCGGCTGGGACTGCTTTGCTTTCATCATGCAAGATGCGCGATTTGATGGCATGCCGTTGGTTCTTGAAACCATTGATGAAACGATCTGGCCTGATGAAATTCAAGCATTGCGTCAACTGGCAGCAAAGCAGAATGCATGATGATGCCTTTATTTAGCGTCTATTTAATGTCGATAGATTCAATGGTGTTAATAGATGCAATGTTATTGACTAAAAATTAACCAAAAATTTATCCGCAGTTGATACCCAAATATTGAGCCTCGCTATAGTCAACCATGTGTCATAACACTTTGCTGGCAAGTGATGTGTGAGCAAAGCGTTTCCAGCTGAAACGTGGATAACTTTTAGGAGTGCTCAATATGCCTGTTTATTTTCATACACCCTCACGAAGCACAGGGGCAACACGCCCACAACCTTATCGAAGTCAATCTGGACGAGGCCATTGGCGGCACAGCCATGCCCAGCGTCCTACGCGGCAAAGCCAAGCATAAGATGCAAGCATCACCACAGCGCTGGGTTCACCTGTATTCATGGTGGCTGGATGACGATGAATGCGGCGGATGATTGCTGCGCTTGGTGAACTGGGTACAATAGCCCTTTTATTGGCAAGGAATAAGCGAAATGACCCAAGCGCTTAATTGGACTGATGTGATTGGTTCAGAGAAACAGCAACCCTACTTTATAGAGATGATGCAGTACATCCAAAGGCGTCGTGAGCAGGGTGTGGTGATCTACCCGCCGCAAGAGCAGGTATTTAATGCCTTTCAATCCACCCCCTTTGAGCAAGTGCGTGTGGTGATTTTGGGTCAAGACCCGTATCACGGTCCTAATCAAGCGCATGGCTTGTGTTTTTCTGTACTGCCAGGCGTCAAAGCGCCGCCATCACTTGCCAATATGTATAAAGAGCTGGTGCAAGATATTCCTGGATTTACCATTCCCAATCATGGTTATCTTCAAAGTTGGGCTGAGCAGGGGGTATTGCTACTCAACACCGTATTAACCGTGGAGCAGGGGCACGCGCACTCACATGCCAAGTTGGGGTGGGAAACCTTCACCGATCGCGTGATTGAAGCCATCAACCAACAAAAAGAGGGCGTGGTGTTTATTTTGTGGGGCGCACATGCACAAAAGAAAGGCCGCTTTATTGATCGCCAGCGTCACCATGTATTGACGGGTCCGCATCCTTCACCGCTATCGGCACATCGTGGCTTTTTTGGTTGCGGCCACTTTAGCCAAACCAATGCCATTCTCAGTGAGCAGGGACAAGCACCAATCAACTGGTGTTTGCCTGCGCAAATTTAAGTGCGCTGCTGAACAATTTTTCATCGTTTTGACGCGTCCTGCTTTTATTTCCACTATATTTGCAAGGTTATAGGGAAGCGCGGGGCGCGTTATGTTGCAATCCATTTACCAAGAACACCGGCAGATGAGTCAGTTATTGGCGGTGTTAACCAATATTCATCGCGCAATTGGCAAGGAGCAGCCAGTTCGTTTTGATTTAGTGCGAGATATTATCGATTATCTGCAAGATCATGCCGAGCACTATCACCATCCTAAAGAAGATCTGATTTATAACCACTTCAAACGCTACTATCCAGACCAAGCGATGGCCGTGATTCAGCTTTCGCGAGAGCATGAGGAGCTGGAGTCGATCACCGAAGAGTTTATGACCGCGGTGCAAATGGTGCTGTTTGATGCGGTGATTCCGTTGTCGGTGTTTTACGATAAGCTTGGTGCCTATATTGAGCGACAGCGATTGCATCTACATCTTGAAGAGCAGGTGATTTTACCGAAAATCGCGCAATATTTTGGCGATGATGATTGGCAAGAGCTTAAAGCGCAGTGGCAGCATGATCATGAAGATCCACTCTTTGGCCACCATATTGATAGCAAGTATCGCGCTTTAGCCGCTTGTTTGAATACGGGAATTTATCAGCTCGCGCTGGATCAAAATGCCAGCTAAGCATTGGATGATAAAAAGGCAGCCCTGTGCTGCCTTTTTTAATTCAAAATTTTCATTTGATTAGAGAAAGTCGATGTCGTCGTGACACTCGTCAAGCAGGTCGATACCAGCGAGCTCTTTGCGAAGACGCTGTTTATCTTTCAATGCTTCAATTTCACGCCACATACGCTTGGCAGGTTTTTTCTGCGCGCGACTTGCTCGTTCATCGATGAAGTCTTCAAACATTAGATCGTCCATAGTGCACCTCTGCATTACTCCTTAGACTGACTACTTAAGTACCATAGGTAGGGTGAGGATAAAATTGACGCATTTCTCATTTGTTACTGACTGATGAATCTTTTATTAGAAGTCGATCACGAGTTGAAAAAGCATGGCTAAAATTTGCTCATGGTGAAGGATTTTTAGCAGTATTAGATGCGTCTCAATCTCATCTGTGAGTGATAAATGTACGGTGAAATTGATGGATAAAGTCGCGATTGATTGGATAAATATGTGTCTAAAATTTTTTTGATTTTGCTTGGTAAATTTGAAATCCCAATAATTTTTGAGAATTTTTTTCCTGTTTGAGCAAAGGGTTAGTTCTTTTATTTGCGTTTTTTTAGTTAAGCGATATTTATGCCAGTTTTCTTTGCAACCTTAAATTTTTGTTGCAATTATTGTAAGTTATTTGCATGATCATGCGCCGTTTATCACTAACTGTGACGCAATCATCGGTGTAATCGCACTGTTCTTGATTGCATTCGACCGGCATGATTTTGATGCTCGGCGCTGCCCATTCCGGGCCCCCTTTAAATCGGACTTAAACTCGCGATGCTGTGTTACGCAAAGTGGAGATAACTTTGTAGCAGTATGGCACTCAGAAAAATCAAAGAGGTGTATACGTGACAACTCTGAAGCAAATCATCGACCTATTTAATGGTCTGTTGTGGAACTCAGTGCTGATCTATTTGTTGATTGGTGTGGGTGTCTACTTCACCATTCGTCTAGGGTTTATTCAGTTCCGTCATTTTGGCCACATGTTCAAAGTGATGAAAAACAGCCGTAAAGCGGACAAATCTGGTATCTCGTCTTTCCAAGCCCTTTGTACCAGCTTGGCCGCCCGTGTGGGTACCGGCAACATGGCTGGTGTGGCTTTTGCATTGACTGCAGGTGGTCCAGGTGCTGTTTTTTGGATGTGGCTCATTGCCATGTTGGGAATGGCAACCGCTTTTGCAGAAAGTGCCCTTGCACAGCTTTATAAAACACGCGATGAAGATGGCAACTATCGTGGCGGTCCTGCCTACTATATGGAAAAAGGCTTGGGAATGCGCTGGATGGGCGTGCTGTTCTCGCTCTTCTTGATCCTTGCCTTTGGTATGGTGTTTAACGCTGTACAGGCCAACTCAATTGCAGATGCGATGCATCAATCCTTTGGCGTTGATGCCATGTGGGTTGGCGTGGCGCTGGTGATTTTAAGTGGCGTGATTATCTTTGGTGGTTTGCGCAAAGTGGCGCGTACCGCAGAGTTGGTTGTGCCAGTGATGGCGATTGCTTACTTGGGCATTGCCTTCTACGTGTTGATCGCCAACATCGAACAAGTACCAGGTGTACTGGCGATGATTGTAAAAAGTGCCTTTGGTTGGCATGAGGCCGCTGCGGGTGGCCTAGCGTACACGATTAAGCAAGCGATGCTGCAAGGGATCAAACGTGGTTTGTTCTCAAACGAAGCGGGTATGGGCTCTGCGCCAAACGCCGCTGCGTCTGCAACGCCATATCCACCACACCCAGCATCACAAGGTTATGTGCAGATGCTTGGCGTATTTATGGACACCATTGTGATCTGTACTGCGACTGTGGCGATTATCCTGATGTCTGGTGAGTATCAGCCAGGTGCTGAAGTTGAAGGTATTGTACTGACACAGCGCGCGATGACTGCCCACGTGGGTAGCTGGGGTGGCATCTTTGTGGCGACGGCAATCTTCTTCTTTGCCTTTACCTCAATCATTGCTAACTACTCATACGCAGAAACCAACTTGATGTTCCTTGAGCACAACCATAAAACAGGTTTGAACATCTTCCGTGTGGTTGTTCTGGTGATGGTGATGTTTGGTGCGATGTCAAAAGTCCAACTGGTTTGGGATATGGCGGATGTGTCCATGGGCTTGATGGCCGTGGTCAACTTAATCGCGATTATTCTGCTATCGGGTACTGTGATTAAGCTATCCAAGGACTACAACGAACAGCTTCGCCAAGGCAAGGTACCAAGCTTTGACCGCAGCAAATATCCAGAGCTGGATGAGCTGATCGACGAAGGGATTTGGGAAAAGAAAAAGCCAACTGAGCTGTAATTTCTAACCCTTCAGAAAGAATCAATGACAACAATAGGTCACGCCGCTTGCGTGACCTATTTTTTTTGTCATCATAGAGACCTACATTTTCGGCAGTGATTGCGCGCCTAAGAGAGATAAACACTATGTTGATTGTTGTATCCCCAGCTAAAACACTTGATTACGAAACGCCGCTTCCTACGGATCGCTACACCCAGCCAGCGTTTCTTGACCAGTCGGCGCAATTAATTGAACGCTGCCGAACATTAACCCCTGTGGACATTGCGAAGTTGATGAAGGTGAGCGATAAAATTGCCAGCCTCAACGCCGTGCGCTTTGCTGATTGGGCACAACCTTTTAGCCCTGATAATGCACGTCCTGCGATTTTTGCCTTTAAGGGGGATGTCTACACCGGTCTGGATGCCTTCTCTTTGTCAGAGGCGAGTCTGGCATGGGCACAGCAACATTTTCGCATGCTCTCTGGTCTATATGGCATTTTGAAACCTTTGGATCTGATGCAGCCTTATCGTTTAGAGATGGGGACTAAGCTCGATAACATCAAAGGGGCGAACCTCTATCAATTTTGGGGCTCTCAGCTGGCGGAAGCGCTCAATCAAGAATTGGCCGCAGAAGAAACACCTGTGCTGATCAATTTGGCGTCCAATGAATACTTTAAAGCGGTACCGACTAAGGCGCTCAAAGCGCAGGTGATTACCCCAGTGTTTAAAGACCTGAAAAATGGCCAGTACAAGATGATTAGCTTTTTCGCCAAAAAAGCGCGTGGCATGATGGCGCGTTATTTGATGGATCAGCAAGCGACCTCACCTGAAATCATCAAATCCTTTGATGTCGCGGGTTATTACTTTGTGCCTGAGCTCTCAACTACAACTGAGTGGGTCTTCCATCGCGATGCGCCAGAGGCTTAAGCCTGAAAGTGAAGGTTGCCGTTTGCAACTTAGCGAAGATCATCAATCAAAACGCACACAAAAAGCACCGAGTCTGGTGCTTTTTTGGTATTTGTATTGAATCGCTGGTAGCTGGCTATTGCTGACGCCATCATCGAGCAAGTCATGGCCATGGTGCCATTAGGACACATCGTGACATGCTATCGGTTGGCTACTTTCTCATCTGAACTTGCATGAGGACGTGACCCTCTTAACAAGCTCGATTTTGAGGGATACCTCGCAAATCGCTTGCATGGTATAACCCTCGCCCCATGGTAGGAAGGAATGACATTAGATTGAGCAAATCGTATCAACAACGTGGTTTTCTTCACGCCTTTGGGCTTATCTTGTGTTTGATGCTAAGCGCCAGCGCCACTGCCTCCGTCAACATGAAAGCAAGCGATCACGCTGAGCCGAGCAAAACCATCGCACAGCTATCGCCATCATCAAATGCGCAGGCCAGTTACCGTCAGAATCACCAAGCCGTCGTGCTGCGTATGGTGCCGCGTTTTTATCAGCAGTGGCAGCGCAATTTCAATCCCTATGTCGCTGAGCGGTTGCACACCACCCACGAATTTATTTTTGAGCCGCTATGGATAGTGGATACGCTTTATAGCGGTACGCTGCATCTACGCTTGGTAGAGCAGGTGACCTTAAGCGATGATTTGAAAGTGGTGACCCTCACCTTAAGACAAGGGTTGAAATGGTCTGATGGTCAGCCGCTGACATTGGATGATGTGATTTTTAGTTTTGATTATTTACGTCAGCATCCTGAACTGTGCCAGCTATTGGTGATGCCACGTATTGCAGCGATGCAGCGACTCAATGCGCAGCAGCTGCAAATCACCCTTGCAAGTCCGCAATATAATGCCTTGGAGCGTTTAAGTCGCGTGCCCATTGTGCCGCAGCATATTTGGCAATATGTGACCAATCCGCGCGATTATAGCAATAGTGAGCCGGTGGGCTCGGGTCCCATGACACAGGTGGTACGATTTGATGAGCAAGCCTATCGGCAGTGTCGCAATCCTCACTATTGGCAGGCTGACAAACTGGCGATTGATTGTATTGAAATGCCAAAAATTGCCAACAACAGCGCCTATTACAGCGCTTTGGTGTCAGGGCAAGTGGATTGGGGCAGCGCCTTTTTACCTGATATCGATCGCAACTATGCAGCCCTTTCACCGCATTTTCGCTATTGGTTCCCCGCAGCGGGCACCAACAGTGTGGTGTTGAATTTTGCCAGCCCGCATCAAGAGATCGCTAAGGCGCTGAATCAGCCACTGTTTCGCCGTGCTTTGTCCATGGCGATTCATCGTCAGTTGATTGTGGATATCGCTACCCATGGTCAAGGCGAGGTGAATGATTTTGCCTCTGGGCTCGGTCGACCATTAGCGCACTGGGCGGATGGGCGAACCTATTTGCAGCATCGTCCCTATTTGCAATTTAATCCTGAGCAGGCCATTCGCCTATTGGACGATTTAGGCTATCGCGATGTGAATGGTGATGGCTGGCGTGATACGCCGCATGGCGCGCCATTTCAGCTGCAACTGCTAAGCCCACAGGGCTGGGATGATTGGAATAACACAGCGCATTTGCTAGCTGAGCAGTGGCGACGCGTTGGGTTAAATGTGCATCATGTGCTGGTGCCGCTGAATGAATATGAATTGCGTTTGCGTCAGGGGAATTTTGAATTGGCGCTGATGAATTATGCCTATTCAGCTTCTCCTTTTGATTACTGGTATGGCGCCTTTTCATCAACGCGCCCTGCCACCCAAGGGCAACCAAGGGTGGCCAATGGTTTTCATGATTCAGCCATTGATGATTTATTAAAGGCATTTTTGCAAACCGCGCAGCCTGAGCAGCAATTAGAGATTGCGCATCAGCTGCAGCAGCATATTGCCAGCTCGCTGCCATCTTTGCCGCTTTATACCGGTTATGCGGCCTATCAATACAGCACTGCACGCTTTGAAGGATGGTGGTTTGAGCAAAATCCGCAGGGACTGCCCATGTGCTGGGCTGATATTCCCGAGCGGCTACTGCATTTTCTAGCGCTGCGCCCTGTTGAGGCAAAGGTATCCGCAATATGAGCTGATTGAGCACAATAAAAAACGCACTCCAAGGAGTGCGTTTTTGTCGGCGTTACTGAACTATTGATTGCGTCATGAGGTGAATCAATTAGGCTTCAGAGCTTTGCGTTTTTGGTTTGCCTTTATCTTTGCGAACCTTTTTAACGGTTTTCGTCTTTTTCTTTCCGTCTTTGCTTTTGCTTTTGCCTTTGCTATCGCCGTCTTTTTTCTTTTTCTTTTTCACAAACGCTGGTTTTTTGTGTTTTGGCTTGAGGCCTTCGATAAAGCGCTCTTTAATTGGCTCATCGAGGTAGCGCATCACACGTTCAATCATCGGTTGATCATGGGCTTCAACAATCGCAATAGCGCTGCCTTTTTTGCCTGCTCGCGCGGTGCGGCCAATACGGTGTAAGAACACATCAGCGGTGCGTGGCATGTCGTAGTTGATGACATGGGTCACATCTGGCAAATCGATACCGCGCGCTGCGACATCGGTGGCCAATAGAATTTTCACATCGCCTTTGGCAAAGCGCTCAATGGAATTGCTGCGCTTCGCTTGGGCCATTTCACCTTGCAGCCATGCTGTGCGAATGCCAGCTTGGTCAAAACGGCTACGAAGCTCGGCAAGGCGTTCACGGGTCTTGATGAAAATGATGGTTTTTTCTGCGATCTCTTGCACGATATGTTGCGTGAGCGCCCATTTGTGCTCCATATCATCCGCGCGGTAGTACCATTGGTTGATTTTTTTGCGCTCACGACGAGAAGGCTCTGCATCGATCACAGTGGCTTCGCCGAGTAGCTCTTGCGCAAAATCACGCACGCCTTTGCCTTCAAGGGTGGCCGAGAAGAGCAGGCTTTGTTTGCGCCAGCGACACTCACCAACGATACGATGCACGATGCCAGCAAAGCCCATATCCAACATACGGTCCGCTTCATCAAGCACAAAGCATTCAATGGCGCGGCAATCAAAGCGCTCAGCTTCGATATATTCCATCAGACGACCCGGCGTTGCGACCACGATATCCTGTGGTTTACCAAGCCACTCTGCGTGATCTTCATAGGAGATGCCACCGGTGACGGTGATCACTTTGAGCTTGGTAAATTGCGCCAAATTACGCACGGTATCGGCAACCTGAATCGCGAGTTCACGCGTTGGCGTCAGGATCAAAACACGTGCAGGACCCGGTTTGCTACGAGGAAAGTCGAGAAGATGCTGAATCATCGGCAAGGCGAAGGCTGCAGTCTTACCTGTGCCGGTTGGGGCAGACGCCATAATATCCTGACCATCAAGCGCTGGCGGAATCGCTAGGCTTTGAATTTCAGTCGGGCGTGAATAGTTGAGCAGTTCAATCGCTTCAAGTAGCGACTCATCAAGCTCTAAGCTGGCAAAATCTCTCACAGGATCTCCTCGTGATCATCGGGGGCGGCATTATAGAAGCAAAGTTTAGGAATGCCCAGTAGAGGATCGCTCTGTATCACCTTCACTGTCAAATTTCAGGTAAAAATCGCGTGTTAGAGCGATAAAGTTCGCATCGTACCCGGCACCGTCATGAATCGTCAGACTGGCGGTGTGCATCACGGCAGGCGTTGGACTTAAACAAAAGGCTATGCGCTGGCATGGTTTTTTCGCTGTGGTGTGAATCGCCAACTGGGCGATGCAATACAGCTGATGCTCACTGGCTTGTGCGATCAGTTGCTGCGCTTCATAGGTGGGTAAAATGAGACTCGCAACAGCGGTCGGTTTGAGTAGTTGGCGAAGGCTACTCAGCAGCGCAGTTTGACTGAGTTGGTCGTCATGTCGTGCGGTGGCGCGATCGGTTTTTTGCGCTTGCAAGCCATGACCAAAATAGGGCGGGTTGCAGATGATGGCATCATATTGTGCGATATGTTGCTGTTGCCAATCTTGCACGGATTGATGAATCACATCGATACGATGAGCCCAAGGGCTTTGCAGCACATTATCCTGACAGGTTTCAATGGCGCTCTTGGCAATATCTAAGGCATGGATGCGAATATTTTCCTGTCTTTGTGCGCACATCAGGCTAAGAACGCCAGTTCCGCATCCTAAATCTAAGATATTTCCCTGAAAAGGTAGCCAAGACCATGCACCTAAAATCACTGCATCTGTGCTCACTGGCATCCCACATTGACCATTGGAAATTGAAAATTGTTTAAAATCGAATCGTTTGGACGTCATTTTTTCTATCGGTTGGTTAATTTTCGAGCGATAAATTAAGGGTTTAGTGAAAAAGCAACAGATTCTCTGGTTATGAAATGAGCGTCAATTGTTAGGTTGTGGTGTTTTATTCTGAATTGACTGGTCAAATTTGGTTTAAAATATGGCCATTTTCGTTTTCATGGAAAAGATCGTGGTGTTTTTCTCTGAGAGGTTGCTTGTCGTCTAAATCTTCTTCAATATGCCGTGAAATAGATCACGAATAGTTAATTCTACTAAGACGGTTTAGCTAACCTATATAAGTAAACTATTTGTGCCATTGTAGCAGCGAAAGAGGGTGAGGATAACGTGAAGCAGTCGTTAAAAATCTCCGATATTTTGGCATTGGGCTTTATGACCTTTGCTTTCTTCCTTGGGGCGGGCAATATCATGCTACCGCCAGAGTTGGGTCAACAAGCGGGCGAAAACCTGGTACCTGCCATGTTTGGTTTCCTCTTTACGGGTGTCGGTCTACCCCTGCTTGGTATTATTGCAGTCGCGATTTCTGGCGGCGGTTGGAGCGGATTGACGCGCGACCTGCCGGCTAAAATTGCAATGCTGATTGCGATTGCGATTTTTATCGTGATTGGTCCTGCTTACGCAGCGCCACGTGCGGGTTTGGTGGCCTTTGACATGGGCGTGAAGCCTTATTTGTCTGCGGGCCTGCAAGCAAGCTCATGGTCAATCATTCTATTTTCTTTGATCTTCTTTGGCCTTGCCATGCTGTTTGCATGGTCACGTGGCAGCATGATTGACATGATTGGTAAGTTCTTAACACCAGCATTGTTTATCGCATTGGCTGCCTTGGCGATTGCGGTCATCGTGAATCCACAGGGCGAAATTCTTGCCGCCAAAGGTACCTATGTCGACCAGGCCTTTACCAATGGTTTCGTCAACGGCTATCAAACCATGGACGCCTTTGCATCTTTGATGTTCGGGATGTTGATTGTTGATGTGCTGCGTAAAAAGGGCATCACCGATAGCACCAAAACCTGCCACTATCTGATTGCTGCGGGTTTGATTGCCGCAGCTGGTTTGGCCTTTGTTTATCTTTCTTTGGTTTATCTGGGTGCAACCAGCGGTAACGTCGCACAGGGTTTGACTAAGGGGACGGATATCCTAACTGCCTATGTGCCAGCGCTATTTGGCTCTTATGGTTTGATGATTCTGTCAGTGATTGTGATTTTGGCTTGCTTTACCACAGTGGTTGGTTTGGTGAGTGCGGTTTCAGATTACTTCAGCACCATTAGCCCGCTTAGTTATAAGCAATGGGTGGTGATTAACGCGGTTGCCTGCGGCATTGTTGCCAATGTGGGTTTGACTCAGTTGATGACGTTGTCATTGCCTGTGCTATTTGCCATGTATCCAGTCGCCATTGCGCTGATCGCCTTGACCTTTGTTCGTCGCTGGTTGCCAAACCCTCGTTTGGCTTATGCCTTGGTGATTGGTGTGGCCTTTGCCTTTGCACTGTTTGATGCCTTGAGCTTCTTCTGTTCAACCTTTATGGCCAAAGATGCAGCGATTAACCTGACGCTTGCACCAATATTTAGCGCCGCAACAGCCTATATGCCTTTGTATAGCTACTATATGGCTTGGGTGTTGCCAACGGCAGTGGCTTTGCTGCTGAGCTTCGCGCTAAAGCGAAGCGCTGGTGAACCATTGACACCAGCAAGCGCCTAAACACTCAATGGCATGATAAAAAACCACCTTCGGGTGGTTTTTTTATTGGCTGAGAGTTACGCGGCTTAATCTCAGTGTGTTTGCTGGTGGAATCGATAAACCTGAGAACGGCTGCGATTAATCGCAATGCTCAGCCATCTGTTGGCTAAGATGATCGTCTGCTTGCCAGCGCACAAAGGCTTCAAAACTCTGGCCCACACTGAGCACTTCTGTGCCATAGCAGCACAGACCTAAACCCAATTCAGGCTCCCATCGACAGGTGCATTGTACGCCAAGATAGGGCACGCCTTGAAAAGAGAGGGGATGGATATAAAAAGCCTCAATACCGATGTCATGAAAGAGCTGGCTGGGATCTTGATATTCAGGGTATTGCTCGGCGACCTGCTGATCACTGAGGTAGGTGAGGGCATATTCACGTAGCTGATGGTATTCAAGCCAAAGCTCGCTGAGCACCGCGCGATAGAGCTGAGCTTCGTGGTTGAGTAACCAATCAATGGCATCACGCTCTTGGCGATTGAGGGCGCGATCTTGCTCGCCCTCATCGGCAAGGTAGATCATCGGCAGCATGGCATCTTGTCGTTGCGGTTGAGGCAGGTGATGCATCAGGGCTTGCCAACTCGGAAAGTACCCCTGGCCTTGCCAGCGCTCTTCGTTGAGACAAAAGTTCTGATTCATAAGTGATGCACCTTATTGATGATTCTGATGAGCCATTTTGATTGAACCCAGATGATAACGCTGACACTTTATTGGAGCGAGATCACATCGGTTACCTGTCAGTGTGCGGTTCCTATTGATAAAAGTAAAGGTAGCAAACATGCGCGTATTCACACTCTGAATGAGTTTTTATGCAGCACATCAGACCATAAAAAAGCCACGCGGGTGCGTGGCTTTGACAATCAATAAAATAAGTTGGCATTAAGCGGATTGTTCAAGCCAATCAGCAAAGCTGATCATGACCTGTTCACACCAAGTGGCAAGACGCTCATCGGTGAGGTCGTATTGGCTGTCTTCATCAAGCGCGAGGCCCACAAATTGACCATCAACGACCGCTTTGGATTGGTCAAAGTGATAGCCGGACGTTGGCCATTGACCCACAAAGTGCGCGCCACTTTGCGCTAGCTCTTGGTAGAGCATGCCCATGGCATCTAAATACCATTCCCCATAGCCCTCTTGGTCACCTAGACCGTAAAGAGCCACCACTTTGCCACTAAGGTTGAGGCTGGCTAAATCGGACCAAACGACGCCCCAGTCTTCTTGTAACTCACCAAAGTCCCAGGTTGAGATCCCTAAAATCAGCAAATCATAGTGCTGCATTTCACTCAGTGGGGTGTCTTTGACATTGTGCAGTTGTACGAGATCGGCACCTAGAATATCGCGGATTTTCTCTGCGCACATTTCGGTGTAGCAGGTACTGGAGCCATAAAATAGACCAACTTTCATAGCGGTGTTCCATTGTGGATGATGTTTTGATAGTACGCATCAGGAAGCCTTGTCGCAATGGTCAATGCATGCCGTGGCGCCGGTGGTAAGGATGGTTTAATTTACATTGAGTTCATGGGTATAAATACAGTACCTTTAGAGCATGCTGAATTTTGGAGTGTTCGACGTGTCGCAGCCATCCCCCTTTTCTGTGCTTTCAGAGCAAGAAGTGTCTTGCTTGGAGCAGTTTTTAGATGCCATGTGGCTTGAGCGCGGTTTGGCTGAAAATACGCTGGCCTCTTATCGCAGCGATCTAGAAAAATTCACCCATTGGCTGGCCGAGCAGGGTGGTAGCCTTTGGGGGGTGAGTGCAGAGCAGCTGCAAAACTATCAGTGGTGGCTAGAATCTCGCCACTATAAGCAAAGTAGCCGCGCGCGAATGACTTCGGCGCTACGTCGCTTATTCCAATATCTCTTTCGCGAAAAATTGCGTGAAGATGACCCTAGCGCCCTTTTGCTCAGCCCTAAATTGCCCGCGCGCTTACCCAAATCGCTCAGTGAAACGGAAGTGGAAGCCTTGCTCGATGCGCCGCAGCTCGATGATCCCATTGAGATGCGCGATTACGCCATGTTAGAGCTACTCTATGCCACGGGATTGCGGGTGACTGAGCTGGTGAGCTTGACTCTGGAAAATATGAGTTTGCGCCAAGGCGCAGTGCGAGTGGTGGGCAAAGGCGGTAAAGAGCGTTTGGTGCCTATGGGCGATGCTGCGATGGATGCCATTGAGCAGTTTTTGACCCATGGCCGGCCACAACTGCTCGGTGAAGTGAGTTCGGATGTGGTGTTCCCAAGTCGCCGCGCCCGCATGATGACGCGGCAAACCTTTTGGCATCGTATTAAACTCTATGCAACGCGCGCGGGAATCGATGCTGAAGCACTTTCACCGCACGTGCTGCGTCATGCGTTTGCCACGCATTTGCTCAATCATGGCGCTGATTTGCGCGTGGTACAGATGTTGCTGGGGCATAGCGATCTATCGACGACGCAAATCTATACCCATGTTGCGACTGAGCGTTTGAAGGCTTTACACCAAACCCATCATCCGCGCGCATAATTTTAACCAAGTGCTGTCATTTTTTGTTAAATCACTGGCACAATAGGAACTTATTGGATTTTGCCTGCTCCAATGCAAGGCAATTTTGTTGATGAGGAAGAGTATCTATGTTGCGACGCACCTTAACTGGCATCGCCTTAACCCTGAGTTTTGTTTTGCCTGCGCACGCCGATGATGCAGCCATTCAAACGCAATTTGCCAAGCTCGGTTTAAACGTTGAGTCTGTGCAAGCCTCTCCAGTTGCAGGTTTGAAATTGGTTGCTACGGATCAAGGTATTTTCTATGCCTCTGATGACGGCCAATATTTTATTCATGGCAAAATGTTTAAGATTGGTGAAACAGGCATTACCGACGTAGCTGCCGCTGTGGTGAAAAAACAGCTAGAGGCACTATTGCCAACAGCCATTGTCTATAAAGCGCCAAAAGAGAAGTACGCCATTACGGTATTTACGGATACCAGCTGTGGCTACTGCCAAAAACTGCACCAAGAGCTACAAGACTATCTTGATGCTGGGATCACCGTGCGTTATTTGGCTTACCCACGCCACGGCGTAGATTCACAAACTGGCCATTTGCTCAGCAATATTTGGTGTGCCAAGGATCCCGCGCAAGCAATGACCGATGGTAAAGCGGGTAAAGCTGTTGCCGGTGATGGTAAGAGCTGCCTTGATATCATTGCCAAACATTATCAATTTGGCGCGCAAGTGGGTGTCAACGGTACGCCCGCTGTGCTACTGGATGATGGCACGCTACTGCCAGGATATCGCCCTGCCAATGCGATGCTACAGGTATTGCAATCACGCTAAGTCTGATTGGCTTTTCCTATTGATATCAAAACCCTGCTCTTGCAGGGTTTTGTTCATTTACGCCTCTGCCTATAATGGGGCATTCCGCCATCCGTAAGAGATATCAATGATCGACATTCAGCAACGCCCCCTTGGTGATACCAGCCAATTTAGTGATCAAACGCCTGCGATTTTACAGCGCCTTTATGCCGCGCGTGGTGTGTATAGCGAGGCACAATTTCCGCGATCCTTAGGGCAGTTGCATGGTTTTGATAGCTTTGTTGGTATGAGCCAAGCCATTACGCTGCTCGCGCAAGCGGTGAAAGAACAGTGGCGCATTATGGTGGTCGGTGATTTTGATGCCGATGGCGCAACGAGCTCAGCGCTTAGCGTATTGGCACTACGGATGTTGGGGGCAAAACGGGTTGATTATTTGGTGCCCAATCGTTTTGATGATGGCTATGGTCTCAGTCCTGAGGTGGTGGCGCAGGTTGAAGCGCGCGGCGCTGATTTGATTATGACCGTGGATAACGGCGTGTCCTCGATTGCAGGGGTGAATGCTGCGCACCAAGCGGGGATGAAAGTGCTGGTCACCGACCACCACTTGCCCGGTGATGTTCTGCCAGCCGCGGACGCCATGGTAAATCCCAACCTAAATGATTGCGGATTTCCTTCAAAATCCTTGGCTGGTGTTGGTGTCGCTTTTTATGTGATGCTGGCATTGCGTGCGCATTTGCGCCAAGACGACTGGTTTGCCCAGCAAGGGATAAGCGAGCCCAATTTGGCTGAGCTACTGGATTTGGTTGCCCTAGGCACAGTGGCTGATGTGGTAGCGCTAGATGACAACAACCGAATTTTGGTGCACCAAGGTTTAGCGCGCATTCGCGCTGGTAAATGCCGCCCAGGCATTCAAGCGCTGATTGAGGTATCTAATCGCGAGGCGGGGCGTTTGGTCGCCAGTGATTTGGGCTTTGCGCTAGGGCCTCGGATTAATGCCGCAGGGCGTTTGGATGATATGTCCTTTGGTGTGGAGCTGCTATTAACCGCACATATTGAAGCGGCAAGACGCATGGCCAGCGAGCTGGATGCACTGAATCAAACCCGCAAAGAGATTGAAGCGGGGATGAAGCAAGAGGCACTGGCGCTGTGTCAGCAGCTCACCCTGAATGAAGCGAGCTTGCCCTGTGGGCTAACGCTATTTCAGCGTGACTGGCATCAAGGGGTGATTGGCATTCTGGCATCGCGCATTAAAGAGCAATTTCACCGTCCGGTGATTGCCTTTGCAGATGCTGGCGATGGCTTACTCAAAGGCTCCGCACGCTCTATCGCGGGTTTACATATGCGCGATACGCTGGAGCAGGTTGATCGCCTACATCCTGGGTTGATTGTTAAATTTGGTGGCCATGCCATGGCTGCGGGTTTATCCATTGCACAGGAACAATATCAAGCCTTTAGCAAAGCCTTTGATCAAGCCGTCAGTGAGCAGCTGGGTGAAGATCATCTCAAAGGCGTGATGGTTACTGATGGTGCATTGCAGGCTGATGAATTTAATTTGGCCACCGCGCATTTGCTGCGCCAAGGTGGACCATGGGGGCAAGGTTTCCCTGAGCCATTATTTGATGGTGAATTTAAACTGATTCAGCAGCGCTTGGTAGGGCAAAAGCATTTGAAAATGATGCTCGAACCCAAAGCAGGCGGCGCGCCTGTGGATGCGATTGCTTTTAATGTGGATTTGGCGCGTTGGCCTGATCTTTCAGTGAAACAGGTACGCTTGGTGTACCGATTAGACATTAATCTTTATCGCGGCAATGAATCGCTGCAACTTTTAGTGGAACATATCGAGGTGCTGTAATGGATGAAAAGCAGACGGTCCATGAATTATTGAGTCAACATCTTCTGGCGCTTTATCGCATGGAGCAGCGCCAGCCCAATCATCATGAGCCGTGCTGGCATCAGCTCAAAGGTAAAATTGAAGGGCAAGTCACATTGGCCCAGCAGTTGGGTATTTTATCCGAGACCGAGCTGAATTTACTGATGGATCATTGCCATCGTGAAATTTACGGCATCACGCTCAGTGAAAAGAAAAAGCAGGTGGCTTTTGATGAAGCTGATTTCCTGATTCCCACCTACGAGCGCGATCCTTTCGCCTAATTCGATTGTAAATCCGTCAGTTAGCGCCCATGAATCTGGCGGTTTTTGCAACAAATTGCGCAGCTTTGCTGCGCATCACTTTTTTTTGCTTGATTCACATCAGGCCCGCTCTGATTTGAGACAAAAAAGCCCTGTAACTTCGAGGCGGTTTTGATTAGAATTTCGCGGTTAAATTGTATCCATAACTCATAAGAACCATTTGACCCATGTTCGAAATCAATCCGATTAAAAATCGTCTGCAGGATGTTGCTGAACGCACCAACGTCCTTCGGGGGTATCTTTGACTATGACGCCAAAGCTGAGCGTCTTGAAGAAGTCAACGCAGAATTAGAGCAACCCGATGTATGGAATGAGCCGGAGCGTGCACAAGCACTGGGCCGCGAACGTTCTGCATTGGAAGCCGTGGTAAAAACCATCGACACCCTAGAGCAAGGTGTGGAAGATGTGGAAGGCCTACTTGAGCTTGCTGTTGAAGAGCAAGACCAAGAAACTTTCGATGAGATTGACCCTGAGCTTAAATCGCTTGAAGATGAGTTGGCGAAACTTGAGTTTCGTCGCATGTTCGCAGGCGATCATGATGCATCTGATTGCTACCTTGACCTACAAGCTGGCTCTGGCGGTACAGAAGCGCAGGATTGGACCTCGATGATGCTTCGTATGTACTTGCGCTGGGCAGAAGCCAAAGGCTTTAAAGCGGAAGTCATTGAAGTATCTGAAGGCGATGTCGCGGGTTTGAAATCTGCAACCATTCGTGTGGTGGGTGAGTATGCCTATGGCTGGCTGCGTACTGAAACGGGCGTGCACCGTTTGGTTCGTAAATCACCATTTGATTCCGGCGGTCGCCGTCATACATCATTTGCCTCTGCGTTTGTTTATCCTGAAGTGGATGACAATATCGCGATTGATATCAACCCAGCTGATTTGCGTATCGATGTATACCGCGCGTCAGGTGCGGGTGGTCAGCACGTGAACACCACGGAATCAGCGGTACGTATTACCCACGTACCAACCAATACCGTGGTACAGTGTCAGAACGAACGTTCACAGCATAAGAACAAAGACCAAGCGATGAAGCAGTTGAAAGCAAAACTGTTTGAGCTTGAGCTACAAAAACAAAATGCTGAAAAACAAGCGAGCGAAGATGCCAAGTCAGATATCGGCTGGGGCAGTCAAATTCGTTCTTATGTGCTGGATGATTCACGTATTAAAGATCTACGCACTGGCGTTGAGAATCGCAATACGCAAGCGGTTCTTGACGGTGATCTCGACAAATTTATCGAAGCTAGCCTGAAATCTGGCTTATAAGGAAACATCATGACTGAGCAAGTTCAACAAGACGAAAATAAGCTGATTGCCGAACGTCGCGGCAAGCTTGATCACATTCGTCAAAACTGTAAGGCCAACGGCCACCCAAACGAATTCCGTCGCCAACATCTTGCGGGCGATCTGCAGGCCGAGTTTGGTGAGAAGACCAAAGAAGAGCTTGAAGCACTGAACAAAGTTGTGTCAGTGGCTGGTCGTGTAATGGCGAAGCGCGGTCCATTCTTGGTGATTCAAGAAGTCTCTGGCCGTATTCAGGCATATGCAGATAAAGCCGTTCAAAACGAGCTAAAAGACAAATATCAAGGTCTAGATATCGGTGACATCATCGGTGTGACTGGTGCATTGCACAAATCAGGCAAGGGTGACCTTTACGTCAATATGGAGCAGTTCCAACTATTGACCAAAGCACTGCGTCCATTGCCAGAGAAGTTCCACGGTCTGACTGACCAAGAGATGCGTTATCGTCAACGTTACGTTGATCTGATCGTCAATGAAGATTCTCGTCGCGCCTTTGAAATTCGCTCTAAGTTGGTGACTGCGATCCGTAACTTCATGGTGTCAAAACGCTTTATGGAAGTGGAAACACCAATGATGCACGTGATCCCTGGCGGCGCGTCTGCACGTCCATTTGTGACCCATCACAATGCGCTAGATATCGATATGTATCTTCGTATCGCACCTGAGCTTTACTTGAAGCGTTTGGTTGTGGGTGGTTTTGAGCGTGTATTCGAAATCAACCGTAACTTCCGTAACGAAGGTCTATCACCACGTCATAACCCTGAATTCACCATGATGGAATTCTATATGGCGTACGCAGACTACCAAGATCTAATGGATCTCACTGAAGAGATGCTGAGCTCTGTGGCTGTTGAAGTCTTGGGTGCAACGGCAATGCCTTATGGCGATCAAATGGTTGAGTTTGGTGGTAAATATGCGCGTATGAGCATGTTGGATGCGATCAAGCAATACAACCCTGATCACGCAGAGATTCAAGCTTTGGATTATGACAAAGTACAAGATCGTGACCATATGGTGGCGATTGCGAAATCTGTTCACGTTGAAGTGGAAGATTTCTGGACTTGTGGTCAGCTTCTTGAAGAGATCTTTGGTGAAACCGCAGAGCC
Organism: Vibrio stylophorae; assembly: GCF_921293875.1. Lineage (NCBI taxonomy): Bacteria > Pseudomonadati > Pseudomonadota > Gammaproteobacteria > Vibrionales > Vibrionaceae > Vibrio > Vibrio stylophorae. The sequence goes on from NZ_CAKLDI010000001.1 coordinate 543,954, forward strand.
TAAACTGATTCAGCCAACCTTTATCACTGGCTACCCAGCAGACATCTCTCCGCTGGCACGTCGTAATGATGACTTCCCATTTATCACAGACCGTTTTGAATTTTTCATCGGTGGTCGTGAAGTGGCAAATGGCTTCTCAGAGTTGAACGATGCAGAAGACCAAGATGCACGCTTTAAAGCGCAGGTTGAAGCTAAAGAGTCTGGTGATGATGAAGCCATGTTCTACGATGCAGACTACATCACTGCACTAGAGCACGGTTTGCCGCCAACAGCTGGTCAAGGCATTGGTATCGACCGTTTGGCGATGCTATTTACCGACACGCACACCATCCGTGACGTGATCCTATTCCCTGCAATGCGCCCACAAGCATAATCATTGTATTGAATAGATGAAAAACCGAGGCTTTGGCCTCGGTTTTTTTATGGGCCGAATTTGCCGAGCGGTGCGCATTGAAGTGATAAGCCGATTCTTTTTTCAAAAAAGGAAAAATCGGCGGCCATCCAAGGCGCGATGCCTAAGTGCCGACAAAATTGATGCCACAATCTTTTGGTTTGTGTCTCACATTTTTGACTATGCTTTCAACATGAATGCAATCAACAGTGGCGCGCCATCACAGGTGGCCGCAAAGGGAAGGGGTAAAGCCATGCCATTTCGCAATAGAAAAGTAACCAAACCAGGCACTTTGGTCATTGTCGGTGGTGGGAATGACAGCTGGTTGCAACTGCTTGAGCGGGCCGGCTGGCGCTGTCATCGTTGTTTAGATTTGCGCGCAGCACAGGCGCTCTTTCAAGAGATTGGCCCTTGTATCGGCATTGCCGATCTCAGCCATGATGATTTTAGTTTGCAGGGCGTGGCAAGTCTTGCGAATAAAAATAAACAAGTCCGCTGGATGGCCTTGGTCCGCGATGATCAGCTCAGTAGCGAAGTGATTTGCCAGTTTATCGTTAATTTCTGTTTGGACTATTTTACCGCGCCAGTTCCTGATAATCAGCTGCTTGCTGCTCTGGGTCATCAGCTTGGTATGTTGCAGCTGGAATGCCATATGTGGCCGCATTTAAGTGATCACCATGATATGGGTCTGCTCGGTGATTCTTCGGCGATGCGTAAATTACGCGAGCAGCTGCGCCGCGTTGCCCCCACTGATGTTGCGGTTCTAGTGACGGGTGAGAACGGTACCGGCAAAGAGCTGGTGGCCAAGGCGCTGCATAACGCTTCGCCGCGCGGTAAAGGTCCTTTTGTTGCGGTAGGCAGACAGATTGCAGAGCAATCTGTGGCCAGTGATATCTCCATGGAAGAGCTGGCGACTGTGGCCTTTTCTGAGGCCAATCATGGCACCTTATATATTGATGAGGTGGGCGATCTTTCCACTGAAATGCAGGCGGAATTGCTCCATTTTCTACAGGAAAATGGTCAGCAAAACAGCCAATTGGGTCATCACAAAGATGTGCGGGTGATTGCGGCGACGCATATGGATCTGGAAAAAGCGGTGAGTGAAGGGCGTTTTCGAGAGGATCTTTTTTATCGCTTGAATGTACTGCGGATTCAAGTACCACCACTGCGTGAGCGCAGCATGGATATTTGCTTGCTGGCGGAGCACTTTGTGCAAAAATTTGCGCGCGAATATGCCAGCCAAGCGCGTAGTGTGTCGGATTCGGCTAAGCAAATTTTGCAAAGCTATAGTTGGCCGGGCAATGTGCGTGAGCTGATTAATATCGTCAAACGTGCGGTGTTACTGGCGGATCATCATTTGATTGAAGCGGAGCACCTTGATATTCCGCACAACAATGATTTGCGCCATAGCTTGCGAAAAGCCCGTGAAGACTCGGAGCGTGATGCTCTGGTTTCAGTGCTGGAGATGCACAATGGGCAAGTGACGGCGGCGGCGAAAGAGTTAGGCGTTTCGCGTGCCACTATGTACCGCTTGTTGAATAAGCATGATTTGGTGCCCTCACCACGGGCGAAAAAACCAGCTTAGTCATGGTGATACTATTGCGATAGTGAAGATTAAAAAGAGCGACGATAGGTCGCTCTTTTTGGCATTGTTGGAAAGCCGAGAGGTTCGAAAGCAGATTAAGGCGCAGGGTTGCTATATTGCTTGGCGATCGCCTCTATGCCATCAAGCACTTCAGCAGAGAGTGAGAGCTCAACGCTGTTGATATTGTCTTTGAGCTGCTCAAGTGTCGTCGCGCCAATAATATTGCTGGCGACAAAGGAGCGGCTATTAACAAATGCCAGCGCCATTTGCGCCGGATCCAAGTCATGCTGCTGAGCCAGCGTGACATAAGCCTGTGTGGCCGCCAGTGCTTGTGGATTGTTATAGCGCTGAAAGCGCGCAAAGAGACTAAGCCTTGCGCCTTCTGGTTTTTGTCCATTGAGATATTTGCCACTGAGCACGCCAAATGCCAGCGGTGAGTAGGCCAGTAAACCGATGCCTTCATAATCACAGATTTCACTCAGTCCCACTTCAAAACTGCGATTAAGCAAGTTATAGGGGTTTTGAATGGTGATCATCCGCGCCATGGATTGCAGCTCGCTGAGCTGCAAAAAGCGCATCACACCCCAAGGGGTTTCATTAGAAAGCCCAATATGGCGAACGAGTCCTTCTTGCTTGAGCTGACTCAACGCCTCTAGGGTTTCGCCAATACAATTGATTTGCGCTTGTTTATCGTAATTAGCTTGATTCTGAGCGTAGTTGAGCTGGCCAAAACAGTTGGTGATACGCTCAGGCCAATGGAGCTGATAGAGGTCGAGATAATCGGTGTTCAGGCGCGATAGCGAATCAAGCAGCGCTTGGCGAATACTCGTTTTGCTATAGCCGCTGCCTTCGCGAATATGCGGCATATTGCGCGGCCCGGCGACTTTACTGGCGAGAATAAAATCGCTGCGATCGCGACGTTTGGCGATCCAAGAGCCGATAAAGCGCTCGGTATCGCCTTGGTTTTTCGCTTCGGGTGGGACCGGATACATCTCTGCCGTATCGATAAAATTCACACCATGCGCCAGCGCATAATCAAGCTGCTGGTGCGCCTGTGACTCACTATTTTGCGCACCAAAGGTCATGGTACCCAAACAGATTTGGCTTACTTTTAAATCGCTATGCGCAATGGTGTTGTATTTCATCACTTCTCCTAAGGCAGTTTTTTATGCAGCAAAATGGTTTGCTCCTGGGCTTGTTTCTTCGATAGGCGCTTGCTGCGAATACGCAAATTGACAAACTCCACAGCCAAAGAAAATGCCATGGCAAAGTACACATATCCCTTTGGAATATGCAGGCCAAAACCTTCACCCATCAAGGTCATGCCGACCAAAATCAAAAAGCTTAAAGCCAAAATTTTAATGGTGGGGTGGCGATCCACAAAGTCACCAATGGGTTTGGCGGCAATCATCATAATGCCCACCGAGATTAAAATCGCAATCACCATCACACTAATGTGATCCGCAAGGCCCACGGCGGTAATCACCGAGTCGAGAGAGAAAACGATATCGATAATTGCGATTTGGATCAGAATACTCATAAAGCTGGCGCTGACCGTAGATTGCTGATGTGATTCTTCACTGCCCTCAAGACTGGCGTGAATTTCGTGGGTACTTTTCCCCAGTAAAAAGAGGCCGCCAAAGATTAATATCAGATCCCGTCCCGAGAAATCCCACTGCCAGAGGCTAAAAAGCGGTTCGGTCAGACGCATCATCCAGCTCAGTGAAAGCAGCAGTAAAATGCGAGTGATCATCGCCAGAGCTAAGCCTAATACTCGGCCGCGCTGACGTTGGTGCTCTGGTAGTCGGCCCACCAAAATACTAATAAAGATAATGTTATCGATGCCTAAAACTATCTCTAGCGCCGTCAGGGTAAAAAGAGCGACCCAAGCGTTGGGATCGGCGAACCATTCCATGGTGTATATCCGTAATTGAAATCAATGGGTTGTAAATATAGCAGGGAAGCGATTTTTGCCGCGAGCAATTCTCTAGTTAGATTGATCAACTGAGAAATGGCGCGCAATGATCGCACCAGTAAAGGATTTTTTGAGATAGAAGCCCTTGGGCTGAGCTTGAATGGCATTGCCTTCGCTATCAAAGGCTCGGGTTTTGACTTGGCCATGGGCGGCTTTGGGGCGAAGCTGGAGCACTTCACCGCGGCTGGCACTAATGTGCTGACTTTCACCCAGAGCGATGGACTCCATGAGCTCTTCCCAATCGGCTTTGAGCTGCGCTTCTTCTTGCGCGTTCGGAGACCATAAAATCGCAGGGCCAACGCGGCGCTGGGCCAGCGGAATGTCTCGCTCGCCTTCAATGGGAAGCCACAAAACGCGCGCTAATTTATGGCGTAAATGGCATTGCTGCCAGGTGACGTTGGTGATCCCTGTGAGTGGCGCGACACAGACAAAGGTGGTTTCCAGTGGTTGCCCTTGGTAACCCATAGGTAGGGTTTTTAGCTCAATCCCTAAATGCGGAAAGTCAGGCTCTGGGCGGCTTCCGGCACTGGCACCTAAATGCCATTCGAGTAATTGACCCACCCAGCCTTTGTCTCGGCGAAGATCTGCGGGCACAGAAATACCGGCAATGTGCGCCAATTGTGCGAAATTTTGGCCGCAGAGATCCGCTGCACGAGCAAGCAGTTGATCTTCACTTTGAGGTGGCGAAGGGTGTGGATTCATTGCGAAATTTTATCATGCTTTGTCGCTAGGATGATCCATTTTTGGATCGATTAAAAAAACACCAAGATCATTGCGTGGTGGATAAGGTTTGTTCTCCTCAATTAGCGAAACCGCATTTTTATTGGCTTTGAGAAAGATTGTTCAATATTTTGCGATGCACAAAAAACGATCTTTCAACGGTTGTCCGGCGTTCTCACACAAAGATATCCACAGGGATTGAGGATAAGTTCAAAATTAAGTGACACATGGTTGTATATACAGTCATATTTTGCCCTTCATTCTCTGTGTTGTCTTATTTTTCGGCATTTTTTGAGTGCGGGTGTGGATAATTCCGTAATTGTTCGATCTTTGTTCGATCTGTTCCTTGTTCGTTATTTATGCATCTTTGAGCCTAGATAGTTTCTGTATTTTATTATGCAAGGCTATGTTTTACATGGGTTTGAATGGCTTTTGATGATCTTTCCGTTGATTGTTTTGTGATCGTTTTTTTAGCTAACCCAGTCTAAAAAAGGGGTTTTGAACATAGATATCCACAGAAATCGTGAATAAATGTGCGCTAAGTCGCATTTCATTCTCACTTCGCTCTGAAGCCCTGATCAAAAGGCGCTTTCGTCACAATTGTGAGCCAGAGCAGACGGCATTGAATGCTATCGCTTTACCTTGTGCAGTGGCTGTGGAAAAATCACCGTTATGAAAGATTAGTTTGGGGTCGTCCAGTGATTGATGGCGATGGTTACCGTCCCAATGTCGGGATAGTGATCTGCAATGATCGCGGTCAGGTATTCTGGGCAAGACGATATGGTCAGCACTCTTGGCAATTTCCACAAGGTGGGATTGATGAGGGCGAAACTGCTGAACAGGCGATGTATCGCGAATTGTATGAAGAGGTTGGGTTAACCAAAAAAGATGTAACGTTATTGGCGACTAGTCGCCATTGGTTGCGTTACAAATTACCTAAGCGTCTGGTTCGTTGGGATTCAAAGCCGGTCTGTATCGGGCAAAAACAGAAGTGGTTTTTGCTACGCTTGGAATGCGATGAAAGCAAGGTCAATATGCAGCGCAGTCGAACACCTGAGTTCGATGGATGGCGATGGGTCAGTTATTGGTACCCAGTTCGCCAAGTGGTGTCTTTTAAGCGCGATGTTTATCGCCGAGCGATGAAGGAATTTGCCGCTGTGGCAATGCCCTTTCGTGAAAAACAGCCAAGGCGCAAGGGGCGCCGGAGTGCAAAATAGATGTTGACGAAATTGAGGCATATCGTAGAGCAAGTGGCAAGTGCCGAGCAGCTTGACGATGCCCTCAATTTATTGGTGCAGCAAACCTGTGATGCAATGCAAACAGATTGTTGCTCCATCTACATTGCCGATCATCGGCAATCTCAATTTCGACTCATGGCTTCAAAAGGGTTAAGCACGGATCGTTTAATCCAACTGAAAATGGGGGAAGGCTTGGTTGGCTGGGTAGCCAAACATGCCGAACCCATTAACCTCGCTGATGCCTGCGAGCATCCCAATTTCAAACATCTCCCCGGTATTGGTGAAGAAGCATTTCGCGCCTTTCTAGCCACGCCAATTATCTATCGCAAAGCCATTCTTGGCGTATTAGTGGTGCAGCAGCGCCAGCAGCGATTATTTGATGAAAGTGAAGAATCATTTTTGGTCACCCTTGCCGCCCAGCTCGCGGTAGTTATTTCGCATGCTAAATCGCAAGGTAAGTGGCAGCCGAGCAGTGTGGGTGTGGGAATTCACTATACAGGTAGCGCTGCATCTTCTGGTGTCGCAGTGGCTAAGGGCTGGTGGGACGATTCTCAGCCTCGCTTAGAGCAGGTACATCCAAGTTCGGCGTTGAGTCCTGACTTAGAGCGTGAACGTTTAAGTTTTGCGCTGGATGCGGCGGATCAAGAGTTTCGCCGATTGCGTAAGCGCTTTGATGGCGATTTGCAAAAAGACTCCTTGGCGATTTTTGATCTCTTTAGTCACCTTTTGCATGATCCCATGCTGCGCAATGATCTCAGTGCCTGTGTGGAAGATGGCGATAGTGCTGAGTGGGCCGTGCGCCAAGTGGTGGAGCGCTACTTTAGCCGTTTTTCTGCGATGGCTGATCCTTATCTTAGAGAGCGCGCCGGTGATATGCGCGAGCTGGGCCAGCGCTTACTCTATTTCCTCTCTCGCCAAGATATGCCGCAAACTCAATTTGCAGAGCCAACGGTGCTTTTTGCGCGTGAGTTGACGGCATCCATGCTGGCGACAATTCCACGTGAACAATTAGCAGCGGTGGTTTCACAAGAGGGGGCGGTGAACTCGCATGCTGCAATTTTGGCGCGCAGTTTAGGGATCCCTGCGATTATGGGAGTCGATTTTACTGGTGAAGGGGTGGCCAATCGACGGGTCATTGTCGATGGCTATCGTGGTGATGTCTTTATCGACCCCAATGTGCATATCGCTGCTGAATATTTGCAACTGCTCAAAGAGGAGCAGGCGCTCACTGAGCTGGTGGAGCAAGATCGGCAGTTAGCAGCCACTACGGCCTGTGGTACCACCATTGGTATTCATTTGAATGCGGGATTAAGCAGTGATATTGGTGCCAATCAGGGTATTGATGGTGTGGGTTTATATCGCACCGAAGTGCCGTTTTTGCTGCAATCAAGCTTTCCTTCCGAGGAGGAGCAGACCAAGCAATATCGTGAAATGTTGCAAACCTATCATCCATTGCCTGTGGTGATGCGCACGTTGGATGTCGGTGGTGATAAATGTCTGCCCTATTTGAGCGTTGAAGAAGACAACCCATTTTTAGGTTGGCGTGGAATTCGCTTTACGCTGGATCATCCCGATATCTTCTTGATTCAATTACGCGCCATGCTGCGCGCCAGTTTAGACCATGAAAATCTAGCGGTTCTTTTCCCCATGGTTTCAGGGATTGCTGAGCTTGATGAGGCAATCAATCTTTTTGAGCGTGCGGTGAAAGAGATCGCGCAAGAGGCAGCAATACATGGTCACACTTTACAGCGTCCTAAGCTTGGGGTGATGCTTGAAGTGCCATCAATGCTTTATCTGTTGACGCCTTTGCTGCCGCGCATCGATTTTATGTCTGTGGGCAGCAACGATTTAACCCAATATTTGCTGGCGGTGGATCGCAATAATGCACGGGTGGCCAGTTTGTACGATCCGTTGCATCCTGCGGTACTACAGGCGCTCAAGCAGATTATCGATTTTGCCAACATCCAGCAGCTACCCGTTTCGGTTTGTGGTGAGTTGGCGGGCGATCCGCTAGGTGCCTTGCTACTCACTGGTATGGGGTATCGCAGCCTGAGTATGAACCCACGCAATGTGGCGCGTATTAAATACCTGCTACGTCAATTTAGTTTGGCGGAGCTTGAGGCGGCTGCCAGCGAAGTGCTGCAATGCTATGCCAGTCAGAAAATTCATTTGCATTTAAGTGCGTTACTTGAACAGCGCGATCTCGGTGGGTTTATTCGCGCCGGTAAGTAGTTGTGCTTTGACTTTTGTGATCCCCCTCATTAATCTCGAACCTTCGGCCAAATTCACGCTCTAATGCGCGTATGGATATCAACAAGAGAGCAACAGCATGTCGCAAGGCTATTTAACCTTTCCCAATATTGATCCCGTGATGGTGGCCATCGGCCCGCTAAAAATTCACTGGTATGGTGTGATGTATCTTATCGGTTTTGCCTTTGCTTACTGGCTTGCCTGTCGTCGAGCGGATAAGCCGAACTCAGGCTGGACGCGTGATGAAGTGGGTGATCTACTCTTTGCAGGCTTTGTTGGCGTGATTGTCGGCGGCCGTTTGGGCTATGTGCTGTTTTATAACTTTGGCGCATTCCTTGCCGATCCCATTTATCTATTCCGCGTCACCGATGGTGGCATGTCCTTCCATGGTGGTCTGCTCGGTGTGATCACCGCAATGCTATGGTATGGCTGGAAAAACCATCGTAAATTCTTTGCTATTGCCGATTATGTTGCGCCGCTGGTGCCATTTGGCCTTGGCATGGGGCGCATCGGTAACTTTATTAATGGCGAGCTTTGGGGCCGTGTCACTGATGTGCCTTGGGCGATGATTTTCCCATCAGGTGGGCCATTCCCGCGCCATCCGTCGCAGCTTTATGAGTTCGCGCTTGAAGGTGTCGCGCTCTTTATCATTTTGAATCTCTATATTCGTAAGCCACGTCCAACCGGCGCGGTTTCTGGTTTGTTCTTGATTGGCTATGGCGCATTCCGCTTTATCGTCGAGTATGTGCGTCAGCCCGATGCCCAATTGGGGCTCTATGGCGGCTTTATCAGTATGGGGCAAATCCTAACCATTCCAATGATTCTGGGTGGTATTGGTTTGATGTGCTGGGCGCATCGCCAGCCAAAAACGGCTTAATTCATTCGGTCATGTAATCGTGTTTTAGCACACGAATATGAAAACTGGATTTGAACCTCGAGGCGCTATCGTTAAAATAGCGCCTTATTTTTTACAAAAAGAGGCTCATTGAGCATGCAGCAGTATTTAGACTTGATGCAAGATATTGTCGATAACGGTACCGATCGTGGCGATCGCACGGGTGTGGGCACACGTTCCGTTTTTGGTCGACAGCTTCGTTTTGACCTCAGCAAAGGCTTTCCATTGCTGACCACCAAGAAGCTTTATACGCGTGCGATTATTCATGAGCTATTGTGGTTTTTAAACGGCGATACCAATATCAAGTATCTGCAGGATAACCGTGTCTCTATTTGGGATGAGTGGGCAACTGAAGCGGGCGATTTAGGACCGGTATATGGTGCGCAGTGGCGCTCTTGGGCCTGTCCTGATGGCTCAACTGTTGATCAAATCAGTGAGCTGATCGAGCAGATCAAAACCAAACCAAACTCACGTCGTCATATTATTAGCGCTTGGAACCCGGCAGATCTGCCAAACGAAAGCATTTCTCCGCAGGCTAATGTTGAGCAAGGTAAAATGGCATTGGCGCCTTGCCACTGCTTGTTCCAGTTCTATGTTGCCGATGGCAAGCTTTCCTGTCAGCTTTACCAGCGCAGCGCAGATTATTTCTTAGGGGTGCCATTTAATATCGCCAGCTACGCGCTCTTTACCCATATGATTGCGCAGCAGTGCGGTCTAGAAGTGGGTGATTTTGTGCATACCTTTGGTGATGTGCATCTTTATCACAATCATCTTACCGATGAGATTGTATTTGAGCAGCTCAAACGCGAGCCGCGTGCATTGCCTACCTTGACCATTGCGCGCAAGCCAGATTCTATCTTTGATTACACCTTGGAAGATTTTGTGATTGAAGGCTACGAGCCGCATGATGGGATTAAAGCGCCGATTGCGATCTAAGATGTCTCGTTGATTGATGATATAGGTCGTCATTGGATAGAAAGCCACCTCTGCGGTGGCTTTTTTATTGTCTGACAGTGGGGCATACAAGCGGTGAATAAGACGAGCTATAACGAAAAAAGCCTCGCGGTGCGAGGCTTTTGAATCATTAACAAGGTTTGATTAGGTGGTCGCGAATAGAATCGAACCTGGCAGAATCATAAACACCAAGCTGAGGTAACCGGCGACGGTCAATTTGCTCTCACTGGCCATTTCACCCAACTTAATCGCTGCTTTCACAGGCAGTTCACGTAGGAACGGCGTGCCGAAAATTAGCAGCGTCGCAAGGATGTTAAAGCACAGGTGTACCAAGGCAATTTGCAGAGCCAAGATAGCGTTGTCACCGGTAACCGCAGTCGCTGCTAGCAGCGCGGTAATACAGGTACCGATGTTTGCGCCCAAGGTAAATGGGTAAACATCACGGACTTGCAGTACGTTGGTTCCAACCAGTGGCACCATCAAGCTGGTGGTCGTCGATGATGACTGGACCAGAACAGTGACTGCAGTACCAGACAAAATGCCGTGAATTGGACCACGACCAATGGCGTGTTGCAGCATTTCACGAGCGCGACCAACCATTAGGCTGCGCATCAATTTACCCATCATGGTGATGGCAAAGAAGATCAACGCAATACCAAAGACGATGATTGCAACACCATCAAAAGGTGCCGGTAGCATCTTAAATGGTGCTTCAAATAGATTGATGGCTGGACCAATAATTGGCTTCATAAAGTCCATCCCTTTCATGCTCATGTCGCCAGTACTCATCAATGGTGAGACCAACCAGCTTGAAAGTTTGTCCAGAATGCCAAACATCATTTCCAACGGTAGGAAAATCGCAACCGCTAGTAAGTTAAAGAAATCGTGAATGGTGGCACAAGCAAATGCACGACGGAATTCGTCTTTACAGCGTGCGTGACCAAGGCTCACCAAGGTATTGGTGACTGTCGTACCAATGTTGGCACCCATCACCATTGGAATTGCGGTTGCAACAGGCAAACCACCGGCAACCAAGCCAACGATGATTGATGTGACAGTACTAGAAGACTGAATCAAAGCAGTGGCAACCAGACCAATCATGAGGCCTGCAACTGGGTGTGATGCAAATTCAAACAAAGTTTTTGCTTGCTCACCCACAGCCATTTTAAAACCACCGCCAATAAGCGATACGGCAACGAGTAGTAGATACAGCATGAACGCTAGGTTAAACCAGCGCACCCATCGCATCGCGCTGAGCTGAGATACAGCAGTAGTGGAAGCTTGGGTATTCATAATCATTTCTCCGTGACAGGAAAGTGTCGTTTAGATGTCGTATTGATGAATCTGGCGCGATAGTAGAGAGGGTATATTTCAGTAATATTACAGTGCTGTCATAAATGGAAAAAAAAACGAATTTCCCTGCAGTTATTTTGTTTTACGACAAGATTTGTGCACATTTTGTGCAATTGTGTGGTTTTTACGCTAGCGTCCATCATCGCGTTGAAGGCGTGGATGCCGTGTTTATTTGGTATGGGGTGTTGTATTGAATGTCGTCTGATGACATGAAGTGCAAGCGGGTTCAAATTTTCGTAACACTATGATTGCATTCTGATAACTCATCGCAAATCTTCAATCTATCACCTTAAACCTTTCGTTTTTTTCGATGTATTAGCTCTAAACAACCGATTTTTTGTGAGTTGGATTGCAGACTATAGTGTCAAAAGATGAAATTGAATCCGTAAAAGGCAGTAGACCTATGAATGACGCACTTCGTCAGTTTTTAAAATTAGAATCAGCGGGCGGCATTATCCTGATTGTTGCATCCATTTTGGCCATGTTGCTTGCCAATAGCCCGCTACAAGGGCTGTATGATGCCTTTTTGATGACCCCAGTCACCGTCGGCGTGTCATCTGTGGTGATCGATAAACCCTTAATCCTTTGGATTAACGATGGTTTGATGGCGGTCTTCTTTTTGTTGATTGGCCTTGAAGTCAAGCGTGAGCTGATGGAAGGTGCGCTGGCCTCAAAAGAACAGGCGATTTTCCCTGCCATTGCAGCTGTCGGCGGAATGCTAGCCCCTGCGCTTGTTTATATTTTATTTAACGGCGGCGATGAAATTGCCCGCCAAGGCTGGGCAATTCCTGCGGCGACTGATATCGCTTTTGCCTTAGGTATTATGGCGCTATTGGGCAACCGTGTGCCATTGAGCCTCAAGGTCTTTTTGTTGGCGCTGGCGATCATTGATGATCTCGGTGTCATTGTGATTATTGCGCTGTTTTATAGCAGCGATCTCTCGATCACTGCGCTGGTGATTGCCGCACTGGCAACCTTAACGCTGTGTGTCATGAATGTACGCCATGTGACCAAGATCAGTTGGTATGTGGTGGTCGGTATTATTTTGTGGGTGAGCGTGCTGAAGTCAGGGGTACACGCAACACTAGCAGGTGTGGTATTGGGCTTTGCTATTCCATTGTATGGTCAAAATAAGCAAGATAAGTCACCGCTGAAAACCATGGAGCACAAGCTTCACCCATGGTGCTCCTTTATGATTTTGCCAATCTTTGCCTTTGCCAATGCTGGCGTATCACTGGAAGGCGTTTCCTTTGGTGATTTAGGCTCAATGTTGCCACTGGGGATTGCGCTGGGCCTATTGATTGGTAAGCCGCTGGGTATCTTTAGTTTTAGCTGGATGGCCGTGAAAATGGGGGTGGCGAAGTTACCTGAGGGGATTAACTTTAAGCATATCTTTGCGGTGTCTGTGCTCTGTGGTATTGGCTTTACCATGTCGATGTTTATTTCATCGCTGGCCTTTGCTACCCAAGATGAAATCTTTGGCACTTTCTCTCGCTTAGGGATTTTGCTGGGCTCAACCTGTTCGGCGTTACTGGGTTATATGCTGCTTTCTAAGACCTTGCCAAATGCTAAGGCAAAACAGTAGCGCCGCTTAGAGAGATTCAATGTTTAAAGTCATAAAAAGCTTTCAGTGATATCTCTATCATTTAGAATTAAAGCCGCAGTTCATCAAACTTATGAATTGCGGCTTTTTGATTGGAATCCAGTATGTCCCATTTAAACTATAACCACCTCTATTACTTTTGGATGGTGTGCAAGCAAGGCTCGGTGAGCAAAGCCGCAGAAGCTTTGTTTTTAACCCCACAGACGGTCACAGGGCAGATCAAAGCGCTTGAGATGCGTTTGGATGGTAAGCTCACCAAGCGAGATGGGCGTAATTTGGTCCCCACCGAATTGGGCCAATTGGTGTTCCAATATGCCGATAAGATGTTTGATTTAAGCTATGAGATGCTGGATATCGTCAATTATCGCCAGCAGGCCAATTTGCTGCTTGATGTTGGCGTTGCTGATGCGTTATCCAAACGCTTGGTCAGTAAAATTTTGTTGCGCGCTGGCGCGCAAACGGAAAACCTGCATTTACGCTGTTTTGAATCCACCCATGAGTTGCTGTTAGAGCAGTTATCACAACACAAGTTGGATATGATTCTCTCTGATTGTCCGGTGGACTCAAGTCAAAGCCCAGGTCTTTATAGTAAGAAAATTGGTGAGTGTGCCATGAGCTTTTTTGGCGCCGCTTCTTTTGAAACACCATTTCCCGCCTGTATTGAAGAGTACAAGCTGTTGGTGCCGGGGCGACGCACCGCGATGGGGCGAAAATTAACCCAGTGGTTTGATCATCAAGGTCTGCAGCCCTGCATTGTGGGAGAGTTTGATGATGCCGCGCTGATGAAGGCATTTGCTGAATATCATCAAGCGGTATTCGTTGCTCCGACGATTTATCGTCATGAGCTGGTGGATAGCGATCATCTCAAAGAGATTGCTCAGGTTCATGATATCAGCGATGAGTATTATGTGATTTTTGCTGAGCGTATGATTCAGCATCCTATTGTGAAGCGGATTTGTGAATCCGATCTATCGGATCTGTTTGCCTAATCAGCCGAGTCGGCCCAAAGGAGTGGTTGTGAGTTTTGATTTAGAAAAAATGGCCGCGCGCGCACCTGCCGCCGTCACGCTGCTCAAAGCGATGGCCAATGAGCGTCGTTTATTTATTTTGTGCTATTTGCATCAGCATCAGGAAGCGACGGTGAATACCTTGGTTGAGGCGCTGGGGATGAGCCAGTCGGCGCTCTCTCAGCATTTGGCATGGTTGCGTCGTGATGGTTTGGTGCAAACGCGCAAAGTTGGGTTGCAGGTTTATTATCGATTGAATAGTGAGGTGGCGATGTCGGTGATGGGCGTGTTGCATCAGCATTTTTGCGCCTTAGATGCTGACGACACATCTTTGGCAGAATAGCTTTATCTTGCTGATCTCAAATTTTAGATAACAAAAAACCGGCCAAAGGCCGGTTTTTTCGAAATCAAAGTGACTAATTAAAGTGCTTTGATTTGAGCCGCTAGGCGAGACTTGTGACGTGCAACTTTGTTCTTGTGAACAAGGCCTTTAGCAGCCATACGGTCTAGAACTGGTTGCATTTCAGCGAAAGCTGCAGTTGCAGTTTCTTTGTTACCAGTCGCGATTGCAGCGATAGTTTTCTTGATGTAGGTGCGCATCATAGAACGACGACCAGCATTGTGCTGACGGCGTTTTTCAGATTGGATGGCACGCTTCTTAGCAGATTTGATATTTGCCAAGGGTCTTACTCCCAAATCTTGGTTCGGTGACAATTTAAGGCCGAGGAATATGCCCTGTTGCGCCTAATTTGTCAAATCGTTTGTGTAAATATCCACCGCACTAGTGTTTGCTAGCACTTGTGAAATAACGCGGTTAATATGGCGAGCAATTCTAACAGCATTCGAGCGACGAAGTAAGCCCTTTCTTGGCTCTCTTTGTGAGGTTTTTTGTGAGTAAACAACTTTTACGTTCTGGTCTGGTGGTGAGCGCCATGACTTTTGTTTCTCGCGTACTAGGATTGGTGCGCGATATGGTTGTTGCCAGCCTAATGGGCGCTGGTGCGGCTGCAGACGTATTTTTCTTCGCCAATAAAATCCCCAATTTCCTTCGTCGTTTGTTTGCTGAAGGCGCATTTTCTCAAGCTTTTGTGCCCGTACTCACTGAATATCATGCCACAGGCGATCTGGATAAAACCCGCCAACTGATTGCCCGCGTATCAGGTACGCTTGGGGTGATAGTCTCTGTCGTGACCTTGGTTGGTGTGATTGGCTCGCCTATTTTGGCTGCGCTATTTGGTACTGGTTGGTTTGTTGACTGGCTCAATGATGGCCCGGGCGCAGATAAATTTGAGCTGGCTTCCTTTATGCTCAAAATCACCTTTCCATATCTCTGGTTTATCACCCTAGTGGCGCTTTCTGGCGCGGTGCTCAACACTTTGGGTAAGTTTGCCGTCTCCTCTTTTACCCCTGTATTTCTTAATGTGATGCTGATCATTGCTGCGCTATTTATCGCGCCGCATTTTGCGCAGCCAGAAATCGGTCTTGCTATTGGGGTGTTTTTAGGTGGCTTGGTGCAGTTTCTTTTTCAGCTGCCCTTTTTGTATCGTGCAGGGGTGCTGGTTAAACCGCAGTGGGGCTGGCGCGATCCAGGTGTCGTACGTATTCGCACCTTAATGATTCCAGCGCTATTTGGTGTTTCGGTCAGTCAGATCAACCTATTGCTCGATACCTTTATTGCCAGTTTTCTACAAACCGGCTCCATCAGCTATCTATATTATTCCGATCGCTTGCTTGAATTTCCCCTCGGTATGTTTGGTATTGCCATTGCCACGGTGATTTTGCCAGCGCTATCGCGCAACCATGCCACTAAATCTGCCGATGAGTTTCAGCGCACCATGGATTGGGGCGTGCGTATGGTGCTGCTGCTTGGCATGCCAGCGATGCTTGGTTTGATGTGTTTGGCTAAGCCGATGTTGATGGTGCTGTTTATGCGCGGTGAATTTACCGTCGAGATGGTCAACCAAGCGTCCTTGTCATTACTGGCCTATGCCTCAGGTTTGCTTAATTTTATGCTGATCAAGGTGCTTGCACCAGGTTACTACTCTCGCCAAGACACCAAAACGCCAGTGCGCTATGGCATTATCGCGATGGTCACCAATATGGTCTTTAACGCAATATTTGCTTATTACTTCAGTTATGTCGGCTTGGCCATGGCGACCGCGTTGTCTGCGCTTGTGAATATGGCACTGCTTTATCGCGGTTTGCACCTTGCCAATGTATACAAGCTATCACGCTGTAGTCTGCTGTTTATTGTCCGTTTGGTGATTGCCGTGATGGTGATGGTGGCTTTACTGTGGCATTTAACGCCAGCACAAAGCGTGTGGCTTGAGTGGTCGCTACACCATCGTATTTTTGCGCTCTGTGGTTTGATTGGCGCTGGCGCCGTGAGTTATGTGCTCACCGCTATCGTTTGTGGTGTGCGTCCCTATCACTTGCGTGCAGCTGCGGTTGCATAAGCGCGTGGGAAAGGATTGGCGTGATAGATGAAGCCTTGCGCAGACTAGTATATAATCCGCCAGTTTTGTGTTGCCTGATAGTGGGACTATGGAGTTAATTCGCGGAATTCATAACTTGCTGCCATCGCATCATGGCTGTGTACTGACCATTGGTAATTTTGATGGTGTGCACCTTGGCCATCAAGCGGTGCTCAAGCAAGTCGTGGAAAAAGCAAAAGAATTGGGATTGCCCGCTACCGTGATGGTATTTGAGCCACAGCCCAATGAATTCTTTTTGCGTGAACGTGCACCGGCACGTTTGACGCGTTTACGCGATAAATGGCAACACCTGTCACAATGCGGGATTGAGCGCGTATTGTGCGTCAATTTCAACCATCACTTTGCACAGTTAACGGCGCAGCAATTTATTGAGCGCTTGTTGGTTGCGCAATTGGGTGTTAAGTTTTTGGTCGTCGGTGATGATTTTCGTTTTGGCCAGCAGCGCCAAGGTGATTTCGCCATGCTGCAACAAGCAGGCGAAGAACACGGTTTTGCCGTGGTTAGTACCGACACCTTTTGCCATTCCCACGAGCAGCAAGTGCCATGTCGCGTGAGTAGTACCGCGATTCGCCAAGCGCTAGCTCAGGATGATTTAGCCGCCGCAGCAAGGATGTTGGGCCGACCTTATAGTATTTGTGGACGTGTGTCCCATGGTCGCAAGTTGGGACGAACCATAGGTTTTCCCACCGCCAATATTCCGCTCAAACGCTTTGTCTCACCGGTGAATGGTGTATATGTGGTGACAGTGCATGGCCTTGACCAGATCTATCAGGGTGTGGCGAATGTCGGGCATCGTCCCACAGTGGGTGGACTAAGGCAGCAGCTTGAAGTCCATCTTTTTGATTATCAGGCCGATTTATATGGCCAACAAATTGAAGTTCAACTGCGACATAAACTGCGCGGTGAACAAAAATTTGCATCCTTTGAGGCACTGCAAGCCCAGATTGCACAGGATGCACAAGCAGCACGCCTTTGGCTGTTGCACAACAATAATGTCTGAACTTCCAGCAAACGGAATCAACAATCGATGAGTGACTATAAAGATACGCTAAACCTCCCGGAAACTGAGTTTCCGATGCGAGGCAATTTGGCCCAACGTGAGCCTGAAATGCTCAATCGCTGGTATGAAAAAGATCTGTACGGCAAGATCCGTGCAGCGAAGAAAGGTAAGAAATCGTTCATTTTGCATGATGGTCCTCCATATGCGAATGGCGATATTCACATTGGTCACTCTGTAAACAAAATTCTGAAAGACATTATTATCAAGTCAAAGACACTTGCAGGCTTTGACGCACCTTATATTCCCGGTTGGGATTGCCATGGGCTACCGATTGAGCTGATGGTTGAGAAGAAAGTCGGTAAGCCAGGCCAAAAAGTGACGGCTGCTGAGTTTCGTGAACAATGCCGTGAGTACGCTGCGACGCAAGTGAACGGTCAGCGTGAGAGCTTTAAGCGTCTTGGTGTGTTGGGTGATTGGGATAATCCATACCTAACCATGGACTTCAACACAGAAGCCAACATCATTCGTGCGCTTGGCCACATTACTAAAAATGGCCATTTGCACAAAGGTTTTAAACCTGTGCACTGGTGTACTGACTGTGGTTCAGCTTTGGCTGAAGCCGAAGTGGAATACTACGACAAGAAATCACCATCAATCGATGTGAAATTCCGCGCCGTTGATGAAGCTGCGGTTGCTGCGAAGTTTGATTGTGCAGAAGGCCATATCGGTGAAGGTGAGCTATTTGTGGTGATTTGGACCACGACACCTTGGACACTGCCTGCAAACCGCGCTGTTGCTTTGTCAGCAAACCTTGATTACGCCTTGGTTCAAGTGGAAGGTGAACAACCTTGTCGTTTGATTTTGGCTGATGAGTTGGTTGCCGATGCAATGGATCGCGCAGGTATTAGCCAATATCACAAGTTGGGCTTCTGTAAAGGTGCCGACCTTGAGTTGATGCAATTCAACCACCCATTCTATGACTTCTCTGTGCCAATTATCCTTGGTGATCACGTGACCACCGAATCTGGTACTGGTTGTGTGCATACAGCACCTGGCCACGGTCAAGAAGACTTCGCGGTGGGTCAACAATACAATCTTGAAGTGGCAAACCCAGTGGGCGGTAACGGTGTTTACCTACCTGATACTGAGCTATTTGCTGGTCAGCACGTATTTAAAGCCAATGACAGCGTGGTTGAAGTCCTTAAAGAGCGTGGTGCGCTATTGCACCATCATGCTTATGAGCACAGCTACCCACACTGCTGGCGTCACAAGACACCAATCATTTTCCGTGCGACACCACAATGGTTCATCTCTATGGATCAAGCGGGTCTTCGCAGCAAGGCGATGTCTGAAATCAAACAGACTCAGTGGATTCCTGATTGGGGTCAAAACCGTATTGAAGCTATGGTGGATGGCCGCCCTGATTGGTGTATCTCTCGCCAACGTACTTGGGGTGTGCCAATTACTTTGTTTGTTCACAAAGAAACCCAAGAGCTGCACCCTGACACTGAAGCACTTTTTGAAAAAGTGGCCAAAGAAGTGGAAGGCAAAGGCATTCAAGCATGGTGGGATTTGGATACTGAAGCGCTACTTGGCGCTGATGCGGCAAACTACGACAAAGTGCTTGATACCCTTGATGTATGGTTTGACTCAGGCTCTACACACTATGCGGTTGTGGATCAGCGTCCTGAATACCATGGTCATACGCCAGATCTTTACCTTGAAGGTTCAGACCAACACCGTGGTTGGTTCCAATCTTCACTGCTAACCTCAATTGCGATTCGCGGCGCAGCACCGTATAAGCAAGTGCTAACCCATGGCTTCACCGTGGATGGTAACGGCCGCAAGATGTCAAAATCTTTGGGTAACGTGATTGCGCCGAAAGATGTGATGAACAAGCTTGGTGGCGATATTCTTCGCTGGTGGGTTGCATCAACCGATTACACCGGTGAAATGACAGTGTCTGATGAGATTCTAAAACGCTCTGCAGATGCTTACCGTCGTATTCGTAACACCGCGCGTTTCTTGCTTGCTAACATCAATGGCTTTGAGCCAAGCACTGATGCAGTGAGCGCTGATGAGATGGTGGCACTGGATCGCTGGGCCGTTGCACGTGCAAACAGCCTGCAAGAGGAGTTGATTGCTGCTTACGATTGCTACAACTTCCACGGTGTAACTCAGAAGTTGATGCAGTTCTGCTCGGTTGAGTTGGGCTCTTTCTATCTTGATATCATCAAAGATCGTCAATACACCGCGAAAAAAGGCAGTGTTGCGCACCGCAGCTGTCAAACTGCGATGTATATGATCCTTGAAGGTATGGTTCGCTGGATGGCGCCAATTCTATCTTTCACTGCAGATGAAGTATGGAATGCAATGCCAGGTGAGCGTGACGAGTTCGTCTTTACCGGTGAGTGGTACCAAGGTCTATTTGGTCTTGCTGATGATGCAATGATGAATGACGCTTACTGGGCCGATATTCTTGCTGTGCGCGGCGAAGTGAACCGTGCACTTGAAGCGGCGCGTAACGAAAAAGTGATTGGTGGCGGTCTACAAGCGGAAGTGACTTTGTTTGCGACAGCTGATCTTGCGAGCAAGCTACAAGCGCTAGGCGATGAACTTCGTTTTGTACTGATCACCTCAAAAGCCAATGTAACTTTGGTGGATGCACAGCCAGAAGGTGCGCAAGCCACTGAGATTGATGGTTTGTGGCTTCAAGTGGCAGCGTCAACTGCGGCGAAGTGTGAGCGCTGTTGGCACCATGTGGCCGATGTGGGCACCATCGCAGGTCATGAGGCCGTATGTGGCCGCTGTGTTAGCAACATTGAAGGCGCTGGTGAACAGCGTCAGTTCGCTTAATCATGGCTGTTTGGACGCGAATTCGTCAGTCAGGGCTTTTTTGGCTCTGGCTGGCGGCCTTGGTATTTGCCATCGACATCGGCACCAAATTGCTGGTGATGCATACCATGGGCTATGGACCGGCTAATCGCATTGAGCTTTTGCCATTTTTCAACCTGACCTATGTGCACAACTATGGGGCCGCTTTTAGCTTTTTAAGTAATGCGGGTGGCTGGCAACGTTGGTTCTTTACCGGTATTGCCCTTGTGGTTTGTACCCTGTTGGGTTGGTGGATGAGCCGTAGTTCGCGTCAAGTGAAGCTGGTGAATATCGCCTATGCATTGATCATCGGTGGGGCTTTGGGCAATGTGTTTGATCGCATGATCCATGGCTATGTCATCGACTTTCTCGATGTTTATTGGGGCAGTTATCACTGGCCCGCATTTAACATCGCCGATAGTGCCATTTGCATTGGTGCTGCGCTGATTGTCCTCGACAGTTTTCGCAGTGAACCCAGCAAGGCATAGGTCACCATGTCCTGACTGAATCAAAAGCGCTCTTCGTTGCGACGAAGGGCGCTTTGTTGTAAAAGGGGACATGCAATTTCAAGGTACACGCCCATTCAGAGAGTGAGATAAAGCTGCATGGAAATTTTGTTAGCCAACCCTCGAGGTTTCTGCGCCGGTGTTGACCGAGCCATTAGTATTGTTGAGCGTGCGCTTGCGCTCTATGAGCCGCCGATTTATGTCCGTCATGAAGTGGTGCATAACCGTTTTGTGGTGGAAGGGCTCAAGCAACGTGGCGCTATCTTTGTTGAGGAGCTGAGTGAAGTTCCTGACGACAATATCGTTATTTTTTCTGCCCATGGTGTTTCCCAAGCTGTACGTGAGGAAGCCAAATCCCGTCAGCTGACCGTATTTGATGCCACCTGTCCTTTGGTGACCAAAGTACATATGGAAGTGGCTCGCGCTAGTAAAAAGGGTATGGAAGTGGTGTTAATTGGCCATGCGGGCCACCCTGAAGTGGTGGGTACCATGGGGCAATATCACAATGCTGCAGGTGGCATGTATTTGGTGGAAACACCGGCCGATGTCAGCAAGCTCACGGTCAAAGATCCAAGCCAGCTGCATTTTGTTAGCCAAACCACATTGTCGGTGGATGAAACGGCTGATGTGATTGATGAGCTACGCCGTGTATTCCCGCAAATTCAAGGCCCACGTAAAGATGATATCTGTTACGCCACGCAAAATCGTCAAGATGCTGTGCGCGAACTTGCCGCGCAAACCGATGTGATGGTGGTGGTGGGCTCAAAGAACTCATCCAATTCAAATCGCCTGCGTGAATTGGCAGAAAAACTCTCGACACCCGCTTATTTAGTTGATGATATCGACGATATCGATGCGAAATGGTTTGCAGGATGTGCCATTGTTGGCGTCACCGCCGGTGCATCGGCGCCAGAAGAGCTGGTTCAGGGGATCATTGCGCATATTGTGACATTAACTCAGGCCAGTATTCGTGAGCATCAAGGCCGCGAAGAGAATATGTATTTTGAAGTTCCACGCGAACTTCAGGTGAAAAATCTCGACGATTAATTTTGAATAAAAATTCATTGTTTGATTTTTTGAAACAAGAGAATTGACGTCGAAAAAGTCAAGGAGAATAGGCAAATGGTAAACATAGCAATTGCTGGCGCAGCAGGACGCATGGGTCGCAATTTGGTCAATGCAGTACAGCAAGCGGAAAATGCAGCCCTTGGCGCAGCAAATGAACGTCCTGAATCAAGCCTTATTGGCGCAGATGCAGGCGAAGTGGCTGGAATTGGCCGTTTAGATGTGGCAATTAGCGATAATTTTGATAAATCAGTAAATGCATTTGATGTGCTCATTGATTTCACTGCCCCTGATGCCACCATGGATAACCTCGCGCTTTGTGCGGCACACGGCAAAGCGATTGTGATTGGTACCACCGGCTTTACCGAAGCGCAAAAAGAGCAAATCCAGCAATACGCACAGCAAATCCCTGTTGTCATGGCGCCTAACTATAGCGTCGGTGTGAATCTGGTATTTAAGCTGCTTGAGCAAGCGGCCAAGGTGATGGGTGATTACTGCGATATCGAAATTATCGAAGCGCACCATCGTCATAAGGTTGATGCCCCATCAGGGACTGCGCTGGGTATGGGGGAAGCCATTGCTGGTGCCATGGGCAATCAACTATCTGATGTGGCGGTATTTGCTCGCGAAGGGATCACTGGTGAGCGCGATCGCAATGAGATTGGTTTTGCGACCATTCGTGCGGGTGACATTGTGGGTGAGCACACGGCAATGTTTGCTGATATTGGTGAGCGCGTTGAAATTACTCATAAAGCCAGTAGTCGTATGACTTTTGCCAATGGCGCGGTTCGCGCGGCGATTTGGCTTGGTGATAAATCCGCTGGCTTTTACACTATGCGTGATGTTTTAGATTTAAACGATTAAATATAATTAATCTTTGAAAAAGAGTGCTACATGCACTCTTTTTTTGTATCTATCGAATTAATAACACATTGTTTTTAAATAAAATAAATAAGATATCATCTGTTTATGTGTGCTTTTGATGTGAATTTATGCTTGATTGTTTATTTTGGGTGTAATTGTTTGTTTTTGAATCAATGTGCATTTTTCGCAAGCGTTTGCGTCAGTCGGTGGTGTTCTTTTATATCAATGTGGGAGCTCATTTATCAATGAGACAATTATGTATCAAAATTTATCGAATCATAGCTAAGAAAAGGCATCTTTATTCGGCTTATATGTTCTAAAAAATGGATTTGGCAATATTTTTAGTTTTTTCTTGTGCTTCATGTTGACAGTGAAAAGGGCGATCTCTAGAATGCGCGCAATTTGTCAAAAATACCTTAACCGGTTGGACGACATTATGTAGAATGGAAAGTGATAAGTTATCCATTCTGAATGCATTTTTATTAAAATCTGGAGGTTGTCTTGAACAAGTCAGCGCTATTGGTCCTAGAAGATGGGACGGTGTTCCGCGGCACATCCATTGGTGCTTTTGGAACCGCTGTTGGAGAAGTCGTTTTTAATACCTCGATGACGGGGTACCAAGAAATTCTCACTGATCCTTCCTATTCTCGACAAATCGTCACTCTCACTTATCCCCATATTGGCAACACCGGTACTAATACCGAAGACGAAGAATCCTCCGCTGTTCACGCTCAAGGCCTTGTCATTCGCGACCTCCCTCTTCTGGCCAGCAACTTCCGTAGCGAACAATCTCTTTCTGATTATTTAAAATCCCACAACATCGTTGGCATCGCTGACATCGATACCCGTAAGCTCACACGCGTCCTACGCGAAAAAGGTGCGCAGAACGGTTGTATCATTGCGGGCAATCAGTTGGATGAAGGTAAAGCACTTGAGCTTGCCAAAGCATTCCCGGGTCTAAAAGGCATGGATTTGGCCAAAGAAGTGACCACTGAGAGCGCCTATTCTTGGACCCAAGGTTCATGGACGCTTGAAGGCGGCTTACCTGCAGAGAAAAGCGCTGCAGACATGCCATACCATGTTGTTGCTTATGACTTTGGTGCCAAGCGCAACATTCTACGTATGTTGGTTGACCGTGGTTGCCGCTTGACTGTGGTGCCGGCGCAAACTTCAGCGGAAGAAGTGCTCGCGATGAACCCAGACGGCGTGTTCCTATCCAATGGCCCTGGCGACCCAGCACCATGTACCTACGCCATTGAAGCGACCAAGGTTTTCCTTGAGAAAGGTCTACCTGTATTTGGTATCTGTTTGGGTCACCAAATTTTGGCGCTGGCCTCTGGCGCGCAAACCGTGAAGATGAAATTTGGTCACCACGGTGCCAACCACCCAGTGAAAGATCTCGACCGCGATGTGGTGATGATTACCTCACAAAACCACGGCTTCGCTGCCGATGAGAAAACCCTGCCTGCGAACTTGCGCGCAACGCATGTATCGCTATTTGACGGTTCATTGCAAGGGATTCATCGCACCGACAAGCCAGCATTTAGCTTCCAAGGTCACCCTGAAGCGAGCCCTGGTCCTCACGACGCGGCACCGCTATTTGACCACTTTATTGAATTGATTGAGCAGCACAAAGCGCATTAATTGGGAGTTTGAGACCATGCCAAAACGTAATGATATTCAAAGTATTTTGATCCTTGGTGCCGGCCCAATCGTGATTGGTCAAGCCTGTGAGTTTGACTACTCCGGCGCCCAAGCGTGTAAAGCCCTTCGCGAAGAGGGCTATCGCGTTATCCTGGTGAACTCAAACCCAGCGACCATCATGACTGACCCTGAAATGGCCGACGCAACCTATATCGAGCCAATTCACTGGGAAGTGGTGAAAAACATCATCGCTAAAGAGCGTCCTGATGCCATCCTACCAACCATGGGCGGTCAAACGGCGCTGAACTGTGCGCTTGAGCTTGAAAAGCAAGGCGTACTTGCCGAATTTAATGTTGAGATGATCGGCGCAACAGCAGATGCGATTGATAAAGCGGAAGACCGCTCTCGTTTCGACAAAGCGATGAAATCCATCGGCCTTGAGTGTCCACGTGCCGACACCGCCAAGAGCATGGAAGAAGCCTATAAAGTTCTCGATATGGTGGGCTTCCCATGTATCATCCGTCCATCCTTTACCATGGGTGGTACTGGTGGTGGTATCGCTTATAACAAAGAAGAGTTTGAAGAGATCTGCCGCCGCGGTTTGGATCTATCGCCAACCAATGAGCTACTCATCGATGAGTCTTTGATTGGTTGGAAAGAGTACGAGATGGAAGTGGTTCGCGATAAGAACGACAACTGTATCATCGTCTGCTCCATTGAAAACTTCGATGCCATGGGCATTCACACCGGTGACTCCATCACAGTTGCGCCAGCGCAAACCCTAACTGACAAAGAGTACCAATTGATGCGTAACGCATCATTGGCAGTGTTGCGTGAAATCGGCGTTGAAACAGGCGGTTCAAACGTACAGTTCGGGATCAACCCGAAAGATGGCCGCATGGTGATCATCGAGATGAACCCACGCGTATCACGCTCTTCAGCATTGGCTTCAAAAGCAACGGGTTTCCCAATTGCGAAAGTGGCAGCCAAACTTGCTGTTGGCTTTACCCTTGATGAGTTGATGAACGACATCACGGGTGGCGCGACCCCAGCATCCTTTGAACCAACCATCGATTACGTGGTTACCAAGATTCCACGTTTTAACTTTGAAAAATTTGCCGGTGCCAATGACCGTTTGACCACGCAGATGAAGTCTGTGGGTGAGGTAATGGCCATTGGTCGTAACCAGCAAGAATCACTACAAAAAGCGTTGCGCGGCCTTGAAGTTGGCGCCACTGGTTTTGATGAGATGGTGAATCTGGACGATCCAGATGCGCTAAGCAAAATCCGTCACGAGCTCAAAGATGCTGGCGCTGAGCGTATTTGGTATATCGCTGATGCATTCCGCGCGGGCATGTCCATTGATGGTGTGTTTAACCTTACCAACGTGGATCGCTGGTTCTTGGTACAAATCGAAGATTTGGTCAAGCTTGAGCAAAAAGTGAAAGAGCAAGGTTTTGCTGGTTTAACCGAAGATTCATTGCGTCTGCTTAAGCGTAAAGGCTTTGCGGATGCGCGCCTTGCTAAATTGCTGGGTATTGGTGAAGGCGAAATTCGCAAACTACGCGACCAATATGACATTCACCCAGTGTACAAGCGCGTTGATACCTGTGCGGCTGAGTTCTCATCTGATACGGCTTACATGTACTCCTCATATGATGAAGAGTGTGAGTCTAATCCATCCGATAAAGACAAGATCATGGTGCTTGGCGGTGGTCCAAACCGTATCGGTCAAGGTATCGAGTTTGATTATTGCTGCGTGCACGCGGCGCTTGCGCTTCGTGAAGATGGTTATGAGACCATTATGGTCAACTGTAACCCTGAAACCGTTTCAACGGACTATGACACCTCAGACCGCCTCTACTTTGAGCCTGTAACCCTAGAAGATGTGCTGGCGATTGTTCGCGTTGAAAAGCCAAAAGGTGTGATTGTGCAGTACGGCGGTCAAACACCACTGAAATTGGCGCGCGCCCTTGAAGCAGCTGGTGTGCCTGTGATTGGTACGAGCCCTGATGCCATTGACCGCGCGGAAGACCGTGAGCGCTTCCAAGCTGCTGTTGAGCGTCTTGGCCTGCTACAACCAGAAAACGCCACGGTAACCACCATGGAGCAAGCGGTTGATAAAGCAAAAGATATCGGTTATCCGCTGGTGGTTCGCCCATCCTATGTATTGGGTGGCCGCGCCATGGAAATCGTTTATGACGAGCAAGACCTGCGTCGTTACTTTAACGAAGCGGTGAGCGTGTCAAACGAGTCACCGGTATTGCTTGACCGCTTCTTGGATGATGCCACTGAAGTGGATATCGACGCGATTTGCGACGGCGAGCGCGTGGTGATTGGCGGGATTATGGAGCATATCGAGCAAGCGGGTGTTCACTCGGGTGACTCAGCCTGTTCATTGCCTGCT
Source organism: Vibrio stylophorae (assembly GCF_921293875.1). NCBI lineage: Bacteria > Pseudomonadati > Pseudomonadota > Gammaproteobacteria > Vibrionales > Vibrionaceae > Vibrio > Vibrio stylophorae. Next base: position 570,780 of record NZ_CAKLDI010000001.1, read on the forward strand.
TATACCTTAAGCCAAGAGATTCAAGATGAGATGCGTCGCCAAGTTGAGAAGCTTGCCTTTGAATTGGGCGTGCGCGGCTTGATGAATACTCAGTTTGCAGTGAAAGAAGGTAAGGTCTATCTGATTGAGGTAAACCCTCGCGCAGCGCGTACCGTACCATTCGTCTCTAAAGCGACGGGTGTGCCACTAGCGAAAATTGCAGCGCGTGTGATGGCGGGTCAATCGCTTGAATCACAAGGCGTGACCAAAGAGATCATTCCACCATACTACTCAGTCAAAGAAGTGGTATTGCCATTTAACAAATTCCCTGGTGTTGACCCACTGCTTGGCCCTGAAATGCGCTCTACCGGTGAAGTGATGGGTGTGGGCAAAACCTTTGCAGAAGCCTTTGCAAAAGCAGAGCTAGGTTGTGGCAAAGAGTACAGCAACGGCGGCCGTGCATTGCTTTCTGTGCGCGGTAGCGACAAAGGTCGTGTGGTTGATTTAGCACGTAAGCTTCTTGAGCTTGGCTATCAACTTGATGCGACTCATGGCACAGCGGTTGCGCTAGGCGAAGCGGGCATCAACCCTCGCTTGGTGAACAAGGTACATGAAGGTCGTCCGCATATTCTTGACCGTATTAAGAATGGCGAATATGAGTACATCGTCAATACTGCGGAAGGTCGCCAAGCGATTGAAGACTCAAAAGTACTTCGTCGCGGCGCGCTACAAGAGAAGGTGAACTACACCACCACCTTGAACGCAGCATTTGCATCTTGCTTGGGCCACTTGGCGGCTGACCGCCACACCGTGACCTCAGTACAAGAGCTTCACGCGAAAATCACGAAATAATCTTTGATGTGATGACAAAAAGCCGGCCCTAGGGTCGGCTTTTTATTTATGTGGTTTATATCGTGCTAGCTTTTATGACCGTCAGTTTATGCGCGTCGTTTTTATTGAAAAAGCGCAGGCTAGGCAAATTCATCCATGCGTGAATAACTTAGAATTATCACATCTTGAGAAGATGGTTTTTCAATGGAATCAAGCCAATAAGGAATCAGTTGATGTGTGCTGTGAGTGAGCAACAAAGAGTTCAGCAACAAAGGATTATGCAGGTTTTACAATATCTAGAACAGCATTTAGATGAGGCGATTGATGTACAGAAGCTTGCAGAGTTCGCTTGTTATTCGCCATATCACTTTCATCGTATTTTTCGAGTTTATACAGGTGAAAGCGTCTGTGGCTATCGTCAGCGTTTGTTGCTAGAGCGCGCAGCAAAACAGCTTAAATTTGATGGCGCACCCATCACCGAAATTGCCCTTAATTGTGGCTATGACAATCAATCCTCTTTTAATAAAGCCTTTAAAAAACGATTTGCTTGTACGCCCGGTGAATATCGTCAATCGCTAAACCGTGAAACCTTAAGTCGTCCGCAGCTCAATCAAATTGTCTCAGCTGAACAACACAGGCGTGGGGTTATGAATGCAAAAATGGATACAGCAAGTAGGAAGCTAGCGGTCAAGATTGTCGAAAGAGTAGCGTTACAACTTTATTGTTCGCGCGCTTTGGGTGATTATCAAAACGCGGCTTCGCAGGCATGGTCTAGCATGATGCGTTATGCCTATGGACAGAAGTTGATGACGCCTAAAGTAGAGATGTTTGGTATATGTCTTGATGATCCAACGGTGACAGAGCCGAATCGTATTCGTTACCAAGCAGGGCTCAATTTGTTATCGCACCCTGTGCCACAATCGGCACAGGGAGAGGTGTTTATCAGTGAGTTAGCAGGTGGTCGCTATGCGATGGCGGTGCATCGCGGTGCGTACGATAACCTGAATCAGACCTATGAGTATCTTTTCTCCATTTGGTTAGAAGAAAGTGGTGAGCAGCTGCGAGATACACCATGTTTTGAGCGCTACCTTAATCGCGATCCACGGCGGACAAAGCCCGAAAATTTGAAAACAGAAATCTATATTCCGCTGCGCTAAGTGCGCTTCGTAAAAGTCAGATGTAGAAAAGCCAACCTAAGGGTTGGCTTTTGACTATGCGCGGTGATTTACAGTGTTTGATTGATCTGCTTCTGAGCTTGCGCCGAGGTATGTTTGAGCTTTTCAGACAGTATTTTGGACTGGCTTACAAATAGTTGTGCGCCTTGCTGTATCAAGGCTTGGTAAAAACTGCGCTCAAAGCGGGTCAGTGGGCTTGGGTTTTCAGCCTGTTGTTCTTTATTGGGTAAGTAACCACTTACCATTTGCACCACAATCATCGGTCCTTGCTGCGTTTGCACAACACTCACCAAATTATGAGTGCCATAAAGTGTTCCTGTTTTGCCTTGTACATTACCTTTAAGCGGCGCTTTGACCATGGATGGGCGATATTTCATGGTGCCGCTTTCGCCGCCAATGGGCATCATGGCAAATAATGGCGCATTTCTCGGCTCCTTGAGATATTGCATCATTCGATAGAGATGTGCTGCGCTCATGCGGTTGTTGCGACTTAAACCTGAACCATCTGCAATCACAGCATTGGTCAAATCAATCCCTTGATTGAGCGCAATGTGACGCAGTGCTTGGGTGCCATTATAAAAATCACCCGGTGCATTTTGCGCGCGCTGGCCAAGGGTTTTCGTGAGGCTATCTGCAATATAGTTATCGGATCGATGGAGCATCTTGGTGATCAGGGCATCGCGCCCCATGGATTGGTGGATCACCGCGTTGTGTAAGGGGCGTTTCCAGCTGGCAAAATCCAATTGTTTGCTGACAATTCGGCCCTTAAAGGGAATGCCCATGGCTTTGAGTTCGGCGCGAATGACTTGTGCGATATAGCGATCTGGATTGGCCAAGGCAAAGCGCAGCGGAAGTACGCGCTCACTTTGTTCAATGCAGCCTTTTAAATGGTATGCATTTTTATCATTTCGATAGAGCTCTAAAGTGCAAAAATCGGCTTCGTTACTTTTGGGCGCGATAATGCGAGCTTGGCTCTCAAGGGTGATGGGCTGAAAGTCAGGCACGGTGGCTTTAGCGATGCTATGAATGGGCGCATTGGCATAAAGGGCGCCCTGAACACAGTTACCGTCAAGTGCAATCTCACTGATCGCGGCGCTGTAGCAGATGCCATGAATATCCCAAGGCACGCCAGCCGCATGTTGATAACCACGGAAACCACCGCTTTGCAGTTCAATGTCGCCATGGAATTGGCCGCCTTGTGCACGGTAGCGTGCGAGCAGGGCGCGTAAATCATCTCGAGTAAATGTTGGATCGCCTGAAAAGCGGATCAGGGTGCGGTTGCCAACGTCTGCGATTTGGGTTCGATAGTGAAAGTTCTCTGGTAGGCCATGGTAAGCCGCAATTGCCGTCAGTATTTTTTGGGTGCTGGCAGGGGCTAGTAAAATCGACGCATTTTGCTCAAAAATCGGGGTCTTACCGACGGGGGCAACAATCAGTGCAAGCTGGCTACCGGCTGGTAGTGATTGCTCACCAATGACTGAGGCATGCGCGGATAATGGACTGATTAAGGTCGCTAGAATGGCTAATAAAATACGATGAATCATGACCTTAGACTTTTTATGAAAAGAAGCATGATAAAAAAAACGTTTATCCAAGGATAGGCGTTGGGCTGTTTTTTTTCAGCTGATGCTCATTTTTGTCTGCGTTGTAACATAGTGCCGTGAAGATTGAGGCGATTAATGCTGCGTCAAAATCACTGCGAAGTGCGCCCCATGAGGCAATTGTTTAATGTGGTTAGGTCAATTGAGTCGCGATGTAACCTGTGGCGTTGCTGCTTGATTTTGCCTCAGGGATAGCTAATTTGTGATTTAGATTGCATCATCAGACAGTGGGGGACGGATGATTTTATTTGGAACATGGTTTAGAATCATTTGCATATAACAAACATATCCCCCTGTTGAAGCTAAGCTTTGACAGGGTTTCTTTTGCACTCAAGAAGTGAAATCTCTTGGGTTGAGGTGAATCAATATGGAACAAATCCCAATGACACTTCGCGGTGAAGCGAAGCTGCGTACTGAACTTGAGCGTCTGATGAAGCGTCGTCCACTGATTTCTCAAGCGATTGCTGAGGCTCGTGAACTAGGCGATCTAAAGGAAAATGCTGAATACCATGCTGCACGTGAAGAGCAAGGGATTTGTGAAGCGCAAATTCGTGATATCGAGTTCAAGCTATCTAACGCACAAGTGATCGATGTGACCCGTATGCCTAATGAAGGCCGAGTGATCTTCGGTGCCACTGTGACTGTGGTTGATGTCAACACTGATGATGAAGTGACTTATACCATCGTGGGTGATGATGAAGCGGATTTGAAAGAAAACCTCATCTCTGTTAACTCACCAATTGCGCGTGGCTTGATCGGCAAAATGGAAGGTGACGAAGTGGCGATCGCAACCCCTGGCGGTACAAAAGAGTTTGAAATCGATAAAGTTGCCTATATTTAATTTGGCAATTTTGTAAGTTGATGAAACAAAAAAGGCCGCATGGGCGGCCTTTTATTTACGTGGAAGTTCGATTTTTCGATCTTCAGACGGACGGTATAGCACCAAGATTTTACCAATGGTCTGTACCTTTTCAGCGCCGGTTTCGCGAACAATCGCTTCAATAATCAGTGCTTTGGTCTCACGATCTTCACTCGCCACCTTCACTTTAATCAGTTCATGATGTGCAAGTGCGATTTCGATTTCTGCGACCACGGCTTCTGTTAGGCCATTGGCGCCCATCAACACCACTGGTTTCAAATGGTGGGCAAGGCCTTTAAGATATTGCTTCTGCTTTGTACTCAGATTCATAGATAGCCGATTTTCTTTATTGATAGGGTTGAAAACATCGTATTCTACCGCCATCTACAGTTGAACACTATGTGTTTAAGCGTAATGCGGTTACATATTAGGTCAAGTATGAGTAAAAAAAAGCACTCGGCTAGCTCAGGTCGCTGGCTCAAAGAGCACTTTGACGATAAATACGTGCAAGAAGCACAAAAGAAAGGTTTCCGTTCTCGCGCTATTTTTAAGCTCGAAGAACTGCAGCAAAAGGATAAACTGCTAAAACCGGGGATGACTGTGGTCGATCTAGGCGCTGCGCCTGGCGGCTGGAGTCAGTATGCAGCAGAGCAAATCGGTGAAGCAGGGCAAGTGATTGCCTGCGACATTTTGCCGATGGATTCTATTCCTGGGGTTGCTTTTTTGCAGGGTGATTTTCGCGAAGAGGCGGTGCTCAATGCGTTGCTTGAGCGAATTCAACCGAATAAAGTTGATTTAGTGTTGTCAGATATGGCGCCCAACATGAGTGGCAATTTGGCTGCAGATCAACCTAGAGCCATGTATCTAGTTGAACTAGCATTAGATATGTGTCGAGAAGTCTTGGCACCTAACGGCAGTTTTGCGGTGAAGGTATTTCAAGGCGAAGGATTTGACCAATATCTGGCCGAAATTCGCCAATTATTTAAAGCGGTGAAAATTCGTAAACCAGACTCGTCGCGTGCACGCTCACGCGAGGTCTACATTGTGGCTACTGGATTTAAACTGTAGTAGTCTAGGGATTCATTTCGATATTGCGGGGCTAACACCTTGAGTGACATGGCGAAAAATCTAATTATATGGCTAGTCATTGCGGTCGTTCTGATGTCGCTATTCCAGCGTTTTGGCGGCGACAGCATGGGCGACGGCGTGAGTTACACCCAGTTCGTACAGGAAATTCGAACAGGCCAAGTGAAAAAGGTGCATTTTGATGGTCGTGAGATCACGTTCTTTACCGACCAAGGAACCAAACCAAACGTCACTTACATGCCTGTTTATGAAGATCCGACGCTTCTTCCATCTCTACTTGACCGTCAGGTGCAAGTAACGGGTACCAAACCACAAAAACCAAGCTTGCTCAGCAGCATTTTTGTTTCTTGGTTCCCAATGCTTTTGCTTATTGGTGTGTGGATTTTCTTTATGCGCCAGATGCAAGGCGGTGGCGGTAAAGGCGCCATGTCCTTTGGTAAGAGCAAAGCCCGCATGATGAGTGAAGATCAGATCAAAACCACTTTTGCTGATGTTGCTGGTTGTGACGAAGCAAAAGAGGATGTGAAAGAGCTGGTAGACTATCTGCGCGACCCAAGCCGCTTCCAAAAATTGGGCGGTAAGATTCCAACGGGCGTATTGATGGTTGGTCCTCCAGGTACAGGTAAAACTTTGCTAGCTAAAGCGATTGCTGGTGAAGCGAAGGTGCCGTTCTTTACTATTTCAGGTTCAGATTTCGTCGAAATGTTCGTTGGTGTCGGTGCATCACGTGTACGCGATATGTTTGAACAAGCGAAAAAGGCATCACCTTGTATCATCTTTATTGATGAGATTGATGCGGTCGGTCGTCAGCGTGGCGCAGGTCTTGGCGGTGGTCATGATGAGCGTGAACAAACATTGAACCAAATGCTGGTTGAAATGGACGGCTTTGAAGGCAACGAAGGCATCATCGTCATTGCGGCAACCAACCGTCCTGACGTATTGGATCCAGCCTTGCTTCGTCCGGGTCGTTTTGACCGTCAAGTGGTCGTTGGTCTACCTGATGTACGTGGCCGTGAGCAGATTCTAAAAGTGCATATGCGCAAAGTACCGCTGGGTAGCGATGTAGAAGCATCGATTATCGCTCGTGGTACGCCTGGTTTCTCGGGTGCGGATCTGGCAAACCTTGTGAATGAAGCGGCGCTATTTGCTGCTCGTGGTAACAAGCGTGTTGTATCTATGGTTGAGTTTGAGCTTGCAAAAGACAAAATCATGATGGGTGCAGAACGCCGCTCAATGGTCATGACCGAAGAGCAAAAAGAAGCAACGGCATACCACGAAGCGGGTCACGCCATTATTGGTCGTCTAGTGCCAGAACATGATCCGATCCATAAAGTCACCATTATTCCACGTGGTCGCGCTTTGGGTGTCACTATGTTCTTGCCAGAAGGTGATGAGATCAGTATCAACCGTCAAAAACTAGAGAGTAAAATTTCTGTGGCGTACGGTGGTCGTTTGGCTGAAGAGCTGATCTATGGCTATGACAAAGTGTCGACTGGTGCCTCTGGCGACATTCAATATGCGACTGATATCGCACGTAAGATGGTTACCCAGTGGGGCTTCTCTGACAAACTCGGTCCATTGCTGTACGCTGAGGACGAGGGCGAGGTATTCCTCGGGCGTTCAGTGACCAAAACTAAGCATGTGGCGGATGAAACAGCGAAGCTGATTGATGATGAAATCCATAGCATTATTGATCGCAACTATAAGCGCGCTGATCAGCTCCTACGTGACAATATGGACATTCTTCATGCAATGAAAGATGCATTGATGAAGTATGAAACCATTGACTCAGGTCAGATTGATGACTTGATGGCACGTAAAACTGATATTCGACCACCGGCAGGTTGGGATGGCGCGGCGCCAGCTGCAAAAGCAGAGCAACAAGAGCCTGCACAGCAAGCTGAGCCAACCGAGCAACCAACTGAAGCTGAGCCAAAGGCTGACGATCAAGACGATCGCCAAGTCTAAGGTCAGATAGTTTTCGTTGATAATAAGGCCCCGAGCTCGCTCGGGGTTTTTCGTATCAAATTTAGGATGTAGTCGTTTATGCATTTGATTAGCCACCAAAAGACATTGGATCTTTCTTACCCACGAGTGATGGGGATTCTCAATGTCACCCCTGACTCGTTTTCTGACGGTGGGAAATACACTGAGCTGGATGCTGCTTTGAAACATGTTGAATCCATGGTTAAAGCGGGTGCAGCCATTATTGATATTGGTGGTGAATCAACACGTCCTGGCGCTGATACGGTGACAGAAGAACAAGAGCTTGAGCGTGTTGTGCCTGTGGTTGAAGCGCTGCGTGAGCGTTTTGATTGCTGGCTGTCTGTTGATACCAGCCGGGCTAGCGTGATCACTGAAAGCACGAAAGCAGGTGCTGATATGATTAACGATATTCGCGCGTTGCAAGAGCCCGGAGCAGCTGTCGCAGTTGCCCTTGCGGATGTGCCTGTTTGTATTATGCACATGCAAGGCGAGCCAAGTAGCATGCAGCTCGACCCGTTTTACGACAATTTAATTGATGATATTGATGCGTTTTTCCTCTATCGCATCGGTATGTGCGAGCAAGCGGGGATTGCTCGACACCAGATCGTGTTAGACCCAGGCTTTGGCTTTGGTAAAACACAAGCGCATAATTACAGATTGCTTGCTAACCTACGCCATTTTCAGCAGTTCGGATTACCGATTCTTGCCGGAATGTCGCGTAAAACAATGATCCACAAATTGCTCAATGTGACGCCGCAAGAAAGCCTTCATGGCAGTTTAGCCTGCGTAGCCATTGCTGCGATGCAAGGCGCCAACATTCTGCGCGTGCATGATGCGGCTGAAACCGCACAGGTTTTAGAGATTTGCCGTGCCACGCTGGAGCAAAAACAAAGATAAAGGACAACAATGACGAAACGTCAGTATTTCGGCACCGATGGTGTTCGCGGGAAAGTGGGTGAGTTTCCTATCACCCCTGATTTTGTTCTCAAATTAGGTTGGGCTGCTGGCCGCGTTCTAGCAAAACAGGGCACCAAGAAGGTTCTGATTGGCAAAGATACGCGCATCTCTGGCTATATGCTGGAGTCTGCGCTTGAAGCAGGTCTTTCCGCGGCAGGACTAGAAGCCTCCTTTACAGGGCCAATGCCAACACCTGCGATTGCTTATTTAACGCAAACATTTCGCGCAGAAGCTGGCATTGTGATCTCTGCGTCGCACAACCCTTATTATGACAATGGCATCAAGTTCTTCTCTTCTGAAGGTACGAAATTACCTGATGATGTTGAAGCTGCGATTGAAGCAGAAATGGCAAAGCCAATTACCTGTGTTGAGTCCGCATTGCTGGGTAAAGCCTCTCGGATTCCTGATGCGGCTGGTCGTTACATTGAATTTTGCAAAAGCACCTTTGATTCCAACCTGAGCCTTTCTGGTTACAAGATGGTGGTGGATTGTGCGCATGGTGCTACCTATCACATCGCACCAAAAGTGTTTACTGAGCTTGGTGCAGAAGTGATTTGTATGGGGTGCGAGCCAAATGGCACCAACATCAACGCCGAAGTGGGCGCTACCGATGTCCGCGCGTTGCAGGCGAAAGTTGTTGAAACCGATGCACACTTTGGTATTGCCTTTGATGGTGATGGCGATCGCGTGATCATGGTGGACTCGCTAGGCAATAAGGTAGATGGTGACCAAGTTGCTTATATCATTGCCCGTGAAGCGCAGCGTAATGGTAGCCTGAAAGGTGGCGTCGTGGGCACACTGATGACCAATTTGGGTATGGAAAATGCGCTAAAAGAGCTGGGTATTCCATTTGAGCGTGCCAATGTGGGTGACCGTTATGTGATGGAGCGTCTGCTTGAAAAAGAGTGGCGTATCGGTGCGGAAAACTCAGGCCATGTGATTTTACTTGATAAAGTAACCACAGGTGATGCGATTGTTGCTGGTCTTCAGGTGATGGCGGCGATGGTGGCGACAGGGCAAAGTTTGAAAACCTTGAGCGAGGGGATGACACTTTATCCTCAGGTTTTGCTGAATGTGCGTTTCCAAGGTGCTTGCGATCCACTGGCCACTGAGGCGGTGAAGCAAGCGGTGAATGACGCAGAAACTCAACTGGGTGAGCGAGGCCGTGTATTGCTGCGTAAATCTGGCACTGAGCCATTGATTCGCGTGATGGTGGAAGGTCAAGATGCACAAGAGGTGCAACAATTGGCTGAACATATTGCCGATGCTGTGCGCCAAGCAATCTAATCTCGATTGCTTTTGATATCAGACAACCGCGTTTGAAAATAGCGCGGTTTGTCTAAATGTTGCGCAAGTAAGTGCAAAAGCGTGTTTTTTTTTGAATTTGTGCTTGTCAGGGTGCATCCCATTCGATAATATCCTCCCGCTCTCAAGGAGAGTAGACTGCTGGCTCGACGCCTTGTCTGCTGGCTCAACAATTTGGAACATAGGTGGAAACATGTACGAGATTCTACTTGTGGTTTACCTGTTGGCCGCGCTGGCTTTAATTGGCCTGGTAATGATTCAACAGGGTAAAGGCGCAGATATGGGCGCATCATTCGGCGCTGGCGCTTCAAACACAGTTTTTGGTGCGAGCGGTTCAGGTAACTTCCTGACTCGAATGACAGCGATTATGGCTATCATCTTTTTCGTGGTATGCCTCGTGATTGGTAACTTGAGTGCCGGTCATGGTGATGATCGCAGCAGTATTGAACAACAACTGGAAAATAACCAGCCTGTTGCGGAGCAAACAGCTCCAGCGGCTCCTGTGAATACTGATCAGGTTCCGCAATAAAGAATTTTTGCCGAGGTGGTGGAATTGGTAGACACGCTATCTTGAGGGGGTAGTGCCTATTATAGGCGTGCGGGTTCAAGTCCCGCTCTCGGTACCAAATTAAGGACAAGTGTCCTGGTAACATCGCTTTTCTTGAAAGCTTGTTACTTGAGCGTTATAATTCGCTCACGAACACGGACGCGGGATGGAGCAGCTTGGTAGCTCGTCGGGCTCATAACCCGAAGGTCGTCGGTTCAAATCCGGCTCCCGCAACCAGTTAAAATCGTTATGGCTTGTATCAGCGGTAACGTACCATCGCTTCGATGGTGATCAGGGTACAGCAACATTAAACCCCGAATTTCGGGGTTTTTTGTTATCTGCTGTGACCTATCGGGTGCTAACTGGGCCGTATTGGGCCCTTTTTTCGTTTTTGGAGGTTAGGTTTTGACCGGCTTAGAAAAACAGCTAATGGAACTGCTCGAAGCACCAGTGCAAGCACTGGGTTATGAGCTTATTGGCTTAGAGTTCGTTCGTGCGGGTGAGCACTCGACACTGCGTCTTTTTATTGATCACGAAAATGGCATCACTGTAGAAGATTGCGCTGAAGTCAGTCGTCAAGTCAGTGCGGTGATGGACGTTGAAGATCCAATTACTGTGGCCTACAACCTTGAAGTTTCTTCTCCAGGTGTAGACCGCCCACTATTCACTGCCGCGCATTATGAGCGTTTTATCGGTGAAGAAGTGAAATTTGTGCTTAATATGGCGATGAATAATCGCCGTAAATGGAAAGGGATCATTAGCGCTGTTGATGGCGAAATGATCACAGTTACAGTTGAGGGTAACCAAGAGACCTTTGCTCTATCAAATATCAGCAAAGCAAACTTGGTCGCTAAGTTTTAAGGTTTATCGAGGCGTAATGTTATGAACAAAGAGATCTTGGCTGTCGTCGAAGCGGTGTCCAATGAGAAGGCTGTTCCTCGCGAGAAAATTTTTGAAGCGCTAGAAACAGCATTGGCCACGGCCACTAAGAAAAAGTACGAAGCAGAGATTGATGTCCGTGTAGCCATCGATCGTAAAACAGGTGATTTCGAAACTTTCCGTCGTTGGTTAGTGGTTGATGAAGTGACCATGCCAACGCGTGAAATCACACTAGAAGCGGCTAAGTTTGATGATGAAAGCATGGAACTTGGTAGCTTTGTTGAAGATGATATCGAGTCTGTGACCTTTGACCGCATCACTACCCAAACCGCAAAGCAAGTGATCGTACAAAAAGTACGTGAAGCTGAGCGTGCGATGGTGGTTGAGCAGTTCATGGATAACGAAGGTGATTTGATCACTGGTGTTGTGAAAAAAGTAAACCGTGACATCGTTGTGGTTGATTTAGGTAACAACGCAGAAGCTGTGATTCAACGTGATGATCAGCTACCACGTGAAAACTTCCGTCCTGGTGACCGTGTTCGTGGTTTGTTGTATTCAGTGCGCCCTGAAGCGCGCGGTTTCCAACTATTTATGACCCGTTCTAAGCCAGAAATGCTGATTGAGCTTTTCCGCGTGGAAGTGCCAGAAATTGGCGAAGAGATGATCGAACTACGTGGTGCTGCACGTGATCCTGGTTCTCGCGCGAAGATCGCTGTGAAAACCAATGACAAGCGCATTGACCCTGTGGGTGCTTGCGTGGGTATGCGCGGTGCACGTGTTCAAGCGGTTTCTGGTGAGCTTGGTGGTGAGCGTATCGATATCGTGCTTTGGGATGAGAACCCAGCACAATACGTGATTAACGCGATGGCACCAGCGGAAGTTGCTTCAATTATCGTTGATGAAGACAGTCACACCATGGACATCGCTGTTGAAGCGGGTAACCTTGCACAAGCAATTGGCCGTAATGGTCAAAACGTTCGCCTAGCATCGATGCTTACTGGCTGGGAATTGAACGTGATGACTGTGGAAGATCTTGAGAAGAAACATCAAGAAGAAGCACAAGGTTCAATTGAGCAATTCACCAAGCACCTTGATATCGACGAAGAGTTCGCGTTGATCTTGGTACAAGAAGGCTTTACTTCTCTAGAGGAAGTGGCTTATGTACCAATGGCTGAGCTACTTGAAGTTGATGGCTTGGATGAAGAAACTGCGGATATTCTGCGTACTCGCGCGAAAGAAGCATTGACCACACTTGCGCTTGCGCAAGAAGAGTCATTTGACGGCGTTGAGCCATCAGAAGAACTATTGTCTCTAGAAGGCATGGAACGCACTGTCGCATTTAAGTTGGCTGCGAAGGGCGTGAATTCGTTGGAAGACCTTGCTGAGCAAGCGACTGACGATCTATTGGATATCGAAGAGCTAAATGAGCAAAGTGCCGGTGATCTGATCATGGCTGCACGTAACATTTGCTGGTTTGGTGACGAAGCATAAGTCAACAAGGAAGGAGTCGTGTATGTCGGACGTTACAGTAAAAACTCTTGCCGAGGAGATCGGTACTCCTGTTGAGCGTTTAGTCCAGCAATTTGAAGATGCTGGCATGAAAAAGAGCCAAGGTGCTGCGGTTTCTCCAGAGGAGAAAGCCGCACTTTTGACTCATTTGAAAAAAGAGCATGGCGAAGCTGGTGCACAACCAGACCAGGCGCCTACGCGCCTGACGCTACAACGTAAAACTCGCAGTACTTTAAGCATTGCTGGCACTGGCGGCAAAAGCAAAGACGTGCAAGTAGAAGTTCGTAAAAAGCGCACTTACGTAAAACGTAGTGTGTTAGAAGAAGAAAAACGTGCAGAGGAAGATGCAAAAGCGCAAGCTGAAGCGGAAGAGCAAGCACGTTTAGCGGCTGAACAAGAGAAAAAAGACGCTGAAGCAAAAGCAAAACGTGAAGCCGAAGAGGCTGCGAAGCGCGAAGCTGAAGCGAAAAAAGAAGCAGAAGCCAAAGCCAAGGCGAAAAAAGACGCTGAAGTGAAGGTGAAAAAAGAGAAATCTGCTGAACAAATAGCTCAAGAAGAGCAGGCGAAGCAAGAAGCAGAAGCGCTGAAGCATCGCCAGGAAGAGGAAGCCAAGCGTAAAGCCGAAGAAGAAAGTAAGCGTCAAATTGAAGAGGCACGCAAAATGGCTGAAGAAAATGAAGCGCGCTGGTCTGAACAAGAGCAGCAGCAAAAAACTGAAGAACAAGATCATCACACCGTGACATCACGTTACGCGCGTGAAGCTGAAGATGAGCAAGACCGTCAACAAGAAGGCCCTCGTCGTCGTAAGAAGAAGAAGCAACAGCAAGAGCGCGAAGAGGAAGCGAGCAATCGTCGTCCACGTCGCCAGAAGAAAGGTGTTAAACCATCTTCAATGCAGCACGGTTTCCAAAAGCCAGCACAAAAAGTAAACCGTGACGTTGAGATCGGGGAAACTGTGACTGTTGCTGAACTTGCGAACAAGATGGCTGTGAAAGCAACTGAAGTAATCAAAGCGATGATGAAGATGGGCGCAATGGCAACCATCAACCAAGTGATTGACCAAGAAACTGCACAGCTTGTTGCAGAAGAAATGGGTCACAAGGTGATTCTTCGTAAAGAGAACGAGCTTGAAGAAGCTGTATTGTCTGACCGTGATGCAGATGCGAAAAAAGAGCCACGTGCGCCAGTTGTGACCATTATGGGTCACGTTGACCATGGTAAAACATCGCTACTTGACTACATCCGTAAAGCACACGTTGCGACTGGCGAAGCCGGTGGTATTACCCAGCACATCGGTGCATACCATGTGAAAACCAACAACGGTATGATCACCTTCTTGGATACCCCTGGACACGCCGCGTTTACCGCAATGCGTGCTCGTGGTGCACAAGCGACAGATATCGTTGTTCTGGTTGTTGCAGCAGATGATGGCGTAATGCCACAAACTATTGAAGCAATTCAGCACGCAAAAGCGGCAGAAGTACCTTTGATTGTTGCTGTGAACAAGATGGATAAGCCTGAAGCTGATCCTGATCGCGTGAAAAATGAGCTAGCTCAATACGGCGTGATCCCAGAGGATTGGGGCGGCGAGAACATGTTCGTTCACGTCTCTGCAAAAGCAGGTACCGCAATTGACGAATTGCTTGATGCGATCCTACTTCAATCTGAAGTACTAGAGCTTGAAGCTGTTGTTGATGGCATGGCGAGCGGTGTTGTTGTTGAATCACGTCTTGATAAAGGCCGTGGTCCAGTGGCGACTGTTCTCGTTCAAGAAGGTACGCTACGTAAGGGCGATATCGTTCTTTGTGGCCTTGAGCATGGCCGCGTTCGTGCAATGACTGATGAGTCTGGTAACGAAGTTCTTGAAGCGGGTCCATCCATTCCTGTAGAGATTCTAGGTCTTTCAGGTGTACCACAATCAGGTGACGAAGCGACGGTTGTTCGTGACGAGCGTAAAGCACGCGAAGTTGCGCTATATCGTCAAGGCAAGTTCCGTGATGTGAAACTAGCACGTCAACAGAAATCTAAACTTGAAAACATGTTCTCAAACATGGCTGAAGGTGAAGTTTCTGAGTTGAACGTGGTACTGAAAGCAGACGTACAAGGTTCTGTTGAAGCCATCGTTGACTCACTATTGAAACTTTCTACTGATGAAGTGAAAGTGAAGATTGTTGGCTCTGGTGTTGGTGGTATTACCGAAACTGACGCAGTGCTTGCAGCAGCATCTAACGCAATCATCCTTGGCTTTAACGTTCGTGCTGATGCAACTGCACGCCGTACGATTGAAGCGGAAAGCATTGACCTTCGTTACTACTCAGTAATCTATGCACTGATTGACGAAGTGAAACAAGCCATGGGCGGTATGTTGGCACCTGAGTTTAAGCAAGAGATCATTGGTCTTGCGCAAGTGCGTGACGTATTTAAGTCGCCTAAACTTGGTGCAATTGCTGGCTGTATGGTGACCGAAGGTACTGTGAAGCGTAACAACCCTATCCGCGTATTGCGTGATAACGTTGTAATTTACGAAGGTGAGCTAGAATCACTTCGCCGCTTCAAAGATGACGTTAACGAAGTTAAGAACGGCTACGAATGTGGTATCGGCGTCAAGAACTACAATGATGTTCGCGTTGGTGACCAGATCGAAGTCTTTGAAATTATCGAAGTTAAACGTACTCTCGATTAATCAATCGGTCGTTACAAACACCATGGGGGGCATTAGCCCCCCATTCTTGCTGTAAAGAGAAGATAAATATGGGTAAAGAATTTAGTCGCACGCAGCGCGTTGCGCAGCAGATGCAAAAAGAGATCGCTGTGATTCTACAGCGTGAAGTGAAAGATCCACGCATTGGTATGGTGACAGTTTCTGACGTGACTGTTTCACGCGATCTATCCTATGCGAAAGTTTTTGTGACCTTCTTGACCACAGATCCTGAAAAAGCCAAAGAAGGCATGAAGGGTCTACAAGAAGCCTCTGGTTATATTCGCAGCTTGCTTGGTAAAGCGATTCGTTTGCGTATTACACCTGAGCTGAACTTTGTCTTAGATGACTCTTTGATTGAAGGTATGCGCATTTCAAACTTGGTTTCACAGGCCGTAGCTTCTGATAAAGCACGCCGTGGTGAGTCCGATGAAGATGAATCGGATAGCCAAGAGGATCAAGCCTAATGGGTCGTCAACGCCGTCGTGGGCGTCCTGTCGATGGGGTGTTGCTGCTGGATAAACCAACGGGCATCACTTCAAATGACGCACTGCAAAAAGTAAAGCGTATCTATTTTGCGGAAAAAGCGGGCCATACTGGTGCGCTTGATCCATTGGCGACCGGTATGCTGCCTATCTGTTTAGGCGAAGCCACCAAGTTTTCGCAGTTTTTGCTCGATTCTGATAAGCGTTATCGCGTAATTGCCAAACTAGGTGAGCGCACCAATACCTCTGATGCTGATGGTGAAGTGATTCAAACTCGCGAAGTGAAAGTCGATCGCGGTTTACTGGAGCGCTGCATTGCCAAATTCCGTGGTGAAACCGATCAGATTCCTTCAATGTTTTCTGCATTGAAATATCAAGGTAAGCCATTGTACGAATATGCGCGCGAAGGCATTGAAGTACCACGAGAATCACGCAAAATCACGGTTTATAGCATTGAGCTATTGCGCTTTAGCGCTGATGAAATCGAAATGGAAGTGCACTGCTCAAAAGGCACTTACATTCGTACCATCATTGATGATTTGGGCGAAATGCTCGGTTGCGGCGCCCATGTGACTATGCTTCGTCGTATTGGCGTATCAAAATACCCAATGGCGCGTGTGGTCACGCTTGAGCAGCTTGAAGCTTTGCTTGAGCAAGCGCGTGAGCAAGAGATTCAACCGCGCGAATTGCTTGATCCACTGCTATTGCCAATGGATACCGCAGTACAAGATTTGCCTGAGGTCTTCTTGATTCCTCAGGTTGCAAGCTATGTGATGCAAGGCCAAGCGGTGAAAGTGCCTAACGCACCTGACTCTGGTTTGGTTCGTATGGTCACTGGTGAAACGCGTGAATTTATTGGTGTTGCTGAAATGAATGCTGAAGGCATGGTAGCACCAAAACGTTTAGTGAATCGCCAACAGGGCTAATTCATTCGCTGAAAGACTGAACAGTAGCGGGCTTTGAAAGGGTGCTTGCTTTTTCAAAGTGCTCTGTTAGAATCCTTCGGCTATTTCGCGTGTCGGCTGAATCAGAGATTGGCTGGCACATACTATAAACACACTCTATTAGGAGAGTTATTATGTCTCTGAGCGTAGAAAAGAAAGCTCAAATCGTTGCTGATTTCGCACGTGGCGAAGGCGACACCGGTTCACCAGAAGTACAGGTTGCACTGCTAACTGCACAAATCAACCACCTACAAGGTCACTTCTCTGAGCACAAAGGCGATCACCACAGCCGTCGCGGTCTACTTCGCATGGTTTCACGTCGTCGTAAACTTCTTGACTACTTGAAGCGTAAAGATCTAGATCGTTACCAAGACCTAATCAAGCGTCTTGGCCTACGTCGCTAATCACGCTTATGAGAAAGGGGCCGTTTGGCCCCTTTCTTTTTTTCTAAGACCCTGTAAAAATAGCTAAGGGGCAGATTCATTTCTCCACTTTCCGTCTGTTGTCGACCAATGAGGTCGCGACTATTACAAGGGCATGTATCAGCACGCTTCGTGTTTGTCTCGTGTATTTGTATTAGTCGCGATAGGACTGTGTGAGTGAACTGCAATATTTGATAGATGCATGACATCTACGAAGAAGGAATAATTCGTGAAACCTATCGTAAAACAATTTCAATATGGTAATCACACCGTCACTCTAGAAACGGGTGTAATGGCTCGCCAAGCAACTGCAGCTGTGATGGTGAGCATGGACGACACAGCTGTGTTCGTTTCTGTTGTAGGTAAAAAAGAAGCAGTTGAAGGCCAAGATTTCTTCCCATTGACCGTCAACTACCAAGAGCGTACTTACGCTGCTGGTAAAATCCCTGGTGGTTTCTTCAAGCGTGAAGGCCGTCCATCTGAAGGCGAAACTTTGACCGCGCGTCTAATCGACCGTCCAATTCGCCCGCTATTCCCTGATGGCTTCACTAACGAAGTTCAAGTGGTTGCAACTGTGGTTTCTGTAAACCCTGCTGTGAGCCCTGATCTTGTTGCAATGATCGGTACCTCTGCTGCGCTATCTATTTCTGGTATTCCATTCCACGGCCCAATTGCTGCGGCACGTGTTGGTTATATCAACGATGAATTGGTATTGAACCCAAGCATCGCTGAACTTGCAGATAGCAAGCTAGACCTTGTGGTTGCAGGTACTGAAAACGCAGTATTGATGGTTGAATCAGAAGCCGATCAACTTTCTGAAGCGCAAATGCTTGCAGCGGTTGTATTTGGTCATGAGCAACAACAAGTTGTGATCAATGCGATTAAAGAGTTTGCAGCTGAAGTGGCTACCCCTGCATGGGATTGGACTGCACCTGCGAAAAACGTTGAGCTTGCTGGTAAAGTGGCAGAGCTTGCTGAAGCGCGTTTCGTTGAAGCATATCAAATCACTGAAAAAATGGCGCGTTACGATGCCGTTGGTGAAATCAAGAAAGCTGTTGTTGAGCAGCTGATTGAAGAAGATGACACCCTAGATGCCGGTGAGATCAAAGATCTGCTTGGTAGCCTAGAGAAGAACGTAGTTCGTAGCCGCATCATCGCTGGTGAAAAACGTATCGATGGCCGTGAAAAAGACATGGTTCGTGCACTAGACGTACGTACTGGCGTATTGCCACGTACTCACGGCTCTGCACTATTTACGCGCGGCGAAACTCAGGCGTTGGTGACCACAACCCTTGGTACTCAACGTGATGCGCAAATCATCGATGAAATCACTGGTGAGCGTACTGACAACTTCTTGTTGCACTACAACTTCCCTCCATACTGTGTGGGTGAAACTGGCTTTATCGGCTCACCTAAGCGTCGTGAAATCGGCCATGGTCGTCTAGCAAAACGTGGTATCGCTGCTGTGATGCCAAGCCAAGATGAATTCCCATACACAGTACGTGTGGTTTCAGAAATCACTGAATCAAATGGTTCATCTTCAATGGCATCTGTATGTGGTACTTCACTATCACTGATGGACGCAGGTGTGCCAATCAAAGCATCTGTTGCGGGTATCGCGATGGGTCTTGTGAAAGAAGGCGATGATTTCGTTGTTCTTTCTGATATTTTGGGTGATGAAGACCACCTTGGTGATATGGACTTTAAAGTTGCGGGTTCAAACCAAGGTATCACAGCACTACAAATGGATATCAAGATTGAAGGTATCACCAAAGAGATCATGCAAATTGCATTGAACCAAGCTAAAGGTGCACGTCTGCACATTTTGAGCGTAATGGATCAAGCAATTGCGGGTCACCGTGAAGATATTTCTCAATTTGCACCACGCATTCACACCATCAAGATCAACCCAGAGAAGATCAAAGATGTGATTGGTAAAGGTGGCGCAGTGATTCGTGCCTTGACTGAAGAGACTGGCACAACGATCGAAATCGAAGATGACGGTACTGTGAAGATCGCAGCGACTGATGGCGATGCAGCGAAAGCAGCCATTGCTCGTATCGAGACTTTGACTGCTGAAGTTGAAGTGGGTCGTATCTACACCGGTAAAGTAACCCGTATCGTTGATTTCGGTGCATTTGTTTCTGTATTGGGTCCAAAAGAAGGCTTGGTACACATTTCTCAAATCGCTGAAGAGCGCGTAGAGAAAGTGTCTGACTACCTAACTATGGGTCAAGAAGTTCAGATCAAAGTGATCGAAGTTGACCGTCAAGGTCGCATTCGTCTAAGTATGAAAGAAGCAGCTGCAGATCTTGCGGCGCAGTCTGAAGGTGAGAGCTCTGACGCTTAACCATTCGGTTGAAAACATGCTATAAAGGGGCCAAAGGGCCCCTTTTTCTTTTTGGAGAATCACTTGTCTCGTCTAATTTCGTTGTCTCTCGCTGTGCTGATGTATCTCAGTTTGACGGGATGTAGTGCCTTAACAAACAGTAGTGATACTTACTGGCAAGCGCCGCCTATGGCGATTCCACTTCAGCCCACACTTGAGCTAGAAGCGCAGCTCGTGCGTATTGATCAAATCTTAGCGAAACCAGATCTAAACGATGATATTCGCGCTCAGCTCTATTTTCGCCGTGGCTTGGTTTATGACAACCTTGGCCTACGTGATATCGCCCGGGTTGACTACGAAGCCTCTTTAAATTTGATGCCAGCACAGCCAGAAGTGTACAACCAGCTTGGGGTTTATTTTACCCAAAGTGGCGAGTATGACATGGCCTATCAGGCCTTTAGTTCTGCTTTAGAGTTGGATCAAAGCCATGATTTTGCGCTACGTAATCGCGGTATCGCATTTTATTACGGCAAGCGTTATCAGCTCGCTGAAAAAGATTTACTGAGCCATTATGAGAATAACCCAAACGATCCTTATCGAATTTTGTGGCTCTATCTGAATGAAATGGAAAGCCAACCAGAGCAGGCAAAAGCCAACTTAGAGTCGCGTTATCAGGCCGCGAAAAAAGAGGGCTGGGGTTGGTATATGGTGGAAATTTACCGACAAAAACAGAGTGATGATGCGATTATCAAAGGTTTAATTAGCACCGCACCAGATAACCGCGCGCTTGCTGAACGACTCTGTGAAGCCTATTTTTACTTAGGTAAACGCTATCTCCATGAAGGCAAAACGCAGGCGGCATTTGATCTATTTAAGCTTGCCATGGCCGCTAATGTGCAAGATTTTGTCGAGCATCGCTATGCGCTCTTAGAGCTGGAAGGGATTTTGCAAACGCAAATGAACCAAGCAAACGCCCATGAGACTGCGAAGTAAAAGGTAGCAGCAAAAAATATAGGAGAGGTCATGCGAGCAAATACGGTCAAAGGGGCATTGATTGCTGCAGGTTGTAGTGCTTTGCTGGCTTGTAGTGCCTCTCCAACCGGCCGTAATCAGCTATTGATGTTTTCTTCACAAGAGATGTCCGCACTGGGTGTGCAATCTTTTGAGCAGATCAAGCAGCAAGAAAATATAGAGCGCGATCCAAAAGTGAACGCTTACGTTCAGTGTGTGGCCAATGCAATCACACCTTATGTGCCAAGGGACGGCTCATTTCAGCAGTGGGAGGTGGTTGTATTTGATAGCCCACAAGTCAATGCCTTTGCACTGCCTGGCGGAAAAATCGGTGTTTATACTGGTCTTTTGAATGTCGCTAGGACTCAAGATCAACTTGCTGCCGTTATTGGTCATGAGATTGCGCATGTGGTCGCGCAGCATAGTAATGAACGTCTTTCTCGCTCGCAATTGGCCAATGCAGGATTACAAATCACCAGTATTGCTGTGGCGGGCAGCGACTATAGCCAATACCATGATTTGACTATGCAAGCACTTGGCTTAGGTGTGCAGGTCGGTGTCTTACTGCCCTATGGACGAGAGCAAGAGAGCGAAGCCGACGTGGTTGGCCTCGACTATATGGCGCAAGCTGGATTTGACCCAAGCCAAAGTATCGCGCTGTGGCAGAATATGGCTAAAGCCTCGCAAGGTCAGCAGCCCCCCGAGCTACTTTCAACACATCCCTCATACAGTCATCGCATTCGCGATCTGAAAGCCACACAGGCTCGACTTCCGCAATACAATAAAAAAGCGCCCGATTGCGAGCGCTTTTTGAAGTGATCTTATCTTAGATAGTTTGCATTACCAGCAGTGGTCACCACCCGTTGCAGTGCCTAAGCCTCCTGCGTTGTAGGTGAGTGTGCCGCATTCGTCATCCGCTTGAATACTAGTTGGGGTGGCGACAATATAGAAAATTTCACCTCCAGTCGCTTTACTTGGGCGGTGTATGGCAAAACTATAGCGTTCAAAACTAATATTGCAGTCAGCACAAGTTGTTGATGAAACATCTGTTACTGTTCCTGCTGCTACTGGATAGCTGCGATTCTTAGTGAATTCATAATCCATATAAAGTTGTAGTTTAACTAAAGAGCCTTGTGCTTCATTCCTATAACTTTTCAAAACACTTTTTTGATAATTCGGATATGCGATCGCACCTAATATTCCAATAATAGCGACGACAACTACAAGCTCTAGTAGGGTAAATCCTTTTATGCAATTTCGTTTCATTTGTTTCACCACTCTTTGAGTCTACTCGTGAATCCATCTTTCAACTAAGACTGTCATTGTCAAGCAGTGATATTCTATTAGCAATACTCGTTTTTTGTCTCAATAGAATTACATCGGAAACTGCGCTATGGCTCGAATGGCTCGAATATCCAAAGGTTTTACTTTGATTGAATTGATTATTGCAATCGCTGTACTTGCAGTACTGGTTGCCGCGGCTGCTCCGAGTTTTAAAGGACAGATAGAAGCAAGGCGACTACTCAAGGTCGCTGATGAGTTACAGTGGACTATGACACAAGCAAAATCTTTTGCGGTGATGCAGAATAAGCTTGCGTATGTTCACATTTTAGGTGGTGGTGGTGATTGGTGTGTTGTTGTTGGCGCATGGGATGATCCACCTAAAAGTTGTGATAATTCAGCTATCAGTAGTTGGCCTTTTTTCACATCATCAAAGAAAAATAAACGAATTCAATTTTCTTACACTGGAAATGATTTGATATCTGTTGATCCGGTGCGTGGCTCTTTTAATCAAGGGGGAAGCTTAAAAGTTTTCACCGGTGATACATCAACTGTATCAGTTAGTTATTTGCAAAATGGTCGCGTAAGAAAATGTGCCGTAGGAGGAAAAGCATATGGTTTGCCAAGCTGTTAGTAAATTTTCATTTCAAAAAGGCTCACTGGGTTTTTCATTGGTTGAATTATTGATAGCGATGACTCTAGGGTTAATTGTTATTGGTATTGTTGGAACGGTTTATACATCAGGAATGAAGAACTCTACGGTCGCAATGAAACGTATGGCACTTTATCAAAGCCTAAATGATGCTATCTCTATTATGGCTTTGGAAATAGGTCGCGCAGGCCATAGTGAATCTACTGGAGAGACCTCAAAGTTAAATGGTGCGACAACATCAGTTACAGTCCATCCTGCTGCCAGTGTACCTGTAAGTAGTGATTGTATTGATTATATCTATCGTCGAAAAATCCCAGGTGGTGCATTAAGTGATCAAAATGGTGCTTTTTTTATTGATGAAAGTCATGGCGTCCAAAGTTTATTTTGGGTGAAAAATTCAAACCCAGGCGTTGCGACAATGGCACTTTGTAATTCCAAATATACACCGCCATTAACAGATCCTGATGTGGTTGAAATTACTCATTTTAAATTAGAGCAGAAAAAAGTAACACAGGGTGAGCAAGTGTCAAATTATATAATTGTTCATTTGGAAGGTCGTTTACGACATGATCATGCGATGAAAACAACCATTCAGCGTGAAATTAAAGTTAGAAACTGGGATTAATATTATGAATAGACAATCAGGAATGGCAACTTTATTGGTTTCTTCGATGTTGCTTGTTGTTGCCCTTTTACTAACTATGGCCTTTTCTACTTCATCTATGCATCAGATGAAGCGTGCTCAAAATGAAATAACTCGCGCGCAACAAAAATGGTTTGCTGAGGGGGGGTTAGAGTGCGCATTGAGTGTTTCATATCAAGATGAAACAACTTTTAATTATGACAATATTGCATATGATGATTGCACTAAAAATAGCGTTATCGATAATTCAATTTTGTCAGTAAGCGCGAAACGTATAACGAGTACGAAACATGAGCTACGCTCATCAATTGTTGATGGTGTTAAACTGCATCGGCAATATCAAAAGAGTAGTATTGCTGGGTTATCTGCAATTGAAGCTGCGTCTGATTTACATATATATGGGACAATTGAAATATCTCCTGCAACTCTTGAGGATACGCGAACAGTAGACGATACATACTCATGCTCTAGTATTAAATTTAAAACAAAATTATACTCATCAAACATCAATACAATCATGCCAACAAATCCTTTTGAGGGTTTTTCGGCAACATGGCCTTCAACCTGTAAACCTGATTATAAAACAGTTACAGGCCCAACTTATTTAGTGGCACCTCCTGTAGGAGGTATTTTTACACCACCAACTAGTGTGAAGAAAGATATATCATTTGAGCCGGGTTTAAACCCATTTTATCGTCGATTTGAAAGAGACCGCAGTGATTGGAAGGCGGTTAGTCAGGATAAGCGCGAATTTGATATTATATTGAATAATCCTGGTGCTAATTGCGATGCGCAAATTGCAAATGCGTTACCAAGTAAACCTCGCATATGGATCAATGGTGATTGTGATTTAGGCTCTGCGACACATTCACAGACAAAGCTGCAAGACACTAGTACTCCGAAGTTAATTGTGATTGCTAATGGAATTTTTCATACAAGTGCAGCTTTTTCGATGTATGGTACGTTGTATCACTTCTTCGAAAATCCAGTACCAGCAGATCCAGCTCGCACAGCTCAATGGTATAGTATTCCGGGGACTCAATTAACTTGGAGTGTATTTCCTGAATTGACAGGAGCAGATCATCATCGAGTCGTTTATTATACATCTGGCTCTTTTTTCCCTACGGGTGGGTATGTCATGGATGCTCCAGAAGGTGTTGCATTAATTAAAGCATCCACAAAATTAATGTTTGACTTTGCAGCATTGGCACCACCATCTTATAGAACAAGCTGGGTAAAAGGAAGTTGGAGGGATTATGATTAATTTTAAAGTGCGTGGTTTTGGTTTAATTGAAGTTCTCATTGCTTTAGCTTTAGTTATGGTTGGGGTGGTTGGATTGGTTAAAATACAAGCATACCTGGGTCAAAAAAATGAATATGCCTATGGTGCAATGATTGCATTGCAACAAGCTGAAAATAAATTTGAATTTTTTAAGTCTCATAATCCTAGTGTGGGAAGTTATTTTACATATGATGACATCGTAACTGGATCGGAAGTTAGTACTGTTAATGATATTGACTATCATATGTCTTGGGTTGTTACGGACTCAATCCCTGAGCTCGGAGCCTTAACTCCGACATTTTCTTTAAAAGAAATTCTACTTACAGTGACATGGCAAGACCAATATAACATAGAGCAGAGTTTACAATTGCAGACTGCTATTTCTAGGTACAGCAAATATTGATTTTAAAAGCCACGGATAGCGTGGCTTTATTTTCTATCATGACCCGTCCTAAATAAGGTTGACACTTTCTGACCATCAAATTGAAGAGTGTTATGAAATCAACCCACAAGCGAACACAAAGAGATTACTCCCTCGCCTTTAAACTGGCTGTTGTCGACCAAGTAGAAAAAGGCGAGCTAAGCTACACACAAGCGCAAGAGCGCTATGGCATCCAAGGTCGAAGTACGGTTTTAGTTTGGCTTCGCAAGCATGGCCGTCTAGATTGGAATCAAGGAACACCTCATATTCCAACAGGAGAGACTATGCCAACCACACTGACTCCCGAGCAAAAAATCAAAGCACTTGAGCGTGAGCTTGAAGAGATGCAGCTTAAGGCTGATTTCTTTGAGGCGGTGATTAAGGTGATGGATCGTGACTTTGGAGTTCGTCTGTCAAAAAAGCGCAAGGCCGAGTTATTAAGGAAAAAACGCTCGCAAAGCTTACAGTAACCAAAGCCTGCCGGTTTATTGGGATTACCAGACAAGCCTTCTATAAGCGTTGTAATCAAGCGCGTCTTCGCCATCAGCATGAATGGTGTATCCTTGAATTTGTTCAATTTAAGCGAATCAACCAGCCCAGAATAGGGACTCGAAAGCTTCAGTTTCTACTTTCCAAATGCCACTTACTAATTGGTAGAGACCGTTTGTTTTCACTACTGAAACAACATCGATTACTGGTGCCCAACCGACGCGCCTATCATCGAACGACGTACAGTCGACATCACTTCTATTGCCATCAAAACTATCTCAAAGCAGGATTTAAACCCAATCAACCTGAGCAGTTGTGGGTGGCAGATATTACCTATCTTCCCACGCATAATGGTGAAGCCTACCTAAGCCTTATTACTGATGCTTACTCTCGAAAGATTGTGGGTTATCACGTGGACGATAACTTAAAGACCCAATCAGTAAAGCAAGCCTTCATCAAGGCACTGAAGAGTAAACGAAGAAGCACAGCGCTGATTCATCATTCAGACCGAGGCATTCAATACTGCTCTCGAGAGTATCAAGCACTGCATCAAAAACATGGCATTACATGTTCAATGACAGATGGCTATGACTGCTATCAAAACGCATTGGCAGAAAGAGTGAATGGGATTTTAAAGCAGGAGTATTTGCTAATAACACCAAGGGATTTGCAGGAAGCCAGAAGAATGGTGGCTGAATCTGTGACTTTGTATAACGAACA
Organism: Vibrio stylophorae; assembly: GCF_921293875.1. Classification (NCBI taxonomy): domain Bacteria; kingdom Pseudomonadati; phylum Pseudomonadota; class Gammaproteobacteria; order Vibrionales; family Vibrionaceae; genus Vibrio; species Vibrio stylophorae. Next base: position 596,871 of record NZ_CAKLDI010000001.1, read on the forward strand.
GCGGCCTCATACGGCACTGAAATACAAAACACCCGATGAAGTACATCGGGCGTTTTATACTTAAAATCTGTCAACCTATATCAGGACGAGACATCATTCATTTCATCACTGAATAAAAAAGATGCTGGTTCTATTCATTATCTTTCTTAGTTGCTTGTAACTGATTGCCATCATTTGAACTAGCAGCCTCGGCTTGTATCGTCGCAGATGTATCAGATTGTGGCGCTGATTCATTGTCTGAAGTGCTGTTCTGCGTTTCATCAATCGGGGTTAACTTGCGTTTCTTACGATGCTTCAGTGGTGCTGGGCGCATATGGAAAGGGGAGCGAAGCCAGCGTTTTTGCGAATAGAAGGTCACCGCTAAAACAATACCGATGATAATGGCAAAGACCAGCATCACTCGAAGGCTATCGATATGGGTTTGCAGCTTATTTTGTGCAGGTGCGACTAATTTACCTTGTTCAAGGGTAATGCGTACAAAACCAACACGCTCATTTTGATGTTTAATTTCTGAAACCCATTGCTTGCGCCCCATAGACGCCACACCAAGGGGCGTGGCAAGGCCGGTCAGCTCGGTTACGGATTTTGCTTCGCTTGATTGTGCCAGCGGTACGCCACTTAAATCATATACAGCCGCATCATAGATATAGGGGCTTTTGCTGAGCTGATTGAGCAGCACTTGTAGCTGCTCAGGATCATCATTGACCACAGATTGCGCAACACTATCAGCGGCTTGCTGAACCAGTACTTGGGATAAAAGCTCAGTCTGACGATCAATCTGAGTCATATTTTGCTGGTTTAGACGATGGGTGCTGGCCATCATCATCGAGATGCCGGCAAGGCTTAAGGCTAAAACGATATATTGCATCGCTTGCTGCCATTTGATTTGAACACTGCGCATGCTGGTTTCCGCTGTTTTGCTCCCCTATGGAGCTGTGATATAACTATGGCCCCATAGTGCGGGTTGTCGGTAAAAAAAGCAACAACACGCAACTCTCTCTAAAAATCAAAGGAATAGATGCAATGGATGCAACCAATTTATTGTCTATCGGCAAGGATATTAGCCTCACCAAGCGACTTACGTCTCACTTTGTTCAAACGCAAGGTCGTTCAATGGCGCAGGCGTGGTTGCTCTTTGGAAACTACCTTGATGGCGATATTTTAGAAAATCTTGCGCAGGTGGCGCAGCAGCCGCTGGGTGTGATTGCCTGCTGGAAGGTCGGTCACTATGAAGTCGCACTGATCGCTGATGGTTATTCTGCTGCGGTAGTGGAAGCCGCTGATCTTTTGGGTTTAGATTGCGCCGATAGTCTTGCTTTAAATGATCTGCCGACATTGAAATCGCCTGGTCTTATCGTGATGGATATGGACTCGACGGCGATTCAAATCGAGTGCATCGATGAAATTGCAGCAGCCTTTGGGGTGGGTGAAAAAGTGGCCGCAGTGACTGAGCGTGCCATGCAGGGCGAACTGGATTTCAAAGCCAGTTTGCATGAGCGTGTCGGCACTTTAAATGGTTGCGATGCCAGTGTGCTCGCGACCATTCGTGACAATATTCCCATGATGCCTGAGCTGCGTGAGATGGTGAACACGCTTAAAGCCTATGACTGGAAAGTGGCCATTGCTTCTGGCGGTTTTACCTTCTTTTCTGATTATCTGAAAGAAACGCTTGGTTTGGATGCAGCTTATTCCAATAGCTTGGAAATTGTGGACGGTAAGCTAACTGGAAAAGTGCTCGGTGATGTCGTTGATGCGCAGGCTAAAGCGGATATTCTTTGTCAATTATCGCAGCAGTTTGAGATTGATATGAGTAACACCATGGCGATTGGTGATGGCGCTAATGATCTGACGATGATTGCTGCATCAGGACTTGGAGTGGCCTTTCATGCAAAACCGAAAGTCGTGGCACAAGCGCCCGTTGCACTGCGTCATGCGCAACTTGGCGGGGTGATCTGTCTGCTTTCTGCATCTTTGCTGATGCAGCAGATTAGCTGGCAGTCGCAGCCTTAAATATCGCGTTCATTGAAGATAAAAAAGCCGCATAAAGCGGCTTTTTTGTTGGTTTGGTCACAAGCGCTGATTAGCCAATTTCTAAGCGCACTAACACCTCATCCGTAATATCAATGAGCTCACCACAGCCGACAAGATTGGTAAATTCATCTTCAATGGCGCGCGCGCGGTGTAATTTAGCCTTGGCCAATTTCTCAAGGGCTTGCCTGAGCTCAATAGGGCGAGCGCTAATTGGGCTGTGATGAAAGCGCAGTGCGAAAAATTGACCGACTTTTTGTGCTTGGTGAATAAATTGAATCCTCGATTGTACCGATTCAAAATCTGACTCTAATTTAGCGACTAATTTGGGCAACTGGTGCGATTCTAAGATCGCAGCAAGGTAGATTTCTGTCATCAGGCCCTGTGGTTTATCACGCTGGCGTACCGGTGTAACCAACAGCTGCTGCTGGCGCGATGCGAGCAGCGGTGCCAAAGAAAAATGGCGGCTATGGCTACATTGCTGGAGCAGTTTAGGCAGCGGCGCCAGTGGGAAATTAACGCCCAGAACTTTGACGGTCACTTTATGATCCTGTTTGCTGCTAAAGAAAGGCAGGCTGTTTAGCCGAGGCAGCAATAACTGATGCATATGATTCAATAGATCTTGGGCAGCAATTTGCTCTTGCTCAATGGTCAATTTTTCAAGGTTAAAGTTAATCAATCGGCGTAAAAAGCGCTCCCCTTGATGGCGATCCACTGAATCTTCCACCGTCATGCGAATATTGTGGCCACATGGACTTAACTGCACCACTTTATAAAGCAGTTGTGACAGTGGCGCATTGGGATCTTTTTGTTGTAGCTCTGGAAAGCTGACACAAATTTGACTGCCGCTGGTCAGGTGCACAGGACTTTGCAGCTGAATATTTAAGCCACGCGCAGAGAAGTCGATGGTTTCACCATCGGCCAATGTATTGCCTTGGGTATCATCAATACGTACTGCGATTTTAAAGTGGTAGCGCGGCTCTTTGCGTTTGGGTTTGCGATCTAAATACACAGTTTCAATCTGATGCTTATGGTGGCGACCATGGCAAAAATGATTGAGTGAACTTGATGGCGTGGTGGGTTTGGAAACGCGTAAGTAATCCTCACCGCGACTGCTTGGCGTGATGTCTTGCAATAGGCCAATATGCGTCAGTGCTTTAATGGAAGGCGCAATGGGCATGCCATCTTGGCTTAGCGCATCAATTTCATTGGGCAGCAATTGATGCATGGTGAGGCGCAATACGCGCCAGCTAGGCCGGGTTGCACCCAAATGCCAAAACAGCTGTCGTTGCTCAGGGCTGAGCTCTGTGCTGGTGGCGCTATAAAAATAGCGTTTGCCCTGATGAATATGATCAAAACAATAGATTAACGCGCGGCTGTGGCTTAATCCGGCGCAAGCAAGGCTGGCCATGCGATCGGCATGGAACAGGTGATGCATCACAGGCTGTTTGCGCTCGTCGTGCCAGTAGTTCCAAAGCGATTGGTTATTGCTAGAAAGCTGAACATATTTGAGTTCATTACCCGCAAAAAACAGCGGCAAGGTATTGCTGTGATTGAGATAGTACTGCTCATAACCGCTGATTCGTGTTTGCAGCAATACATCTTCAATATCGTGGCGTGTTCCTTTGTGCTGTTTGATTTTCGCTTCCAGCACTGGCGCGAGGAGTGGCTCTTCATCCACTAAGCAAAGGCGAAGCCATTTGATGGCGCTGTCTTGGTGATCATCAATGCCTAAGATGCGATAACGAATACCGGTTTCAAGTGGACTATTGGGGCAGTCTGCCGCCAGCTCTGGAAAGCTAATGCGTAGTACTTGGCCCAGGCTGTAGCGAAAAGAACTTGGCACTTTAATTTTCGCGCCTGAGCTGGAGATATCGCTGGTGGTGCCATGTAACTGCTGGCCTTCAGGCAAGCTGATAAAAGCAATGGTGGCGATTTGTAAACGAGACTCGCGGCGCGCAAGGTAGTGGCCAAAACGGATCCCTTCTACTTCGTTGTGGGGAATCGCCTCTTGTTGCGTGGCTCTAGGCTCAATCTGCTGTTTGCGGCGCTGCTCAATCATGCGATAGCTGTTATGCGTCTGGGTGAGCATCTCCCAGCAGCCCTGCGTATAACGGTTACCAAAACGGGTTAAAACGCGGGGATAAAGATTGACCGCTACATCATCAAGCCAATGCTCAACTTGGTTGAGGCGATATTTTCGACATTCGCCTTGAACGCGACCGCGCAGGTCAATGGGCTTGGTGCAAGGGGTATACAAACGCTTAAGCTCCATTTTAATGATGAGCTCAGCCGATGGGGGCAATCCCTTAGTAAAGCGCGCCAGAGTAGTTGCAAAGGCGGGATCGTCATAAAGCGGGATTAATTGTTCAATCAGTCCGTTATAATCGTTTTGCGGCATGTTCGCGAGTATTCGATTCCATTTATTATGCTATCGGCATTATCGCCGATTTCTTGAATTTGTTATCGAACAAATGGCATAAAAGTGAGCTTGAACAGAGCAAGTGACTCAAAAACAAACAGGAGAGGTCATGGCCAAGGTAAAACGAGCCTATGTATGTAATGATTGTGGTGCAGATTTTCCGCGCTGGCAGGGGCAGTGTAATGCTTGCGGCGCGTGGAATACCATCACAGAGGTACGTTTGTCTGCCTCTCCCCAAGTGGCGCGAAATGAGCGCTTTATGGGGTATGCGGGCGGTGAAGCCAGCCAAGTACAAACCCTAGATAGCATCGATTTAGCTGAACTACCGCGCTTTAGTAGCGGCTTTAAGGAGCTTGATCGTGTTCTTGGCGGCGGCATTGTGCCAGGGGCGGCGATTTTGATTGGTGGTAACCCGGGCGCAGGTAAAAGCACCTTGCTGCTGCAAACCATGTGTTATCTCGCCAGTGTGATGCCCACCTTATATGTCACCGGTGAAGAGTCCTTACAGCAAGTGGCGCTGCGTGCCTCGCGTTTAGGGCTGCCAAAAGATCAATTAAAAATGCTGTCAGAAACCAGTGTTGAGACCATTTGCCAGGTAGCGAAAAAAGAGCAGCCGAAAATTATGGTGATCGACTCGATTCAGGTGATGCATGTCGCCGATGTGCAATCTGCACCCGGCAGTGTGGCGCAGGTGCGTGAGTCTGCCTCAGCGCTGACGCGTTATGCTAAGCAAAATAATGTGGCTATTTTTATGGTTGGTCATGTCACCAAAGATGGCACCTTGGCCGGACCGAAAGTGCTGGAGCATTGCATCGACTGTTCGGTGATGCTTGATGGCAGCAGTGATACGCGTTTTCGCACCCTACGTAGTCATAAAAACCGTTTTGGCGCCGTCAATGAGCTAGGTGTGTTTGCGATGACTGAAAAGGGGATGCGTGAAGTGAGTAATCCTTCAGCTATTTTCCTGACGCGCGGTGAAGAGCAAACCTCTGGTAGTTCGGTGATGGTGGTTTGGGAGGGCACGCGCCCGCTCTTGGTTGAGATTCAAGCCTTGGTAGATTACTCCCAGTTGTCGAATCCGCGTCGTGTCGCTGTGGGTTTAGAGCAAAACCGTTTGGCGCTGTTATTGGCGGTGCTACATAAGCATGGCGGCCTACAAATGGCTGACCAGGATGTCTTTGTCAATGTGGTGGGCGGTGTCAAAGTCACCGAAACCAGTGCCGATTTGGCTTTGCTGGTGGCGCTGATTTCTAGTTTTCGTGAGCGCCCACTACCGCAGGATCTTGTGGTCTTTGGTGAAGTGGGTTTGGCGGGGGAGATTCGTCCGGTACCGAGCGGTCAAGAGCGTTTGATGGAAGCGGCAAAGCATGGTTTTCGCCGTGCGATTGTACCGAAAGCCAATGCCCCGAAACAAAAGATGGAAGGCATCGAAGTCTTTGCTGTGAGCAAGTTAGCGGATGCTTTAGATATCTTGTCGAGCCTCGATTAATCAGGTATCGATAGAGCAATAAAAAACGCTGCCTTGGCAGCGTTTTTTGTTTGTATGTCTCAGCTTTTTCCTTGCTGTTGCTCAGCTGTAACGATTAGCCTTTGACATCTTGAGGCGGCTTTTTATTGGCCACAGTTAAGGTGCTTGAACCATCATCATGGGTGGTCAGCTGAACAGGTACGGCTACAATGCCACCGACAAGCTCAACTAAAGACGCCCAATGAACACTTTTCTCTTTTTCAAAGAGCTGATCAAAGTTAGTGGAAGACCAGTCCATAAAGTGTTTTGGATTGATTGGGCGGGCAAGGAAGCGCACTTCATAATGCAAGTGTGGACCGGTGGAATTACCTGAGTTACCACAGGTGCCGAGTACCGTGCCTTTTTTCACAAATTGGCCAGATTTCACTTTGAACTCATGCATATGCGCGAACATGGTCATAAAGCCAAAGGAGTGGCGCATTTTAATGAGGTTGCCGTAGCCTTGTTTGCTCTTACGGGCCAACTCAATCACACCATCTGCTGGCGCGATGATGTCGGTGCCACGTTTACAAGTCAGATCAATACCAAGATGGCGTTGACGCTTATGAGTGACGGGGTGAACGCGGGTGCCAAAGCTTGATGAGAGGCGGTTGTATTTGATAGGTGAGCCACTTGGAATCAGCTGCAGCATGGTATTACGCACGGCTGAGTTGATGGCGGCTACATCCATACGCTGCTCAAGCGGCATATCGGCATCGGTTTCTTCTAAGCCGAGGACGTTCTCCACATCGCCCATACGCTGTGTGAGCGACTTAAATTCTTGAGACTTACGATCCAGCTCCTCTTCAAGATGCATCACATTTTGATATTCATCTTCAAGTTGCTTTTGTAATGAGCTAATGGTGCCTTCTTGGCTATTAATGACATTCTTCTCTTCGGTCAGTTGGCCATATAGAAAATATGAGCCAGCAACCGAAAGAACCAAGGTTACCGTAAAGGCCAGCAATGATAGGACTAAGGAGCGTTTGAACTGCTTTCCAAGCCGAAAATGCTGTGTCCCTTTTTTCGTGGAGATTGAAATATGAGTATGGTTTTGCATCGTTTTTGGCTTATGAGTCTTTTAATTCGTGATGGTCATGCTCTTATGAATAAGAGTGCAGGTTGAACCTGCAATGACCATAGCAATTAGGTGCATTTGCTGCGTTAAAACAGCGTGTTTTTTTCGTCAGCTATTGCACGTTTTGTCAGCAAGGCGGCGAATCATAACCAAAAAACGATGAAATCAACACCACTTCAGGCGCTCAAAAGATGAAGATTATGACGCTACGCTGACATAACAAACAATTCTATGGACTAAGGGGTTGGTGAACCAGCATAAAAGTATAAAAGTATGAGTTTTCGCTCAATTCGCTTTTATTGATGCGATCTACCATGAAAATCGGGGTCGCTAAATGCGACCCCGATGCGATTTTGTCAAATTGTTATGCAATTGCCATTCACGGGTTAAGTGAATGGCATCACAGGGTTATTTGGCAATACGTTTATATTTGATGCGATGCGGTTGGTTGGCTTGATCACCCAAGGTGGTTTTCAACCATGCACTGTATTCGGTGAAGTTACCTTCAAAGAAGTTCACCTGACCTTCATCACGATAATCCAAAATATGCGTCGCAATACGGTCCAAGAACCAGCGGTCATGCGAGATAACCATGGCACAACCTGGGAACTCAAGCAGCGCTTCTTCAAGAGCACGCAAGGTTTCAACGTCTAGGTCGTTGGTTGGTTCATCAAGGAGCAGTACGTTACCGCCTGCTTTGAGTAGCTTGGCCAAATGCACGCGGTTACGTTCACCACCAGAAAGCTCGCCAATGCGTTTTTGCTGATCGCCGCCTTTGAAGTTAAAGCGCGAGCAGTAAGCACGGGCTGGAATTTCAAAGTTGTTGATGCGAATGATTTCTGCACCTTCAGACACCTCTTGGTAAACCGTGTTGGTGTCGGTCATGCTATCGCGGAACTGTTCAACCGATGCCAATTGCACGGTTTCACCCATTTCAATAGAGCCTGAGTCTGGCTGCTCGGTACCGCTTAGCATCTTAAATAGGGTTGATTTACCGGCACCATTGGCACCGATGATGCCAACAATGGCACCTTTCGGGACGCTAAATGACAGGTTGTCGATCAGTACGCGATCGCCAAATGATTTGGTGAGGTTATTCACTTCAATGACTTTGTCACCTAGGCGTGGACCTGGTGGAATGAACAGCTCGTTGGTTTCATTACGACGTTGGTAATCTGTGGTGTTGAGCTCTTCAAAGCGAGCCATACGCGCTTTTGATTTAGCCTGACGACCTTTTGGATTTTGACGAACCCACTCAAGCTCTTTCTCAATGGTCTTTTGACGCGCTTTTTCTTGTGATGCTTCTTGTTGTAGACGTGCATCTTTTTGCTCTAGCCATGAGGTATAGTTCCCTTCCCATGGAATACCTTCACCACGGTCCAGTTCCAAAATCCAGCCTGCAGCATTATCAAGGAAGTAACGGTCATGGGTAATCGCAACCACGGTGCCGCTGTAATCGACCAAGAAGCGCTCTAGCCAGCCCACAGATTCTGCATCCAAGTGGTTGGTTGGTTCGTCGAGTAGCAGCATGTCTGGTTTTTCTAGAAGCAAACGGCAGATCGCCACACGGCGGCGCTCACCCCCTGAAAGTAGACCAATTTTGGCATCCCATTCTGGCAAACGAAGGGCGTCGGCTGCACGCTCCAGCATGTTGTCGAGGTTATGGCCATCTTTGGCTTGAATCAGTGCTTCAAGCTCGCCTTGCTCTTTTGCCAGCGCATCAAAGTCAGCATCTGGCTCAGCATAGAGCGCATACACTTCATCTAAACGAGTGAGTGCATTTTTGACATCTGAAACGGCTTCTTCAACCACTTCACGAACGGTCTTTTCTTCATCTAATTTAGGCTCTTGAGGAAGATAACCGATATTCAAACCAGGCTGAGGACGTGCTTCACCTTCAATGTCGGTATCAATTCCCGCCATAATGCGCAAAAGTGTAGATTTACCGGCACCATTCAGACCTAAAACACCGATTTTGGCGCCAGGAAAGAAACTTAGAGAAATGTCTTTTAAAATCTGTCGCTTAGGTGGCACAATCTTACCCACGCGCGACATTGTATATACGTATTCAGCCATAGTCTGGTTCGTCACTCGTCATTGAAAAATAGATGGGTGTATTTTACCCAGGAATCGCGCAAGTGTAACAGCATTCAGACCAAAAGACGCTAGGCTAAGAAGATGCACCGTCTTTTGATGCATTAAAAAGGGAAACCAGATATGAAAGTCAGCTTGCCTCGCGCCACAATCGCCGCAGCGATGATGTGGGGCGTTGCCGTCAGTAGCCCCGCTCAGGCGTCGACGACAACGGAAACACCCCTCGCTAAGCAGCGTATTTACTATATCCAAGCCAAATTAGCCTTGGACAATGCACAGTGGAATACCTACCAGCATTTGCGCCAGCAAATTACGGAATATCCATTGACGCCTTACTTGGACTACAACGCCTTTATTGAGCAATTGCCAAATAAATCGTTACAAGAAGTAACGGCGTTTGTGACCCAATATCCCGACTTTCCACTGACCAATACGGTGCGTGCGCGTTATATGCAGCAATTGGCTAAAGCAGGGAAATGGGCTGATTTTCTCACTTTTCAGCCAGAGGTGCCGAAAAGTCAGTATTTGCAATGTCATTACTACACCGCCAAATATCATACCGGCGACTACAGTGCCGCCTGGCAAGGGGCAAAGAAACTGTGGTATAGCGGCCGTTCGGTCAGCGGTGCCTGTGACAACCTGTTTGAACGCTGGCAAGCCAATGGCGGTCGCAGCAACAGCCAAATTTTAGACCGTATGTCCTTGGCCTATGCCTATGGCAACCCCAAACTGATTACTTATTTGCAAAAGCAATTGTCATCTAGCGTCAAAGCGCAGGGTGATGAAATTGCTGATTTGTATCAAAATCCAGACAAGGCAGCTGATTTTTCGAAAAAAAGTAAAGTCACGAAACGTAATCAACGTTTAGTCATGGCCGCGATGAAGCGCTTAACTCGTAAAGACATTCGCGAAGCGGTGAGCCAATATCAGCGCGCCATGGATGGTCAGCACTACAACAAAGCGCAGCGCCAAGAGATGGCGGAATTTATTGCTATGCGTTTGGTTCGTAGCTCAGATCCCGCTTTAATTGCTTGGCGTGAAAAAGTTTTTGCCAAAAGTACGCATACCCCAGTGATTGAGCAGCGTATTCGTCTGTCCATGGAAAAAGCAGATTGGAAAGGGGTTGAGCGCTGGATTAAAAAGTTACCGAAATCTGCGCAAAACACGCCGAAGTGGACCTACTGGCGAGCGCGTCTAGCCAAGCAAAAAGGCGATCATGCAACGGCGAAAAAATTGCTGTCAGGCATTGTGGGTCAGCGTGATTTTTATAGCGCCATTGCCGCCGAAGAGTTAGGCAAAACCATTACTTATCCAACTCAGCAAGCGCCAGCAAAGTTGACCTTTACCCCAGAAACGCAAAAGGTCATTGATCGCGTCGAAGAGCTGCTCTTGGTCGGTAAACTCAATGATGCGAAACGTGAGTGGGAGTACTTACTCGCGCGCAGCGATCGTCAAACGCAGCTCAATCTAGCGGCTTTGGCTGGTGAGAAGGAGTGGCATCACTTTGCTATTCGCGCCACCATTATGGGCCGTCACTGGGATCAGATGTCGTTACGTTTTCCAATGGCGCATCGCTGGTGGTTCACCCATTACAGCCAGCAGCAAAATGTACCTTGGCAAACCCTGATTGCGCTTGCGCGCCAAGAGAGTGCTTTGCAGTTTAATGCGCGCTCACATGTTGGTGCTCGTGGTTTGATGCAGCTGATGCCTGCGACGGCTAAGGCGACGGCGAGAAGCATTGATTATGATTTCCAAGGTGTGGATACCCTCTATAACCCAGAAGTGAATATTCGTTTGGGTAGTGCCTATCTCAAACAGATGCTTGAGAAGCATGAGAACAACCGTATTTTGGCCTTTGCTAGCTACAATGCTGGCCCGCATCGCGTGAAACAATGGCTGGGCCGCACCCAAGGTGAGATTGATGCGGTGACCTTCATTGAAACCATTCCATTCAATGAAACGCGCGGTTATGTGCAAAATGTGCTGATGTTTGAGGTGTATTATCGTACCCTACTCAATCAACCATCACAGTTGTTACAGCCACATGAAATGGCGCGCCGTTATTAACCGAGCGTGAGGGAAAAATGACAGCACAACCGAAATTTACTCAATGGCACAATGTGATTGCGTATCTCAATCAAAGTCAAACCAGTGCAGAGCTTGATGAAGTGCTCTCCGTACTCTTGACACAAGATGAGCGCGATGCGCTATTAGCACGCATGAACATTGTCCATGAATTGCTGGAAGGGAATCTTAGTCAGAGACAAATTAGCCAGATGTTGGGGGTTGGGATTGCCACCATTACTCGCGGCTCAAATGAACTGAAAAAACAACCTGAAGCATTGAAGTCTCGGTTGAAGTCTCAGCTGCAGCAGCAGGCACAGCTGCTGGAAACTGAATAGGTCATATCGATCGCAAAAGGCGCCATGGGGCGCCTTTTTTATATCTGCTTGTCTGCGCGACTTGGCTGGCTGAACTGTGCTTTGTGTTCGTTGTATCCGGCTTTTTCTATACAACTTCGTTGCACACAGCATCGCCACGCTTGGTTTAGCCGTTCTGAGCGAGGTAGTGCTCCGGGTGGCGGTGTGGGGCGAGCGCCAAAATAATCGCCTGAACATAGACACTGCTGCGGGTCAGTAGATGATCCGTTAAAAGACCAATCGCACCGCCTTTTTGCTTAATGTTCTCAGTAGCAAAGAGTGCATCCATCACATCACCAAGCTCTTCGCCTTGCGCAATTCGATGCAGTACCTTTGGCGGCAGGGGAAGGCCTGCTGAGCGGGTGGCACTTTGCTGCTCGCCTTGGCGAATGGCAATCCATGCGTAGGTGAGACCGCTGTCGATTCCTGCTTCCATGGTGACATAAAAATCGGCATTGGGATGTAGCTGCGCAGCGCTTTGTAAGCGGTTTAGTGCGCCTAGCTTGGTTTCATTATCACTTAAAGGCTGATCGGCCACGCCGCTTTGCGCTGCGACACCAATATATTCAATAGACTGCGTAAAGCATTGAGAAAAAGCCTGCTTGACTGCATTGATTTTGGCTGGATTGTTTGAGCCCACGACCACAGTTAACACGATATTGATTCCTTAAGAAAATCCCAGCCATAGTCTATGGTCTTTTGCGGTTTATGTCAGCTGAGTGGGTGATACAAATGAATCCCTATAGCGCCAAATAGCTTGAATTAAATAGCTATATATCAGCGCTTGATGTGGCTGACAGCAGATGGCTCCACCTTGGTCATGACTCAGCGTCCAATGATCCTGATGAGTATGTAAGTAGAAGAAGTTCGCGGCTTGCCCTTTGAGTGAGGCGATCACTGGCATTGGCCTGCGTATGGTTGCGGGTGGCAGCGTACAAGCAATGGCTTGGCGTCCTGAGCTGATGGTTTTGCTGAGCCTGTCATTGTCGAGCAGCATATTGGTGGTTAAAAAGCGCGGTATGCAATTTGTGCTGGGTTGATTATGTTGGCTATATAAAAAAACCGCAGCCGAAGCTGCGGTTTGGGCAGAAGCGCTCTCGCGCTTCACACAGGAGTGGGGGAGTTTATGCTTTGAGTAGCTTGCTGAGGCTGTCATGAAGCAGGTGACGCTCCACAGTAACCGATTGTTCAGCTTGCGGTGCCCATAGGCCAATGCCACCATCGCCATTGAGGGTGACAATGACGCGGCAGTTTGATTTCAACGCACGTTGGTGCTGACGTTTGAGTTTGCCGCCAGCAAAATCGCTGTAAACGCGAAGCTGCTCGTGTTGTTGGCGAATCTCGTGAGCCAAACCTAGCGCATCGATATGATGTTCGCTGTCTTCATAGGTCACCACGACATCCGGTACCTGCGCAACATGCTTATCTGCGCCAACCGTTTGAATCAGGAGCAATAGACGTTCGATGCCGATGGCAAAGCCAGAAGCCGGTAAGCCCTTGCTGCTAAACATTTCCACCAAGCCGTCATAACGACCACCGCCACACACTGTTCCTTGAGAGCCCAGTTCTTCAGTGATCCACTCAAATACGGTGCGGGTGTAGTAATCAAGACCGCGCACAAGGCGAGGGTTGATGGTGTAGCTAATACCAGCACTGTCGAGGAGCTTACAAAGCTGCTCAAAGTGCGCGCGCGACTCATCTTGCAAGTGATCTAATAGTTTTGGCGCGCCTTCAATCATCGCCTGCATCTCTGGGTTTTTACTGTCCAAAATACGCAGTGGGTTAGTTTCTAGGCGGCGTAGGCTATCTTCATCAAGCTCATCTTTATGCGCTTCAAAGTAGGCAACGAGCTCAGCACGGTGCGCGGTACGCTCTTCTGGGGTGCCCAGTGAGTTAATCTCAAGGCGAACATGATCGGCAACACCAAGTGCCTTAAACATGTCATAGACCATGTAGATCAATTCAGCATCGATATCAGCCCCTGGCATGCCAAAGGTTTCCACACCCAGTTGGGTAAACTGACGCAAGCGACCTTTTTGTGGGCGCTCATAGCGGAACATTGGGCCTTGATACCAAAGACGCTGAGTCGATTGATAACACATGTTGTGCTCAATCACTGCACGTACACAACCACTGGTGCCTTCTGGGCGCAAGGTAATATGTTCGCCGCTTTTATCTAAAAAGTTATACATCTCTTTAGATACGATATCAGTGGACTCACCCACTGCGCGTTCAAACAGGGCCACAGGCTCAAGCAGTGGCAGACGGATCTCTTGGTAGCCATATCTGTGGGTCATGCGACGAACCACAGTTTCAAGCCACTGCCACAGTGGTGTTTCTTCCGGCAAGACATCCTTCATGCCGCGAATCGATTGGATCTTACTCATAGTTACTCCATTTAGCGCTGCGGAAAATCAGCTTTGCCGCCAGCGCTCAGCGGCAAAGGGGGCGAGGATTACACTTCAGCGGGTGCCTCGGCGTTATCCAGCGCAGCTGCGGTGTTCGACGCTTGTCGAATCACCACCATGAGATAGAGCGGAATGGTCAGGATCTGAATGATGATGGCCAAAAGGAGCGGTTTGGCACCAGAGCCCACAAGTGCAAAGAGCACAAAGCTCAAGCCGATGCAGCTGAGTAGGCAAAAGAGAATAAACATCCAACCGCGTCCAGTACCGAAACGTACCATTAGCACAGGTAGGGCAATGGCCGCAAAGGCATAGGGGATTAAACCGGCTGAAATGGCAAGCAAAATAATATTGCTAAATTGCTTCTCAAGGTTTGGCGAGACGGTGAGGAGCAACACCACACTCATTAAACACGCGGTAAAAATCAAACCAAGGTAAGGCACATTGCGCTTGTTGGTCTTGGCAAAAAATTGCGGGAATAGACCTTCTTTTGCCGCTGAGCGCGGTACTTCGGTTTGCAAAATTTGCCAACCGGGCATGGCACCTAAACAGGCAATAATGACCATGGCTGAGATGATTTGGCCAGCCGTTTCACCCCACATATGGCGCGCGGTATCAGCAAATGGTGAGCCAGAAACGATCAATTGATCATGTGGAAGAACACCCATGATGACGTTACTGGAGCTGACATAACAAAGCGCGGCGATGGAGAGGCCAATGAGGGTGGCGAGGGGAATATTACGTTTGGGATTTTCAGCTTGGCCGGTGGAGACAGAGGCGGATTCGATGCCTAGAAAGCCCCAAAGAGAAACCGATGCGGCGGTCATAATGGCATGGGCATTGCTGTCGCCTGAGACATTGAAACTGGCCATATAGCGATCGGGGGAGAAATCAAACCAACCGAAAATACCAACACTGAGTACCACGGTCACCATGCAAAGGCCGGTGAAGATTTGCGCGTAGCCGACGACTTTTGCGCCTTGAAGGCCGAGAAGAACAAAGATCCAGAGAATTGCGATGGCGGCAAATGCTGCGTGCAGCGGGTCGCTAAGCGACGGGAAGAAGAAGGAGAGGTAGCCAACGCCGGTCACAAGTAGGGCACAGTTGCCAATCCACGTTGAGAGCCAGTAAAAGAGGGAACTTTGTAATCCCACATAGGGACCAAAAGCGGTGCCAACATTGGCAACGATACCGCCGTGTTTGGGCGAGATGATGCTTAGTTTGGCAAAGACGAGAGCCAGGGCAAGGACGCCAAAGAAGGTCACAACCCAACCCCAAAGGGAGATTGAACCAATATTAGCCAGCGAGCTTGGCAGCATAAAAACACCGCTTCCCATCATATTGGAAGCTGTCATGATTGTGAGGGCAACTAAGCCCATTCTGTGGGTGGTTTTTGTTGTTGAGTCCATATCATTTTTTGTCACGCATAAACTTTTGTGTCCAACTGTGTCACGAGAGCAAACACGAGATTGCAAAGGACACAAAAGCGGATTAAGTTAGAGGAGCAAGGTTGCCAGCCAAGATTGGCGTCATCGCTGGCAACCTGAGAGTGAAGGCTGTGCATCGCACAGCCTTTTTTTTATGCTGCGCGGTTTTGTGCGTCAGCAATCACGTCGTCAATCAGCGCGTCAATCTTGTCGCTGTCTAGATGGTGAGCTGTGGTGATCAAGTGTGCTTGACCGCCAGAAGTTGCTAGGCAATGCTCTTTCCAAACTGCTTCAGATGGCTCTGGGAATACAACAGTGATTGAGTTTTTGTTGCGCCATGCATCGATACCAGCTTTTTTCAAGCGATCAACTGCGTATTGAGCAAGCTCTAGGCTGTGTTCGATACGACGTTTCCACTCAGCAAAGCTGTGTGAACGAATCGCAGACCACATCATTAGTGGTGTGTGACCGTTACGTGAACCGGTGATGGTTTTATCGTGTGCAGAGATGTAGTCGATTTCTACAGTGATACGATCAACGTTTTCTTTCTTCGCAAGCACGATGCCGCATGGGATTGGAGAACCAATCATTTTGTGGCCAGATACACCGATTGAGTCGATACCATCAGCGAAAGTGAATGGTTGTGCATCATCAACGAATGGCAGAATCATACCGCTTAGGGCTGCGTCAGCGTGTAGATAGTAATCTTCACGGTTGATGCCTAGCTCTTTAATGCGCTCTTGAATCAATGCGATGTTATCAACTGCGCCACGTACGGTAGTACCGATGTTTGCGAAGATGATTGGGTGTTTTTCGTTGTCTGCTTTGATTTTACGAATCAAATCATCGTAGTCCATCTCACCGTTTGGTAGAGATTCAACAACTTGAGATTTGATGCGAAGCAATTTCACGATTTTCGCAACTGAGTAGTGAGTGTCTTTTGAGTAGTACAAAGTCCCATCTGGGAAAAGCTCACGACCAAGGTAGCAACCGAACATGTTACCTTCGGTACCGCCGTTAGTTACATAACCCCAGCTTTGCTCAAATGGGATCTTGAATAGGTCTGCAAAGTACTCCATCACTTCTTTTTCGAAGTCGAAAGAGTTCAATAGGTAGTTGCAGTACTCTGCCCAGTCACCACAGTTGTTGATTGAGAAGCGCATGAAGCGTTCTAGATTGGTGTAGTCAAAGTCAGCGGATTCTGGGTAGCCAATGTTGAAATATTGGTTTTTAACACAGTAAGCCCAGAAGGCGTCGAGTCTGTTTTGATCTTCAATAGATAAAGCCATTTTTCATACTCTCTTTGGTTATTTGACTGAATTAATTAATCGTTTTGCTCAGGTTGTACGTCTTCAAGGTAAAGCACTTTGTCGCCGTGTTTTACTTTGCCAGCCGCTACGAAGCAGTACATTGGGATGGTCATCATCATCATCACGATGCCCCAGAAGATAGAATCTGAACCAGAACCCAATAGAGCGAAGATGCTGTAAATCATGCCTAGTACAACGAGTACGCTGTAGAACATGAAGGTACGGCCTTTGTTAAGCTTCTTAGAAGCCATGATGATTGGTAGAGAAATCAAGGCGTACATGTATGGAAGTAGCGATGCAAACACTGACATCAAGATTACGATTTGGAACTGCTCAGCAAGGTCTGGAGAAGCAGTCATCGCAAGTACGATGCTCATCAACACACCAGTGAAGATAAGGCTCTTCATTGGAACGTCGTTTTTGTTTACTTCAGCAAAGAATTTAGGGAATAGACCTTGGTTTGCACCAGCACGTGGACCTTCAGATTGAAGAATCAACCAGCCAGAGATTGAACCAAAGCAAGCAATGATACTTAGTGCAGAAGCGATGTTACCAGCAGTGTCACCGAACATGTAACGTGCAGCAGCAGCGAATGGTGCAGCAGATTTCACAAGTTCTTCGTGAGGTACGATACCCATGATTACTGTACAGCTACCAACGTAACAGATAGAAGCAATCAATAGACCGTAAACAGTTGCCTTAGGTACAGTGCGCTCTGGATCTTTAACTTGACCAGAAGAAACCACTGCAGATTCAACACCCAAGAAGCCCCATAGTGCGATAGATGCTGCGCTCATAATTGCAGATGCGTCGCTCTTACCAGTGCCGTTATACACTTGAGTGAATAGGTCTGGGTTGAACCAGAACCAGCCAACTAGACCCACACCAAGAACAACCACCAACATACAAGATGCAGTGAAAGATTGTGCGCGGCCAGCAACTCTCGCACCAAAACTTGCTAGGCAAACAAAGCCCCAAAGGATTGCGATTGCTGCAACACAGCCGTAAGAAGGATTGGTCAGCTCAGGGAAGAAGTAGCTTAGGTAACCGACACCAGCAACAAGTAGTGCAACGTTACCCACCCAAGCACTGATCCAGTAACACATGGTGGTTTGGAAACCGATGAATGGACCGAAAGCATCAGATGCATAAGCAACGATACCACCGTCACGTGGTGTAATCAGACTGGTCTTAGCGAAAACCAAGGCTAGTGAAATAACACCGATAATGGTGAAGAACCAACCCCATAGAGAGATTGAACCAACACCCGCGAGGTTTGTCGGCAACATAAACACACCGGAACCCATCATGTTTGATGCGGTT
Source organism: Vibrio stylophorae (assembly GCF_921293875.1). NCBI lineage: Bacteria > Pseudomonadati > Pseudomonadota > Gammaproteobacteria > Vibrionales > Vibrionaceae > Vibrio > Vibrio stylophorae. The sequence continues at coordinate 614,885 of NZ_CAKLDI010000001.1, forward strand.
ACGAGCGTTAGCGCGACAACGCCCATTTTATGGGCAGAGCTTGCACTCATAGTCATAGAACACGTCCTTAAGTAAAGAACCAACAAAAAATTCGGGCTCGCCATGCCATGTGGAAATGCATGTCATGGCACGGCGAGGCTGCTACCTGGACGATTCTAAGAAGATGTGACCTCAAAAATGAGATGCAGATCGCCATTTTCTCGGTTTTATTAATAAAAATCAGCGAAAACTGCGCAATAAATAAACTAAATCAGCTTAATCGACTGCGTCCCCATTTCCATTTGGTGTGATCTACTTTTGAAAAATAAGTAAAAAGGCGTATATTTGTCGGACAAAAATTGGAGAGAACGCGCAAGGATGGCCAATGAATCCAATCTCAGATAACTATCTGAGGTCACAGGAGAAACCATGGCAAGAAAAGAGCGTTTGTTTATCGCAGGCCTGCCACAACTGATTGCGCTGAAGGGGCACAATCAACAGGCAGTGTTTGAAACCCCTGCTGATTATCACTACTTCTTACAATGTCTTGATAATGCATTGCAGCGATACGGTGGTGCGCTGCATGGTTATAGCTTGCAGCCCAGCCAAGTCTTATTGCTATTAACACCTAAAAATAAAGAGGGCTTAGGCCGCTTTATGCAGCATATTGGCCGCTGTTATGTACCCTATTTTAATCAGGCGCATCAGCGCAGTGGTGCCTTATGGGAAGGGCGTTATCATAGTTGCCATATTGAGCCGGGTAGCTACTTTTTACTCTGCCTGCAATATGTTGATATTCAGGCGCAGCAACTGAGTGCCAGTAGTGGTTCTTTTCGTGATCACAGTTGGTGTAGTTATCAGCACCATTTGGGCCATGATTTTCAACCACGTATTGATGAACACACACAGTATCGCCAATTGGGTGAAACGCCAGCCATGCGCGCCAGTGCATACTCTCACTTTATTACCACGCCGCTGAGCAATAGCGTGATTGAGCGTATTGAAAGCTGCCTGCAACAAAATTGTGTGTTGGGTACGCCGCAATTTTGTCAAAGTGTGGAGCATCAAATTCATCGCCATGTGCGCCCTCGCCATAGTGGCCGGCCGCGTAAGCATTTTCACAATCCATTGCAAAATTGGGTCTGGCTGGAAGAACAAGCGCGTTTGCTGTTTGATCGCTATGGCTATCAAGAGATTCGACTACCGTTGCTTGAAGCCCATGATCCCCTTGAGATGGTGACCGATTTTACCCAGGGCAGTGTGCAAGCGGCGATTGCAAGTCACAACGCAGTGCTGCGCCATGAAGGGACGCTGAGTTGTTTGCGTGCGGTATCCCAGCATCAAGAATTGTTGCAGCAAGGTAAGCTTTGGTATCAAGGCCCAGTGTTTCATGACCATGGGCAGGAGCCGAGCCAAGTCACGCAATTACATCAAATCGGTGCCGAAGCCTTTGGCTGTGAAGGGGTGGAGATTGTGCTGGAGCAGCTTTTATTACAGCACCATTTTTTTGCGCAGCTCAATCTATCTGAACAGGTCAACCTGCGTATTAACCACCTGGGTAGTGCTGATGAATTTGCCCAATTTCGTCAAGCATTGCGCGATTACTTTGAACCCTTTCGCTTGGTGCTCGATGCGCAAAGCTTAAGTTGGCTTGAGCAAACGCCTGAGCGTATTTTGCATCAGCATCCGAGTCTTTTAAATGCGCTGGTGGCTGAAGCGCCGCGGCTTCATTATTTTTTAAGTCGCGCGTCAAAGCAGCGATTTGCCAAGCTGACGCAAGTGCTGCGCGAGATGGATGTGATCTTTGAAATTCAGCTGGAGCTTTTTCCTGAACGTGATTACAGCCACACGATTTTTGAGTGGCACTGTGATCGCCTTGGCGAAGACAGCTTGCTTTGTCGCGGTGGGCGTTATGATCTCTATGCCAGTGAGCATTTAGAGCAAAATACCTTTGCCTGTGGATTTGCTTTTCAGCTGGAGTCCTTAATGAAGCTGATTGAGCAGCAAGGTGAATCAGATTGGGCGAAAGAGAGCCAAAATATGGTGGTGATCCCGCGCACCCAATTTGATCAAGCCTATGCCATGCAAGTGACAAGGCAGTTGCGACAAACCTTTCCTAATAGCTGCGTGATCCATGATTGCTCGCATCATTTAGCGGAAAAAAGTAAGCAGCAAGCCTTGAAGCGTGGCATGCCCTTTGTGTTGGTGGTGGATGAGCATGCCAGCATGCCTATTTCACTTTATCAGCATCATCAAAATGAAGGCACCGAGCTTAATCTACACGACACCATTCAAACCCTGATGCGTCAGTTACCGCTGCAATAAGCTTTGCAGATATAGATGATTCACCTATGCCATGGATGGCGGGTCAGTTTAGGTCGCGCAATGTTGATCATGAAGTGCTCGACAGTGAAGTAATAAAGAGTGAAGTGATGAATAGTGAAGTTATCAATGGTTAAGCCCTCAGTACTCAGCCCTCAATATTACCCGAGTAATTGACTCGGTTATTCGTCAGAGCCTATTAACTGATGACAGCTTGTTCAATCTGCTGATGGTATTTGCAACAGTGGATGATCTTTACATTTTGCTATGGCGTCTCACTGCTCTTCGTGTAATTCGCTTTAATCTATTGAAAAAACATCGCGTTTATCGGCACTTGTTCCGAAAGTCCCTGATGTTGTTGCACGTATTTCCCTACTCTTGAATCAAAAAGATCCAATAGGTTAAAGCTATCAATGGTATTCGTTTTTCCAAATTTACTCCCTAGGCTACCTTTTCTATGATGATTTTAACAAAACAGTGCGCCGCACTGCTCACGGAGACGAATATGATGAAAACGAATTTGATTGGCCTTGATGCCCAAAAAACTGAAAAACTTGCCAATGCTTTGAACGCTTTGCTTGCCAACTACCAAGTCTTTTACATGAATAGCCGTGGTTACCACTGGAATATTCAAGGCCAAGCATTCTTTGAATTGCATGCAAAATTTGAAGAGATCTATACCGACCTACAACTGAAAGTGGATGAGCTCGCAGAGCGTATTTTGACTTTGGGCTACACCCCAGTGCACAGCTTTAGCCAATACCTTGCCATTAGCGATATTCAAGAGCACAAAGATGTGTTCAATGGTGAAGATGCCGTTCGCGGTTTGGTTGATAGCTTTAGTAAGTTGATTCACCAACAACGTAACCTAATGAATCTAGCTGGCGATGCCGAAGACGAAGGGACTTCCGCATTGATGAGCGACTATATTCGTGAGCAAGAAAAGCTGCTTTGGATGTTTAATGCTTGGTTGAAATAACCACGTATTGTCATTTATTTGCAGTGACCCTAAAGTCCCCGGCAATTTGCCGGGGCTTTTTTGTATGTGCGGTTTAAACTGAGGATAAGGCCAGAGATATTCACTGCTTTACGGTGATCTTTGCTGGTAAATACGGTGGAATCCGCCCATAATGCCGCCTCTTTTTTCACCAGTGATGGTCTTTTGTTTTGATGATCACTGCTGCCACTGATAGGACATTTCGCTTGAGCTCACTTGCCTTTAATTCTTTGCCGCTTCAGCCTCAACTACTCGATACGCTAGACTCATTGGGCTATACCCAAATGACGCCGATTCAAGCCGATAGCTTGCCTGCGATTCTGGCTGGCCAAGATGTCATTGGTCAGGGTAAAACCGGCTCAGGTAAAACTGCGGCATTTGCGCTTGGCGTCTTGTCAAACCTGCAAGTGAAGCGCTTTCGTGTGCAATCTTTGGTGCTTTGTCCAACGCGTGAACTGGCCGATCAAGTCGCCAAAGAGATTCGCACCTTGGCCCGTGGTATTCACAATATCAAAGTGCTGACCCTGTGTGGCGGTATGCCGATGGGTCCACAGATTGGCTCGCTTGAGCATGGCGCTCATATTTTGGTTGGTACCCCAGGCCGCGTGCTGGATCACTTGCAAAAAGGTCGCATCAATCTTGAAGAGCTCAACACCTTAGTGCTGGATGAAGCGGATCGCATGTTAGAGATGGGTTTTCAAGAAGCGTTGGATAGCATCATTGGTCAAGCGCCAAAAGAGCGTCAAACCTTGCTCTTTAGTGCCACCTATCCAAAACAAATTGAGTCCATTGCCAGTAGCATTACGCGCAAGGCATTGATGGTGAAAGTAGAAGCCGTGCATGATCACAGCGCCATTCGCCAATATTTTTATCAAGTGGATAGCCGTGAGGATCGTGATGCTGCATTGGCGCAATTGCTTTGCCAGTATCACCCAGAGTCAGCGGTGGTGTTTTGTAACACCAAAGTTGAGGTTCAAACCGTGACCGATGAGCTGCGTTATCGCGGGTTCTCTGTGGTGGAACTACATGGTGATATGGAGCAGCGCGAGCGCGATCAGGCGCTGGTGCAATTTGCCAACAAGAGTAAATCGATTTTGGTGGCCACTGATGTTGCCGCGCGCGGTTTGGATGTGGACAACCTTGATGCGGTGTTTAACTTTGAACTTTCGCGCGATCCTGAAGTGCACGTACACCGTATCGGCCGTACCGGTCGCGCGGGTAAGCAAGGCTTGGCCTTTAGCTTCTTTAGCCAAAAAGAGCAGTATAAAGTCGCGTTGATTGATGAATATATGGATTTACCGATTGAGCCTGCGATGTTGCCTGCATCCTCTGGCGAGGTGAGCGCCTATGACGCGCCTATGACCACCTTGCAAATTGATGGTGGTAAAAAGCAGAAGTTGCGCCCAGGTGATATTTTGGGCGCGCTCACCAGCGAAGGCGGCTTGCAAGGGACGCAAGTAGGTAAAATCAATGTGATGGCGATGCGCGCCTATGTGGCGGTGCAAACCAATGCGGCGAAAAAAGCGCTGCGTAAAATTGAAAGCGGCAAGATGAAAGGTCGCTCATTCCGCGCCCGTATCTTGCGTTAATCGCCAATACACTGCGCTCATCAGTCAATTGCTGATGTGAATGTGCCAAAAAGCCCACCAATTGGTGGGCTTTTTTGTCTCTAGTATGTGCTGTGATGTCGCGAATTAACTCACCTTAAACTGGTCAATCATCTGCTGCAGATTGGCTGCCAATTGGTTGAGCTCAACACAAGCTTGCGCGGTTTGGGTCGAGCCAGCTGCCACTTCAGTAGAGGCTTGGTAGATGGCTTCCACACTGCGTTGCAGCTCTTCACTGACCGAACTTTGCTCGCTACAGGCGCTGGCAATTTGTAGGTTCATATCCGCGATATTAGAGACGGAGTCGCCAATGCCTTGAATCACGCCGCCAGTGGATTCGGCCTGCTGATTACAGGTGGTGATCATCTGACAGCTTTGCTCTGTGGCCGTGACCGCCAGTTTTGCGCGCTCTTGCAGCTGCTCGATGATCTTGACGATCTCTTGAGTTGAGTGCTGCGTGCGCCCAGCAAGGGTGCGCACTTCATCGGCCACCACCGCAAAGCCGCGGCCTTGCTCGCCAGCACGTGCCGCTTCAATGGCCGCATTGAGCGCCAATAAGTTGGTTTGCTCGGCGATATTTTGAATCACATCCACCACCAAGTTGATGGCATTGGCATCTTTTTCCAAGCTTGTGACCATATCACCCGCTTCTTCAATCACTTTTTGTGCAATCGCGATTTGGCCAATCGCTTGGGCGACGTTTCGCGCGCCTTGGTGGGCGTTGTCACTTGCCGAGTTGGCTGCGAGTGAGGCTTCTTCCGTGTTGCCGGCAACTTCATTGACGGTGGCTTGCAATTGATTCATCGCGGTCGCAATCAGAGTTAGCTGATTTTGCTGCATCTGCATCCCTTGCGCGGTTTGCTCTGATACAGCGCTCACCTCATCAATGGAGCTCGCTAACTGAGTTGATGCACTGGCAATTTGGCTCATCACACTTTGCAGTTTGCTCTGCATACTTTGGCAAGCTTGCGCCAGTTGTCCTAGCTCATCTTGACCAAGTTGGCTGTGATCGAGCTGATAGGTGAGGTTACCTTGAGCAATCGCACGGGCCATGCCCATCACCTGACTCAAAGGACGGCTGATTTGACGGGTAAATAAACTGCCGGTGATCAGCATAAAGATCATCACGGCAATCAGACCTGCAATGCTGATTTCAATGCTTTGGCTTACGCGATCGCTGGCGGTTTTCTTATCTTTTGCAATATAAAAGTCATTGACCTTCTCAAGGCCTTGAAAGGCTTGATTGATCTCTAAATAAATGGGGTAGCTTTGTAAGATAAGGGCATTGGCTTGCGAACGTTGGTTGCTATCAACGGCTTTTCGAAAGTAATGAAGGTTCTCTACATAACGGCGCCAAGCCTGCTCAAGTTGATGAAAGGCTTTGCTGTCGGCTTCATCAAATAAGCCGGTGCGATATTGTTCAATCAATGCATTGATGCTTTGTTCTGCATTGCGGGTTGCGCGCATCCAATCAAGTGCTCGTGAATGATGCGGGTTTGCTGCGAGGGCGTATTGATCTTTTCGCAGCTCAGACAGATTAATTTGCATCTCTTTGACTTGCAAAATGCTGGGTACTGTGGCGTCTGTAAATACGAAAAGTGCGCTTTGAATTTGCCCAATCTGTTTGGTCATGTAGGTCATCAAAAGACTGAACACAATGGCGAGGCAGCAAAATATAAACGCAATTTTTTTGCGAATAGAAAGGTCTTTTAGGTTCATGATGCTCCAAATTACATCAATAAAAGAAGAGAAAAAAATGCGCACCATTTATTTATAAATTGTGCGCGGAAACATCATAGATCAGATTGAAAAAGGGCAAGTATGGCGTTACATGCAATTAGCGTTTTGGGTCACGGTTTTTTATTATTTTCAGTTCAAAAAGGTGAGTGTAATCGTTCTCTTATGTTGTGAAATGTCGTGAATTTGCGTACTAGTTTGCTGAATTTTCGTGATCTTGTGGTGAATATGTATATTTTTACATTGTGGTTTTTACTTAGATTGCCACATCAAATAGGTTTCATTTTAGGCGCTCACATCGATTGCAAGAATTTTGCGAGAATGATGGGTTTGTTGGGGCAAGATCACGCTTAAATTATGCGGGATTGATAAGCAATTTTTGCAACAAGCTCACATTTCGCGCTGGATTTGCGAGATTGATAATATTTGATGCTGAGTTCAGTCGCAGAACTGACCTAATTTGCATTAATTGACTGAAGTCTCTTGAAAAGGGCAATTAGTCTTTGGAGAGCCCAGAGTATCTGGGTTTCTTATCCACCATAAATGACTTGTCCACCAAATAATGAGAGACGATATTCATGTTTAAATTGAAATCTCTAACTTTGGCATTGGGTTGTACCATGGCTTTGTCGACACAAGCGATGAACATTCAATCTGATCCTGAGAACCCTGGCGGTTATGTGGTTTTGCGCTCAGAGCTTCAAGCGATTGAGCAAAGCAAAACTGCTGATCCTATGTACCAAGTTTGGGCTGATGCCCTGACTACTGCGCCCAATAGCGTGGTTGAAGCGATTTTACCGGGTCTTGCCACCAATCCAGATAACGTCAAACGTGCAGAGCGCGTGTTCCCACAAGCGGATTGGGACTTTTTGACGCAAATGGCTGCGCCAGAATATACCTACACGCGCTTCCTTCGTGCCATTGGTAAATTCCCCGCATTTTGTGGCGAATACACAGACGGTCGTGATTCTGATGCGATCTGTAAAAAATCAATCATCACAGCCTTTGCCCACTTTGCCCAAGAAACTGGCGGTCATATCTCCAAAGATAACCACTGGGATAACCCAAATGGTTTAGAAGAGTGGCAGCAAGCTTTGGTTCACGTGCGTGAAATGGGTTGGTCTGAAGGCCAACCAGGCTACACCACAGGCTGTGGCCAAAATGATTGGCAAAACCAAAAATGGCCATGTGCGCCAGGCCAAGGTTACTTTGGTCGCGGTGCCAAGCAGTTGTCTTATCACTTCAATTACGGCCCATTCTCTGAAGCCATGTACGATGGCGATGCAACGGTTCTTTTGAACAATCCAGGTTTGGTTGCAGACTCATGGTTGAATTTAGCTTCAGCGATTTGGTTCTTCTTAACACCGCAAGCACCAAAACCAGCAATGCTGCATGTGATTGACCGTACTTGGGTACCATCACAGCGTGAAAAAGACGCGGGTATTGGTTACGGTTTTGGTACCACGATTAATATCATCAATGGTGGTATTGAGTGTGGTGAGCAAAACAAAGATAAAGGCCAGCCAGTAAACCGTATTAAGTACTGGGAAGGTCTTGCCGCGCACTATCAGATTCCAATTGAAGCAGATGAAGTGAACACCTGTTGGCAGCAAACGCCTTATGGCAGCTTGAACCTGAATGGTGCCACCGATGTGCTTTACACCAACTGGGATGGTAGCTGGAAGTATCACGCCGATCGCCCTGGTGGGATCTCATTTGAGTGTGATCTGGTGGGTTTCCAAACCGCTTATTCGGCACTGGTACCGGGTGATTATGAGAAGTGTGTGAGCAACTACTACGGCTCTCACGCAAGCTGGCCGGATGTACGTGTTGTTGATGTATTGCCTGAGAAACCCGTGGACCCAACGGATCCACCAGTGGGTGGTGTGCCTGCATGGGAAGCCGGTAAGGTTTACACTGGCGGCGAGCAAGTGAGCTATCAAGGCGCTATTTATGAAGCCAAGTGGTGGTCGCAAAACAACGAGCCAAGCAAAGGTGATCCATGGAAATTTGTTTCGGGTACGCCAACAGGTCCCACTGAGCCACCAAAACCGGTTGATCCGCCAAAACCTGTTGAACCACCAAAGCCTGTGGAGCCACCAAAGCCAGTTGAACCACCAAAACCGGTAGAGCCAACACCACCAGCTGGTGTCACTGAGTTTGTACCAGGTCAAACCAAGGTGGCCAATGGTGATACAGTTACTTTTAGCGGTAAATGCTTTGTTGCCAAAAACAATCCAGGGGTTTGGGAAACGCCAAGCCAATCTAACTGGTTTTGGGATGAAGTGACTTGCCCATAACGGCCACAGTCGTTATCGATTTTTGCAAAAGTTGCATATTAAAACCGCCAATTGGCGGTTTTTTTTGTTTTGAAAATGATGATTGCGTGACATCAATGAAGGTCATTTTCGCTGTTTTATTTACATTTGGTTTTCACAATGAAGCATCTTGCTTTGGTTATTAACTTTCACTTGAATAAAAGTGTGATGTAAATCAAATCAGAAATCCTTTCATAGCGCGCAATTTATGTGATGGTGATCAAATTTGGATTTTCATTGTGGGGTGGTGATGATTATTTTGTTAGCTTTGTCACAATAAATTTATCGATTAGTTTTCAATAAATGTGATTGTTAGCACCTTTATTTTTATTGACAATTTTACAAAATGTAAAATGTAATAAATTTACAGAGTGGAGTTGTGATCTTTGTTGCAATGAAAGTGCTTTGTGGCAGGGTTTTTGTGATCGGGGTTATAAAAAACCCGTCATCAGTTACAAATGAAAGTTGTGTGGTAAATTGATTGTGTTCAAGCAATCCAACGGTTTTGGCGAACCGTTCCCAACACAAAGTTCAGCAGAACATCAAACGGGTGACTGTATGATATCACAAGAAGTAAAAATCAAGATACAAAACATGGGGCGTTTCCTCTCCAATATGGTGATGCCAAATATTGGTGCCTTTATTGCCTGGGGTATTATTACCGCGCTATTTATTCCAACGGGCTGGCTGCCAAACGAATCATTGGCTTCCATGGTTGGCCCAATGATCACTTATATGCTGCCACTTCTGATCGGTTATACCGGTGGTAAATTGGCTGGCGGCGACCGCGGCGCTGTGGTGGGTGCTATCACCACCATGGGTGTGATTGTCGGTACTGACATTCCAATGTTCATGGGTGCCATGATGGTTGGTCCATTGGGTGGTTACGCAATCAAAACCTTTGACCGTTTTATGGAAGGTCGCGTACGTAGCGGCTTTGAGATGTTGGTAAACAACTTCTCAGCGGGCATCATCGGTATGATCTGTGCGCTATTGGCCTTCTTCTTTATCGGTCCTTTTGTCAAAGTGCTTTCTGGCGTATTGGCAAGCGGCGTGAACTTCCTTGTGGCACAAAACCTACTGCCGTTGACCTCTATTTTTGTAGAGCCAGCGAAGATTTTGTTCCTCAACAACGCAATTAACCACGGTATCTTCTCACCTCTGGGTATTCAGCAAGTGACTGAAACCGGTCAATCAATCTTCTTCTTGATTGAAGCAAACCCAGGTCCTGGTTTGGGTATTTTGTTGGCTTACATGGTGTTTGGTAAGGGCTCTGCACGTCAAACTGCGGGCGGTGCATCGATTATCCACTTCTTTGGTGGTATCCATGAAATCTACTTCCCATATGTATTGATGAACCCACGTCTGATTCTTGCAGCGATTGCTGGTGGTATGACAGGTGTATTCGTGCTGACGCTGTTCAATGCAGGCCTTGTGTCTCCAGCATCACCTGGTTCAATCTTTGCAATCTTGTTGATGACACCAAAAGCAAGCATGGTGGGTGTACTGGCTTCAATTGCCTCAGCAACTGCAGTGTCTTTTGTGGTGGCATCGATTCTGATGAAAACACAAAGTGTCGAAGAAACTGACGACGAAGGTGAAGATTCACTATCTCAAGCAACGTCAAAAATGAAAGCGATGAAATCTTCTGCCAAAGGTGCACCAGCTGCTGTAACAGCGGAAGGCCAAGCAGAACTGAACTGCGCCGCAGTGAAAACCATCATCGTTGCCTGTGATGCGGGTATGGGCTCAAGTGCCATGGGCGCGAGCATGCTTCGCAAGAAAGTACAGGACGCAGGATTGAATATTAGTGTGACCAACCTTGCGATCAATAGTTTGCCAGAGGGTGTCGATATCGTGATTACTCATAAAGATTTGACCGCACGTGCGCGTCAACATGCACCAAGTGCACACCACATTTCATTGACCAACTTCCTTGATAGTGAAATGTACAACCAGCTTGTGACTAAACTACTTGCAGCGCAAAACCAAGGCGCAGCCAATGATGACGAAGTCGGCGCCGTGTCTGTACTAGCGGCAAACGATGATTGTTTCGAGCCACAACAAACACCAGTATTCCAAATTCAGGCCAACAATATTCACTTGGCGATGCAGGCGAGCAGTAAAGAAGAAGCGATTCGCTTTGCCGGTAACCAGCTTGTTGAGCTTGGCTATGTTGACCCTGAGTATGTGGATGCCATGTTTGAGCGTGAAGCCATGGTTTCAACTTACCTTGGCGAGTCCATTGCTGTGCCACACGGTACCGTAGAAGCCAAAGATCGCGTACACAAAACCGGTATTGTCATTTGCCAATACCCAGCCGGTGTTCAATTTACTGATGACCAAGAAGATGTTGCCAAACTGGTGATTGGTATTGCTGCCAAGAATGATGAGCACATTCAAGTGATCAGCACCATTACCAATGCTCTTGATGATCCAAATGCGATTGAGCGTTTGACCTCGACCAAAGATGTGAATGAGTTCCTAGCCATTCTCTCGGGTCAGCAGGCCGCTTAATTCAAATTTATTCAAAATCATCATGAGTTTTTGAATGCCCAGGCCAGCAAGACTCTCGCTGAGGGGCTGGCCTGATTCTCTGAGCATTCATTGAAGTAGAGGTAAAAAATTATGAAAAACGCAGTTCATTTTGGTGCAGGCAATATCGGTCGTGGCTTTATTGGTAAATTACTCGCAGATGCCGACGTTGCTGTGACATTTGCCGATGTTGATATGCCGCTGGTGGATCAGCTAAGCCACAAACAAGAATACAAAGTGAAAGTGGTGGGGACTGAGTGCCAAATCGACACAGTAACCAATGTCACCGCAGTGAACTCGGCCAGTGCTGATGTCATTGAGCGCATCATTCACACTGATTTGGTGACCACAGCTGTGGGTCCAAACGTGCTTGATATCATCGCCAAAACCATTGCCACTGGGATTGCCAAACGCTTTGAAGCGGGCAACGACAAGCCATTGAATATCATCGCCTGTGAAAACATGGTGCGTGGTACCAGCCATCTGAAAAATGAAGTGTATGGTCACTTAGATAGTCAATGGCATGATAAAGCGGATGCACTGGTTGGCTTTGTCGATTCAGCCGTAGACCGTATTGTACCGCCAGCGCAAGCGGCCAACAATGATCCATTGGAAGTGACTGTGGAAAGCTTTAGCGAGTGGATTGTTGACCAAGGTCAGTTTAAAGGTGAGATTCCAGCCATCGAAGGCATGGAAAAAACCGATAACTTAATGGCTTTTGTTGAGCGTAAGCTTTTTACCCTTAATACCGGCCACTGTATTACCGCTTACTTGGGTTGTTTGCATGGCTACAACACCATTCGTGAAGCCATTGAAGATGATGCGATTCGCGCAGAAGTGAAGCAAGCGATGCAAGAAAGTGGTGAAGTGCTGATTCGTCGTTACGGTTTTGATCGTGAGATGCACAACGCCTATATCGAAAAAATCCTAGGTCGTTTTGCTAACCCATATCTAGTGGATGAAGTGGACCGTGTCGGTCGTCAGCCAATCCGTAAATTGGGAGCAAGCGATCGCCTGATCAAGCCTCTTTTAGGTACAATGGAGTATAGCACTGAAAATAAAACACTTTTGAAAGGTATTGCAGCAGCACTGAAATACAAAAACGACACTGACCCACAGGCAGTGGAGTTGCAGCAATCCTTAGCCGACAAAGGTGTACGCGAGACCCTCGCACATTACACAGGCCTTGCAGCAGAGAGTGAGCAAGTGGCACAAATCGAAGCCATTTATCAGCAACTGTAATCTGTATCGATGACACATGAAGAGGGGAAACCCTCTTCATATTAGCCAACGGATAGTTTGTATATGACTGACATGCCACAAGAATCAGAGATTCTCGAACGACTAAATGGCGCGCCAACGGTGCGTGGCTTTTTTATCGTTGCGGTGGATATTTTCCATTTGGCAGTGGATGGTTTGATGCAGCGAATTTTCCAAAAAGACAATTTTGCAGTGCAGTCTGTGGTGGGTCCTTTGCTTCAGGCATCGGGTCCATTGGGTGATTTGTCGGTGCGTCTAAAACTGCTGTTTGGCTTAGGTGTTATTGCTAACGATGTTTACCATGACATAGAGACCATGGTGAAACTCAAACATCAGCTCAATAACGATGGTCATGATTATGACTTTACGACCGCGCAGTTAATTGAGCCGATTTTAAAAATGCATTTAGTGAAACGTATGGGCATGATGCCTGACACTTTTGCACCTTTTGATGAATCTGACCTCGCGTTATGTCAATTGCAGCAGCAACGACAACAGCGTGTGGTTCAGTCCAGTCTCTCCCTTGTGATTGTTGAAATTTGTAATGCTTTAAATCAAGACAGCCCATTTCGTTGAATCCCCCTCAACGCAAATTTGTATGATTTGTTTAGCCGCCTCTGAGGCGGCTTTTTTTATGCCTATCTTTTGTCAAATATCGCCAAACCCTCAATCAATCATCAAGGTGGTTGAACCGCGAGCAAGGCCCAAGGCGCTGATTGATCAATTCAGAGATTCCGCATGAATTTTGCCATTTATCACAAACTTTGGATGGAATAAAAACAAATACACAGGGGCTCAGATTTATTGAGGTGATTATGTTTTAATCAATATAAGGGGGGCTGCTTTGATTTGCTGATGGCCAATAGGTGGGACGATTTGGCTGTGAGCGTCATGGTAATGAGTCAAAGCGGCGCAAGGACGGCGTGACGCACACGATTAGGATGATTATGTTACTTCGCAAATGGATATTGCCCATCGCACTTTTGCTTTTGGCGGTACTTGGCTATCAATGGATTAGTGCTAAACAGGAGCAAGCGCCAGCAAAGCCTGTCGGCGAGCAGTTGATGAAGGTGCAAACCCAAGTGCTGCAAGCGCAATCCTTAACTGTCATGCTGGAAGGATTTGCCGAAGTGACGCCAGTAGAGCGCACTCAAATCGCCAGCCAAGTCGCTGGCGAGGTACTGGCTTGGCATCCCAATTTTGTAGCCGGTGGTCGTGTTGAGCGTGGCACTGTGCTGTTTTCCATTGACCCCTCCAACTATCAAGCGGCTGTACTCATGATGGAAGCAGAGCTCGCCCAAGCACAGGCTGCTTACATTGAAGAAAAAGCACGCGGCAAAGTCGCCGCGCGCCAAGCACAAAGTATTCCCGACAAGCAAGTCACCGCCCTTTATCTAAGAAAGCCGCAACTATTGAGTGCCAGCGCCCGGGTGAAATCGGCGCGCGCTGCGCTGCAACGGGCCAAACGCGATCTCGAAAACTGCCAAGTGAAAGCGCCCTATGATGCGCTGGTGATCTCGCGGCAAATTGGTGTGGGGCAATATCTCAATGTGGGCAGTCCCATCGCTGAGCTCTATAACATTGAGTCAGCCGAGCTGATTGTGCCTATTGCTGGTTTTGATGTGCCATTTTTGGCGCGCCCCTTGGCGGATAGTCCTGTGGCTATTCACATTCCCGGTCAGCCTGATACTCAGTGGCAAGGGCGGTTAAACCGCGATCTCGGCGTGGTGGATAGTGCTACGCGCATGCTGCAGCTGGTGGTACATATTGATGATCCCTACGGCATTCATTCGCAGCAGCCCCCCTTGCCTTTTGGCAGTTATGTAGCGGTGCAATTTGCCGGAAAAACCTTAAATAATCTTTTCCAAGTGCCGCAAGAGCTGGTACGTGATAGCACGCTGTGGCTGATTGACGATCAAAATCAATTGCAGCCGCGTACCGTCAATGTACGCAGGCAAGTGGATCGCTTCTTCTATCTTGACCATGGGGTGGCCATTGGCGATGAAATGGTGCTGACGCTCCCCGAATTTCCTTATCAGGGCATGCCCGTTGAACGTCTTGCGGATGTAAGGCCGTCAGCACCAAATAAGGGGGCTGAGCGTGACTGATCACTCTTATGAGCCGCAGGAAAATGACAGTGAGCACACACCGACCGAGCAGCGCGGTTTAATTGCCTATTTTGCGCGTAATCCCGTGGCCGCTAATTTGCTGATGATCTTTATTTTGATCATGGGCACGGTGAGCTATCTGCTGATTCAGCGCCAGATGTTCCCCAATTTTGAAATTAATTTTATTCGCGTTTCGGCCGCCTATCCCGGTGTATCAGCGCAAGAAATCGAAGAAAACATTCTGATTAAAGTGGAAGAATCCTTGCAGGATGTGACGGAAATTAAAAAAGCGGTCACCGATGCCTATCGTGGCGGCGGCACTGTGATGCTCGAAATTGATAGCAAAGCCAGTCTGTCTGATGTGCTGGATAAGGTGCAGCAGCGGGTGGATGGCATTGCCAGTTTTCCTCGTGATATGGAGCCCATTCAGATCACCCAAGTTGAATTTCAGCAAGATGTGATTGGCATGGTGCTCACCGGTGATGCGCCCTTGATTGAGCTGAAAGCGCTGGCCAATGACATTGAAAAAGAGCTACTGCAGCTTGCCGATGTGGCCTTGGTTGAGGTTAGTGCGCCGCAGGATGAGATCGCCATTGAGGTGCCGCCAGAGCAGTTGCGTCGTTACGGTTTGACCCTCAATGATGTAGTGCAAGCGGTGCAGCAATACTCTGCAAATTTCTCAGCCGGCCAAGTGCGCACGCAAAGTGGCTTGGTCTCCATTCGTATTGAAAACCAATATTATCGCGGCGATGAGTTTCGCCAGATCCCCGTCAAAATCGGTGCCAATGGTAGCCAAATACGACTGGGTGATATCGCGGCGATTTATGACCAATTTACCGAAGGTCAGTACCATTTTCAGTTCTCGGGAAATAATGGCATTTACATCGCGGTGAAGGCGACCAAAACCCAAAATATGGTGCCTGTAGCGGAAGCGGTTAACGCCTATATTGAGCAGCGCAATCAAACCTTACCCCATGGATTGCATATCAGCACTCTGATGGATATGACCTATTACCTCAATGGTCGCCTCGATATGATGCTGAAAAACTTGCTGCAAGGGGCGATTTTGGTGGCTTTGCTACTGACGCTCTTTTTGCGTTTTCGCTTGGCAATGTGGGTGATGGTGGGGCTGCCGGTGTGCTTTTTGGGCGCCATGATGATGATGCCGCTGTTTGATGTCAGCATCAATATCATGACCTTGTTCGCCTTTATCATGGTGCTGGGGATCGTGGTGGATGATGCCATCGTGATTGGTGAAAGCGTCTATACCGAAGTGGAAAAAAATGGTGGCGGAGTGCGCAATGTGGTGCGCGGCGCCAAGCGCGTGGCTACGCCAGCCACCTTTGGTGTGCTCACCACCATTGCGGTGTTTGTGCCCTTTTTGTTTTCCACGGGGCCAGAAAAAGCCTTCTTCTTTGGCCTGTCCATTGTGGTGATTTTTTGCCTGATCTTTAGCTTGATTGAGTCCAAGTTGATTTTGCCAGCGCATTTGGCGCATACCCAATTTAAACCTATGGTGTCGGGCTCTTGGCGCGCGCGTTTTCACCAAAGCTTTTTCGCTTTGATTGATGGGCCTTACAAACGCACTTTGGCTTGGTGCGTGGCATGGCGCTGGTCGGTGATGGCTGGTTTTATTTTACTACTGACACTCTCGATCGCCCTGATTTCGGGCGGATATGTGCGCGTAGTGCCTTCCCCTAAGGTACCTTCTGATTTTCCTTTGCTCAAAATCAGCATGAATAGCAATGTGTCGGATCAGCAGATGATGCAAGCGATCAGGCAAGTGGAAGCCATGGTACTAGCGGTGGATGCTGACGTCGCGCGTGAATATGGCCAGCCCGTGGTGCGCGATGTGATGAGCTTTAATACCAGCCGAACCGATGCCATGGTGATGACCGCCTTGGTCGATGAGCATCTGCGTCCCATCAATGCCTTTGAATTATCACAACGCTGGCGAGAGCAAATACCCGATGTCGTGGGGGTGAAATCGCTGATTATTGTGGATGATGTGGTCGGCAGTGAAGATGGCGATGAGTTTGGTTATCTGCTCTATGGGCCGGATATGCAGACCTTGAATAGCGCAGGGGCCTATTTAATGAGCCAACTGCGTCAGCAACCGGGGCTATTTGATATCAGCTCGACCATAGATACGGGCAGCGAAGAGGTGCAACTGTCGCTCAAACCCGTGGCCTATGACTTGGGGCTGGATTTAGCGATGATTGCCGCGCAAGTGGGCGGTAGTTTTTATGGCGGTGAGGCGCAGCGAATTTTACGCAATGGCGAAGAGGTGCGGGTGATGGTGCGCTACCCTCAGCTTACGCGCGAAGCTTTTGCCTCATTGCGCTATGCGCTGATCACCACGCCCATGGGCGAGCAGGTGATGCTCGGCGATTTGGTGGACATTGATCGCCAACCCAGCATGAATCAGATTCGCCGAGAAAATGGTTATCGCACGGTTTATGTTTATGGCGCCATTGATGAAAGCATGGTGGAGCCCGACAAGGCTGTAGCCGCCATTGAAGAAACCTTGTTGCCTGAGCTCACTAAGCTCTTTCCCACGATTCAAACTGAGCTTGGCGGCGCGATTGAAGAGCAGCAAAAACAGCGCGCGGAGCAGGGCGTCTTTTTTCTTGCTGGGATGATTACCATTTATATTTTGCTGGCCGTGCCGCTGAAAAGCTATGCGCAACCGTTGATCATTATGTCGGTGATCCCCTTTAGTGCCACCGGCGCGATTTTGGGGCATTGGCTCTATGGTACGGATCTCAGCATGATGTCGACCTTTGGTTTGATTGCCGCAGCTGGCGTGGTGATCAATGACTCCTTGGTGATGACGGACTACATCAACCAGATTAAGACGCGCTGTTCGTGCGTTACCCAAGCGGTGATTGAAGCGGGCTGCGCGCGTTTTCGCGCCATCACCTTAACCTCCATTACCACCTTTTTTGGCGTATTGCCTATTTTGTTTGAGACCAGCTTGCAGGCTGCATTTGTCAAACCCATGGCCATTGCGCTGGGCTTTGCTGTGCTTTATGCCACGGTGATCACCTTGGTTTTGGTGCCTTGTCTGTATGTGATGCTCGAAGATATGGGCGGTATTTTTCGAAAAATCGGCGGCGGATTGAAACGCCGAGTTGTGGGACCTAGCGAGGCTTAGCAAGGTATAGTGGAGCATAGTAGGGCGTAGTGGGGGGATGGTGAGGTGCAGAGCGCTGCTAATATCGTTGCATTATCACATCACAAAAGGCTGCTATCCAAATACAGCTGAGGCACATATCCAAATACAGGTGAGACACAGCGCTGAGAGCTAGACTAACAAAATGACAAACCAGCAAGGGATGTGAGTTTTATGTCTGTGACTTCAGCGCAATACATTATGGCGCTTGATCAAGGAACCACCAGTTCGCGAACGGTGATCCTTGATCACAACGCCAACATTGTCAGCAGCGCGCAGCGCGAGTTTCGCCAAATCTATCCCAAAGCTGGCTGGGTCGAGCACGACCCCATGGAGATTTGGGCGACCCAAAGTGCCACCTTGGTTGAAGCGCTGGCCAAAGCGGGCATTCGCAGCGATGAGCTCGCCGCCATTGGCATCACCAATCAGCGGGAAACCACCATTGTTTGGCACAAAGACACGGGTAAACCCATTTATAACGCCATTGTTTGGCAGTGCCGCCGCACCGCAGAGATGTGCGATACCTTGCGCAGCCAAGGCTTGGCTGAGATGGTGCGTGATAAAACTGGCTTAGTGTTGGATCCCTATTTTTCTGCCACCAAAATCAAATGGTTGCTAGATCATGTCCCCGGTGCGCGTGAAGCGGCTGATGCTGGCCTATTATGTTTTGGTACCGTGGATACTTGGCTGGTTTGGAAGATGACCCAAGGCCGAGTCCATGTCACGGACTATACCAATGCCTCGCGAACCATGTTGTTCAATATTCACCAGCGCTGCTGGGATTCATCGCTTCTTGACGCATTTGATATTCCTGCCAGCATGATGCCTGAAGTGAAATCCTCATCGACGCGCTATGGCAAAGCTAATTTGGGCGGCAAAGGCGGTGTTCGCGTGCCCATTGCGGGTATTGCGGGCGATCAGCAAGCGGCGCTCTTTGGCCAAATGTGTGTATCGCCGGGACAGGCGAAAAATACCTATGGTACGGGCTGCTTTTTGTTGATGAATACCGGTCAAGTGCCGGTACGCTCTCAGCATAACTTACTGACCACTCTTGCTTGCGATGCTAAGGGGGAGCCTGCTTATGCCCTGGAAGGTGCGGTATTTATGGCCGGCGCAGCTATTCAATGGTTGCGCGATGAAATGAAAATATTGGTGGATGCCAAAGATTCCGCCGACTGCGCCAAGCAAGTGGCCTCTGCCAATGGTGTGTATGTGGTGCCTGCCTTTACGGGCCTTGGCGCACCCTATTGGGACCCTTATGCGCGAGGCACCATTGTGGGCCTGACGCGCGGCGTCAATCGAAACCATATTATTCGCGCAACGCTGGAGAGTATTGCCTATCAAACGCGCGATGTGCTCGATGCCATGCAGGCCGATGCGGGGATTGAATTGGCGCATTTGCGCGTCGATGGCGGCGCGGTGGCCAATGATTTTTTGATGCAATTTCAAGCCGATCTATTAAATAGCACGGTGCAGCGGCCACAAGAAAGCGAAGTCACCGCACTTGGCGCGGCTTATTTGGCTGGGTTAGCCGTTGGCTTTTGGCAAGACTTGGATGAACTGGCCAATCAAGCCGTGTTAGAGCGCACTTTTACCCCTTCAGCCAATGCTGCCAAGCGCCAGCGGCGCTATCAAGGATGGCTGCGCGCCATTGCCTGCGTGCAAGCATGGTCCGCGCTTCATGATGAGGCTGATGAGGATGCGATGGAGAGTATGACAGATAATATGTGAACACCTGATCGTAAAATGAGCGGTGGTGGGCCCCCGCTCATTTTCGCGAATGGAAGTGAAGGGTTACGAGAATCAGCTTGTGTGCTGTTCTTGTCTTTAAAATTTAAGGCATGGTGGCTAAAAAGCGAGTAAGGACATCCACAATCAATTGATGATCCGCTTGCTGTGGTAAACCTGAAACCGTAATACTTCCTACCACGCCAACATGACGAATGGTTAGGGGATAACTGCCACCATAGGGGGCGTAATCTCTCGCATCGACCAATGCAGCTTCTGCCATAGTTTTACCCTTGGCTTCATAGTAGCGACCCATATACCAGCTGCTGTGTTGCCAGCGCTGTACGACATTGCGTTTGCGCCGAATCCATTCGGCATTGTCTTGGGTGGTCGTTGGCATCGCATAATAAAACAGTGTTTGGCCGTTGAAGGTGATATCGATAGCGACATTGACACCGCGGTTCTCCGCTTCCTGCTTAATCGCTTCACCTAATTGCCAAGCGTAGGCATGGTCAAAGCGTTCAAAACTTAAGGCTTGCTCTTGTTCTTGAAGCGCTATAAGTAGTGGCGTCATGGTTGATTCCTCTGCGTTGTCACATTAAGCGGGTAAAAAGGGTATCGTGCGTTTTTCTGCGGCGCTTTGATAGGCGGCTTCAATCACCCGCACCACATTGAGTGCTTCATCGGGCAGTACAGGAAGGGGGTGATTGTGATGAATCGCGGTGGCTAGCTGAGTGAAAAATTGTTCATACCCCCCTTGTTCAGTGGGGATGGTTCGGCGCTCTCCTTCGGCAGTGGTGAGTACGCCAAAATTAGCCGGATCATCCAACCCCCAACCTGGGTGCTCTGGCCCTTGCTTCTCACGGAGTTGCGCTTCTTGGCTGTCCATACCGTATTTGATAAAGCTGGCTTGGTCGCCAAAAACTTGAAAACGTGGCCCTTCGGTAGTGCTTAAACAATTGCCATGCAAAATTACATCGCAATCGGGGTAGTGCAGCTGCACATGGAAATGATCCACTGCTTGTGCACCGGGACGCTGGTTGCGTAACGTCGCGTTGATCAAGATCGGTAGGCCAAAGAGGGCTAAGGCTTGGTCAATTAAATGGGCACCCAAATCATATAAAATACCGGCACCTGGTATATTTTGTTCACGCCAGCGCACCTTTACCTCTGGGCGATAGCGGTTGTAGCTGGAATAGAAGGTATGTACTTGGCCAAAGGTTTGTTCATTCATGAGGCGCTTGATGGTGAGAAAGTCGCCATCGAAACGACGGCTATGATAGACCGTTAATTTTCGATGGTGTGCTTTTGCAAGCGCAATTAATGCTTTGCCATCTTCACTGTGATTGACGAATGGCTTTTCGATGACAACATGTTTGCCAGCATCCAGGGCTTGCTTGGCCATGGGGTAGTGCAAATTGTTGGGGGTGGCAATAATGACTAGTTCAATACTGTCATCGGTGAGTAAGTCGTTGAGGTTCGGGTATACCGTGACCTGTGGTAATTGTTGGTGTACTTTTTCCGCATCACTGGAGACCACTGCGACTAAATCTAGGGCTGTGACATAGTCAATGATCGGCGCTTGAAAACATTGCCCAGAAATACCAAAGCCAACTAATGCGGTACGAATGGGGCGCGTTGATTGCTCTGAGGCTGCAGTTGACGGTGCGATTGCAGTGGACATAAAGAGGCTCCATAAAATAGAGGCCACCAGTGTGGCCTCATTGTGTTAGATGATCTCAAGCTCTGCCTTTAGTATGGCTTCAATTTGGTGTGCTGATTCAGCATTCATCAAATGATCGCGAAATTCTGCGTGCATGATCTTACGTGCAAGGCGAGAAAATATCTTCATATGCTGGTCACCTGCGGCATGTTTGTTGAGGGTGAGCATGATCACAAATCTAGCTTCTTCATCGCCCCATTGAATCGGTTTAGCAAGACGGCAGACACTAATGGCTGATTGCTCAATATGTTCACTTTTGGTGTGTGGAATGGCAAAACCAAAGCCAAGACCGGTGGAGAACACGTCCTCACGAGCCCATAAATCATCGGCCAGTTTATTGGGATAGCGACAACGACCCGTTAAGTACAAGTTATCAGCTAGGGTTTTAATGACTTCCTCTTTGCTGCGCAAATCGCGATCTAAGCTAATGCAGTCAGCTGCAACCAGTGGCGCATCGGATTGGGTCATTCGGAACTGGGCCAGCAAATGTTCTACTTCAAGTGCGGTACGGCATTGCATCGCTTTGTTGAGCAGTTGGCGACATTCACGACTATCCAAACGGGCAATACGCTCTTTGGTTGCTGGAATGCTTGGCGCGCTCATACTGATCTCATCCAAACCTAGACCAAGCAGTAGCGGTAATACTGAACCCTTGGCACCCAATTCACCACATAAACCAATCCATTTGCCATGGCGATGCACTTCATTGACGACATGGTCCAAGGTGCGCAGAAAAGCAGGGTTCAAGCTGTTGTAGTTTTTGAGGACTTTGGCATTGTCACGATCCACCGCCATCAAGTATTGGGTGAGGTCATTGGAGCCAATAGAGAAAAAGTCCACTTCTTCACAACATTGATCAATGATAAAGGCCACGGATGGTACTTCTAGCATGATCCCAAGCGGAATTTTTTCATCAAATGGAATATGTTCGCTGCGTAGCTCTTGACGAATTTCAGCCAATACATCCTTGACCCATAAAATCTCTTCCATAGAGGAGATCATCGGAATCATGATCTTTAAGCGACCGTGGGCAGACGCACGAAGAATGGCTCGCAGTTGTGTTTTCACCATGGGTAAAAACTCTTGGTAGATGCGAATGGCGCGATAACCTAGGAATGGATTATTTTCTGCTGGAATATTGAGGTAATCCACTGGTTTGTCGCCACCAATATCGATGGTACGAATAATAATGGATTTGCCGTTTGCCGCTTCGATTGCTTGGCAGAAAATATTGTAGAGCTCATCCTCTTCTGGTGCATTGCTGCGATCCATATAGAGCATTTCGGTGCGAAATAGGCCAATGGCCTCGGCGCCGTTGGTAAAAGCTGAGTCCGCTTCAACTGAGTGTGCAATGTTAGCTGCCACTTCTAGTTTTTTCCCATCTTGACTACAACCAGGCTCAAATCGATAAGCTTCTTGGCGTTTAGCAACTTGTTCGGCGACAAAACTTTCTTGTTGATAGTAACGCGAAAGCGGTTCGCTTATTTCGGTGGCGACAAAGCCAAGGGAACCGTCAATCAGAACCTCTTGATTAAGATAGGCTTGTAAGCTGTTGCCATCAATGCCCACCAACGTTGGAATAGCAAAGGAGCGCGCTAAGATGACGGTGTGTGAGGTGCTACCGCCATGAGTCAGCAGCAATCCCTTGAGTTTGGATTTATCTAATTCAAGAAATTGGCTCGGGGTGAGGTCATCCGCCATACAGATGGAGGGGCCTGTCAGCTCGAGTTGGCTGGCAAAGCGCTGTTCGCCATAAATGGCTTGCAGGAGTTGGAAGCAGACATCGCGAATATCTAATTCACGTTCACGTAGGTAAGTACTGGATGAATTTTTCATCATCTCGCCATAGTGTTTGGCGGTGGCGATAACCGCATCAGCGCAGCTTTTCCCGATGCTCAATTTACTGGCTAAGGTGCTGTTAAATTCACGGTCGGTAGCAATCGAAAGGTGGGCATTGAGCACCTCAAATTCGGTGTGCGTAGCTGCTTTGAGCTGAATATTAATGCTGGTCTTTAACGTCTCAAGTCCCTGCTTGAGTCGATCCTGTTCTTCATCCTGTGTGGTCGCAGCAATGCTTTCAATATTGTCAAAATTAATGGCACCAATGTGCAACAGTTGGCCTTGACCAAACCCAGCAGAGACGGCACGGCCACGAATGAGTTTTGGATTTAAGTTAGCGAGATTACGTGGTAGGGCAAGATGTTCATCCTCTTGTTCCGTGGTTTCAAGGGGGGCGTCACATGCAGGTAGATCTTTTTCAATAAATTCGCGAAGTGCAGCAAAGGCGGTTTCTTCATCATGACCGTCAATGGTTAATTGACACGGGTCATCAAGTAGGGTGTCGGTACCAATTAAAGAGAGCACGCTTTTAGCATTGGCGCTGAGTTTGGTTCGGCCATTGGTCCAGATGATTTCAGAATCAAAACGGTTACACACGGCTTCAATATGGCTGGCTGGGCGAGCGTGGATGCCATTGGGTAGTTCACAACGAAAGGATAAAGTTTTCATCTCAGCATGTCCTTGAATTTAATTTTTTGAGGGCTGAATCATTACCTCAAACAATATCAAATTCGTCTGTCCATGCTATGGGATAAAAAATCGAAACACTGGATATTTGTTATATTTTGGGTTTTGTGTGAGTGCGCTCAAAAATACTGCTTTAAATGTGACTCTGAGCATGTTTTTCATTGTTGGTTGATATGGGGTTGTTTTGTAATACATTGATTTAATTTGTTTTATGTCGATTTATTCACGTTTATTTATCTATTGGTTAAAAAGTGTGGTGTGGATCTGCTTTTTAGTTGGTTCATACAAAAATCCAGTTAAAAGTAGTTTTATCCTCTATTTGATTAGCATATTTACTCACTATATTAGCTGCATCAGAACGCAGTTAGAAACTGCGCACTGGCTGTTTTTTTACTTTATCAACCAAGTTCAAAAATAACGCTTACTTACCCTGAAGGAGAAGTCACCATGAATGACTTGATCTCAATACTCAAAAATACAAGACAACACTTGATGACTGGTGTGTCACATATGATTCCGTTCGTCGTTGCGGGGGGTATTTTGCTTGCCACATCGGTGATGCTTTCCGGTAAGGGCGCTGTCCCTGCAGAGGGCTCATGGCTCCATGATTTGTTCTTTATTGGGGTTGCAGGCTTTACCTTGATGGTACCTATTCTTGCTGCTTACATCGGTTATTCCATTGCCGACCGTTCGGCACTTGCTCCTGCGGCCATTGGCGCGTTCATTGGCGCCAATATGTATAACACAGGTTTCTTTGGTGCCATTTTTGCTGGTTTGTTGGGCGGTATTGTCGTTTTTTACCTAAAGAAAATTAAAGTTCCATCCTTTGCCCGCTCTGTGATGCCTATTTTTGTGATTCCAATTATCGGTACTTTTATCACTGCAGGTGCCATGGTTTGGTTGATTGGTGAGCCGATTGGTGCCGCAACGGACGCTCTAACTGGCTTTTTGAGAGGCATGCAAGACTCAAGCATTGTGGTACTTGCAACTGTGATGGGTTTGATGATCGCCTTTGATATGGGTGGTCCGGTCAATAAAGTGGCCTATGCATTTGTGATTATGTGTGTAGGTGAAGGGATTTATAACGTTGCAGGTATCTCTGCGGTAGCTGTGGCTGTGCCTTCTGTCGGTATGGGCTTGGCGACCTTCTTGAATAAAAAACTGTATGACGTGAGTGAGCAAGAAGCGGGCCGCGCCTCAATTTTGATGGGCACCATGGGAATCACAGAAGGTGCAATTCCATTTGCCGCTGCCGATCCACTTCGCGTGATCCCATCAATCATGATTGGTACAGCGGTGGGCTCTGTGACTGCGGCACTGCTCGGCGTGAAATGTTATGCCGCTTGGGGTGGTCTGATTGTCCTCCCTGTCGTTGAAGGGCGCTTTGGTTTCTTAATTGCATTGGCGGTTGGTTCAATCGTGACTGCGCTGCTAGTGAACCTATTGAAGTCGCGCCGTACTGTCATTGACACCAATGCTGACTCAGATGATTTAGACATGGATATCTCCATTGGCTGATGGATAGCCACACCGTTACTTACGAATACATTGAATTTGAATTGCAAATAGAGGAATTCGCTATGACTAGCATTATCGCAGTAACCGCATGTCCATCAGGCGTAGCGCACACATATATGGCTGCCGAGGCCATTGAATCAGCAGCAAAAGCAAAAGGCTGGAGTTGCATGGTTGAAACCCAAGGGTCAATCGGTATTGAAAATGAGTTAAGTGCCGAGGTGATTGCCAGCGCAGATGTGGTGATTCTGACTAAAGACATCGACATCAAAAACACCGAGCGTTTTGAAGGTAAAACTATTATCCGCATCGGCATCAGTGACGCGGTAAAACGCGCGGCGTTGGTGATGGATAAGATTGAGGCACACCTCGCTTCAGTCGCCTAATGAGTATGGCCAGCATCTGTGTTGTCGCCACTCACAGATGCTGGTTGATGGGTTCCTGGCACCCAGATGAATGACTAGCCAGGATCACTTGCCCTGCATTGTGACCTGATGTGATTGCCACGCAGCGAGACACAATATCAGTGCAGCGCAAGTCATTCTTAAATCAGTGCTTATCGCACATTAACAATAATAAATCAGCCTGAATCAAGATGGAGTCAATCATGAGTACCCCTCGCATCGAACGACTAAAAACGGCACTGTTTGCTGATGGCCGTGAAATTTCTCTAGAGCGCGCGCTGCTCTATACCGAAAGCCATCAACAAACTGAAGGTGAACATACCCTGATTCGTCGCGCTAAAGCGACGGCGCATGTGATGGACAGGGTTGCCATTGCTATTCGTGATGACGAGTTGATCGCAGGGAATCGCACGGTGAAACCGCGAGCGGGGATCATCTCACCAGAGATGGATCCTTACTGGATTGCAAAAGAGCTGGATATTTTCGCAACTCGACCACAAGACCGTTTCACCATCAGCGACGAGGACAAGGCTGTTTATCGTGAGCAGCTGTTGCCGTATTGGACGGCGCGCTCGATGAAAGACTTTATCAATGGTCAAATGCCTGAAAACGTGAAAGAAGCGGCAGGGCAAAAAATATTTTCGGTTAATCAAACCGATAAAGGCCAAGGGCATATTATTATCGATTTTGAACGATTGTTGGGGCGGGGTTTGGGCGCGTTGCGTCAAGAGATGCAGCGTTTGAGTTGCGAGCAACCTGACAATGAATTTTTCCAAGCGGTGCTGATTTTACTGGATGCCTCAGTGCGCCATATTCAGCGTTATGAAGCGCTGGCCCGCGACATGGCGGCCGCCTGCGCAGATAGTACCCGCGCCGCTGAGTTGACGCGTATTGCGGATATTTCGTCGCATATTGCTGAGCACAAACCGCAAGACTTCTACCAAGCCTGCCAGCTGTTTTGGTACATGAACATCATTTTGCAATATGAGTCTAACGCTAGCTCTTTGTCTTTGGGGCGTTTTGACCAATATATGATGCCTTTTTACCAAGCCTCATTGGCGCAAGGGGAAAGCCCAGCTGCGCTCAAAGAGTTACTAGAAAGCTTATGGGTGAAAACCAATGACATCGTGCTGCTGCGCTCTTCTTCTAGCGCCAAGTTCTTTGCTGGTTTCCCAACGGGTTACACCATTTTGCTTGGCGGCTTGACGGACAATGGCCGTAGTGCGGTGAATCCATTGTCGACCTTATGTTTAGATGCCTATCAAAGTATTCAGCTGCCACAACCCAATCTTGGCGTGCGGGTGAATGAGTTCATTGATCGCGAGTTCTTAATGAAAACTGCCGAAACCATTCGTTTGGGTACGGGGATCCCGCAAATTTTCAATGACGAAGTGGTGGTTCCCGCCTTTTTAAATCGCGGCGTGAGTCTTGAAGATGCGCGTGATTACTCTGTGGTGGGGTGTGTTGAACTATCGATTCCGGGTAAAACCTACGGTTTGCATGATATTGCAATGTTTAACTTGTTGAAGGTGATGGAGTTGGTGTTGCTGCGTAATAAGAACAACCCCGATGTAACCTTTGAAAGTTTGCTCCAAGAGATCCGCAGCGATATTTGTCACTACGTTAAGCTGATGGTGGAAGGCTCTAATATTTGTGATGTTGGCCATCGTGATTGGGCTCCAGTGCCGCTGCTGTCGTCGTTGATTAGCGATTGCGTGAAAAATGGCAAAGATATTACCGATGGTGGCGCCCGTTATAACTTTTCGGGCGTACAAGGGATTGGCATTGCCAATCTGTCTGACTCACTTCACGCTCTGAAACGCTTTGTCTTTGAAGAAAAACGGATGACTTTTGCTGAGTTGATTGCGGTTCTGGAAAGCAATTTTAGTGGTGAAGACCACGATAAAGTGCGTGCACGCTTAATCAATCGTTATGAAAAATATGGTAACGATATTGATGAAGTGGATGTGCTTGGCAGCGATCTACTGCGTCTCTTTTGTAAAGAGGTAGAAATCTACCAAAATCCGCGTGGCGGCGTATTTACTCCAGGATCTTATACCGTGTCTGCACACGTACCTCTGGGCGCTGTGGTTGGTGCTACACCAGATGGGCGTCATGCCGGGGAGCAGCTTGCCGATGGCGGTTTATCGCCGATGGTTGGAAAGGATCAACAAGGGCCGACAGCAGTACTGAAATCGGTGAGTAAGCTGGATAACTACCTACTTTCTAATGGTAGTTTGTTGAACGTAAAATTTACCCCATCGACCCTTGAGGGGCCGCAGGGACTAACCAAGCTGGGAGACTTTCTTCGCGCCTTTATGAAGCTCAAATTGCAGCATGTACAGTTTAATGTGCTCAATGCTGAAACTCTGAAAAAAGCGCAGGAAAAACCAGAGGACTACGCCGGCCTTGTCGTCCGTGTGGCGGGTTACAGCGCCTTCTTTGTTGAGCTTTCTAAAGAGATTCAGGACGACATTATTCACCGCACGGCGCATCAGCTGTAAGGAATAGCATGATGTGTGATGGTCAAACTGAGGCATTTGGGCGCATTTTTAACATTCAGCGCTACTCACTGAATGATGGCGAGGGAATTCGCACTGTGGTGTTTTTCAAGGGCTGCCCATTGCGCTGCCCTTGGTGCGCTAATCCTGAATCCCGCTCTTTGCATCAGGTACATGTGCGTCGTTTGTCGAAATGTTTGCACTGTGATGTTTGCCAAGAGGATGTTGTGGAGTGCCCGAGTGGCGCTTATGAGCAAGTTGGTCAAGATATGACGCTGGCTGAAGTGCTTACTGAAATTGCCAAAGATGACTTGTTTTACCAAACCTCTGGCGGCGGGGTGACGTTATCAGGCGGTGAAGTACTTAGCCAAGCGCCTTTTGCCATTGTCCTGCTCGAAGCATTAAAAGCACGTGGTTATCGCACCGCGATTGAAACGTCGGGCCATGGTAACGCTCAGCAGCTGCTACAAATTGGTGCACTGTGCGATGAAGTGCTGTTTGATTTCAAAATAATGGATGCGGCGCGCGCCAAAACTGTGATTGGCTCGAATGTCGAACGGATACTCGAGAACTTTCAAAGCTTGATGGCGCAAAGTAAAACCACAGGCACCAAGGTGATCCCCCGATTACCGCTGATTCCGGGGTATACCTTAGATATCGTCAATGTCGATAAGGTGCTGAATTTTCTTTGTCCCTTTGCACTTGACCAGATTCATTTACTGCCATTTCACCAATTTGGTGCCAGCAAATATGAGCTGTTGGGAATGGCATACCAACTTAAAGATGTCGATGTGCCAACCCATGCCGAGGTCAATGCGATTCGCGCACATGTTGAAGCACAGGGCTACACAGTCACAATTGGAGGCTAAGGTGAAAAAACGCATTTTAATAACAGGGGCCAATGGTTTTTTTGGGACGCGCTTTATCAATCGTTATCGCCATGAGTTTGAGATCACCGCGACTGATGTGCCTGATTTAGATATTACAGATGTCGCCATGGTCAACGAGACCTTTGCCAAGGTGCGCCCCGACTATGTGATTCACGCAGCGGCCATTGCCGTCACCGATTTTTGTAACGCCAACCCAGATGTGGCCTATCAAGTGAATGTACAAGGGGCGATCAACGTTGCCACGGCTTGCAAAGCGGTGGGTGCCAAACTGGTCTTTATTTCAACCGAGCAGGTATTTAACGGTAATCCTGAAGCTGGTCCTTACGATGAAACTATGATCCCTGTGCCAGATACGGTTTACGGCCAAAACAAGCTGGAAGCGGAAGCCAAACTGTCTGAGATTATCGATGAGCTTTGGGTGCTGCGTTTTACTTGGCTGTTTGGCTTGCCAGAGCGTAACACCAGCATTAATCCCAATGTGTTGTGGAATGCGTTGCAAGCCTTGGTCAAAGGTAAGCGCATGGCTGAACGGCGCAATGAGTTTCGCGGTTTGACCTATGTGCATGAACTTATCGACCAGTTCCCGAAAATTTTTGATATCCCTTATGGTCTTTACCATACCGGTGCACATAACGACGCTAGCCGTTACGACATTGCCGCGCACATTATTGCTGAAATGGGATTATCGCTAGAGCAGCATGAATTGCTAGAAGCGGTAGATGCACCAAAAACGCGTGATGTGCGGCTTAACACTCAAAAATTAGCCGATGTTGGTGTGGTCTTTAGTGACAGTCGCACTGCCATTAGCCAATGTTTAAACGAATTTAGTTTTCGCCTATAGGGCAGCAAATGAAAACGCCGCGCAGTAGCGCTGCGGGTCTGAAGTAGGAGTGACCTCATGATTTATATGTTAGATACCGCGAATTTGGATGCAATTCAAAAGGCTGTTGACCTTTATCCAATTGAAGGTGTAACCACCAACCCCACAATTATTGCGCGTGAAAATCGTCCATTTAAGGAGGTGATCACCAGTATTCGTGCCATTATCGGTCCTGATCGCATGCTCCATGCGCAGGTGCTCGGTAAAACTGCGGAAGTGATGCTCGAAGAAGCGCGAGCGATGCGCCAAATTGATGCCGATATCATAATCAAAGTGCCAGTGACTCCACAGGGCATTAAAGCAATGAAACTGATTCACCAAGAGGGGATTCGTATCACTGCCACCGCGATTTTAACGCCGCAGCAAGCGCTTATGGCGGCTATGGCTGGCGCTGAATTTTTAGCGCCTTATGTCAATCGATTGGATAACATCTGTGGTGATGGCACTCAGGTGGTAGCTGAAATTGCCCATCTGATTGATATTTATGGGTTAAATGCTAAGGTGCTAGCGGCATCGTTTAAAAATGTACAGCAAGTGCATGAAGTGGCAAAGGCGGGCGCACAATCCGTGACTATTGGCCCAGATGTGTTTGATTTGCTTCTGGTACATCCGCTTACTGATTCTGGCGTAGCGGGCTTTGTTAGCGACTGGGATAGTGTATATGGCGCCGATAAAACGGTACTTGATGTGATTTAGGTCTTTTTTACGTGCTAGGCATGTAAAACTCACCAGTCATTTATGATGTCGGTCAATATTTGAGTACTCAGTGCGTATATACTCACTGAGTACTTTGTATTTAGCGACGGACGAATATGAAAATTGTTGGAGTCACGGCTTGTATAAGTGGTGTTGCTCATACCTATATGGCTGCTGAGCTGCTAGAAAAAACAGCACTGAAAATGGGTTGTAGTGCGATCATTGAAACGCAGGGCGCACTGGGTAGTGAAAATACCCTGACAGACAGCCAAATTAGTGAAGCGGATGTGGCGTTAATTGTGGCTGATATTAATATTGAGGGCGAAGCACGTTTTGCGCAATCACGCGTGTTGATGTTGTCTATTTCTCAGTTTTTAAAAGATCCGCAAGCAGCGATTGTTGCGGCTGAAAAATTAAAAAAAGCCCCACCGCAAACACGAATGATCCTTTAGATGCCAGAGAACTGTGAGATGTATTTAAAAACCAGCTGTGATGCTGGTTTTTTGTTTTTAAGGACGCTCGAAACCTTGTTTTAGTAACCTTAAGTCTTTCAGCAATGTAAGTGATACCTTGTCAGCAATAACTGTCTATACCTCTGCTTCTAGGTTACTGCGATATTGCACACGGTATTGCGAGGGAGTGCGAGCGGTTTGTTGACGAAAAACTCGGCAGAAATAGTTACTGTCACTAAATCCGCAACGGTGGGCCACTTCTTTTACTTTCATGTCATATTCTTTGAGTAAAAATTTGGCGCGCTCAAGGCGCACATGGTTTAAGTACTCATTAAATTTATGCTTGCTTTCTTTTTGAAATAGCTGTGACAGGTAGTTGGGTGACACATAAAAGTGCTCGGCAACGGACTCACGTGAGAGTGGCTCATGATAATGGTGTTCAAGGTAATCGCGAACGGTATCAAATAGCGTTTTACTTTTAGAGTAGGTGGTCGCTGGGTGGTGGATGAGGTACAAAATATGGCTGCATAGTGTGCGAATGAGTAACCGCTGTGTTTGTTGATCACCCATTTGCCATGTCATCTCTTCGAGGGCTTGAAGAACAAAGGTTCCGGTTCTTGGGCCACGTCGCGCCACACTTTCCTTAATGGAAGCATCAAATTGCTCTCCATCCCAGCTGAGCAAGCTCATGCCGAAATTTTGCTTACCTACTAGAACGGATAAGGTGACGACGGGTTGTGTCCAATTGGGTTTGTTCCAGCTTTCCGCTGGGACATACAGCACATCACCAGCCTGCATGATATGGCGTTCTTCCATCCCCATTTTGCTGCCCATTTCCATTTCAAGCTCGCCAATAAGTACCATTTCGACACGCGTGAAATGTACTTGATAAGCCATGGGTGGTGGTGTTGGCAAGTGGCCGGCATGCAGCACTTGACCAATTGTGCTTTGGTGTGAAGCGTAATGCTCAAGGGCATCAATGAGGTAGGTGCGATCCACAATAGGCATCCTTGGAAAGTGAATAAATCTACTACAAATACATGACACCAATCGGTCATCATGGAGGGATTTTATCTCTAATTGCTTCCGTTAAAATCACAGTGTTGTGGATTTATCATGCGCATCACATTTTTGCGTTGATCGCACAAATTTCCAGTCAATCGTAGAAAAATCAAATATTGAAATTTTCTCAGCCACGTAGCCTGAAGGTGTGGTGCGTCAGAAATAATAAGGCAAAACGCCATGGCGTTGCACTGCACTTTAGGCTGTTGCTGCTGGTGTGAATGTGCCTTTCGGACTTGGCATCAAGCAGTCAAAACGTATTGATATTGTTGCTGAGATCAAACCATGCCAAATTATCATGTTTATCCCCATAACTTTTATCCGCTGCGAAATGTAATTCAAAATTACCCTTGGGGTAGTACCACTGCAATGCACGAGCTGTTTTCTATTGATAACCCGACACATCAGCCACAAGCTGAATTATGGATGGGGACTCACCCTAATGGTTGTTCTCGTGTTCAAATCGGTGGGCAAGAGCATTCACTTGCAGCTCTAATTGCACAAAATAGCGCTGGTATTTTATCGCCACAAACCCTGGAGGATTTTGGTGAATTACCATTTCTATTTAAGATATTATCGGCAGAAAAAGCACTTTCAGTGCAGGTGCACCCGAGTAAAGGTGAGGCGCAAAAAGGGTATGCATTGGAAGAGGGGAAAGGCATCGCGCCGCAAGCTGCCCATCGCAATTATAAAGATCCCAATCATAAACCTGAGTTGGTTTATGCGCTGACTACCTACCAAGCGATGAATGGTTTTCGCAATCTACAGCAAATCGCAGCGCTATTTGCGGCTATTGATTTTTCAGTACCGTCATGTCAGGCCATCGAAAAGTTAGTAATAGCTTACCAACAGCAGTGCGATTCTGCAGGGCTACAAACTTTCTTTTCTGCATTGTTGTCACTGCAGGGCGCAGATAAAGATGCGGCACTGGATGCATTATTAGCTCATGCTTTGCGAGAGCATCGACTGATGGAGTCGTCGCTTACGGAAAATGCCCAGCAATTACCAGATGCGCTAAACCAGACCGATATCTTTGAATTGATTTTAACGTTGGCGCAGCAATATCCGGGAGATATCGGTTTATTTTCGCCGCTACTGCTTAATGTGGTGACCCTTGCGCCAGGCCAAGCTATGTACTTAGATGCGCGAACGCCTCACGCTTATATTAAAGGTACTGGCTTAGAAATTATGGCGAATTCAGATAATGTGCTGCGTGCGGGATTAACCAATAAATTTATTGATGTGCCAGAGTTGGTGGCTTGTACGCAATTTGAAGAAAAACCCATGCGCACGATGTTGTTGACGCCGCACAAAGAGGGCGAGGTGTGGCATTATGACATTCCAGTCCCTGATTTTGGCTTTACGGTGTATCAAAGTGCGGTGCAAACATTGGTGCATTCACAGAGTGCGGAAATTATTTTAGCTCTGGATGACACCGTACAACTGACTCATGCTAATGGCGAAACCTTAACTTTACAAAAAGGTGAATCTGCTTTTATTCCGGCCTACGCCTATTACTACAGTGTGACTAGCTCAGGACGGATTGCGCGAGTGTTTAATCAATAAGAGGGGATATTGGTATTGGGCGTGCTGTGGTTACGCCCAGTCCATGTAATGGTTCGACGGTTCGATAGTCGAACTATTACATGCTTGTCTATACATCATTGTGATGGTGTTGCTTTTATCACCCTATTTTTATGGTTCTCCTTTTATTATTTATGTTAATCAACATGACAATCTGAGTAGGCACGCCGTGATTGATTGTTCTAATCAACGATCTCACATTTTCTCACCTGAAAACCACAGACAGTCACACCAACAAAGCGCCACAAAAACTCACATCAATTCACATAAGAGCAGATAGAAACGCTGATATTTTCATCAAAAATGGTGCGTAATTGCTTTTCGAGCAAGGTGTTACCGCTGTTTTGAACCCATGTGGGCTTGCAGTGAAGGTAGTTAACGCAAGTGTTGTACTGCATTTTGTTTCTTATGTGGTGGTTTATTTGGTTTGTTCTGCGTTTTTGTGGGTAATTGTTGTCACTTGTGACTTTCGTCGTTGTTTTCTGCTGGTGGTGTGTTGGATTGTGTGACTTTTGTCCGCGTTATTTTTCACTACTTATTGTTTAATTCATCTATAGATAATAAACATAAGTAGAAGAATGCTAGCACAACAACGACAAGCACTGATTGAATCCATGGTCAAAGAACAGGGCTCTTTGCGAGTCAGTGACCTCAGTGAACAATTTAATGTATCGCAGGAAACCATTCGTCGAGATATCGACAAACTGCAAGAAGAAAACGCCTATATCAGCAAAATTCACGGCGGTGTTTCTTATATTAGCGATCATGTTGTGCCCAGTGCGATTCGTAAAAATTTATTGGTTGAGGAGAAAAGTCAGCTGGCAAAAAAAGCAGTTTCGCTGATTAAAAATGGCGACGTTATTTTTCTCGATTGCAGTACAACATCACTGTATATCGCACAAGAAATAGCGAAAACTGAGCACCAGGTGACGATTATTTCTAATTCTTCTCAGCTTTGTGAATATCTCAAAGGAAGTGATATCAAATTGGTAATGATTGGTGGCACCTATTGTGACGACAATAATGCCTTTACGGGCACTCTAGCCATTCAAATGTTAACCAATTTCTCTGCTCATAAATGTTTTATTAGCTGCCCAAGCGTCAGTTTGGAAAAAGGCTTATATGACAATAGCGAAGATGAAGCGAGTATTCGTAAGTTAATGATGGACAATGCACAACAAACCATTCTCGTCGTTGACTATACAAAATTCGATTCATTTAGCTTGATGAAAATTTCAAACCTAGATTGCATTGATGTTTTGCTCACAGACAAATTGATGTCTGAACAAGAAAAGATGTTCTGCTGCAATCAAAATATAAAAATTATGTAGGTAGTCGTCCCATGGATAATTTTAAGTACACCTGTAAAACAGAAGTTCATTTCGGTAAAGATGAGCATTTGAAAGTTGGCGAATATATTCGTCCTTTCGGTCAAAAAGTGCTGATCCATTACGATGGTAACCGCATTGAAACCAACGGCTTGCTGGATGCAGTGACTGAATCACTCCGTAATCAAGGCATCGACTATGTGACCTTGAACAATGTTGTGCCAAACCCGCTGCTCTCGGGCGTTCATGAAGGCGTTGCACTGTGCGTTGAACAGAAAATTGATTTCATTTTGGCCATTGGTGGCGGCAGTGTGATCGACTCGGCTAAGAGTATCGCCATGGGCGTTCCTTATGCCGGTGATGTATGGGACTTCTTTACCGGTCAAGAAACACCGCAAAATGTATTGCCAGTGGGCGTGATTTTGACCATTTGTGGCTCAGGCTCTGAGATGTCAGAAAGTGCGATTATTACGCACGACGAACTCAAGTTGAAAAAAGGCGTGGACAACGCACAGCTTTACCCACGTTTTGCCATTTTGAACCCAGAACTGACCTTTAGTTTGCCAAAACCACTTCTGGCTTCAGGGATTGCTGATGCGGTTTCACATACCCTAGAGCGTTACTTCACCACCACGGAATGTTCATTGCTCAATGACTACATGATGGAAGGTTTGCTCAAGATGTTGTTGGATATCTCGCCTGCATTGATGCAAGACAATACCAACTACAACCTGATGTCTGAGTATATGTGGGCGGCGACCATTTGCCATAACGGTCTATTTGATACCGGTCGTAGCTCAGATTGGGCCTCACACCGTATTGAGCATGAGATCAGCGGTTTGTACAACATCACCCATGGTGCCGGCATGGCGATTATCTTCCCTGCATGGATGAAGCACCTGGTTGAGAAAAATAAACTTGAGCGTTTGGTGCGTTTGGCGGAAAACCTATTTGATGTGAAATCGGGCTCGGATTTAGACAAAGCCAATGCGGCGATTGCTGGTTTCGAACAAGCGTTTAAAGCGATGAACCTGTCAATCTCGCTGACTGAGTCCAATATTCCATTGGATGAATTCGACAAGATTGCCCAGCAAGCATTAAACGGCAATGAAACATTGGGTCGTTATATTCAGCTGAATCATCAGGATATTATTCGCGTTCTTGAATTAGCGTCTTAATTTAATTTCGCAAAAAGCGATACCGGCGAGCATCTTTCTAGCTAGAAATGTAGCTAAGAAATGGCTGAGAAAATGCTCGCTTGGGATCCTTTTACCCAAAATAACTGATTTTAATAAACATTCATTTTATTTAAGGCTTTTGCTATGAAATTTAAAGAGCAAAGAGAGCTTGTTGTTAAATACTGTAACAAGATGATTTCCACCGGTTTGACCCGTGGTACTGGCGGCAATATTAGTATTTTCGTTCGTGATGAAAATCTTGTGGTTATTTCTCCAAGCGGTATCGATTACGAAACCATGACAGCTGAAGATGTTGTGGTTATTGATTTGGACGGTAATGTTGTTGACGGGACCAATCGCCCATCTTCTGAATACCATCTACACACTGTGTTTTATAAGCAGCGTGATGATATCGATTCAGTGGTTCATGCGCACCCAATCTACGCCTCAACATTGTCAGTACTAGGGATGGAAATTCCATCAGCATATTACCTTAACGCCGTTTGTGGTGGACCCAATGTGCGTTGTGCGAAATATGCATTAAATGGAACTGAAGAATTAGCAGAAAACGTATTTGAAGCAATGCGTGATCGTTTTGTTGTGTTAATGGCAAACCATGGTTTAGTCGCTGGCGCAAAAGATGTTGCAAACGCATTTAATAAAGCTGAAGAGATCGAATTGTCTGCTGAAGTTTATTACAAAGCAAAACTACTTGGTGAGCCCAACATTATTTCTGATGAAGGGGTTCAGGAAATGTTAGTAGCATTCAAAAAATATAGTCAAGTGACTGTGAAATAGGGAACTTAACATGAATAAGCAAAGCAATTTCGTTGGCTTACTGCCCCTGCTGTTTTTCATTGTGATTTATGTAGCAACTGGTGTTTATGCTGATAACTTCTCAAGCATGCCGCTTCTCGTTGCCTTTACACTTTCCGTTGTTGTGGCTTTGGTAATTCAACCAAAAGGCCAAAAAACCTCTTTTGACGAGAAGATGAATATCTTCTGTAAAGCCGCCGGTGACAGCGACATCATCATGATGGTGTTGATCTTCTTGTTGGCGGGTGCGTTCTACTCAGTGACTGACCAGATGGGCGCAGTAAGTTCTATCGTGAACTTCGGTCTATCGATCATTCCTTCAAATATGGTGCTTGTGGGCATCTTCATCATTGGCTGTGTGTTGTCATTCTCTATGGGTACGTCCATGGGTGCGATCACGGCACTGGCGCCAATCGGTGTGGGCGTGGCAGAGCAAGTGGGTGGTAACCCAGCGTTGATCATGGCAACTGTGGTTGGTGGTGCAATGTTTGGTGACAACTGTTCATTCGTATCAGACACCACCATCGCGGCATGTCGTACACAGGGCGTCACGCTAAAAGACAAGTTCAAATACAACATCATCACTGTATTGCCTGCCTTGATTGGTACTGTGGTACTGCTTGCGATTCTGCCATTTGGTACGGGCGCAGAAACCGTTGTGGGTGAGTATGAGCTAATCAACATTCTGCCTTATGCAATCATCATCGGTGCTGCACTTGCTGGTGTTCACGTGATGGGCGTATTGGGTCTAGGTGTGGTCAGCGGCATCGTCATCGGCTTTATGAACGGCAGCTTGGATTACCTCTCAGCACTTGAGTCAGTACAGCGCGGTATGGGCTGGATGCAAAACCTTGGCATGATCGCCATCGTGGTTTCTGGTCTTGTGGGTCTGATGAAGCACTATGGCGGTATCGATTACCTACTTGAGAAGATCACTGCGCGTTCAAGCGGCAAGATGGGTGGTCAAATGGGTATGGCGGCACTGGTGAGCTTGATCACCTTGGCAACCACCAACAACACCATCGGTATTTTGACTGCCGGTACCATCGCCAAAGATATCTCTGAAAAATATGACATCGATAAAGTTCAGACCGCATCACTGCTTGATATCTGTGGTTGTTCAATGAACGGTTTGATGCCTTATGCAGGCCAGCTATTGATGGTTGCAGGCCTTGCGAAAATCTCTCCAGTTTCTGTGATGCCATATGCATTCTATCCAATGATGATGTTCGCAATGGCAATGGTTTCAATCGTTTACTTCTCTAAGAAGAAGGCGTAAGGACGCAATCATGGAACGTCAAGATTACGATTTAGCTTTCATGATGCAATATGAAAATGTTGCATGGTATGAAGATGGCGTGGTGTCGATTCTCGACCGTCGCGTTTACCCATACAAAAAAGAGTTTGTTCGCTGCACTCATTACAGCGAAGTGGCACAAGCCATCACCGACATGGTGACACAAAGTGCAGGTCCTTACACTGCAGCAGCGATGGGCATGGCCCTCGCTGCACACCAGTGCAAAGACTTGGCTGCAGATGCTCAAATTCAGTTCCTAGAAGAGGCGGCGTACGCGCTGTCTCATGCTCGCCCAACCACAGTCAACCGTATGACCATCGTGGTCAACGGTTGCCTAGAGGTAGCGCGCAGTGCAATGCAAGCTGGTGAGAACCTACCGCAGGCAATTTTTGAGCATGCGATTCAATCACTGAACAAGCGTTATAGCGCCATTAGCCGCGTGGCTGAGCATTTGGTGAAACTGATCCCTGACAACGGCAAGATCCTGACTCAGTGCTTTGGTGAAACCATCATCGGCACCATGATTCGCGAAGCTAAACGTCAAGGAAAGAACATTGAGTTCTTCTGCGCAGAAACCCGTCCGTTCTTCCAAGGCGCACGCTTTACAGCCACGGTTGCTCAAAACCAAGGCATTAAGGTGACGGTATTGGCGGACAACATGATTGCTTACGCGATGCAGCACCTTGGTATCAACCTGTTCACTTCAGCGGCAGATAGCATCACCTTAGATGGTCATGTGGTGAACAAAGTGGGCACTCAGCAAATTGCGATTTTGGCTCAGCACTTTGGTATTCCGTACTACGTCACAGGGATTCCAGATGTGGATTTGGCCACGATTGATCAAGTGGTGATTGAGCAGCGCGATCCAACAGAAGTGATGACCCTGATGGGCCAACGCATCACTGAGGAAGGCGTTCAATCCATCTATCCATCTTTTGATATTACCGGACCAAAACTGGTCAATGGTGTGGTGACCGATATTGGCATTTACAGCCCATACGATCTCAAGTCATACGCTGAAAATAGTAACAAATTCTGGAGCTAAGCCATGTATTCAACTCACTTTAAACTCGATATTAAAGACATTCCTGCATACGTTGAAGCCAAACTGAATTTCTTTGGCAAAACCGAAGGGCTTGAGATTAAAGAGCTCAGCGACGGTAACATCAACTATGTCTATAAGATTGTTGATCCAGCGACCAATCGCTCACTGATTTTGAAACAAGCGGATATTTGCTTGCGCTCAAGCGGTCGTCCTTTGGATGTGAAGCGCAGTGAAATCGAAGCGAGTATGCTGCAAATTCAGCACAAGTTGGCGCCAGAGATGATCCCTGAGGTGTATCTATACGACCAAGCCATGTCTGTGACCTTTATGGAAGATGTGTCTGAGTTTAAGAACTTCCGCTACGAAATGATGGAGCGCAAAGTGTTCCCATCATTCCACAAGCAGATCAACAGCTACTTTGCGAAAACGGCGCTGGGCACCACGGATTTGGTTTTGAATCGTGCAGAGAAGAAAGCCAACGTCTCTAAGTTCACCAACGTTGAGCTTTGCGATATCTCTGAAGACTTGGTATTCACTGAACCTTTCAATGACTACAAAGGCCGCAACATTCTGACCAAGGGCAACGAAGCCTATGTGCAAGAGCACATCTACGGTAATACCGCACTTGTCTCTGAAGCGATGAAGCTGCGTTATAACTTTATGAACAACGCGCAAGCCTTGATTCATGGTGACTTGCACTCTGGCTCTATTTTTATTAACCACACTGGGATTAAAGTGCTGGATCCTGAGTTCGCATTCTATGGCCCAATTGGTTATGACATCGGTAACGTGATTGCGCACCTTGTGATGCCAGCGATGGTTTGCCAAGTGACGGACAGCGAGTCTGAAGCAAAAGACAACTTCATCAACTGGATCGCTTCAACGGTACCTGCGATTCTGTTCGGTTTTGAGCGTGAGTTTAAAAAATCTTACCTTGAAATGGTGCAGGAAGATGTGGCGAAAAATGAAATCTTCGTGGATTGGTATACCCGCCAAATCGTTGCGGATGCCAAGGGCTATGCCGGCCTTGAGATCATTCGCCGCGTGATTGGTGATACCAAAGTGAAAGAGCTGGAAACCATTGCTGATCACGACCAGCGCATCGCTGTGGAGCGCAAGTTGATCGATTTGGCGTCTAGCTTGATTCTCCAACGTGACGTTGAAGGCCAAGATCTGCACTCACTATTGAGCGCACTGAACGGCTAATATTCAGCTAACCTTCGACAAAGGCCATGTCACTCCCCCCGTCATGGCCTTCATTTCAATTGCTTAAATCTCTATTTTTTAAAGAGGGGGTTGGTAAAACACCCTTCTTATTCAATGAAACCTGATTCATTGAAACTTTTGGAGCCAATTGGCTCCTTTTTTTTGGTTTTATTTTATTGGCTTATTTGATTCTGTCGTTGAGCCAATAACGGAACATAGCTGCATATATTATGAGGTGGGTCGCGCCAGTAAATTGACATGATTTATTTTTAATTAAGTCAGTGTGTTGTCGCATCAGGGCATGCAGAACAGGGCCTGTGATGAAGCTCATTGTTATTGAGTTATTTATTTTTACTGATTACTTTTGATCTATAAAATAAATGGAAAGTTATTTTTCAATTTCACATTTATTTTAACTTTATTGCTTCTTGGTGAGGTTAATTAATATTTTTAACCTTAATAATAAAAATATCAAATAGAGAGAGTTAAATGACCATTCGATCATTTTTCATGGTTGCAATTAGTCTATTATCCTCGGCGCTATTAGTCGGCTGTAATTCAGGTGGTGGTGATGGGGGCAGTCATGCTTTGCCCAATGTCAGCGCGATTCAAATCAACGCGGCGCACAGTGTGCTCAATAAAGGCGATTATCTGAAGTTATCCGTAACGGGCACAACGCCTGATGGTCAAACCGTATCGATTCCCGTTGATGCTGTACACTGGTCATCAAGTAATGATCGTGTGATGACAGTGACGCAACTTGGTGATGTGAACGCGACAGGGGTCGGATCCGCTGTTGTTTGGGCGCAGTATCAATCTGCCACCGCTAGCTTTGCCATGCAAATTGAACCAGCAGTGATTCGTGCGATTGAAGTGTCACCAAAACATATCACTGTGGTGCCTGGTTTTTCTAAAGCCTATACCCTCGATTATATCTATAGCGATTACACACGAAAGCCCGTGACGCATATCGATAGTGAAGATTCAGCCGACCATGCGGTGGCCATTGTGAGTCATAAGGGGGTTGAAGGCGTCGGCGCGGGGGATACCAGCATTACTTTCACTGCGTTAGATGAGCTGGGCAACCTTTACCAAGATACCATGACCGTGGCTGTGACTGACGCGGTGAGTCTCAATACCATTGAGCTTTCTGCCAACATTATTCATCTTGGCAACCATACCAGCAAAGAGATTCGAACCTTAGGTCTATTTTCCGATGGCTCAAAGCACGATATCTCTAATGACGTGCTGTTATCAGCGAGTGACCCAACAGTGCTCGCTATTGAGCAAAATAAAATCTCTGGACTGAAAAATGGTGTGGCAACTTTGACCGCCAGTATTTCAGGCATTGATAGCGCGCCAGCACAAGTACATGTGAACCCAATTCAGATTACGTCAACATTAAGTGCATTTTCTGCGGTAAAGGCGGATAAGCGCGTTATGTCTTGGGGCACTGCCATGTACGGTGGGTATAGCGAAGAGATAGCAGACCAGCTTTATGATATTAAATCGCTTCAGGCCAATACCTTTGGTTTTGCAGCACTTCGTGAAGATAACACCCTGATCTCTTGGGGAAGCCTGTGGGATACAGGTAAATATTTTCTCCATGGTAACGTGAAAGAGGTCGTCGCACTTCCCTATGGTTGGTCATTTGCGGCTTTAACCTTTGATGGCATGGTGCTCACTTGGGGTCATAAACTTCATGGTGGTGATAATTCAGCTGTATTTGGTGAGCTGACCAATATCAAACAACTTTTTGCTGGGGACTCTGCGTTTGCGGCATTGAAAAATGATGGCACTGTGGTGACTTGGGGACATCCTCTCTATGGGGGGGATAGCAGCAAAGTCAAAGATCAGCTGACGCAGGTAAAATCGATCACCGCCAACGTATTTGCATTTGCGGCATTAAAGAACGATGGCACCGTGGTGACTTGGGGTGATAGCCAAAATGGTGGCGATAGCAGCGAAGTACAGGCGCAGCTTCGCGATGTCAAAGCAATTTATGCCAATAATGTCTCTTTTGCGGCGCTCAAAAATGATGGCACTGTGGTGACTTGGGGCGATGCTGACCGCGGTGGTAATAGCACTTGGGTACAGCCTCAGTTACGTCAAGTGACCGAGATTTATAGCAACCCTAATGCCTATGTTGCCCTGAAAAAAGATGGCTCAGTAGTCACTTGGGGGCATCCATATTTTGGTGGTGATAGCAGCATGGTGTCGCTTCGCAATTTAAGAGCTGTTTATAGTACAGTGACCGCATTTGCTGCCATTGATGATCAGCATCGGGTGATCACTTGGGGTAATCCCGCTTACGGTGGTGATAGCA
Organism: Vibrio stylophorae; assembly: GCF_921293875.1. Classification (NCBI taxonomy): domain Bacteria; kingdom Pseudomonadati; phylum Pseudomonadota; class Gammaproteobacteria; order Vibrionales; family Vibrionaceae; genus Vibrio; species Vibrio stylophorae. Next base: position 658,080 of record NZ_CAKLDI010000001.1, read on the forward strand.
GTCAAGTGGCGGATCAGCTCGTAGGTGTGGAAAAAATCGCTTCAACCTCAATCTCTTTTGCGGCGCTTAAGAAAAATGGTCAAGTGGTGACTTGGGGCGATCCATATTATGGCGGCTGGAGTGGCATCGTTGATGAAGATCTTTATGACATCATTGACGTCGTTGGTAGTTATGAAGGGGCATACGCTGCGATCCGTGAGGATGGCAAGCTAATCACTTGGGGTCAGCAAGAGGCCGGTGGTAACAATATGGGTGCCGATCTCATGCTGCTCGATGATGAAGGCAATTTCATTGCCCTACCTGAAACGCTGGTTGAGTAATTAAGATCATTAGCGCATTGCATAAAAAGAAGCCCTCGGGCTTCTTTTTTTATCTTTATTTTTTGGTCTTTTATATTTTGGGGCTTTTATATTTTTTTGAACTTAGTCATGGATGAGACTTTCGCGCGATAAGAGGCCGGGGTTGAGCGGGCCGCGCTGTGTTTATCTACACTTTTATCAAAAGCTGTGATGATGAGGTGATGTGATGAGACAAAGTAAACGAGCACTGGCGCTAAGCGTTACGTTAGGTGCATTTTCACTGCTAACCATAGTGGGCTGCTCGTCGCCCAATCCCTATGGTGATGCCTATGGCGCGGCGGATACGCGCACCATTCAGCAGGTATATTACGGCACTGTGATTAAAGCGGAACCTGTCACCATTGATGCATCTGATCAAAATAACGCTATTGGTACCGTTGCCGGTGCGGCTATTGGCGGTATTTTAGGCTCGAAAGTTGGTGGCGGTAGTGGCTCAGATATTGCTGCTATCGGTGGTGGTTTACTCGGTGGTTATGCGGGTAGCAAAGCGGCAGGTACGCTGGGCGAAAGCAATGGGGTGAATCTAACCATTCGTTTGGATAGCGGTGAGGTGATCGCCATTGTGCAAGAAGCCAACCCCAATATGATTTTTCAGGTCGGCCAAGCGGTGCAGGTCAATGTGGACGGCAACACGGCGCGGGTGGTTCCGCGGTAATGGCTGAGACGTTCTGTCTCAGCGCAGGTGAGATAAAAAATGCCAACCATCAGGTTGGCATTTTTAAATAGTATGCGTGTACTGTCGTTTTTAAATCACTCACTTAGTGATTCAAATTGCGCCTGAGAAAAAACCACGAATCTAGAGCAGTTCTCGGTGCGCCATGGACTTAAATTGGGCAAAGGTTTGGCACTGTGACAGCGCTTTCCCCGCACGTTTATTGACTAGCGTGAGAAAGAGATCGTATAGCCCCAGCGCTTCTTCATAGTCATCTTTGCTGAGCGCCATAAAAAAGATCAGGTAGGCTTTTTCGCCATTGCCCCAATCAATGCCGCGCGGCGCAGCCACGGTATAAACCAAGGATTTGTGAGCAAAAAGCTCAATGGAGTGCGGCAGGGCAATATGCTCTCCCATCATGGTCGAGACGATCACTTCGCGCTCTTTTAATGAGTCATAGTAACCCACTTCAACCAGCTGCTCTGTTTCTAGCTGAGCACAAACGCGCTGAAAGAGTTGTTGCTGATCCAGTGCTTCATCAAGATATAAAAACTGCTCTGAGGCAAAATATTTTTCCAATAGATAGGGACCGGTGCGGTCAACCAACACCATCTTACCGAGCTCTTCTAGCTGATGCTGGGTTGGAAAAGGATCTATCACAAACTGCGGTAATTCGATGCGACTTAAGGTGCTGGTGGTGATCAGCAGGTTTGCTTCGCTTGGACGCATGGCATCGATCTGTTCAAGATGGTGCACTGTGGTCAGCTCAAGCTGTGGATAGTGACGATGAATAATGGATTCCAAGCCACGGGCAATAGCATTGCTCGAGTCACAAAAGAGCAGCGCCTTGGGTACCTTTTGTCCCAAGCAGTGATTGCGCTCAAGACCTACCCCCACATGGATCACCAGATAGCCAATCTCGTGTTGGGTCATGGTGTAGCCCGTTTCGCGAATCCAATCAGCAATGGCAGCTAGCGTAATATCATAGGCCAGTGGATAGTGCTGTTTGATATGTTCGGCTAGTGGATTGACCGTTGGTACATCATGTTTAACGCGAATGATCATATGGCTGATATGGGTGTTGAGATCGCGCTGCAATTGGTGATCTTCACGAATATCATAGGGATAGTGTTGGTGAATATATTGCAGAATATGCTGAACCAAAGCCTGCGCTTCTGCGATAGCGCGCGGGCTGAGCGGGTGCTGATTGGGGGAGATCCGCGCTTGAATATGAATGGCCAGTGCCAGTACTTCAAATTCATTGACCGGATGCTGTGTTGGCAGCAGTGCAAAAATCGCATCGGCAATGGGCAAAATGGTTTCCGCCACATCCTCTTTGGGAAAATCGGTGAGGGTGTGATCGCAGCTTAAGCGGTGCAGGGTGACCGCGGCATAGATTGCCAACCATTGCAGGCCATCATCATTGATATAAAGTGAGGAGGCGCTGAGCGCATCGCGAAATCGTCCCACCAAGGCTTGCTGCGCGGGCGCAGGAAATAGGCTGCTAATCAAACCTGCACTTTGTTTGGACTCTTTATGTTCGGCATAGATAATTTGCGCTAAGCGTGCGCGAATTGCGGTTTCTCGGCCAATCACCCGCATACCAAGGCGTGGTTTACTTTCAATGATAAGGCCGAGTGAGGCCAGCTGCGCGCGCACATCGGTCATCACCCCTTGTACGGCGGTGCGGCTTAAATTCCAGGTTTCGGCAAGATCGTCTAATTTGACCCAGCTACTGGCTGTGAGTAGCAGCACCTGAATTTGGATAATGCGTTCTTTGCTGGTGCGCGGCGTTGGCGCAACGTCATGAACGTTAGCTTGAAAATGTTCAAAAGCTTCTTGGTTATATATTTTTAGTTGATATCCGTTGCCGCGTTGATGAATCAAGTGGGCGCCGTGGTTGACCATCACGTTATTGAGGGCGGCGACATCTGTGCGTACGGTTCTTGTCGATACGTTAAGACGTTGCGCGAGTTCATCTTGGGTGAGCGGGGTGCTCGAAACGGCGTCTAGGAGATGAATCAGCCGCGGGTGGGGAAGCTTAGACATTCGGTTTTCCTGTCTTCTGTCACTGCAGGCATGCGGCTTAGCGCGATCAACATTGAGCCGCAAACAAACAATAAGCCGAGGCGTGACCTCGGCTTATTTTTACGTTTCATTTAGCATGAAAGTAATTGTTTGGTCATCTCAAGCAGTGTTTTCACATCTTCAGGGCGGGTGTTGCCAGTTGAAGAATCGATAATTGAACTGTAGATGTGAGGTATAACCTTCTCAACGCCAGCATCCAAGGCAATTTTCAAAATTTCTTCAAAATTTGTTAAATCGATACCGCCAGTTGGCTCAAGCCAGAAGTTGTTGCGTGCACAGGCTTTTGCCACTTCTTCATATTCATCGCGGCAAGCAAGGCCATTCATTGGGAAATACTTCACTGAGCTACAGCCCATATCTTGTAGCATCGCGATCGCAGTATCTACAGGGACAATGGCATCGGCCATGGTTGAGCTCTTAGGGCCGGTTGAGATTTTTACCATGCCCACAGTGCCAGTTGGTGAGATCAAACCGTTCACCACAGTGTCATTTTGACCTAGCGCATTGCGGCTTGGACCTACGCCAGTAAACACTTGGTTGACGTGTTGTGGCTGCAAAATACCTGCAAGCTCAGTCACCATATTGGACTGCTTTGGATCGCCTGCGCCCAAACCGATAGACAGTGCGTTATTGATTTTTTCAGCGCACTTTTTCATGTCTTCAACGGCACTTGGTACATCTGGGTAGCTCTTTGACAGCATACCAACCAGCACGTGACCTTCTGCTGCTTGATAAATATCCACAGCATTGTCGTGAGAGCCAGCAAGAACGTTAAGGCAAACGCGGTCAGCATAAAAATTAGGGGTCAAAGACATCTGATTACTCCTGAGTTAATTGGGTCATGGCAGCGAGCACTTGAGATAGCTGTGCTTGAGAGACGCTGCGCACGTCAAATTCGATGGTGCCTTCATTGGCTTTATAGGCACGACAATAAATGGCTGGATTGCCCTGTTGCAGTTTGCTCACGGCTTCTTTTGCGCTCATGCCAAAAGCGGCGGCGTCAAAGTTCACTTCTGCACGAGCGATATCGCGACCTGCGCTATCCCACACTACGCGTGAGCGAATGCCCGTGAGCGCATTGAGACCGTCGATAAATGGGGTCATTTTGCTCACCATCTCTTGGCCGGTTTCTTGGCTGCGCTGCAGATAAATTTCAATGGCGTGGGTGAGGCCTAAAATGCCTTCCTTACCCACTTTCATGGCGCGACCAATGCCCGCAGATTGCTGTTTGACCCACTCGACATATTGGTGCTTACCAATCACTAAACCGCTGGTCGGGCCCTCAATGGCTTTAGCGCCACTGTAGATCACCAGATCGGCACCTTGCTGGTAGTACAATTTCAAATCTTCTTCTGCCGCCGCATCGACAATCAGCGGCACTTGGTGCGCCTTGGCAACTTCTGCGGCTTCAGCCACAGAGAGCATGCTCTTTTGTACGCAGTGGTGCGATTTGATATAGACAATGGCAGCCGTATTGGCATTGATTGCGGCGCTAAGTTGCGCGGCGCTACATTCGTTGGCCCAGCCAGCTTCAACTACGCGGCCACCGCCCAGTTGAATCATGGTGCCCACTGGCGCGCCAAAGTTGACGTTATGGCCCTTGGCAATGACGATTTCGTTCGGCACGGCGTGCGCATGGGCATGAAGATTTTCCAAGCGATAGGCATCGCCACGAACAATCATGGCAGCGACAGATTGGGCGATCCCAGCTGAGGCGCAGGACACCACCACGGCATTTTCAACATCAAGCAAACGAGCGATATATTCACCGGTCTTATTGACCAGATCTTTCATTTCAAAGTAGTGATTGACGCCAAAGCACAGGGTATCCACGACTTCAGGTTGCGGCGTGGAAACGCCTAATGCGGTCATACGGCCAGAGGCGTTAATTACCTCTTTGAGATTGTATTTTTCAAGCGTTGAAGACATTCGCATCTTGTCCTTTTTCGGTCACAATCAACTTGCCGCCGACAATGGCCGCAAGGGGAGTAAAACGTTGTTGGCCCTGCTTGCTGCAACCTTCGGTATCGGTGAAGGTCACCTCGGCTGATTCCAGATCGTACAGGGTTAAATCAGCATCTTGGCCCACCGCCAATGTGCCTTTGTTGTTTAATTTTAATGCCTTGGCCACATTGGTTGTGACGCGTTCAATAATGGCCTGATGACTTAAACCTAAGGTTAAGAACATCGACATCAGGTGCGCGAGACCATATACCGGGCCATTGAGGCGATTTTTACAATAGATATCTGAGCTAATGGTGTCGGGCAAAATGCCGCGGGCGATGGCAAGCTCGGCCACTTCAAAGCTAAAGCTGGCACTGCCATGGCCAATATCGAGGGTCATACCGCGCGCAATCGCGGCTTTTACTGCATCGCGAAGCTCACCTTCAGGGGTCAAAATACGGTTAGGTTTGCCATTAAAGCAGTGGGTCAAAATGTCACCCGCACCCAGTTTTTCAACGATCTCATCCAGCGTTGGTGGCGCGTTACCCACGTGTACCATCAGTGGAATATGCTGACACTGGTATTGCAGTAATTTGGCATCTTCAAGTGGGGTGAGGCCGTTTTCGCCGACCACGCTGCCACTCATGCGCGCTTTAATGCCGACGATAAAATCAGCGTATTTGGCGATGGCGGCGCGGTTGCGCTCGGCATCGATATCGCGGCGATCGGCCAACTCGTTTTGGCGAAGTAAACCAATACGAGAAATATTCAGTAGGGCGCGTACGTTGGTTTGGCACTGGGCCGCCAGCGTCGCGAAATCATCGATATCATCGGTGCCAGCGCTGCCAGCATCCACTACGGTGGTGACGCCACCAGTGACGCCAATGGCATCGGGCTGGTCATGATAAATCGGAGAGTTGGGATAACAGTGGGTGTGCCCATCAATCCAACCAGCACTGACAAAGTGACGTCCTTTTAGATCAATGCGTTGGGTTGCTTCGTCGTCAATGTTGCCCACAGCGCTGATGATCCCATGGGTAATGGCGATATCTTGCTGTGTGCCATCTGCTAGGCGGGCATTTTTGATTAGTAAGTCATACATAAGTGGGCTCTTTACCCCCACCTTGCGGTGGGGGATTGCAGTGAAAAATTACAGTGCGATTGGGAACATAGTACCGAGGGCCATGGCACCTAGGATGGCACCGCCAGTGATTGGTTTGCCCCAAACGTAGAACACCAATGCGCCAAGTAGAGAGCCAATACCGATTGGAATTGATGCGCCCATGGCTGACAGAATGATCAATGGACCAAGGAAACGACCTGAGCTGTTACCTGCGCCCATCATGACGTCTGCACCATAAGTGGAGTCGCTTTGGTTGATGGTGAATTTACGCGCCAGAATAATCAGGCCACCAATCGCCATACCAATCACCATGCCGGTAATTAGTGATGCGGTGAAGTTCTCCACTGGATACACGATGCCAGCGCCGAGCAGCAAGGCTGGCACACCCAGACCGACACCAGTTTGAATAGCGCCGCCGATATCCAAAATACCGACCAAAGAGCCTTCGATAATACGTGCAAACAAGAAGCTAGCACCAAAGGCTGCAACCGCGCCGTATGCACCGGTGTCCATGCCTGCGCGAAGCATTGATACGAACGCAACTTCGTTAAATGCGCCGACGCCGTAGAGGTAGTACATATGGGTACCAGCAAAGACACCCGCAGAAAGTAGGCCAACAAAAAACGGGAAGGACCAGTCGGCATACCAGAAATTATTTTTCATTTTTTCATCCATGGTGATTCCCCTTATTTACCACTGATGCTGAGGTGAAGTTGGTCAAGCCACATCGGAACTTGCAAATGGAATGATTTCAGTAATTGCACATCAAAGCCGCGGAAGAATGCGCTCATTGCAAATAGTGCGATGATGGCGCCCATCATGATCTTGGTGACTTTATTCCAGCCACTTTCTTCCACACCCTTACCAACCAAGATGCCAAGCACCAGACCTGGTACGGCGTTGCCCATAATCAGTTGTGCTAGACCACCAAAAATGGTTGCCCAAAAGCCAGATTTTTTGCCCGCTTCAATGGCTGCAAGCCAGAAAATAACTGGCATTACTGTGTTCACCAGCAAGTTGGCTGCAGGTACCAAAACCTTTACGGCGGTCACTTGCAATGCGGCTGGTACAGCGGCTGCGGTGGAGTTCAAGAAGGCAACGACGATGGCACCGACGATGGCACAAGCAATACCCATGCGTTTTGGATCGTGCATGGTGGTCGCGAGATCGCGGTTTTTAATCATCAGCGCTGCAGCACCCCAGTTGGGTAGGATGCGATGGTCAACGTCTTGTGTGAATGCGCCAGCTGCGACAGTAGAAGCCCATGCGTTAAAGAAGAAACCAAGGCCAAAAGAGAAGTGAGATGCTGGATCGCCTTCACAAGAGTTAAGCTCGCCGAGCGTACGGAATGCGCCCATCCCTTGCACGGTTGGCGCATGGAACATTCGCGCGGCGCCGACACCGACCCCGATGCCGACTAAGCCACCAATAATGATGGACTTCAGGAGAATGACAGTGAACATGGTAGAGTCCTTAGCGTTTCATGTTAGCGTTGAAAGTCGACCTGCTCGACATCGATGTAAGTCAGGTTGACAGTGACCTCTAGCTTGACGCGATATTGCTGACGCTTTCTCGGCAGAAAGAAAAAGAGGAATTTTTCCGTTCTTTCTTTTTCTTCAGCGCTGAGAACCTTGACGTCTTGTGGCTCAATCCGGAGGAGTACTTTCTGGTTATTTTTAAGTAATGTGGGTTGTATCTGGCTCAAGGCAGCCGCAAATGCCTGCTGCCTTGTTTCGCCTTGTCCACTGACGATCACGTCAGTAGTGAGCTGTTTTTTCATGCGTTCAAACCGTGTTTGGCAATAAACGCTTTGACCAATTTTTCGCCCAGCTCTTCTTTGTCCATAAAGCCGAAACCAAGCACGATGCAACCATCGTTAATTGCTGTGATCCCTTCTTCAATCGAGCGCATGCCGTAACGACACTTGTAGCCATATTTGGTTTGCGCAGTGATGGCACCAGCGCCGCCGCTACCACAAAAAGAGATGCCAAGGTCAGCTTGTTGCTGGTTCATCACATCGCCCAGTTTCATATCTGCGGCCATGCCTGGAATCACAGTAACTTCAGCGCCTGCGTTTTCTGCGCCTGCACCTACTTTTTGGCCTTTACCCATGCGATCGCCGATAACAAGTTTGATTACTGACATGATGATTCTCCTTTAGGGGGACTTAATTCGTTTTCTTTTGCGACTTCAAAATGGACCGACAACAGGTGTGCTTCTTCGTAAGCTAGGTTGTCCATCCAACTGCATACTTGCTCTGCCAGGCTCAAGGCCAGCTTGGAGATCTCGTCAAACATCTCCATGTCGAGCTCAGGCAATGATTCACCGCTATAAGCGCGCCAAGCCATTGCTTTGATATGTGTGGCCAACATTTTTTGTTGGAGTGAATCGGGGTAGATCCCGTGCTCGCCCAAAAGAGCGATGGCTTTTTCTGTAACCGTTGCACCTTGCTCAATAATTTCGGCGCTTTCGGGGGTTAGTGCTGCTTGTTGCAAGAGTGTCTCTCCAGACGTTGTTGCGTTGAGGTAAAGATAAAGTGGAAGTGAAAGCGAGAGGAGTGTGGTTTTTTCCAGTTGAAAGTGGAAAGGCAAAAAAAGTGTGCGTTAGCGCAGTATCGAGTGTGAGTTAAGTCAAAAAAAATGGTGTTTTTTAAGAAAAAAAGTGTGAGTTCTGTGGTCTTTTTGTTGGCAAAGAAAAGAGTGATGGAATTTGCGTTCGATCACAAAAGTCCTGTTTTCCATTTCAACTGGAAACAGGCGACGCATTCTTTGATGCGCTTTATGTGGTCATAAATAGAACCGCAAACAGATGCTCAAAATAGTCTTAAAGAAAGGGGATGGGTGAGCCAATAATGGCGCGAGGTAAGTTAAAAAGGCTAAGAAAGGCTAAAAGTTGTGCAAAAAAGAAATAAGCCCTTGGTGATAAAAAGAGGATAAAAAGAAGGGAAAAAAGAAGAGAAAAGAGCGTTTAACCATTGATGGCGAAACGCTACCGAGATACATCTAAAGCGCTGTTGCCGAGCGCCTAAGCAATACTGCATTTAATTCACATCATGGAATTAGAGCACAGCCGCATCAAAGCAATCTTGATTGGCCGATAATACAAAGGCATCCAGCGCGGCTTTCTTGCCTTCATGGGTTGATGCAATTGGCACAGTGTAGGCTTGTTTAACCAAAGCGGTTGAATATGCCGCTTGTTTGCCAAGCTGCGCCATCACAGATAACAGCATCGCTTTATCTTCGCCATTTTGTCGCTCTTGCATAATCAGCGCCGCCGTATTTTCAGCAATATAGGTGCACACCACGCGGGCTATTTTCTTTCGATCCCCTGATTGATGCGCTTCAAGCTGATCCGCCTCGGTCACCGTGATTTTCGGCAGATCCGCATCGGTCAAAAACTCAGATATTGACTCAGCCGCATTCGCCGCCGTATTGATGGAGAAAAGCGCCGCCGCGCATAGTGTTATGAGTGGTTTTATGTTCATTCGAGATTCTTTGTGGCACAGGCTTGTGGTACATATCAAATTTAGGGCAATAAAAAAGGCCACCCCTTGCGGGATGGCCCTTTCCAAACGTTTGGTGGAGCTGGCGGGATTCGTGTTCTACATAGACGACCGCTTATTAAATCCATGTAAAATATGAACTAATTTTTAGTTGAAGTACAGTGGTATCTGTAGTTTGTACCTCAAAATTGTATCGTGAAAATTTATGAAAGAGTCTAGATAAAATAAAACAGGGAATGAGGAGAAGGGCTAAAAATAGGGAGACAACAGGAGCGTATAGCTCTTGCATCTCCCTTTGAGGTTAGCGTGCGCGTTTCTGCGCAAGTTTGTCGGCTAACTCGTTTAGTACGTGGCCTGAGTGACCTTTAACATGCTGGAAATCAGCCTTAAGCTTTCGTACTAGCTCGTGTGTAGGCTGGATAATATCAACATGTTTAACTGGTTTGTTTGATGAGCTTTTCCAGCCTTTGCTAATCCAGCCATTGATCCATGTTTTAAAACAGTTAATAGAATATTGGCTGTCTGATAGGACGATTACATCTGTTGTGTCTAATATCTGTTCGGCACTGTCAACAAGCTTTAATCCTTCGGTGATGGCTAATAATTCAGCTCGTTGATTGGTTGCTAGACAGCCAGTGATAGATCCTGCATTTGCATTAATGTTCAGATTGCCGTCTTTTGTTTTATAGACAACGATAGCAGCCCATCCTGCTTTAGATGCTTCGTTAGCTTTAATGTGGTTTGTCTTACATGCGCCATCAGTCGCAATGATGATGGTATCTACAGGAACGCTAGACATGTATTTTTCAATTGATAGGCGAGTCGTTGCTGAAGGTTTTAATTTAGGCTTTGTCATGGAGTTAGTCTTTCATTTGGTAGCGCCATCAGATCAGCAATCACCAAGACACACCAACAGCTATGACTAACTGTGTCTGGTGTACCTGATGACGCTTTCAGATGAAACGTTGGATTTATGATGAGTCACTGTCACAGATTGCTGCTGTGTGCAGTGAGTAGAGAGAAGTGATTCACTATGGAATGGTGTCTAGAACAGACAGAATGAAACGATTATAAAGAATCTTAGAGATAATCTTAGAGATATCTTAAAGCAATCTTAGCTCCCCTATCCATAGGCAAGGAAAATAGTAAGCACCAGCAACTGATGCTTGAGTAATCTATAGACTAGAGTATTCATTTCCAAAGTGAATCTATAGGCAAGGAAAACTAATCAGACAGATGTGTGTTTACCTAATAAATTGATTTATAAGATTAACATGTCTGGCGTTACTGTTTCAGATAGCGATAGAGAGTAGCGATACCAACACCAGCCGCTTTGGCTGCTTTTTCTTTTGATAGTCTGTTCTCGTTAATTAGTTTTAGTGCTTCTTCACACTTGCGGACAGTTGCTTGTGACTGCTGCTTTCCTTTGTACTTACCCTCACTCTTTGCTCGTTCAATACCAATACGTTGCTTGTCTAATATCTCCTCACGTTGCATCTCAGCAACAGCAGCTAGTGTGGTTAAGACAAGCTTACCTGTAGAGCTAGTGACATCTATCATTCCAAGATCGTCTACATGAACAGCTACACTCTTTTCTTTCATATCCTCAATGAATTGCAATACCCCAGTAGTTGTACGACCTAAACGGCTTACAGACAGAACTAAGATACTGTCTCCCTTGCGTACTGTTGTACAAAGACTATTGAAGACAGGACGATCTATAGTCTTGCCTGACTCTTGCTCCATCATGACGATAGCGTTAGACCACTTCTTAAGTAGATGATCTGCCTGCTGCTTTACGTTTTGATCTGTTGTAGAGGTACGAGCGTAGATATATTGAGTCATGGCCTATCACTTAGTTACTATCAGTAAGGTGGTCTTATGATAATGCTATCATTTAAGTTGTCAATGATCTATATGATAGTCATGACGTGTATCTATCATAAGGGTTTAGTCTATTGATAGATGTATGCGCATCTTCAGAGGTGATAACGGAGAGTAGTTGATTTTTTTGGTGGATTGCAGATTTGCGTGGGCGGGGGAGTCCTGAGTATGTTTGTATATAAGTATATGCCCTCAGATTTTTCTAACAAATTAGCCCTCGCCCACTATTTGATCACTTAGCCGCAGCCATGTAGCAGTCGTAATTCACAGAGAAGATGAAGTCATCTAAGGCTTGTTTCTTGCCCTTGTATGTAGTGGCTTTAGGTATGGCGTAGGCTCGCTTAACGAGGACGGCTGCCAATGCTTCCTGACCTTCTATCTGCTGTGCCGCTGCGAGAGCTACAGCCTCATCTGTGCCGTTCTGGCGCTCCTTCATGATAACCGCAGCGGTATTCTCGGCAATATAGGTGCAGACAGCATAAGCTATCTTCTTCTTGTCCCCTGATTGCTGGGCTTCGATAAGGTCTTCTACAGTGACCGTGCTTTCTGGATAGCTCTCTTTGGTCAGCATAGGCTCCCATCCAGACAGATCTATCTTAGTCTTCTGGGTGGTCTTCTCAGCGGTCTTCTGTGGGGGCTTTGGGGTGTCTTGTGTGGTTTTCTGTGTGTCTGTATTAGCGCAGGCTGATAGAAGTAAAGCGGCGCATAGAGAGGCGAATAGTTTAGTTTTCATTGGGATGTGGTGCTGCTTAGAGAGAAAAATAAAGGTAGCAGATATTGCTTGAGCAGCAGCCAAGTAGGTGAACAAAGCTGCCGCAACTACTTCCTGACCAATACATAGATTTGGTATCCAGTACTGGTCAGTCGGTGTGATATTAATGCATATGAGTTATAAGACTACTGTTAATCACGATATATTTCATAAATAGTGGTTTAGTAACTGCTAGGAAATGGTAAGAGGTTCATATATTCCGTCAATTTCATCAGTGTGTAGCCAGAGCCGTATGCAGCACTAACGCTATCATCAGTCCACCCCGCGATTTGCTTAAATGCAGCCTCAGGTATGTTCGCCGATAAGGCATAGTCTTTGAAGTTATGACGCAAACTATGGAATGTGACTTTGTCTTCCTTGAGTTCTTGCTTCCTTGTGAAATTAGCATAGCGTTTACTGTATATGTCTGAGCGGTAGCCTGTTGCTTTGGATGTTGGTACATCAAATAGTGTTTCAGTCTTACTTTCCTTCGCAAAAGTGACAAACCCTAGTTTAAGTAGACTATTCGGAATAGGTACCTGCCGGATAGAAGAGAGATTTTTTACTGCCTTACCATCATCCTTGTTTACATCGATATACCAAATTCCTTCAGGTGACTGCCTTATGTCGGCAGGTGTTAGCTGAACTATTTCATTCATGCGAAGACCACAAAGACCTAAACGAACAGTCCAGTAATGCTTAGTGCCTTTGGTCAAATTTAGTAGTTTGTCTAATAGTTCAATTGGGTATGGGAAGCGCTTGTCTTTGTTCGCAACTGTTTTCTGAAGACGAATTTTTTCTGCTGGATTGATACTCATCCATGATTCTTGTATGCAGAACTGAAAGAAGGCGTGAAGCGCTTCTAATCGTTGATTTACTGACGTTATCGATAAGGATGGGAGGTGAGAGAGGCTGTCTTCACGTACTAGGTTATAAATTTCAGATAAAGACAGAGCTCGTGTTTCAGGTTTCTTTTTGATGTTAGCTGGTAGCTTTGAGAGCAGAGTTCTTAGTTCGCGGATATGCGTGCGGTTAATTGAGTTTAATGGGCAGTCTTTACCAATTAGTGCGCTCAGAGACTCTAATGCAGACGTATAACGTTGCTCTAATTTTAGACTCATCGGTTTTTCAGAATGCTTGTTGTCTAAGAATTGATTAAAAGCATCCACCAGCAATGGTGCTTCTTTAGATAGTTCGTAAGGTCGGATTATAGCTAAGTCAGGATACAGCTGACTCATCTCTTGCTGAAGCTTCAACGATAATGGGTGTGTGTACCTTGATATTAACTGAAATAGCTTTACCTTTTGCTCCAAAGGAAGAGTTGCAACTAGTGACTTTTGTTCTGATGACATGGATGCTAATACGCTAGTCCATAAACCATCCTTAGTTAGTTTTAATTGTTTGTCGCTGTCGCTGTTCTTTAAGTCGGCTGAGGTAGTGGCAAATAAGTAGCGTTCTTCATCTAGCCCTTTTAAGAACATATCAACAATGTGATCAGGCTTATCTTCTACTTGCTGTGCGAGGTCTTTAGTTGTAGCAAGCCAGCTATTAGCAGTTATTAATGCCAGATTGGAGAGTTTAGCTAGTGGTGTAGGCGAGCTTGTCTTTAGAGAAGATTCGTACTGCTCGAATTCAACTGCTAGTCGAGCTGAATGTAACGATGCAATACGTTTAGCTTCAGATGAATTATTTGTCTTAAGCGAGAATTTGATATGAATTTTATTGTTGTAAAACTGCTTTATTGAGGCAGGTATACGACGCTGATAGTAATAGATACCGCTCTTTCCACGACGATATAGATGCATACTGTTGTCTCTCTTTGTATATCATCTATGTACCACAGTTTTACTCCTTACCTAGCTTTTCACTATGTCTCTAAAAACAAGAAAGCTCGCTAAGTCATTGACCCAACGAGCTTTCCTTGCACCCTAAGGTGCCTTCGTATACGAATTTGGTGGAGCTGGCGGGAGTTGAACCCGCGTCCAAAACCAGTCTAACTAATGGCGCTACATGCTTAGTTTGTCTTTAATCTCGTCAAAACACTGCGGGCAAACACGCCATGCCAAGACATACCCGAATTGAGTTTAACGCTTCAGCTCTCGAGTCAAAACATCCACGCGATCCTGTTTGGGTTTGACTGCCCTAAATCCCCGTCCTACAGGCTGAGGCTAGGGAGGGCAGGCTCTGAGCAGGTTATTAAGCTGCTAGTGCGTAGTTTTCGTCGTTTGCGACTATTTTTTTGCGGCTTTTTAGCGAGGCCAACCGCACCTCGGCATGCTCCACGAGCCTTCGTGATCCTGTCGAATCCTGAATCAGCCCCTGAATTAAGCAAACTCTAACAGAAAAAACGGTGCGGTCAAAGGCTTTGACTCGCACCGCTTGATGGTTGCTTGTTTTTTCGGCGATTTTTATTTCAAAACACGCAGTTACAGCAATCTTTCACCGTCGAGTGACTATCGAAGGCTGCCTTTCATAATGCGCGCCTTATCGCGCTGCCAATCGCGCTCTTTGGCGTCGGCACGTTTGTCGTGCAATTTCTTACCGCGTGCAGTACCGATTTTCACTTTCACCCATGAGGCTTTCCAGTACATGGTGAGTGCAACAATGGTTTGCCCTTCGCGATCAACGCCTGCGGCAAGTTGTTCAAGCTCACGGCGGTTGAGTAGCAGTTTACGAACGCGGGTTGGATCGGCAACCACGTGGGTGGATGCTGCTTGCAGCGGCATGATCTGTACGCCAGAGATAAAAGCTTCGCCGCCGCGCAGGAATACGTAGCTTTCAGAGATGTTTACTTTCCCTTGGCGAATCGCTTTAACTTCCCAGCCTTGCAATTCAATGCCCGCTTCATATTCGTCATTAATGGCGAATTCAAAGCGCGCGGTGCGGTTTTTGGCAATGGTATTACTGCCAGGTTTACTTGGTTTTTTAGCCATATTTATTCTGTCCCAGTTGTGCTGGTCGATGGCGTGCTGAGTCTTATTAAGGATGCTTCGCACTGCCCCTGCGCGGCACCGTTTTGGCTCTGCGCTTGCTAATGGTATCATCGCTGTGTGACTTGTTCATAGTGGCTTGTCAGCAATTCCAGTTGAACTGTGGAATTGAATGAGAATCAATGAATTGGAGAGGTTATGGCAAACGTCCATCGCAGTGCTTTGGTGCCATTTAGCGCAGAGCAGATGTTTTTGCTGGTCAATGACGTCGCTGCATATCCCGAATTTTTGCCGGGCTGTCAAAGTTCGCAGGTGCTTTCTGAGTCCAAAGAGGGGATGATGGCCCGTGTTGATGTGGCCAAAATGGGTATTAGTAAATCTTTTACGACCCAAAACACCCTTATTTGGGGTCGTGAAATTGGCATGAATTTAGTCGATGGTCCATTTCGTTCTTTGCATGGGCATTGGCGTTTTGAGCCTATTGATGATGACGCCTGTCATGTGGAATTGAGCCTAGAGTTTGAATTTACCAGCCCTCTTATTGAGATGGCTTTTGGCCAAGTATTTAAAGAGTTGACCCATAATATGGTCAAAGCATTTAGTCAGCGAGCGCACCATGTCTACCAATCCTGTTCCTTTGCTTCATGTTGAAGTGGCTTATGCATTGCCTGCGCGCCAGCAGGTTTATCATTTGGCGGTGACACCAGACTCCACGGTGGAAGCCATTATTCGCCAAAGCGGTGTTTTGGAAACCTTCCCTGAGATTGATTTAGCGGTCAATAAAGTGGGGATTTACAGTCGTACGGTGCAGCTAGCTGCGTCTGTGCAAGATGGCGATCGCATTGAAATTTATCGTCCACTGATTGCTGATCCTAAAGAGATTCGTCGCAAACGCGCTGCCCAAGCCGCTGCTGCAAAAGAGGCGGCAAAAGAGTCTGATCAATAGTCAGTGCTTGAGTTATGTTTCGTGTTTACAAACACCTGAATCAACAAAAAGAGCGCATCAGCGCTCTTTTTATTTGCCGTGAAGCGAGGCTAAATCGCGCCTTAAGATTTACGGGGGCGCTTTTTATTGCCTGTGTTTTTGCTTATAGCTTTTTTCTGGGCTGGCTCTGCGGGGCTTAAAATCTTCACCTGTTTGATCATGTTGTCAGAGATCGTAACCAGCTCCATGCGATGACCACGATAGCGCAGACACAGCGGGTGATCGGGAATCTCTTCTAAGTGTTCAAGAATCAAACCATTGAGAGTGCGCGGGCCATCGGTAGGCAGTTTCCAGCCCAAGCTTTTATTGATGTCGCGAATGTTGGCACTGCCTTCAATGAGATAATCGCCATTGGGTAGCGCTGCAATCTCATCGCTTAAACTTGGCGCGGTGGAGGTGGTGAACTCTCCAACGATCTCTTCCAGAATATCCTCTAGAGTAATCAGTCCCAGAATATCGCCATACTCATCGACAATCAGACCAATGCGCTCTTTATTACGCTGAAACTTCAGCATTTGGGTATTGAGCGGTGTCGCTTCAGGAATGAAATAGATCTCATCAGCGGCGCGCAGCAAGGTTTCTTTGTTAAATTCGTTTTTTTCCATCATAAAACGATAGGCTTCGCGCACACGCAGCATGCCTACGACATCATCAATTTGGTCGCGGTAGAGCACCAAACGGCCATGGGCGGCATGGGTTAGCTGGCGAACGATGGACTTCCAATCGTCATTAATATCGATGCCGACAATCTCGTTACGCGGCACCATCAAATTATCCACGGTGACATGCTCTAAATCGAGAATGGAGATTAGCATCTCTTGGTGGCGCTGCGGGATTAAACCGCCAGCTTCATTGACCACGGTACGCAGCTCTTCTGAGCTCAGCGGATCTTCGTCTTGGCGGTTCACTTGAATGCCAAAAAGACGCAAAAATCCATTGGTGATGAGATTGACCAAGAGCACCAGTGGTGTCAGAAGGCGCATTAAAAATGACAGCAGCACGGAGCTGGTAAAGGCGATTTTTTCTGGGTAACGCGCGGCAATGGTTTTTGGGGTGACTTCAGCGAACACTAACACCACGAGGGTTAAAATACCGGTGGCGATGGCCACGCCGAGATCGCCGTAAAGGCGCATACCCAAAATGGTGGCAATGGCGGAAGCGAGAATATTCACCAGATTATTACCGATGAGGATCAGGCCAATGAGTTTGTCTGGGCGCACCAGCAGGGATTCCACGCGCTTAGCACCACGGTGGCCTTGATTGGCGAGGTGACGCAGCTTGTAGCGATTGAGTGCCATCATGCCGGTTTCAGTACCGGAAAAATAGCCGGAGATAACGATTAAGCAACCAAGAATAAAAAAGAGTAGGCCGGTGGAAATTTCGTCCACTGAAGTATCCTTTGTGACCAATAGGAAGGGTTATTAGCTATGAAGCATGGCACAAAGTCAAGTGAGCGCCAGTATCTCTACTGGCGCATTGATTGGCTTTAGCTGAGGATCACTTCTTTGACGAAACGGCTGCCAAAATAGGCAAGCGTGAGGAGAAATGCGCCAATTAAGCTGTACCATACCGCATGGCGACCACGCCAATTACGCTGGTAATGACCCCAAATTAGTAAGCTGTATACACACCATGCGAGCATTGAAAGGATCGCTTTATGTGCTTTGCCTTGGGCAAAAATATCTTGCACAAAAAGAAGCCCTGTCACCAAGGTAATGGTGAGCATGGCTTGGCCAATCAGCAATAATCGAAACAATTGACGTTCAATACGCATTAATGGCGGCAAATTTGGATTGGGCACCAAATCTTTTTTATTCTTTAAGCGATAGTCCAGCCACACCAGTTGAATGGCGTAGAGGGTGGCTATCATCAAAGTTGCGTAGGTAAAAAGCGCCAAAGAGATATGAATCAGCAAGCTGGGATTGGCTTGTAGGTGCGTGAGGTAGTTGCCTGGAATAAAGGCGGCACCCAATTCATTTAAAATGGCGGCGCTATAAACTACAGGTAGTAAAAACCAGACGCGGGTGCGCGGAATTGCGATGGTGGTCGCAAGGGCAATCAAAAAGCTGATCAGTGAGGCGACATTTAAAATACTTAAATTTTGCCCACCACCGGTCAGAATGAGGTCGTGGAGTAACCAACCATGACACAAGAGCGCGGCACCAGCGGCAAATAGTACCGGATGGCGTCGAATGGGATGCTGGTGTGCCAAGCCTGGAATCACCAGTGCGATGGCAGCGCCATAGAAAAGCGCGGTCACAGTTGAGAGAAGAATTTCCATAGACTTCCGTGCTTCATTTGAAATCAAGTCGCCCAGAGTATACCTTGCTGCCACAAATGTCGCTATTGCTACATGAAACCTTGCATGGTTTCAGGGTATACTGCCGACAATTTTCGCGAAGCTGCGATTAAGACTGATGCGAGTAGAGATGCATGTTTGAGAATTTAACCGAGCGTTTATCGCGTACGCTGAAGAACATCAGCGGCCGTGGCCGTCTCACGGAAGACAATATTAAAGAAACCTTGCGCGAAGTGCGCATGGCCCTTTTGGAAGCTGACGTTGCCCTCCCTGTGGTACGTGATTTCGTTAAGCAGGTCAAAGAGCGTGCGGTCGGCTTAGAGGTTTCAAAAAGCCTGACACCAGGTCAAGAGTTCATCAAGCTGGTTCAATCTGAACTAGAAAGCGTGATGGGCAATGCCAATGAGGCGCTTGATCTTGCGTGTACACCGCCAGCAGTGATTTTGATGGCGGGTTTGCAAGGTGCTGGTAAAACTACCAGTGTGGGCAAACTGGCAAAATTCCTCAAAGAGCGTCACAAGAAGAAAGTCTTGGTGGTCTCTGCGGACGTGTATCGCCCTGCGGCGATTAAACAGCTGGAAACATTGGCTGCAGATATCGATGTGGAGTTCTTCCCATCGACGATTGAGCAAAAGCCAATTGATATCGCGACCGCTGCCATTGACCATGGTCGCATCAAATTCTTTGATGTGGTGATCGTCGATACTGCCGGCCGTTTGCACGTTGATAGCGAAATGATGGATGAAATCATCGAGCTACACGGTGCGATTAATCCAGTTGAGACCTTGTTTGTGGTTGATGCCATGACAGGTCAAGACGCGGCTAATACTGCGAAAGCCTTTAATGATGCATTGCCACTGACCGGTGTGATCCTCACCAAAGTAGACGGTGATGCGCGTGGCGGTGCGGCATTGTCTGTGCGCCATATTACCGGCAAGCCAATTAAATTCTTGGGTATGGGTGAAAAAACCGATGCGCTAGAGCCATTCCACCCAGAGCGCGTGGCTTCACGTATTTTGGGCATGGGCGATATGCTGTCGCTGATTGAAGATATCGAGCGCAATGTCGACCAAGAAAAAGCGCAAAAAATGGCGCAGAAATTCAAGGAGAAGAAAAGCTTCGACTTGGAAGATTTCCGCGACCAATTGCAGCAGATGAAAAACATGGGCGGCATGAGCAGCTTGCTGACCAAACTGCCGGGTATGTCTCAGCTGCCTGCGAATTTGCAAGACCAAGTGAATGATCGCGAATTTTTGCGTATGGAAGCGATCATCAACTCCATGACCCCAGGTGAGCGTCAGCGTCCTGATATCATCAAAGGCTCGCGTAAAAAGCGCATTGCCATGGGCTCAGGTGTGCAGGTGCAAGAGGTGAATAAATTGCTTAAGCAGTTCACCCAAATGCAGAAAATGATGAAGAAAATGCAAAAGGGCGGCATGCGTAACATGATGCGCCAAATGAAAGGCATGATGGGTGGCGGTGGCTTCCCAGGTATGTAACCTGACACATAATTTTAAAAGCCTTGGAATGAGACTCTGGCCCCGCTGAATACCCTGTGTATCAGCTGTGCAAACAATTGGCGAAAAAGTCGCTAAAGAAGTTGCATTTGGTCACACAAAGAGTAAAATTCCGAGGCTTTTTATTTTGGCAACGACCCCGTCTTGGCGGGGTTTATTTTATTCAAGTAATGCAAAGAGGACGATATGGTAACCATTCGTTTGGCACGTCACGGCTCTAAAAAACGCCCATTCTATCAAATCGTTGTAGCTGATGCTCGCAACAAATCAACTGGCCGCTTCATCGAGAAAGTTGGTTTCTTCAACCCAATCGCAACTGAGTCTGAAGAAGCTCTACGCGTTGACCTAGACCGTGTTAATCACTGGGTTGGTCAAGGCGCATCTCTATCAGATCGCGTTGCGACTTTGGTAAAAACTGCTTCTAAAGCAGCTTAATTGGAACCATCTATGAGCAAGCAAGACAACCTCATCGTGGTTGGCAAGCTGGGTGCCACTTATGGCATTCGCGGCTGGCTCAAAGTGTTTTCATTTACTGAAAATCCAGAAAGCATTTTTGACTACCAGCCTTGGTTTGTGAAAGCGCAAGGCGAGTCAGTGGTTTATTCAGTCGAAGACTGGAAACGCCACAATCAAGGGCTAGTTGCGAAACTAGCAGGCCTAGAACAGCGTGAGGACGCTCAAGCATTAACCAATGCTGAGATTTTGGTTCCTGCCGATGTTCTTCCAGCTCTGCCAGAAGATGAATTCTACTGGCGTGATCTGATGGGCATGAATGTCGTCAATACCAAGGGCTATAACCTTGGTACGGTCAAAGACATTCTTGAAACTGGCTCTAACGACGTACTCGTTGTTGAAGCCAACTTGAAAGATGCTTTTGGTAAAAAGGAACGTTTAATTCCGTTCCTTCCTGAGCAAGTCATTCTCAATGTAGATTTGGCCGCTCAACGGATCGAAGTTGACTGGGATCCTGGTTTTTAACTTCAAATGAGGAGAACAACATCATGAAGGTTGGGGTGATTAGCCTGTTTCCTGAGATGTTCCGTTCAATAACCGATTTTGGAGTCACCGGTCAGGCGGTAAAAAAAGGGTTATTATCGGTTGATACGTGGAATCCTCGTGATTTCACCCACGATAAACACCGCACAGTGGACGATCGTCCCTATGGTGGTGGGCCTGGTATGTTGATGATGGTGCAGCCTTTAACGGATGCAATCCACGCAGCAAAACAAGCCGCAAACGGCAAGGCGAAAGTGATTTATCTGTCACCACAAGGTCGAAAACTCGACCAAGAAGGTGTGCAAGAGCTGGCGCAAGAGCAGAATTTAATTCTTATCTGCGGTCGCTACGAAGGGATAGATGAGCGCGTGATTCAAACCGAAGTCGACGAAGAGTGGTCTATCGGGGATTTCGTGCTGACAGGTGGTGAACTTCCAGCCATGACACTGATTGATGCTGTGGTACGTTTCGTACCGGGTGTTTTAGGTGATATGGCCTCGGCAGAAGAGGATTCTTTTGCCAATGGATTGTTAGACTGCCCGCACTATACAAGACCGGAAGAGCTTAACGGCTTAACGGTTCCTGAGGAACTTCTATCGGGGAACCATCAGGCAATTCGCCGCTGGCGATTACAGCAATCGCTAGGTCGGACTTGGTTAAGAAGACCAGAGCTTCTGGAAAACCTAGCTCTGACTGACGATCAGGAACAATTATTGGCTGAGTTTATTCGCCAACGTCCTGATAAATAGAACTTAAGCTTCAGTTTAATCTAGGGTATTGAAAAATGAGTAACATCATCAAAGCGCTCGAAAACGAGCAAATGAAACAAGACGTACCTGCGTTCCGCGCGGGTGATACCGTTGTTGTTCAAGTTAAAGTTAAAGAAGGCGAGCGTGAGCGTCTTCAGGCATTTGAAGGCGTAGTTATCGCTAAGCGTAACCGTGGTCTTCACTCTGCATTCACCGTTCGTAAAATCTCTAACGGTGAAGGCGTTGAGCGTACTTTCCAAACGCACTCTCCTGTTGTTGACAGCATTTCTGTGAAACGTCATGGCGCAGTACGTCGTGCGAAGCTTTACTACCTACGTGATCGTTCAGGTAAAGCAGCACGCATCAAAGAGCGTCTAAACGTTAAAAAATAATCGCGACGTTTTATAACCCGCGTATACGAAAAATAAAAAGCGTTAAAACCCGCCAGTTGGCGGGTTTTTTCTTATTTGGCATTTGTGCTGAACAAACGGGAAAGGGCGAACTTTAGCAGAAGAATATTGCGTACGCAGCGTAGCCTACAGCGGCAAAGGCGAAAAGGAAAAATGCGTAGTCGATCAGACCTTTTTTAGGTGCTTCCATCTCAGGGGTATAGCCACAATGGATGCAGTGATCTGCAGTATCTGAAATCTCTTTATTGCACTCAGGGCAGTTGATTAGCGCCATGAAATTAATCCGTTAGTGATAAAAATGTCATTTTATAATTGGCGCTGTAAACAAACATCAACTGGATTAAAAGATAAGTAAAGATGACATGTCAGCTACGATGATGATCACGTTATATCTGTTTAATCATGAGCCTTGATGCGAGGTGTGGCGAGCCATAAACTTTGTTACACTGAGGCCGTTTTCCTTCACCAGTCGATATCAAGATGAGTCAGCAGCAAAGCGCCGCGGCGCGCTACTTCCTACAACAGATGGATCTGCCGGTTTGGCAGCTGCGCAATTCCCATGTATTTGCGCAAGCGTCGACTGCCATCACCTTGCCTGAAACCGCACAATTACTCTTAGTCAGTGAGACGCAGCCACAAGGTGAAACCCTGGTGCTGGTTGAAAAGATTCTCTCCACCATGAAGCTCAAAGCTGAGCAGGTAGTATGGATGGCGCCTGAGTCATTGCGTCAGCTATCGGCACATCAGCTAACTTGGTGCTGGTGCGCCCTTGAACATATGCCAGCGCTACCCGCGTCCCTTGAGGGGATTAAAGCGCTACATTCATGTACCTTGCAGCGACTATCGACCGATGATTCTGCTAAGCGTCAGCTATGGCAGCAGATTAAGCAGCAGCTTACCCAAACTCAGCAACAATAAAGATTCACTATGTCCACATCTGAATTTAAGCCCATGCATCCCTCTCATTTGGATGCCATTCGCCGTATTGAACACGCCGCACATTCTCATCCTTGGGCTGAGAGTCACCTGAGCGATATTGAGCGACGTCTAGGTCGCAACCAAGTGCTGCTCGTAAATGGCCAAGTCGTGGGCTATTTTTACGCCCAGCTGGTGGCAGGTGAAGGGACATTGCTGAATCTCGCCGTTGACCCAGCGATGCAAGGGAAAGGCTATGGCCGCGCACTGATGAATCAATTACTCGCGCTATTAGAGCAAGAGCAGGCTGAATCGCTATGGCTTGAAGTGCGCGCCAGCAATACCCCAGCTATCGCGCTTTATGACAGTTGCGGCTTTAATGAGATCAATCGCCGAGTCGATTACTACCCAACAGCAGATGGCCGTGAAGATGCAGTGATCATGGTGGCATATTTAGCGCAGGGTGATGATGAGGACGATCTGAGCTTTGCTGAGCTCTTGGGTTAAGCATCTCGGGATAATAGATTCGCTGCAATTTGCGATCAAACAAGGCCTCGAATATAGAGGTCTTTTTTATGGACGATCTAACTGATTTTTGTATTGGCTTGGCGTGATGGCAAACTGCTTTCGAAAGGCTGCACTAAAGTGGCTCATATTGCTATAGCCCAAGGTGGTTGCTGTTTCGGTCACATTGTAGGAGTGCAGTAATTGCTGCGCTTTTTCCATACGCTCTTGCTGAAAATCGGCATAAATACTGGTTTGATAAAGGGCTTTATAACCGCGTTTTAATTTGCAAAGGCTCAGCCCCACAGCATCAGCAAGTTCAGCAAGGCTGGGCGCGAGACTGAGATCGGTTAATAAAATAGACCGCGCTTTACGAAGCTGCATTTTGTCATGTGCGGTTAAACGGCAGGGCTGATCTTGACGGGCAAAGGCTTGAAAATGCCAATAGATGTAATTAAGTACCGCGGCATGGATCAGCAGGTGCTGCGGGTTGGGATGCTGAAGTAATACGCACAGTTGCTGCGCATAGCCAAAGGCCTTTTGATAATGATAGGTGTGATAGACAAAGCCGGTGTCTTGCTCATTAAAGTTCGCCAATTGTGGCCAATGACGCGTCATATAGTGCGGCGCGACCATCACTGACAGGCAACTAAAATAAGCTGATTCAAGCACATGAAATTGCTGCTTGCCATGCATTAATCCGGTGATTAGATCGCCCGTGCGACAGTAAAGGGGGCGCTGATCAATTCGCGCATTTAATTCACCATCCAGCATACAATTCAAATGCACATACTGCGCATTACCGCGAAAGGTTTGGCGCGGCGCATTAGTGCTGTGGCTCCAACATACGGCCAGCCCAGGTTCTAGCTGATAAAAACACTCAGCCAGTGGGGCACTTTGTTGGGGTGATTGAGGCATTAATTGGCGCGCAGTCATCGGGATTACAGCAAAGAGAAAGCATACATCTAGCCTAATCAAATCAAGTAAATAGCTCAATCGATAATCAATATCATTTCTATTTTTGTCGTCTGGATTTGATATTTATTTCACCTTTTCGCCTTTGTTACACGCTTGCCAGCCATAGATGCCAAGCATTTATTGTTGAAAAATCGGTTCCTTCTGGGGCAGTGCCACCCTTTTGGGGTAGCTCACCATTCAACCGCTGCTTAAGCTGGCTCGGTTGAAAGAGGTGAGTTATGCAATCCCAATCTTTAAATCCAATTCATGGTGCGCAAGCCATCAGTCAAAAACAGGGCTGGCCTTTGGTCTTTGCTTTGTTGCGACCCCAAGGTTTACGTTTGTTTGTGTCACAGTGCTTGACTGTTTTGGCGGCATTGTCAGTGCTTTGGTTTTATGTGTTATTAGCCCGCTGCGGCTTTGTGCTGGTCGCGATGATCTTCCAGCCCGATACCGCGCTGCAAAGTGCACAACTTTGGCAATTGTGGCCATGGTTATTGTGCGCGATTTGAGTCAAAACGATGTTCAGCAGTGTGGCTTATATGCTCAGTCATCAGGCTGCATTTCAATTAATGGCTCATACGCGCCAGCAATTGGTGCGACATTTAGCGTACGCGCCTTTGGCTTGGATCAATCAGCAAGGCAGCGGCGCCTTAAAACAGATGGTGTTGCAATCTGTGGCCAAGTTGGAGCAGTTAGTTGCGCACCGCACCGCACCGTTGAGATGATGATGGCGCTGTGGGTTCCGCTGTTTATCGCTGGTTACCTTTTGTTTACCGATTGGCGCCTTGCGTTGGCAGCTTTGACCGTTGCCCCTATGGCACTTTTGGCCTCGTATTTATGCCTTCGCAATATGGCAGAGAATTTTGCCCAGTATCAGGTGGTGGAGCGCGAGCTGACCAATACCACGGTAGAATATTTGCGAAATTTGGCGGTGATGAAGCTCTTTGGCCAAGATAGCGAACGTTTTCAACGCCTCGCAGCGCAGCTTAAAACCTACTATCAGTTGGTCGAAGTGATTACGCGTCGCACTGTGCCTGGATGGGCGCTATTTTGCGCACTGTTAGGTGCCAATCTTTTACTGTTGATGCCAATTGCCATTTCACGTGTTGCCACGGGTGTGTTAAGCCCAGCTGAAGTCATGATGGCGGTGATACTTGCCTTTGGCATGCTCAAACCTTTGCTTGAAGTGAGCCAAATCTCTCAGGAATTTGGTCAGCTGATTCCTTCATTGAATCCCTTAGCGCAAATCTATGCATTTATGCCTGAGCCAGATAGCGCGGCAGATTCATCGTTGAAAAACCTATTGGCATCAGTGCAATTTGAGAAATTGAATTTTCGTTATCACGCGGACGAGGCGTGGGCAACTCGCGATCTCAACCTGAGCTTAGCGGCAGGAACGACCACAGTATTGGTTGGGCCATCTGGCAGTGGTAAATCAACCTTAGCGCAGCTGCTTACTGGGCTGATATCGCCAACGCAAGGTGCGATTTTGATTAACCAGCTGCCGTTATCAAAGATGAGTCAAGCGCAGCGCGCCGCTTGGGTGGTGCTTGCCAGCCAACAGCCGTTTCTGTTTCAAGGTACGCTGCGAGAGAACCTTATGCTCGGTTGTAAGGATGCCCCAGATGAAGCGATTGCAACAGCATTGACGGTCGCTCAGGCACAAACATTGATTGCTGAGCTGCCCGACGGGCTAAACACTTGGGTCGGTGAAGGCGGGACGCGTTTATCGGGCGGTGAAAAGCAGCGTATCGCTTTGGCGCGTGCTTTGTTATCGCCAGCCCCCGTTTTGCTTCTCGATGAGGCCACGGCATTTGCCGATAACATTACGCAAGCCAAGTTTTATCAAGCCTTACAACGGCACTATCGACATCGCACTGTACTGCTCATTGCGCATCGTTTGGTGGGTCTAGAGCAAGCGGATCAAATTGTGATGATGGAGAAAGGGCGCATTGTTGCAAAGGGCTCGCATCAAACGCTGCTTGCGCAAACACCGTGTTATCAACAGATGTGGCAGCAGCATCAGCAAGCGATGCATTGGCAATGTTGTGTGACTGAAGATCAGGAGGTGTGTGATGACTACAGCCGCGCATAATACAGAGGCTAGTGTGTCTCAAGCGACCCAATCTACGGCTAATCAAGGGGCTAGCGCCTCGCAGTCGATTAACAAAACTATGGCGCAAATTATTGCCCAAGGCGGCGGTGACCAAGGTCAGCTTCGCCGCGCGACGGGGTTTCGGTTGCTGGAACAGTGTTTGGAGCTCAGCCCGCTGCTTGTGGTCTTTTCATGGCTTGCCAGTGTTGCTGGTGTGGCTCATCCAGCCGCGCACTGGCTCGATTGGCAATCACCTTGGCAAGTACTTGCCCTGCTTGCTGGGTGTTTTGCCTTACAGGCTGCTTTTGCTTGGCTTGGCTTAAAACTCGGATTTTTGTCAGCATTTGCGATGATGGGGCGCTATCGACGTCAGTTATTGCAACATATTCACCAATTACCGCTAGGGACGATTCAGGCCTATCGGACGGGGACGCTGACCGATATGGTTGGTGAAGATATCCAAGTGATTGAAGGGGTATTTACGCACCATGTGATTGATTTGCGCGTAACAATCATCATGCCCATTTTGCTTTTACTGGTGATGGCTTGGATTGACCCATGGCTGGCTTTAGCCTGCGCAATTTTTTTACCACTTGCTTTTGCTTCAATGAATGGTGCGCGCCAGTTGTTGGTACGTGCCAGTCAAAAGCGGTATCAAATGCTGCGTGATACATCAGGGATGTTGATTGAATACATGCAGGGCTTATTTACATTGCGACTGTTTAATCGTAGTGAGGATTGGTGCGATAAATTACATCAGCAATTTAACGCGCTCACGCAAGCTTGTTGGCGTGTCGAGCGATGGGGCGCAGGACCGGTATTACTGTTTCGTTTGCTGCTTGATTTGTCTTTGGTGACATTGGTTGCGGTGAGCGCATGGCGATTACAGCAGGCCGCATTATCGCCATGGCAGGCGCTGCTGGCATTACTGATTGCGCTGCGTGTGGTGGCTTATTTTTCCGAGTTTATTGGTCATATTTCGGTGATGCGCGCGCTCCTTCAGGCGCAGCAAAAACAGCAGCAGTTATTGGAACAACCGAGCTTACCGCAAGGAAAAGATCTCCCTATCGCTTTTGCTGATGCGAGTTTGTCCATGACACAGCTTAATTTTCGCTATCGAGCCGATGAGCCTTGGGCGCTGCGTGATATTTGCCTGAATGTACCGGCTGCAAAGGTGACCGCAATCGTTGGGCCATCAGGCTCAGGGAAAAGCACCTTATTGCACCTATTTGCGCGATTCTATTTGTCCCAAGAGGGGGAGATAGCGCTGGGTGGGATAAATTATGATGCATGCAGTACCGAGCAGTTGATGAGCCAAATGAGTATGGTGTTTCAAGAAGTGCAGCTATTTTCTGGCTCTGTGCTTGAAAATGTGCGCATTGGTCGCCCTTCCGCTACGGAGCAAGAGGTGCTGCAAGCTTGCCAAGATGCAGATTGTCACCAATTTATTGAAGCTTTACCGCAGGGCTATCATACCTTACTGGGTGAGGGGGGGGGGGCTCTCAGGTGGTGAGCGCCAGCGTTTATCCATTGCGCGCGCGCTTTTGAAAAATGCACCTATCTTGCTACTTGATGAGGCTACGGCATCCGTCGATGGCCAAGCGCAATATCAAATTCAACAGGCGTTGTCTCGCTTAATGCAAGGGCGCACTGTGCTGATGGTGGCGCATCGATTGGCTACGGTTCAATATGCAGATCAAATCATTGTTTTAGAGAATGGGCGAATAACCGGGCGAGGTGATCACGACAGCTTGCTTGTCGAGCACTCATTGTATCGCGCGTTATGGCAAGCGCAGGTGCGTGCCCCGCTTGATTCAAAATAAGCTAGGGCTATGCCATGGAGTCATGGCGTACAGGTCTCGACATAATCGAAGGCATCGCCATCACTTGAGCTGGGCTTTTTGATGCGCAGATAAAAAACACTCAAGGTGCGCTGGTGGCTCTTTGGGTGTTTTTCTTTTTACGCGCGTTTTGTTGTGGTGGTATGTGGCAGGCTTTTGCTAAAAATTTCGTTGAAATTTTTGGCTAAAACCTTAGACAAAACCACCGCGTTAGCCACATTGCGGCTTAAAGAGCGCTTTATCCAATTGGTGTTTGCGCATGCGTAGATAGAGTTTTTTGCGTGGGATCTGCAAATAATCCGCGGCTTCACTGACACGGCCAGCACTTAAAAAGAGCGCATCTTCAATCAGCCGTTTTTCATAGTCATCCACAAGGTTATCGAGTGGGCCAGCCAAGGGCTCCATCACGCGGTTTTGTTCGGCATTGGTGAGCTTGACGATACCCACAGCATAGAGCTCAGCCACATTGCGCAGCTCTCGAATATTACCCGGCCATTGGTGATGTTTGAGCACATCAAAATAGCTGCGTTCAACCTTGGGCGTGGCAATGCCCAAGCGTTTGGCGCTGCGCTGCAAAAAGGCACGAAAGAGCGGAATGATATCGCTATGACGCTCTGCCAATGTGGGCAGCACAATGCGTGTTTGCGAAAAGTAATAATAGAGCTCGGAGTGTAGCTGCTGCTCGCGCACTAGCTCAGCGGCGCATTGGTCAAAAAGCGCCAAGGTGCGGTGCTGTTTATCGCCGAGTCGCTCTTGGTCGAGCAGGTATTGTGCCAGCCAGCGCTGGCTTTCTCGCGGTAAACGACTGAGCTGGCGCAGCACCAAGGTGCCCCCTTGCGCGGCATCAATTTGTGCTTGTAGATCTTGGTCGTCACATTGGTGACAATCACAAAGAATATAGGGCGATTGGTGGCGCTCGCTGAGCTGGTGCAATAGCTGCGCCACGGTATGGCGGCCAGTGCCCAGCTTACCTTGAATCAGCGCATCCTGATCGGTGCAGGCCAGCGCCTGTACTTGGTCGCGGATCGCGCTGATTTGCGCGCTGCTGCCAATGAGCTCATGTTCGGTGGCATCAGCAATAGCTTGGCGCTGCTGGCAAATGGCTTGGCGCTGGTTTTGCGCTGTTTTAATTAGGCTGAGAAAGGCCGCAGGATCCAGCGGTTTTTCAATAAAGTCATAGGCGCCTTTTTTTACCGCCTCCACCGCCAGCGGAATCTCGCCATGGCCTGTGATCATTACAACTGGAATCTGTGGATCGATGCCTTGAATCTGGCTCAGCAGCTCAAGACCATGCATGGCCGGCATATAGATATCCGAGATCACCACGCCGGACCACTGACCATGCAGGGTGCTAAGTACCAGCTGCGGATCACTGGTGAGCAGGGGATGGTAGCCAGAAAGTTCAAATAGATGGCGATAGGATGCAAGCACATCGGGATCGTCATCAATCAAAATTAAATCATAGAGAGGTTGCTGTCGTGACATCTTTAAACTCCAAGACTAGACAGGCGCCACCATGGCAATGACTGGCAAGATAGATCTCACCATCAAAGCGCTGCATGATGGAACGGCAAATACTTAAACCAAGCCCCAAGCCCACCTCTTTGCTGGTGGTAAATGGGGTAAATAACTGGGGTACTAACGCAGGCGCAAATCCTGCGCCGCTGTCACATACCAAAATTTGAGTGACGCCAAAACTGTGCTGGTGAAATAGATGAATCTCCCGGCGCGCTTGGCCAGCCACGGCATCCAAGGCATTCACCAACAGATTGACAAACACTTGCTCGAGCTGCGTGGCATCGGCTTGCACAAAGCACTGGGCCGGAATGTCATTGATGATGCGAATGCGCTCTTGATTGGCGCGACTTTCCACCATCACCGTTGCGCTGTCGACCAACTGGGTCAAATTAATCGATTGCAGCGCATTGGTCGCTGGCGATTTTTTGGCAAAGTTACGCAGCGCTAAAATAATGCGGCTCATCCGCTGACTCATGCGCTCAATATGCCCAAAATGCTCCGGCAGTTGACTGTATTGCTGCGCTTCAATCATCAATTTTCCGCTGTATAGGTAGTTATTGATGGCCGCTAATGGCTGATTGAGCTCATGCGCCAAGCTGGTCATCGCCTGTCCCACCACCGCCATTTTCGCCGCTTGAATCAGCCCATCTTGGGTTTGCATCAGGGTGGCTTGCGTGGCTTTATGCTGCTCAATTTCCGCGGCTAATTTGGCATTGTTGCGTTGCAGATCTTGGGTTTTTTGATCTACCAAGCGTGCCAGCTGCTGGCGATTTTGCTCTTGGCTGGTGACATCGGTAATGGTTACCATATAGCGCGGCTCATTACTTTGCACGAAGCGGCGTAGGGCAAAGTGCAGGTGCGATTCACCGACACATAGCGTGGTGCTGCTTTCCTTTTGTGTTGGGGGCGCAAAGAGTGCTTCGAGCGCGGTTTTTAAGTGTGCAGGAAAGGCTTGCCACAGACAAAGCTGACTTGGGTCTTGCTCGAAATCCAATAGGCGCATAGCGCTGGGGTTGGCCGATTCAATATGACCGTCGAGAAAGCAGGTGATCAAACAAGCATCGGTTTGATTAATCAGGCTCAGAGCGTTGGTGCGCTCCATCTCTTGGCGTTGCAAATAAAAGCGGTTGAGCTGCTGGCCCAACTGGCCAATCTCATCATTACCTGAGATCGACACGGGTTGCCCCTTCTCGCCTAAATTGGCACGGCTGAGCTCGACGCTGAGCTGATTTAGGCGACCCACTAAACGGCGACTAATGAGCACCGTCATCACCAATAAATTGATCACCACGGCGATGCCCGCGCAGGCGATGATCAGCCACTGACCAGTTTTCAGTTGTAGCTGGGTTTTTTGATCCAGATGTTGAATCGCCTGATTGGCGGCACTGACCCGTTGTTGTACTTGCTGGTGCAGCTTTGCTAATACCGCATCTAGTTTGGGCATCAAGGTAGCGAGCGCTTGCTGGTTGGCAATATCTTGCGCTAGCAGCTGCTGAAGTGGGCCATTGGGTTTCACTTCATTGATGATCTCATCGAGGATCTGGCGGTGGGTAATGGTCGATGGATAGTGCGCGAGCTGAGCGCTGAGCTGCTGCATCGCTTCAATTTTGACCTGAATATACATAAATGCGCTGGTGAGATCGCGCTGGTAGCGCTGGGCAATAATTTCATGCACCAAGGTCATCAACTCATTTTCACGAATGGAGAGCTCCTGTAAGACCGCAAATTCATGAACCAGCTCAAAAGGTGACTGGCGCTGGTCGCGCTCACTGACCAAACGGTTCACATGCCATTCAATTTCTTGCACTAAGGGTTGCACCTCATCGACCAGATCTTGGTGCAGCCAGTTGATGCGATTGCGTTCTTGAGTCAGGCTCGCGCGTAAATTCAGACGCTGGCTGAGCAGGGTATTTTGCTGATCGATGAGCGCTCGCAGCGCCGCCAATTGCTGCTGACTTTGCTGGCGGTTGTTGCTGCTCGTGTTGTGTGGCAGCACGTGGCTTTCCAGTGCCGCAATCAGTGTTTCAATAGCCTGATTTTGATGCTGAAAATGCTGCGTTTCTTGGCTTTGCGCGCGCTGGCGCAGCAAGTTTTGCAACGTGGTGCTGTTTTTCTCAAGTTGATAGGCAGCGTTCCACGCCGGCACCTGCTCTGCGCTAATGGCGGCCACTTGGCTGTCGAGACGATGCCACATCACAATCGCCACTAAGCCAATAATCAGGGTAAGTAGGGTTTGACTGGCAAAGGCTAAGGTCAGACGCTTACCCAGCGGTGCGTGCGCAAAGCCATTAATCATGCTTACTCTCCCGCGCGAGCTGGTTGGTCAGCGCAATGGATTGATTGAGGTTGTCGCGCACCTGGGTTTGCCAATACAGCTTTTGCTGAGCCGCTTGCGCGCTGTCGCGCCGTTGGCCTTGCTGCTCAAAGATATTTTGCTTGGCTAAAATCAGCGCTTGCTCAGCATTGACGGGGACTTGGCTGGCCAGTGCTTTGGCTTGTTTGAGGTGTTGCCATTGCTCAGCGCTGGCGCCGCGATGGCTGAAATCTTGCTGTACTTGATGAATTTGCTGCCATGCCTGTTGCAGCTGCGGCAGCTGGCGGGTGATGGTGGCATCATAAAGGGCGTGGATCACCGCTGCGCGCTGATAGAGCAGGGCTTCGTTGAGCACTTGATTATGCTGCTTGGCAAGGCTGTCATCATGCAGAGGCACCTTGGCCATTTGTCCTTGGTCAATAATGGTTTGCCCCTGCTTAGAGCGCAGAAAATCAAGCAGTACCTTGGCTTGCGCCGTCTGTTGCGATGCTTTGGCAATCGCAATATAGGTGGGCAAAATCAGGGTGTGATCAAGATAGTGAAAGTCGATAAACGGCAGCTGATTTTTGGCGTTGAGCGCGTAGTTATCAATCACAGGACCAGCGCCCACTAAACCGCGTGAGACCGCATCACTGACGCCAAAGCTTCGCGCTGAAATCGAGCCCATATTGCCACCCAGTTGCATCAGCAGCTGCCAGCCTTTTTGCCATCCTTGCTGCTGTAAAATGCTCTCCACCATCATATGGGTGGTGCCTGAGTTGCTAGGGGTGCTCATGGTGAGATGACCGGCAAACGCAGGTTGTGTGAGATCCTGCCAGCTGCGCGGCATAGACAGACCATGTTTTTTCAAATATTGGCGATTAACCATGATGCCAATACCGGAATAACCCAACACCGTAATTTGCTCGCTTGAGGCCAAACTATGCGGGATCAGCCAGTCAGGAATGGGGTAGCGAGCTGGCAACTTGCCTAAATGACCGGATTCACTGAGCTGATGAAAAAAGATTGGCGATGAGGAGATCACCAAATCGATGGGTTGCCGCTCAGGCTGCTGCATCATACGCGTGGCTTGCGCGGTGCGACGGTAGATCACTTGCACTTGAATATCCGGATGCTGCTTTTGAAAGCTATTGATTAAGGCGCGAATGGGCGCTTCGGCAAAGGTAGTCATCACCATCAAAGGACGTGACTGAGCACTGGTCGCACAAAGGAGCAGCACGCAGGTGAGTAAAATGCGGCATTGACGCATAGTCATCTCCAAATCAGCAGCAAAGGGATAAAAGTGGTGAAATCAAGTCATCAATCGGCCTTCTGTGGGGCATGCTTGAGGTCACATTCTGGGGTGACACTGTGCTCCACTTCATATTTTGCAGATTTGCGACAAAATCAGTGGGCGCTTCGCTTGGGTCACTTCTGTGTTGTTTTGTGGCACATAATGCCCAACTTTGTCCTACTTCGATAGGGTGGTTGTACCACTTCTGACTCATGATTTTTGATGAATGAGTCATTTATGACTCAAAATGGCATTTTTGCCGATAATTCCACTGGTTTTTATGATTTTCCCCGAATTCAGACTGAGATGGCAATGGGCCGCTCAGGATTGTTGTTTTTGGGAGTAATCATGTTTGGCTTTTTTAAAACGCGCGAAGATCGCCCGCTGATAGCAGCGAGTGCCGATAAGATTCGTGCTATCTATAAAAAGAACCAGTGGCAAGTGTTTCTCGGCTTAGTCTTTGGTTATGCATTTTTCTATGTCGTTCGCATGTCATTGGGTGTGGTTAAAAAACCAATGCTGGATGCGGAGATCGTCACGAAAACCGAATTGGGTCTGATGGGCTCTGCATTCTTCTTTACCTATGCCATCGGTAAATTCTCAAACGGTGTGATGTCAGACTATGCCAACATCGGCCGCTTTATGTCTTGCTCTTTGATCTGCTCAGGGGTGACCTGTGCCTTGATGGGCATGAACAGCGCCAGCTTCTTCTTCATCCTTCTTTGGGGTTTGAACGGTTGGTTCCAATCTGTGGGTTCAGCGCCTTCTTGTGTGTCTATCTTCCAATGGTTCTCACCGAAACAGCGTGGTTCGGTTTACTCCATTTGGGGTGGCTCTCGTAACCTAGGTGAAGCGGTTACTTGGATTGTGACAGCAACGGCTGTGAGCTACTTCGGCTGGCGTGCAGGTTTTATCGGCGCGGGTATTGCTGGTGTGTGTGCTGCAATTTGCATGTTCTTCTTGCTTAAAGACCGTCCACAAACTTACGGTTTGCCAGATCCAGCCACTGCATATGGCGAAGAGCCAGAAAGCAAAGGCGGCAAGGCTGATCCAAAAGAAACACGTCGTGCGCAGCTATTTATCCTAAAACAACCGACTGTTTGGTTGATTGCAGCCGCGTGTGCATCGATGTACATTTCTCGCTACGCAATTAGCTCATGGGCTGTGTTGTACCTACAAAGTGCCAAGGGTTACTCGCTGATTGATGCAGGCTTTGCCATGTCAACTTACCCAATCGCAGGTTTCTGCGGCGCGGTACTGGCCGGTATCATTTCGGACAAAGTGTTTAACGCAAACCGTAACATTCCAACCTTGCTTTACGGATTGGCCAACATCGGTGGTTTCGCATTGATGTTCTGGGGTCCTCAAAGCCATCTATTTGATGCTGTTGCTTTGGGTCTAATTGGTTTTGCAATCGGTGGTCTTGTGGTGTTCCTTGCAGGTCTAAACGCTTGTGACTTGATGCCAAAAAATGCTGTCGGCGCAATTAAAGGCTTTATCGGTTTGTTCTCATATATTGCAGCGTCTTGCCAAGAGATGATCTCTGCACATTTGATCAAAGCGACTGAAGTGAATGGCGAAACCGTCTACGACTTTAGCCATGTGCAATATTTCTGGATGGGCGCGGCTATTGTGTCTGTACTGCTTGCGTTGACTGTGTGGAACGCCAAGAAAATTACCACAATCGACGAAAAATAATCTGTTGCTGGGGTGGCTTAGGCTGCCCCTTCTTTTTTGTGCCAAGGCCAATAGAAGATGTTGGCACTGGGCTCGAATAAAGGTGTTGTGATGCGTAAAACTAAAATTGTTGCGACCTTAGGTCCTGCCAGCCACAGTGCTGAGCAAATTGAAAAATTGATTATTGCTGGCGCCAATGTATTTCGTTTGAACTTTTCTCATGGCAGCGCTGAGCAGCACTTGGCCACCGCACAAAGCATTCGCCAAGTGGCGGCAAAATTAAACCAAGCTGTGGGTATTTTGGCGGATCTTCAAGGTCCTAAAATTCGTATTGCTCGTTTTGCCCAAGATGCGGTTGAGCTAAAACATGGTCAAGCCTTTACCTTAAACGCCGCGCTCGCTGAAGATGTTGGCGATGAAAGCCAAGTGGGTTTGGATTACCCAGAGCTGGTGGCGGATGTAAAAGCAGGCGATCGCCTATTACTCGATGATGGTCGCATTCAGTTGGATGTCACTGCAGTCCATGCGCCTTGCATTGAAACCACAGTGGTGGTTGCTGGTAAGTTGTCTAACCGCAAGGGAATCAACCTACTGGGCGGCGGTTTGTCAGCGCCTGCACTGACTGACAAAGACAAGGCCGATATTTTAACGGCTGCGCAAATTGAAGCGGATTTCATTGCAGTGTCATTCCCACGTCACGGTCAAGATATTGAGTATGCGCGTGGATTGGTGCGCCAAGCCGGTAGCATGGCACAAATCGTAGCCAAAGTTGAGCGTGCCGAAGTGGTGGCCAGCGTCGAGGCGATGGATGAGATGATTGGCGCTTCTGATGTGATCATGGTGGCGCGCGGCGATCTCGGTGTTGAGATTGGCGATGCGCGTTTGCCATTAGTGCAAAAACGCCTGATTCAGCGCTGTCGTTTATTGGGTAAGCCGGTGATTACCGCAACCCAGATGATGGAATCGATGATCACCAGTCCAATGCCCACGCGTGCTGAGGTGCTTGATGTGGCCAATGCGGTATTTGATGGGACCGATGCGGTGATGCTTTCTGCGGAAACCGCGGCCGGTCAATATCCAGTGGAAGCCGTGGCATCCATGGCGCGCATTGCTGAAGGTGCAGAGCAAGATCAGGTGAAATTTGCACTGCCAACGGCCTGTCACTGCGATGCTTATCAAGGCACCATGGTAGCGATGGCAGCGGCAGCTGCGCAAAACGCCAATATGGGCGTGGTGGCGCTGACCAAGCAAGGTCAATCTGTGCTGGCACTGTCTCGATTGCTAGAAAATAATGATTTGTGGGCGCTCACTGATAACCCATCTTTGGTGGGTAAGATGGCGCTACTACGCGGTGTTTATCCTGTTTATGTCGCCAATCTTTTTGAGCAGGCGCGCAGCGGTATGAATCTACACCATTTGCCATTGCCTGCGGCAAGCTTGTCCATGGAAAGTCTTTTAGTGACTCGCTGCACCTCACTTGAGGGCATGGCTGCCGAAGATTTCTGTCAGTTGATTCATCCACAGCAGCAATTGGCACCCGTGGCTTAAGCATGCCTTTGCAACTTGTTTGAACCTGATGTGATATCTCCCCCGATACACACGGCGCATCCTGAAGCTCCACAGGGATGTGCACTTGAAGGAATCACTTCCCTTTCCCGCCCTTTGAGGCGGGCTTTTTTATTTTTAAGACAAAAGCGGTGCAAATTTGCCAACAAGGCGTAATGAGATTTGAGTCTGACCGCTAAATCAGCCAAAATAGCGCCAATTTTTCACCCATTTCACTGCGACTATCGCAGTCACGCTGTAAGAAGAGCTCCATTCATGGCGAATTCGATTATTTTGCAAGAGGTGGCGACCCGCCGTACTTTTGCCATTATCTCTCACCCCGATGCAGGTAAAACCACCATCACTGAAAAAGTGCTGTTGTTCGGAAACGCATTGCAGCGCGCGGGTACGGTAAAAGGTCGTGGCTCGAACCAGCACGCGAAATCGGACTGGATGGAGATGGAAAAAGAG
Organism: Vibrio stylophorae; assembly: GCF_921293875.1. Lineage (NCBI taxonomy): Bacteria > Pseudomonadati > Pseudomonadota > Gammaproteobacteria > Vibrionales > Vibrionaceae > Vibrio > Vibrio stylophorae. Next base: position 695,382 of record NZ_CAKLDI010000001.1, read on the forward strand.
CGTGGTATCTCGGTCACCACCTCGGTGATGCAGTTCCCTTACAACGGCGCATTGGTCAACCTTCTCGATACCCCTGGGCACGAAGACTTCTCAGAAGATACCTACCGTACATTGACGGCGGTGGACTCTTGTTTGATGGTGATCGATGCGGCCAAAGGTGTTGAGGATCGCACCCGTAAATTGATGGAAGTTACCCGTCTACGTGATACGCCAATCGTGACCTTTATGAACAAATTGGACCGCGAAATTCGCGACCCAATGGAACTACTTGATGAAGTAGAAAGCGAGCTGAATATCGCTTGTGCTCCTGTTTCTTGGCCAATTGGTTGTGGTAAAGGCTTTAAAGGTGTGTACCACATTCACCGCGACGAAACGATTTTGTATGCATCTGGCCAAGGTCACACCATTCAAGAAGAGCGCATTATTAAAGGATTGGATAACCCTGAGTTGGATGCAGCTGTGGGTGAAGATCTAGCCAACCAGCTTCGTGAAGAGTTGGAGTTGGTATTGGGCGCATCCCATGAATTTGATCAAGAGATGTTCTTGGCTGGTGAGCTAACCCCTGTATTCTTTGGTACGGCACTGGGTAACTTTGGTGTGGACCATATGTTGGATGGTTTGACGCAATGGGCGCCTGCGCCGCAACCGCGTCAAGCCAACGAGCGTGAAGTGACTGCACAAGAAGAGAAGTTCAGTGGTTTCGTGTTTAAGATTCAGGCCAACATGGATCCAAAACACCGTGACCGTATCGCCTTTGTTCGCGTGGTATCGGGTCAATACACCCAAGGCATGAAGATGAAGCATGTGCGTACGGGTAAAACCGTGAGCATTTCTGATGCGGTGACCTTTATGGCCGGTGACCGTGCGCGTGCAGAGCATGCTTATGCCGGTGATATTATTGGCTTGCACAACCATGGCACCATTCAGATTGGTGATACCTTCACTCAAGGTGAAGATCTGAAATTTGCCGGTATTCCAAACTTTGCGCCAGAACTATTCCGCCGTATTCGCTTGCGCGATCCATTGAAGCAAAAGCAGCTTCTTAAAGGTTTGGTGCAGCTTTCAGAAGAGGGCGCGGTTCAGGTGTTCCGTCCATTGCAAAACAACGATTTGATTGTTGGTGCGGTGGGTGTGCTGCAGTTTGATGTGGTCGTTGCGCGCTTGAAAGCGGAATACAACGTTGAAGCGGTTTATGAGCATGTCAACGTGGCTACCGCGCGCTGGGTTGAATGTGCAGATGGCAAGAAATTGGATGAGTTCCAACGCAAGAACCAAGTGAATTTGGCGCTAGATGGCGGTGATAACCTGACCTATATCGCACCAACCATGGTCAACTTGAACCTCACCCAAGAGCGTTTCCCTGATATTGAGCTGCGCAGTACGCGCGAACATTAATCTTCGTCGTCATTGGGGGGATAACTGCGTTTACTACACAAATTCACCTCAATCACATAGCGGACTATGCTCATGGGGATGAATTTGTTTGTTGCCTTGTTCTAACCGCAATGACTTAGAATTAAATGACTTAGAAAAAGACGCTTCGTATTTGATGTTAAAAAGGGTTGATACCGTCGTGGTATCAACCCTTTTATTTTTCTAGGAACTCAGGAACTCAGGAACTCAGGAACTCAGGAACTCGGGAAATCGCCAATCGATTTGTCTTCACTGAGCTGTATTTCCCGATTTTCCGGAGCGTGTTCGTCCTTAAGGTTTGGACTTTTAGGGTAAGTCATCCACCAGTTCTGGTTTTGGCTGATAGTGCTCAGCGCATAAGCCCAAACGTTCTTGTACTGTGGAGGCGATGGTCACTGAAGACCAAGTCCCTGTGAGTACCCCGAAGAACAGGGTGACTGAGAAGCCATAGAGCGCTTCGCCGCCAAGTAGCAGCAAACAGGCGATGGTAAACAGGGTTGTACCTGCGGTAATCAAAGTCCGTGAGAAGGTTTCACGCACCGCGCGATCACTACTGATGTAGATATGATCGCGTGGGCGTGCGCGCAAGATATCACGCAGGCGATCGGCAATGACGATGGAGTCATTGAGTGAGTAACCGATCACCGCCAGCATCCCCGCAATCACGTTGAGATCCATCTGCACCCCTAAAAAGGCCAAGACGCCTAGGGTTAAAATGGTATCGTGAATCAAAGAGGCGATTGCCGCTAACGCCAAACGCCATTCAAAGCGCATGGCCAAATAGATCATAATCGACAACGAAGCCACGAGTAGTGCCAGCGCGCCTTGATCAAAGAGCTCTTCACCCACTTGTGGGCCAACCACAGTCGCTTGAACTAGGGTCGCAGGTTGACCGCTAATGGCACTAAAGGTGTGCAGCCATTGCTGCGGATCCACGGCGGTAGGTTGCGGTGGCAAAATCAGCTGCCACGTGTCGTTTTGTGCAATTAGCTCAAGCCCTTCACGGGTTTGTGCAGGCAGCGCCGCTAAAAGTTCTTTGGCTGTTTTGAGGGTTGGCATCGAAAAATCGATGATGGTCCCGCCAGTAAAATCGATACTGGGTTTGAGCCCGTAGTGCCAAATGGCAAATAGGCTGAAAATAATCATGCACAATGAAGCGGCCAAACCACCGTAACGCACTTTGGTTAGGGTCGGAATGCGGCTGATTGTTGGTTGCATTGCTAATTTTTTCATCGTTCGCTCTTCCTTAGATGGTCACTTGGTGGCGCTGATCGCGGCCCCACAATGGGTTGATAATGGCGCGGGTGCCCCAAATCCCGGTGATCATACTGGCAATCAAGCCAAGGATCAGGGTGGTGGCAAAGCCTTGAAGTGGACCAGAGCCGATGGCATAGAGACAGGCTGCAGAGAGCAACGTCGTTAAGTTAGCATCAAAGATGGTGCGAAATGCGGCGCGATAACCAAAGTCAATGGACAGCGCTAGGCTTGCACCTTCACGAAGCTTGTCGCGAATCCGCTCAAAGATCAGCACATTGGTATCCACCGCCATACCCACGGTAAGCACCAGACCGGCAATCCCCGGAAGGGTCAGCACGGCGCCAGGCACCATCACCAATAGACCCACTTGCATCACTAAGTTTGCCATGAGCGCCAGTACGGCGACCCAACCAAAACGGCGATACCAGAAGATCATAAAGATAGCCATACCGCCCATACCCAGTGCCAACGCGCTCATCCCTGCATGAATGTTGCTTGCACCTAGGGTTGGACCAATAGCGCGCTCTTCAACAATTTGCACTGGCGCAGTCAGCGCACCGGCGCGAAGTAGCATGGCCAGCTGTTTCGCTTCTTGCTGGTTATCTAGGCCGGTAATGCGGAAGTTGGTGCTCAGCGCACTTTGAATCGTAGCGACGTTAATGACGCGAGATTCAGCCACCAATTTGCCTTGGTTGTCGCTGTTATATTCGGTGTAAACCGTGGCCATAGGTTGACCAATATGGCTGCGGCTAAAGCGCAGCATCTGCTCGCCACCGCTGCTATCAAGCTGAATGCCTACCTGTGGACGGCCCATTTCATCGGTCGCGGCATTGGCATCAATGATGTGATCGCCGCCAAGCAGTGGTTTGTTGGCTAAGCGAACCATTTGACCATTGTTATCCGGTAGTTGGTTACGGCTGTAATCGGCCAATTGATAGAAGGCCAGCGATGCGGTAGCACCAATCACAGATTTGGCTTGTTTTGGATCGTGCACACCGGGCAATTCGATACGAATATGGTTCGCCCCTTGGCGCTGCACGCTGGCTTCAACAATACCCAGCTCACCAATACGTTGGCGCAGGGTGGTGATGTTTTGGCTCATCGCTGCATTCGCAAGTTGCTGCTGGCTTTGCTCATTGAGTACGAAGTGCAGGCCATCACTTTCAGGAACCACATGCCAATTGCTTTGATAATCCAGTACCACAGTTTTTAGCGCCGCATTGAGGGTGTCATCATCGCCTTTGACCACAAGTTCAGTTGGGTTGATTTGGGCAATACGAATAGGACGAATACGGGCATCACGCATGGCATTTTCAATGCTGGTTTTCAGTGCATCTTGCTGGTGGTGATAGACCGCATCTAAATCCACAAAGAGTAGAAGCTGAACGCCGCCGCGCAAATCTAGACCCAGTTTGACCGGATGTGCGCCTAATTTATCAAACCATGTTGGCGCCGCAGAAACATACTGCACAGTAAGTTCAGTTTTGCGTGGCAAGGTTTTGCTGAGCAGCGTTTTGGCTTGTTGCTGTGCGTTGATGTCGGCAAATTGCAGATCTAAATCACCATCGGTTTGGGTGATTTGACGATAGGGGATCTTGGCATCATTGAGTGCATTGACCACAGTTTGTTGGCTCACAGGCGATTGTTTGTCGCTATGAATGCTGAGCGCAGGAATATCACCATAAAAGCTTGGAATCGCTTGAATTAAGCAGGTGATAAAAATCAGCGCTAGGAGGCCATATTGCCAAAACTTAAAGCGATTGAGGGTCGACTGGGTCGCTGAGTGATGATGCGCTGCATGACCTGCACGGTGACGCTGCGAATGTTGTGGTTTAACGCTGTGGCTCATGATTGGGCCTCCATCATGGTGAAGGCAACCAGAGATGCATATTGCGCTGATATAGTTTGCTCTGTCGCGGTTTGCAACGTTGAGGCCCGCAGATAAGATGCTGCGCAGGATATATTGAATCGAGTCATGGATTCATTCCAAATAAAAAGAAAACAAAAAGGCGAGGGGAGTCCAAAGGCTCTCCTCGATAGATTATTTCGATTTATTTGGAGTCGTGCGCTTGGGCGAATCGGTAGCGCAAATTAGCTTCTTGCCAACCGCCGAGCCTGTGATGTGGAAAACGAAGGTAGTGCGATGGAATTTGCTGCTTTAAAAGCAAAGCAACAAGGAGTGCAAAACTAAAAAGAGCCAATAACCACAACCGTTGCGGCGGAAAAATGGCCGGCAGGGTGTTGGATTTGCTCGGGGTTTTGCCAAGATATAAACGAGGTGTGTGGCTATCAGGTAGCGCTGCGGGCAGTAAGGCTTCACTGACCAGCTGGTGTGGATTGATTTGTGTTTCAAAGGTAACAGCACGCTCTGCCAAGGTTCTGCTACAAAGCAAAACCAGCACGAGTAGGCTCAACATCCCCCAGGAGAAGCGAGTGAGCTTAGGTTGGTACTGTTCTAATTGGGGCAAAAAACCTTGCCTTTTTGTCGTACAATCAATCAAGATGCAGTGGTTGTACTGCGCGGGCAAAAAAAAAGCAATCAATCTTTATCAATGGATGGCCTTTGCTTTGCCAACTTTGCGCACCAGTCGACGAAATATCTCGTTCAATTGAGCCTCTGAAAAATAACGCCCACACTTAATGACCCCCTCTATGCTCGGTGATCCAGATGTTGTTTGATAGCCATTGCCACTTTGATTTTCCTGCGCTGCAACAAGCTGCATCGCAATATCTGCAAGATGCAAAGGCGCATGGCGTGGCTGCGATGCTGGTGCCTAGTGTTAGCCGCGAGCAGTGGCCACAGGTGATGCATTGCCAAACGCATTTGCGTGATAGCAGCACAAATAAGCCGCTGGATTTTTATTATGCACTGGGCCTACATCCCTGTTTTCTTGAGCAGCATCAGGATGCGGCAGATCTTGCCGCTTTGGATGCAGCGCTGAGCATTCGTTCAAAGCATTGCGTCGCTGTGGGCGAGTGCGGTCTTGATTGGCGCTTAGCGGATCAGCCAATTGCGGAGCAGTCAATTAAAGCGCGACAAATTCAGTTGCTGCAAGGCCAGCTGGATTTAGCAAAACGCCACCAGTTGCCGGTGATTCTCCATGCTGTGCATTGTCACGCTGAATTACTGGCACAGCTGAAACTGGCGAAATTGCCGCAAGCTGGGGTGATCCACGGTTTTACCGGTAGCTACGAGCAGGCCATGGCTTATATCAAGCTGGGGTTTTATATCGGGGTTGGCGGCGCGATCACCTATCCGCGGGCACTGAAAACGCGCCGTACCGTGGCACGCTTGCCTTTAACCTCGTTGCTATTAGAAACCGATGCGCCAGATATGCCGCTGCATGGATTTCAAGGCCAGGTGAATACGCCCGCGCAAATTGCCCGTGTTTTTTTAGAGCTTTGCGCCCTTCGTCATGAGTCGCCAGAGCAGATTTCCCAGACATTGTGGCAAAACACCCTGCGCTGCTTTCAAATCGAGATGCATTGATCGACTTATTTCAGCGCTGAGATTCAAGCGCTATCCCGCCCTAATGAAAAAATTTGCGATTTATCACAGGCAATCGATTTTACAAAATGTCGATTTTCATCACACTCTTTGCATTTTTGTTAACGAAAACGATTGGCTGAAATTTATCATTCGTAGCAGTGAGCGCTTTGTGCTCAAATGCCTGCGTTCGTGATTCGGTCGCCTTTACCCTACATTTGGCAAGAAAAAACACGAATAATAGGCATACTTGAGGTATGACGACGGTGATGCTGTTGGTGTGGTTTTGTGCAGGATTCATGTTTTTACTGAAACGTTTATTTTTGTACAAATAAAAGTGTGAAGTATGTATGCAAAACGTGTGCGCTATGCGTATAATCCGCTTCCGAAATCAACACCCACCCTTTTATTCAAACAATATAACGAAGGAGTGCCATAAACTATGAGCCTGTTTATGAGCCTAGTCGGTATGGTGGTCTTGCTGCTGATTGCGGTATTACTGTCGGACAACCGAAAAGCTATTAACTTACGCACCGTTGGCGGCGCTTTTGCGATTCAAGCCTCGCTCGGTGCTTTTGTTTTATATGTACCCTGGGGTAAAGATGTACTGAACACCATTTCTGGTGGTGTACAAAACGTCATTGACTACGGTAAAGATGGTATCGGCTTCATTTTTGGTAGCCTTGTTAACTTCTCAGTTGACGGTATCGGTTTCATTTTTGCCTTCCAAGTCCTTCCAACCATCATCTTCTTCTCCTCTCTAATCGCTGTGCTTTATTACCTTGGCATCATGCAATGGGTGATTACCATTTTGGGCGGCGGTCTACAGAAGGTTCTTGGTACTTCTCGTTCAGAATCACTTTCAGCGACTGCAAACATCTTTGTTGGTCAAACCGAAGCACCACTTGTTGTACGTCCTTTCGTACCAAAAATGACTCAATCAGAGCTATTTGCTGTGATGTGTGGTGGTTTGGCATCGATTGCTGGCGGTGTACTTGCAGGCTACGCCATGATGGGTGTAAAGCTTGAGTATCTGATTGCAGCGTCGTTTATGGCGGCTCCTGGTGGTCTTCTATTTGCAAAGATCATTAAGCCAGAAACAGACAAACCAATTGAACAGCTTGACGGTTTCGGCGAGCAAGAAGAAAAACCTGCGAACGTGATTGATGCGGCAGCAGCAGGTGCCTCTTCTGGTCTACAACTTGCGCTAAACGTGGGTGCAATGCTATTGGCATTCATCGGTTTGATCGCTTTGGTGAACGGCCTATTGGGTGGTTTGGGTCACCTTGTTGGTTACGGCGACGGTGATCTAAAAGCATCATTCGATGCATTGGTTGCAGCAGCGACAACGCCTGAAGCCATTGCAGCGCTTGAAGGTGCGAAATCAGCAATGATTGAAGGCACTAAGATCGATATCAGCCACTTCAACATCACTGAAATTGACCGTGACGTAGTGAAAGCGAACATTCAAGTGCTTGCTAGCATCGATGGTCTACAACAGCATGTAAACCTTGTGGTTGAAGCGACGAAGAAAACCATCACTCTTGAAGGTATTTTGGGTGAAATCTTCCGTCCATTGGCTTACGTGATTGGTGTGCCTTGGTCTGAAGCTCAGGTTGCAGGTTCATTCATCGGTCAGAAGATCGTGGCCAACGAATTTGTGGCTTACCAAGCATTCATGCCTTACCTACAAGACGGTGCGCCAATCGTGCTATCTGAGAAGACCAAAGCAATCATCTCATTTGCACTATGTGGTTTTGCGAACCTATCTTCAGTAGCAATCCTACTCGGTGGTCTCGGTGGTCTAGCACCATCACGTCGCCAAGACATCGCACGTATGGGTATGAAAGCTGTTGCCGCTGGTACGCTATCAAACCTAATGAGTGCAACCATTGCTGGTTTCTTCATCACCCTTGCGGCGATGACAGCATAATGATGAACAACGCCGCAAGGAGTGCGGCGTTGATAACTCAATCAGCAAGCTTTGCTTTCACTTGAGATAGAAGTTGAGCTAGGTTGAATGAGTGGCAAAAATGCCGATGCAATAGGGAGGCAACATGCAAGAGTGGTTTATCGCTTGGTGTGCGGGATTATTGGTCGGCATTTTATTTGCGCTCTTGCGCTTACCCATTCCAGCCCCACCCATGCTCTCTGGCGTTTTAGGTGTGGTCGGTATCTTCTGCGGCGGGCTACTCGGGCAGTGGATTTTACAGCGCTTTTTTTCTTAAAACCGACGCTGAATTGAGATAGAACCAATCATAAGGGTTCAGTGGCATCACTGTGATGCCAGTGCATCTTTGTGCGCTCAAGTGATTTACTTGAACGGTACTGGATAAACAAATCGATCGACAGTAAAGCGCAGGTAGCGCTTTGCAGATCAACAAAAGGGCTAACAGTGCAGCGCGTGTTAGAACCTTAGGCGTCAGCCATGAAGCGCTGCGCGGCGATAAGGATATCGATTGATTGAGACATCAAGTCTTCATGGAACCAAGTCCGCTCATCGAATGTTTACCGCCCGTTGAGGGTTCGTAAACAGGTGACGATGCGCGCCATCGTCGAATTGCATACTAAGTGCAAGCCTGAGGTTTGCCTTTGGAGTACATCATGAGCGAATTAAAACAAGCAGCCCTTCGTGCGCTGCAACTAATGGACCTAACTACCCTGAATGACGACGACACCGATGCAAAAGTGATTGCCCTGTGTCATGACGCCAAAACTGCTGTCGGTAACACCGCAGCTATCTGTATTTACCCTCGTTTTATTCCCATTGCGAAAAAGACCCTTGCCGCGCAAGGTACCCCTGACATTCGTATCGCCACCGTGACCAATTTCCCCCATGGTAACGACGATATCGAAATCGCAGTCGCGGAAACTCGCGCAGCTATCGCCTATGGCGCCGATGAAGTGGACGTTGTTTTCCCATATCGTCGTCTGATGGAAGGTGATGTTGAGTGTGGTTTTGAGCTCGTGAAGCAATGTAAAGAAGCTTGCGGCGACAAACTACTGAAAGTGATCATCGAAACTGGTGAGCTAAAAACCCCAGCATTGATTCGCCAAGCCTCTGAAATTGCCATTCGCGCAGGTGCTGATTTTATCAAAACCTCAACGGGTAAAGTGCCAGTGAATGCGACGCCTGAAGCGGCTGAAATCATGCTGAACGTGATTCGTGAAATGGATGTGGCTGAGCGTGTTGGCTTTAAACCTGCTGGCGGCGTTCGCACGGCAGAAGATGCCAAAGCATACCTTGCCATGGCCGATCGCATTTTAGGTGTGGATTGGGCGGACAAGATGCACTACCGTTTTGGCGCATCAAGCCTATTGGCCAATCTGCTTCACACCCTAGGTGAAGGCGAAGCGGCAAGCGAAGGCGGCTACTAACCATGTTTGCGGTGCAGCGATGGATTTTTTTGCCATCCTGCACTGATGATTGTCATGTGGATCGCCAACCGCTGATCCACATGGAAGCGACTCAGGTATCGGGGGATACATGTTTTTAGCGCAAGAAATCATTCGTAAAAAACGCGATAACCAGACACTGTCTGATGCCGAAATTGCGTTTTTCGTACAAGGCATTAGCGACGGCTCTATTTCAGAAGGCCAGATCGCAGCCTTTGCCATGACCATCTTTTTCAATGAATTGTCCATGTCTGAACGTATCGCTTTAACCTGTGCGATGCGCGATTCTGGCCGCGTGCTCAATTGGGATGCGATGAATTTTGGTGGTCCGGTGGTGGATAAACACTCCACTGGTGGTGTGGGTGATATGACCTCACTACTCCTTGGCCCAATGGTCGCCGCTTGTGGCGGTTTTGTACCAATGATCTCAGGTCGAGGCCTTGGTCATACCGGTGGAACCTTGGATAAGCTTGAAGCGATTCCAGGTTACAATATCATGCCAAGTAATGATGTTTTTGGCCAAGTCACCAAAACAGCGGGGATTGCTATTATCGGTCAAACGGGCGATCTCGCACCGGCGGATAAGCGTCTTTATGCGACCCGTGATGTGACTGCAACCGTGGATAATATCTCGCTGATTACCGCGTCAATTTTGTCGAAAAAATTGGCGGCGGGTTTAGGCTCTTTGGTGATGGATGTCAAAGTGGGCAGTGGCGCCTTTATGCCAACCTACGCTGACTCCAAAGCCTTGGCACAATCTATTGTTGATGTGGCAACGGGGGCGGGCACGCCAACTACGGCGCTGCTGACTGATATGAACCAAGTGCTGGCATCGAGCGCGGGTAATGCGCTTGAAATCGCCGAAGTGGTTGCATTCCTCACCGGCCAATCGCGCAACCCGCGTTTGCAGGCGGTGACCTTTGCGCTTGCCGAAGAGATGCTGGTCAATTCAGGTTTGGCGAGTTCACTTGCTGAAGCGAATGCGAAATTGCAGCACAGCTTGGATAGCGGTTTGGCGGCAGAGCGCTTTGGCAAAATGGTTGCTGGTCTCGGTGGCCCAACTGACTTTATGGAAAAATCCGAGCAATACTTAGATAAAGCGCCAATCATTCGCCCAGTGTTTGCTGAGCAGCAAGGTTTCGTGCACAGCATGGATACCCGCGCGCTGGGAATGGCCGTGGTTGGTTTGGGCGGTGGTCGCCGCGTTGCGAGTGACAGCATCGATTTTGCAGTGGGTCTTAACCAATGCATTACCTTGGGTCAGCAAGCCGATTCAAACACCCCCTTGGCAATGGTTCATGCGCGCACTGAAGCGCAATGGCAACAAGCGGCGCAAGCTGTGCGTGATGCGGTTGTGCTTGCGGATAGTGCCCCTGAGCAATTGCCAGAAGTTTATGAGCGCATTGTACCGCAGGCGGTTTAACCCCTGAGTTGATGCGGATTTGATAGATTTGATGGATGGCAATGATTGATTGTCATCATGTGCAATCAAGCGCAGCATTGGATCATCAACTTAATTTTGTTGCTTTTGATGAGCGCATTAAAAGCAGCTGGAACATCGAGTGCCTCAATTGAGTGAGGCTACGGAGTCTGTGATGAAACGTGCCATTATTCTTGTTTTGGATTCATTTGGTATTGGCGCCACGGAAGACGCAGTAAAATTTAATGATGTGGGTGCAGATACCCTCGGCCACATTGCTGAAGCTTGCGCTGCGGGCCGTGCGGATACCGCTGAGCGTCAAGGTCCATTGTCTTTGCCAAACCTATCTAAATTAGGTTTAGGTCATGCGGCGATGGAGTCGACGGGTCATTTTCCTCAGGGCTTTGATGCCAATTGTGAAGTGATTGGTGCCTATGGCCATGCCAAAGAGATCTCTTCAGGCAAAGATACCCCATCAGGTCACTGGGAAATTGCAGGTGTGCCTGTACTGTTTGATTGGGGCTACTTTACTGAGCACCAAAACAGCTTCCCACAAGAGCTGCTTGATCGCATTGTTGCGCGTGCTAATTTGCCTGGTTACCTCGGCAACTGTCATGCCTCTGGTACGCAAGTCTTGGATGATTTGGGTGAAGAGCATATGGCGACGGGTAAGCCAATTTTCTACACCTCTGCGGACTCTGTATTCCAGATCGCTTGTCACGAAGAAACCTATGGCCTTGAAAAGCTGCTAGAGCTTTGCCATATCGTGCGTGAAGAGCTTGAAGGCTACAACATCGGTCGTGTGATTGCGCGTCCATTCATCGGCCCGAAAGCGGGTGAATTTGCTCGTACCGGTAACCGCCGTGACCTTTCTGTTGAGCCGCCAAGTGCCACTGTATTGCAAAAGTTGGTGGATGAGCGCCAAGGCGAAGTGATTTCCATTGGTAAGATTGCAGATATCTATGCCCAGTGCGGGATCACCAAAAAAGTGAAAGCGACTGGTATTGAAGCGCTATTTGATGCGACCAAAGTGGCCATCGAAGAAGCGGGTGACAACAGCATCGTGTTTAGTAACTTTGTTGATTTTGACTCTGCTTATGGCCACCGCCGCGATGTGGCTGGTTATGCCGCTGCACTTGAATATTTCGATGGCCGTTTGCCTGAAATTCTTGAAATGCTGCAACCTGACGATGTGCTGATTATCACTGCTGACCACGGCTGCGATCCAACTTGGGTGGGCACCGATCATACCCGTGAGCACATTCCAGTATTGGTTTATGGCCAACATATTCCAGCCGGCTCTTTGGGTCGCCGCGAAACCTTTGCTGATATTGGTCAGTCACTGGCAAGTTACTTTGAAACCTCAGCCATGGACTATGGCACAAACTTTTTACCTGTAAACAAGTAATACGGACAGACGGGACGCGCAGCGCGCGTCCATGTTTCTCTCATAATCAAGAAGGAATAGAACATGGCTACTCCACACATTAACGCTGAACTTGGTGATTTTGCTGACGTTGTATTGATGCCGGGCGACCCGCTTCGTGCAAAATACATCGCTGAAACTTTCTTAGACGATGCCAAGGAAGTGTGTAACGTACGTGGCATGCTTGGTTTTACTGGCTCTTACAAAGGTCGCCGTATCTCTGTGATGGGTCACGGTATGGGTATCCCATCTTGCTCTATCTACACCACTGAGCTGATCAAAGACTTTAACGTGAAAACGCTGATTCGCGTGGGTAGCTGTGGCGCAGTACGTGATGATATTCATTTGCGTGACGTGGTGATTGGTATGGGCGCATCAACGGATTCTAAAGTAAACCGTATGCGTTTCGGTGGTCACGATTTCGCAGCGCTTGCTGATTTTGATTTGGTGAACAACGCGGTTCAAGCAGCCAAAGCCAAAAAGATCAACGTGAAAGTGGGTAACCTTTTCTCAGCAGATCTGTTCTACAACCCTGATTTTGAGTTCTTCAAAACCATGGATAAGTACGGCATCTTGGGTGTTGAGATGGAAGCTGCGGGCATTTACGGTGTAGCGGCTGAGTTTGGCGCCAAAGCACTGACCATCTGTACTGTGTCTGACCACATCCTTCGTGGCGAGCAAACCACTTCAGAAGAGCGTCAAACCACCTTTAACGAAATGATTGAGATCGCGCTAGAATCGATCCTATTGGCTGACGCCTAATATCTAACTTCACTTTCGCTTGTATTTCAAAGCCCAAGAGCACGCTCTTGGGCTTTTTTTGTTTTCGAGCCATTCTCCTTTGGGCTAAGCTAAGCTGTAGAACAATAAGCAAAAAGAAGGGGGGACCATGTCAATATTTGGCATGGCGAAAGGCTATGGTTTTCGCTATAGCCTGTTACTACTGAGCTGCTGTACTTTTATCGTGAGCGCGCAAATGAATCCTTGGGCGCAGCAAAAAACCGTCAGCGCAGGTCAAACACAAATATTTGGTCAATATGCGGGTGGCTGTATTCAAGGCGCCCATGAGTTGGCGCAGCAAGGGGCGGGTTATCAGGTGATGCGACCGGCGCGCCAGCGCTATTTTGGCCATCCCGATCTTATCGATTTTATTGAAACCTTAGCGGCAACCATGCAAAACCAAGGCTATGGCGATGTATTGGTGGGCGATATGGGCATGCCTCGCGGTGGCCCCTTTCAATATGGTCATCGCTCGCATCAAACTGGATTGGATGTGGATATCTGGCTGCGTTTAGGCGAGCGCCCATATAGCCGAAGTGAGCGTAATCAAGTCAGTGCAATTTCGATGATTGATGTGGCCAAGCAACGTGAAAATTTTGATGCTTGGGGACAAGCGCAGGGCGATCTCATCTACTTTGCGGCGCAGGATGAGCGAGTTTCGCGTATTTTTGTGCATCCCATTATCAAGCAGAGCTTGTGTAAAATGAGCTGGCCAAATCGCGCATGGCTTGCCAAAGTGCGCCCTTGGTGGGGGCACAATAGCCATATGCATGTGCGACTCAGCTGTCCCAAAGACAGCCCTGATTGCGTCAACCAAGCGCCAGTGCCTGCGGGGGAAGGTTGCGGTTACGAGCTCTACTCTTGGCAGCCTTTGGTACAAGAAAAGCCGAAAAATGACAGCTTAGCGCCTAAGCAATATAAGCCAAGGCCAAAGCCGCCAGCTCAGTGCCAAACCTTGCTTCAATAATCACTTATATTTTAAATGCGTTTGATTTTGCTATAAAAAACCATCATGCATTATGAATGATGGTTTTTGAATTGAGGTTAATGCAAATTTTACAGTGTAACGATAATGAACGTTAACTCGCCCATTTTTTATACACTATACTTGCTTTTAGAGATCGATTATGACTTGATTAAAGAAAACAACACCGCCATATTCACCGAATAAATTAAAAGCTGAAAAAGTCACATTGCCTTTCTGCTGTAATAAGGCAAAGTTATTTTTTTCGTGAATTACTTTGTATGTGTCTGTGTTACTTTTTCTTTTATGAAAAACTTCAAATGCTCCTGAACTCGAACCGTATCTGATTTGTTTTTGGCTAATTAATATTTGCTTAGCATTGGTGTCATATAAAAAGCTAACGAAAAAAAATCCATTATTTTCAGTATTTATAATGTACTCCATATACCGCACGTCAGTTTCTTTAATTTTTGATGCAGATAGCTCGTTATATCCTAACCAATAGCCATTCCATTTTCCGGCATCATCAAAAATTGACTCCACGGCATTGTAAATATTAATTTTAACTTTTTCTCTATCGGGCACTTTTAAGTGTTTTACTGTGCCGTTAATTAAATTTTTAATACTATCGTCTACAGCGGAATACTCACTTACAGCATGCGCGGTAGAAGATAAAAACATCATAATTAAAATAAGTAAATTCTTCATGTAATCCCTTGCTGGTTGTTTGGAAGATAAATAGTCTTATATTTTTCATGCGTTGTATGATGAATATAAAAATATGTCGTGTTTCAGCTATGTAGTCTTTCTTGAGCGGAGAGGCCTGTGCCTCGAATTGTGCTCTGGCGCTAAATAAATGGTGTAAAAATATTTTTCGCGTAAGCGCAGTTAGCCGCCATTGTTATTTATAACGGATGATCGCTTTCATTGTTATAAATAACATCAAAGTGAGCTTGGCCTCACTTGATTAAGCTGATGATGTGTAATGCGTATGGTTAAAAAGAGATACGTGCCGTAGCACGTATGTAGCAAACGTTGTTGCGTACAGGGAAGTGCGAAGTGGAAACACTAGGTTTGGCAGCTGCGGTGACTAGCTACAATATAAACGCGGACTGAGTTGAATCGAGCAATATAGAAAACTAAATTGCGGTCTAAAACACACAAAAAAACGCGCAAATGGCGCGTTTTTTAATGAGCAAAGCTTGAATCAAGCGAGGTGATTATTCTGCAAGCCCTTGCAGTTTCACGTACTTGTCAAAGAGCTGCGCTTCACTTTCGACATGCTCTGGGTCAACCATAATGCAGTCGATGGGACAAACGCTCATACAAGTGGGTTTGTCATAATGCCCTTTACACTCAGTGCATCGCTCTGGCTTGATTTCATAGATCTCTTCGCCAAAGAAGATTGCTTGATTGGGACATTCTGGCTCGCACATATCACAGTTAATGCATGTGTCTTTGATTTTTAATGCCATAACGAAAAAAGATCAAATCAGGTCGAATCGCTTCTTCATGAAACGATATGAACTTATGCGAGAAGCTCGCGCTTTCGACTTTATCACTCCGATAAAGCCTGCCATCTCGAATAACGAGGCGCGCAGTGTATCACAGACCACTTAAAATCCAATGGCTGTAGCGATTGCCCAAAGCCAATGCTTGTGTTTTGCCTCACCTTTTCCTTGGCTGTGGTTTGTGCACCGCTAAAATTATGGCATGCTGAAAATCATCTTGAACAACGGAGCCTGACAATGCATTCATCAAGCGAGTTATTGGCAAGTGAGTCGGCGAGTCATTTGGGGCGTGATGTGGAACGTCATTTGGACTGCCATCTAGAAATAGATGAGCGAGCATTGCACCTACTAAAAAAACGATCGCGCCAAGGTAAAGAGAGTTTGAGCTATTATGAGCAGCTCTATTTGTGCTTTTGGGCGGTGGATTACTCACTGGAACATCATGGTGATTTAAGCGTGGCTGATGATTTTGAGCCCAATGCCGTGATTCGTTTTTTTGCTTTTGCACAGCAGCAAGGTTGGCCCAATTGGCAGCAGGTGGAACAAGCGATTGAGGAGCAGCAGCTTCGCGCATGTCACATGCAACTGCAAGATAAGGCGGTTGCCTATTTTAATGGGCAATTTGCCTAACTCTTTTTCACCGATTGGCTTAAACCGTTGAAACCAGCACGTTTCTTGATGAGCGTGCTTTTTTTATGCCTTGGCTTAAGCGTTTTTGACTGCATATCACGTTAATTTTATGTGAACTTAAATCTCATTTTTGAAAACTTACGATGCGCATCTAAGATCTATTGTTCTTTCAATCAATTAGACTGAGCGTTTTGAGAACTGGAGTTTATAAATGAGAGGGCGCTTCGGCTAATTTGTTGTTTTAATGAAATTCATTGATTACATTGCTTTTTTTGTCTTGATGTTATTTTTCGCACTATGCTAAAGAGCACATCCGGTACCTTGATCTATCCATTGGGTTAGTGCGTTACAACGCCAAGAAATTATGCAACAAATCATTGACATCTATTGTATGGGTGGCCTTCCAGCCGTGGAGCACCCGCACCTTGCCTACCATGCGGTAGACGCTATGGCTGAGCTGCCCACGCAGCGTCATGGGATCTTGGTGCTCAATTTGCCTGCCTCTCAGCAAGACTCTTGGCTACAAACCTGGCATCAGGCGAAACGCTTTTATGGCTGGTTGATCTTTGTGGTGAATGAAAGCCGTTATAGTGATGCCTTGGCCGATGGGCTTTGGTTGCCAGAATCAGCGCTACAAGCTTGGCAGCGTTTACAGGCCAATGCGGAACAAATCAAAGTGGCTGATCCTGAGCCATTGCTGGCTTGGCTGTGGCTGGGCGATCATCGCCGTTTATTGCCCGTGGCTGAGCACCAGTCCGATAGCTTGTATGTCTATCCTTTGCTGCAAGCCTTGCAGCCAGAGCGAGACAATCTATTTCACTTCTTAGCTCAAGAAACCAAGCGTGGCCTCCTTGCATCCGAGCAGGTTTTTGATCGCATCCGTCAATGTAACCAATGCCACAGTTCACACCTGAATTACTTTGAATCTTGCCCCAGCTGTTTAAGCCCAGATGTGGACGCGCGTGTGTCATTGCATTGCTTTACCTGTGGCCATGTCGGCGTACAGAGCAGCTTTCTGCGTGCGGGTGGTTTGAGTTGTCCCAATTGTTTGACCCAGCTGCGCCATATCGGCGTGGATTATGATCGCCCCTTAGAGACGCATCACTGTAATAGTTGCGATTTGGACTTTGCCGAAGCTAAAACCCAAGTGCGTTGCATTCGCTGTCAGCGAGTGAGCGGCGTGGATGACCTGATCAGTCAGCGGGTCTATAGCTATCGCATTGGTGAGCAGGGACGTCATCTGCTGCGCCACGGTTCAGTGCTTAGCGCGCCGACCTTGGCGCTCAATGGCAATGTGGATGCCAGTTTCTTGCTCAGCCTGCTGCAATGGGAAAATAAACTCGCGATTCGCCATCAAGATCACCATTTGCTTTTAGCGCTGCATTTTCCTGAGCTATTGGCTTACGGCCAGCAGCAAGGTCAAGCGCGGATGTTTGCTTTGGTTGAGCAGATCACTTCTCGGCTCAATGGTCTGCTGCGCAATACCGATGTCTGCTGTCAGTATCAAGACGACTTATTACTGATTTTATTGCCGCGCACGCCGCTGGCTTCACTTGAAGTGCTGCAAGGTAAGATCACCCAGCTTTCAGAGCAGATTGAGATAGAGGATTTTACGCTGCGCGTTGCAGCTTGGACGCTGCCAGATAAAAGCTTGCACGATGATGCCAAGGTTTGGCTGCAAAATAAGCTCGTGGATTTTTATGTGGCAGGATAGCTTGCTCTTTGCTCAGCTGATTTGGGAGAACATTAAAGTTCACCAAGTGCTGCTGATTGTGCTGATGCCAATGTGGCTGCTCATTGAGTTGCCACTTTTTCTATTGGTGCAAACCGGTATTTTTCGTTGGGCCTATGCTCGTCCAACGCGTGAGAGCCAGGTGCGGCCACTGCACTATCCCAGTATTAGTTTTGTGATCACTTGCTACGGTGAAGGGGATGCTATTGGTATCACCATTGATACCTTGGTAGAGCAGGTGTATCCCGGTGCTATTGAGGTGCTCGCCGTAGTTGATGGCGCGGTGCAAAACCAAGATACCTATGCCGCCGCAGTGGCCGGTGTAAAGCGGCATCAAAATCGACCACTGCGTCAGATGCGGGTGATTCCCAAATGGCAGCGAGGCGGTCGGGTCTCCACGCTCAATGCGGGGCTATCTGAAGCCAAACATGAGTTGGTGATCAATGTCGATGGCGATACCTCCTTTGATAACACCATGGCACTGGCCATGGCGCGGCAATTTGAAAATCCTCGCTTACTTGCCTGCGGCGGCGCGTTGCGCGTGCGTAATTGGCGGACCAATATTCTGACGCGAATGCAGTCGCTGGAATATATGTTGTCGATGCAAGCGGGTAAAACTGGCATGGCGCGCTGGGGGGTGTTGAATAACATTTCAGGCGCGTTTGGCGCATTTCGTAAAGAGACGTTGCGTCAATGCGGTGGCTGGGATACCCATACCGCAGAGGATCTTGACCTCACCATGCGCCTCAAACAATACAAACGTCGTTATCCGCAAATGAAGTTGGGTTTTGAACCTCATGCCGTGGGGCATACCGATGTGCCAGATACGGTCAAAGGATTGATCATGCAGCGCCTGCGCTGGGATGGCGATTTGCTGTTTCTGTTTCTGCGCAAACATCGCATGGGGCTCACCCCTAAACTATTAGGTTGGGGCAATTTTCTTTTCATCTTGGTCTACGGCATTTTGCAAAATGTGTTGCTGCCCTTGCTGGTGGTGGGTTATCTGATTTTTGCTTTTATCAGTTATCCCGTTGGGTTGGTGCTGGGTATCTCGGCGCTGCTCTATGTGATGTATTGCTTGATGAGTGCTGTGAGCTTCGTGATTTATCTTAGCTTGGTCTCAGAGCGCTGGCGAAGTGATTTAGGCATGGCTGGCTGGCTTTTGGTGTATCCCTTATATCAATTTTTGATGCGTTTAATTACCGCCTTTTCCATGGTCAATGAAGTGGTGCGACGCAGTCATGAAGAATCCAGTATGGCCCCTTGGTGGGTGCTCAAACGAGGCAAACGCTTTTAACTATGAACGTTGAATTATGAAAGTAGAATTTCATCTCGATAAACAAAATGATCCCACGCGCGATCAGGGCACCAAGGTGGCCTATGGCCAAGCTAAGCGCGGCGGCTATCGCCTGCGTTGGTATTTACTACTTGGGTTGATTCTCAGCCCCATTTTGGTGTTGCTCTATTTTTTCTATCGCAACTTTGTGTTGGTGATCGCCCCCGGCATTGTCTCTTCTGAGCCCTTAGTCTTGCGCGCGACCCACGATGCAGTGGTGGTATCGATGCTTGATAAATCCATCACGCAAGTGAAACCACAAGAGCTATTACTGAACCTGAAAAATGAAGTCTTAACTGCTGAAGTAGGTTACCTACAGCGTGAGTTAGATGGTTTGAAGGGGGATAAAGAGCATTCTACTGCGGTGGATTTACAGCTATTTAAGCAGGCAATCTATGAAGCGCGCGCCAATTTGCGCTCTGTTGAAAAGCTGAAAAAGCAGTATGACAGCTATAAAAAGCAGGGCAGTGTGTCGAGTTTGGACTATTCAGCCATGCTTAATATGTATGCCAGCGCGAAGCAGGGGCTAAAGCAAGCGCAGATCGATTATGACCGTGCCGTGAGTGAAAATACGCGCGTCAAAGTGGCAGGGCCAATTATTCAAGAGCGTCGTCAGTTGCGCCAGCAATTGGTACGCAAACAAGCTGAGATGGCGAGTTTGCAGGTTTACAGCCCAGTGGCTGGTTTTGTGGTGGAGCGTTTGGTGGTCAAAGGCCAGCGCGTGCGTACTGGCGATCCATTGATTGCAATTACCACCCTTGAGCAGCCTAAAGTGATTGCTTACTTGGATGCCAAATATCTCAAAGATGCTGTGGTCGGCAATCAAGTGACGGTGATTTTTCCAGACGGTGAGCGCTTTGCCGCCTATGTTTCCGAGCCGACTGAAGTGGCGAGTAAATTACCTAGCCAGTTGGCGAAACCTTTTGAGGGAAGTCCGGCATTATTGCGTGTGACCTTGACCCTTGAGAAGCCTTTGACTTGGGGGCGTTGGGTTGAAGGCATGCCTGTTGAGGTGCAGTTCTAATCATTGTTGTATTGCGCCGCAGGTAATGCACTGCACCTGCGTAAAATTGCGATAAAAAAAGTCCCGCATTGGCGGGACTTTTTATTGCAGCATTTATGATTGCAACATTGTCGAGTCTACCTCGACTGAGATTCTGTCAATCGCTTACGCTGTTTGTGCGTGTGGATTACGAGTATCTTCGCCTTGATTGAGGTTGCGCATCAATAGTGCGTACTCAAGCTCGATATCTTCCGGTACCGGAATAAACACGAAGTGGCCATTGCCTTTGGCGCTATCCACCGCTTCACTCTTGCGGTTTTCCATTTGCTCGAGAATAAAGGTGACATTGCCCTTAGGGGTCATCAGTTCAAGGCTATCGCCAATCACAAACTTGTTCTTCACTTCCACTTCAACCAAGTTACCACGGCGTTTGCCGGTGAACTCACCAACGAACTGTTGGCTGTCAGACACAGAATAACCATAGTCGTAGTTTTGGTAAGCATCATGGGTGTGACGACGCAGGAAGCCTTCGGTATAACCGCGGTGTGCCAAACTCTCAAGCGTGGTCATCAAGCTTGGATCAAATGGTTTGCCTGCAACGGCATCATCAATGGCTTTACGATAAACCTGAGCGGTACGTGCGCAGTAGTAAAATGATTTGGTACGGCCTTCGATTTTGAGTGAGTGCACGCCCATTTGGGTCAAGCGCTCAACATGCTGAATGGCACGAAGATCTTTAGAGTTCATGATGTAAGTACCATGCTCATCTTCAAATGCAGCCATTAGCTCACCTGGGCGTTTGCTCTCTTCAAACAGCATCACTTCATCGGTTGGTTTACCCATACCAATGGTGGTGTCTGGACGCTCAGGCAGCACTTCAATCACTTCAGCGCCATGGTTGGCAGCGCTTGCTTGTGGATTGGCTTCGACAATTTGACCGGTTTCGTCTTCTTTACCTTCATGCACTTTGTAATCCCAACGACAAGCATTGGTACAGGTGCCTTGGTTTGGATCGCGCTTGTTGATATAGCCAGAAAGTAGGCAGCGACCTGAGTAAGCCATGCAAAGTGCGCCGTGAACGAAGACTTCAATCTCCATCTCAGGGCATTGCTCACGAATCTCTTCGATCTCTTCAAGGGATAACTCACGTGAAACGATGACACGTTCAACGCCTTGCTGCTGCCAGAATTTCACCGTTGCCCAGTTCACAGCGTTGGCTTGAACGGATAGGTGAACCGTCATCTCTGGGAAGTTTTCACGCACCATCATAATCAAGCCAGGATCGGACATGATCAGTGCATCAGGGCCCATTTCAACAATTGGCTTGAGGTCGCGAATAAAGGTTTTTAGCTTGGAGTTGTGCGGCTGAATGTTACAAACCACATAGAACTTTTTGCCCTGTGCATGGGCTTCATCGATACCGATTTTTAGGTTTTCGTGGTTGAATTCGTTATTGCGCACACGCAGGCTGTAGCGTGGTTGGCCGGCATAAACAGCATCGGCGCCATAAGCAAAGGCGTAACGCATGTTTTTCAAGCTGCCAGCCGGAGAAAGGAGTTCCGGAATAAACATAGCTCGTATCTTCTTGTGTCTGATTATAAGTCAGGAGGCTGACACCTAATGCCAGCAAATGTGGCGCGATTCTACGTCAGTTTGATGGTGTTGCAAAGTCGTGCGAGGTTGACGCCGTGCATCAAGGGAGAGAATCGATATAAAAAACGCCGCAAGTGCGGCGTTATCAATCGATGGTTTTAAGCGAGAAACTTATTCTGCACTGCCTTCAAGGCCGCCCACTTCAGTAAAGAGGTTTGGCAAAAAGGCGGCGAGCTCGCCACACATCAAGGAGAAATCAGCATCAAGCTGCGCGGCGCGATCTTCATTGAGATCGTCATTGCTGCTGATTACTTCATCGCTAAATTTGAGACGTTTGACGCTGAGATCATCACCAAGCATAAAGGTCAGTTTTCCTTGCCAGTCGATGGCCACTTTGGTGACGAGTTTGTTGGCCTCGATATGGGCATGAATTTCATCGCTAACCAAGCCTTGTTGCTTACAACGAATCACACCGCCATCTTCTTCAAGGGCTTTGAGCTCAGCTTCTTCACCGAGAATAAAGCCAAGTGGCAAGTTGCCTGAGCGCACCCATTCCGTCATGGTGAGTTCAACGGGCTTTTGCGCAGCAACTGGAACCACTGGCAAGCTACCCATAGATTTACGAAGCAGCGCCAGCAGATCTTCTGCTTTTTTGCTGCTGCTCGCGTCAACCACCACCAACTGCTCTTTGGGTAAAATCAGCGCGCGGGTTTGGCTAAAGCGGCTAAATGCGCGTGGCAACAGCTGCATCATGATCTCGTCTTTGAGCGTCTCTTTCTCTTTTTTGGCAACGCTACGACCTGATGCTTGCTCGACAGCTTCGATTTTTTCCTGCAGCGCATCGTTAATGACCGATGCTGGAATCATCTTCTCTTCTTTTTGCGCGCAAACCAAAATGTTGTCGTTTGCCACATGGGTCATCATGTCGCCGTTTCGACCCAAGGCACTGATCCAGCCAAATTTTTGTTTGTCTTGGCTGCCACATGGCGTAAATCGGTACTCTGCTAGTTGTTGCTCAATGGTATCGGCGTTGAGGGCGATCTCACGATTAAAGCGATACACCAACAAATTTTTAAACCACATCTCTGTCACTCACTTTGGGTTCGAATTGAGGGCGACATCCTAAAGCAAAGAAAAATGAATGTCCTTGCTTTTAGCGGTCAGTTTTTTCAAAAAAAAGTCAGCGTCTTAAAATTTGAATGACGCCGCCCAAATTTATTGGCTTTTGCTTGCTTTTTTCGTTGGCGGATGCGGGGCAAAATGTGACAATTTGTTTTCAGGTGCCACAAAAATGTCATAAAGAAAAACCATAATGCATCGCGTAATCGAACAACAAGGCGAGTTAAGTTCATGGCAAGACGAATTTTAGTAGTTGAAGATGAAGCACCCATTCGCGAGATGTTGTGCTTTGTGCTCGAACAGAACGGCTATCAAGCAGTGGAAGCAGAGGATTATGATAGTGCGCAGGCGCAATTTTGCGAGCCCTATCCTGAACTAATTATTATGGATTGGATGCTACCGGGTGGTTCTGGCATCAATCTGATAAAAAACCTCAAACGTGATGAGCATACCCGTCATATTCCTGTGGTAATGCTAACTGCGCGCGGTGAAGAGGAAGATAAAGTGC